>DASZOZ010000120.1:0-9869 GCA_035550515.1 Allostellaceae bacterium
GGGGTGGGGGTATGAGCGAACCCACCACCGCCGATCTCGACGCGCGCCGCGCGGCGCGGCGTTATCCGGAGCGGCCGATCGTCGCCGTGCTGATCGTCGTGCTGCGCCCGATGGGACAAGAAACCAAGGTGCTGATCGTTCAGCGCAAGCAGCAGCCCAATGCCGGGCGCTGGGGGTTTCCCGGCGGGATGCTCGAACTCGGCGAGACCGTGGCGCAGGGCGCGATGCGCGAGCTGCTGGAGGAAACCGGAATCGTCGCCGAGCCGGCCGGGTGGCTCGACATCCATGACGCGATCACCCGCGACGACGACGGCCGCGTGCAATTCCATTACACGCTGATCGCGGTGCGCGGCGTCTGGAAATCGGGCGAGGGCGTCGCCGCCGACGATGCGGCGGATTGCGCCTGGGCGAGCCGCGACGACATCGTCGCCGGCCAATACCCGACATTCCCGACGCTGCTCCCGCTGTTCGACAAGGCGCTGGCCGCCCGCGACTGATCGATCGTATCCAGCGCCGCGGCATTGGGCTATGACCGGCGCGGTATGGAAGCATTTCTTGTCTCGTTCGGGCTCGTCGTGCTCGCCGAGCTTGGCGACAAGACGCAATTTCTGGCGCTGATGCTGGCGAGCCGTTTTCACCGGCCGGTGCCGATCCTCGCCGGCATCGTCGTGGCGGTGGTGGTCAACCACCTGGCCTCTGCGGCGGTCGGCTATTTCCTCGGCATGAAGCTCGACGGGCCGTGGCTCCGCTGGATCATCGCCACCTCGTTTTTTGCCGTCGCGCTATGGGCGGTGATCCCGGAAAAGCCGGAGAAGGAGAGCGTGCCGAGCGGACGGTTCGGCGTCTTCGGCGCGACGGTCTGCGCGTTCTTCATCGCCGAACTCGGCGACAAGACCGAGATCGCGACCGCGGCGCTGGCGGCGCGGTTCGCGGTGCTGCTGCCGGTGGTCGCGGGGACCACCTTGGCGATGGTGGCGGCCAATTTGCCGGCCGTGCTGCTGGGGCGGCAGTTGGCCCGGTGGGTCTCGCTCAAGACGCTGCGCTGGGGCGTGGTGGCGCTGTCGATCGCGCTCGGGGTGTGGACGCTGACGACCGGCTGATCAGCAGACGCTATCGCGCTGGCGGCGACGGGTTTCGATCGCCTGCCGCCAGCGGATCTGCGCGTCGAGCGCGGCGGCCGGCCGCCGCATGCGCAACGCCGGCACCGTGCGGCGCAGCAGCGCGAGGTTGGCCATATCACCGCCAAGCGCCACGACGGATGTCGCCGGCACCGGCGCGGACCGCAGCGCCGGCGCGGCGGCGGTGAGATCGGCGGCCATGAGCACCATGAACAGGACCAGCAGCAGCGCGCCGGCCTGACCCCACGGCAGCGCCAGAAACAGCGCTGCCGCGGCGATCGAGTAGGCAACACGCAAGGACGACAAGTCCGACCCTCCCCCCAGCCTTGCCGGCCGGTTGGTTCGGACCATAGATAAAATACCCGGTAAATACGGATTAATTCATGGTTAAGGATGCCGGCGAACAGGATTAACGCCGTCCCGGCGCGGCGGCTTGCGCGGCGCGCTATTCGGCCGGGCTGACTGCGGAACCCCCTCGCGGCTTCCCGGATGCGGTGTGCTCGCCGGCGCCGACCAGGCGCATCAGCCCGCCGATCACCAGCAGCGTCGCCGCGTAGAACACGAGCTGGATGCCGGCCGGCTGCGCGGTATAGCCGATCAGCGTGTGCAGCACCCGGCCGGCGAGGCTCTGGTCGCTCAACAGGAACGAGGTGTCCCACAGATTGCTGCCCAGCGCCGGCAGCAGGTCGGCCTGCATCAGGAAGGCGGCGCCCTGCGAAGCGAGCCCGGCGGCGAGCAGCAGCACCAGCCAGCTCGTCACCGCGAACAGCAGCCGCATCGGGATGCTGACGAGGCCCCAATAGATCGCCGTCCCCGCGGCAATCCCCAATGCCAGCCCGATGACCCCGCCGGCCGCCATCGCCAACGGCCCCCCATTGCCCCCAAGCGCGATCCCGTAAAGACACAGCACGATCTCCGAGCCTTCGCGCAGCACCGCAAGCGCCACCGCAAAAGCCAGCGCCCAGAGCGGCCGCGCCCCGGACCGCACCGCGTTGCCGAGCTGCGCCGCGTGCGAGGCGAGTTCGCGACCGTGACGGCTCATCCAGATATTGTGCCAGCCGAGCATGCCGACCGCGGCGAACAGGATGCCGGCGTCGAACAATTCCTGGCCCATGCCCTCGGCCGCCGCGGCGATCGTCGCCGCGAACAGCGCGACGAGGCAGGCGCCCAGCGCGCCGGCGGCGACACCGCCCGACACCCACAACCCGCGCCCGAGCGCGCCGCGGCTCGCCGCCATGACGATGCCGACGATCAGCGACGCTTCGAGCACCTCGCGAAAGACGATGATGGCGGTGGGCAGCATTTCGGCGCGTCCTACTTCACGACCAGGTGGCCGCGAGTATCCTTGTGAAAATCGTCGAAGAACTCGTAGCTGCCGGCGGTCAACGGACCGACAAAGACCGTCGCCTGCCCCCCGGCACCGACGATCTTTTCAAAATGCAGCGCGTGGCTCTCGAACTCCGCCGTCGTCGGCTGCTGGTTGCTGACCACGAGCTTGACCTTGACACCGGCGGGCACCGGCACCTCGCTCGGGGTGAAGGCGTGATCTTTCAAGGTGATGGTGACGACGGGGTCATCGGCGAACGCCGGAGCAGCAGTCGCGAGGACCAAAGCAACGGCGAGAAGGGAAGATCGCATGGCATCACGTAAGCAAGTGATAATCGTTCTCAACTGTAAGCGCGGATCGGCGCGCTTCACAAGCGCAATTTGCCGCATGGCCGAATTGCGCGCGGCCCGCGCCGGCTCACGCCGCTCTCGGCAAGCCGTGCGACTGCGTTATAACGGCGGCTCGGAGGTGGCCGCCGGCCGACCGGTTTGGGAGGAACAACAATGCTCGATCTTAAAATCAAGGGCCGCAAGGCGATCGTCTGCGCGGCGAGCAAGGGGCTCGGCCGCGCCTGCGCGATGTCGCTGGGCCGCGCCGGGGTCGACCTGGTGATCACCGCGCGGACCCGGGAGACCCTCGAGGCGACGGCCGAGGACATCCGCAAGGAGACCGGGACCAAGGTCACCGCGGTCGCCGGCGATATCGGCACCGAGGCCGGCCGACAGGCCGCGCTGGCCGCCTGCCCCAACCCCGACATCCTGGTCAATAATTGCGGCGGCCCGCCGCATGGCGATTTCCGCGAATGGTCGGTCGAGGACTGGCAGAAGGCGGTCAACAACAACATGCTGACCCCGATCATGCTGATGAAGGCGGTGGTCGACGGCATGTGCGAGCGGCGTTTCGGCCGTATCGTCAACATCACTTCGGGCTCGGTGAAGTCGCCGATCCCCAATCTCGGCATGTCGAACGGCGCGCGCGCCGGGCTCACCGCGTTCAGCGCCGGGCTGGCGCGGCAGGTCGCCAAGTACAACGTGACGATCAACGGGCTGCTGCCGGGGCCTTTCCTGACCGACCGGCTGCGCTCCGGCATGGAATACGAGGCACGGCAGCAGAACGTGCCGTTCGAGGACATCCTCGCCAAGCGCGGCGCCACCAACCCGGCCGGCAGGGTCGGCGACCCGGCCGAATTCGGCGATGCCTGCGCCTTTCTCTGCGCCGCGTCATCCGGCTTTATCGTCGGCCAGAACCTGCTGCTGGACGGCGGCGCCTTCAACTCGACGATGGGTTAACCGCCGGCGGGTTAATCGACAGGGCGGGTTAACCGATCGGCGCGGCGGAGTTGAAAACCCGCCGCGCCGCCGCGATGATCGCGCGCGCGGGTGACGGTGCGGCCGCCGCCCGCGCGGTACGGTGGGGGTGCATGTCCGGGGGAACGGGGCGGACAGCCGCGGCACGGTTGGCGAGAGGGCTGCTCGCGGTCGTTCTGGCCGCGACGCTCGGCGCGTGCGGTATCGCCGACCAGCTGGCGGGACATTCGGTCGAATACAACGTCCAGGCCGCGACGGTCAAAAACCAGACGCTGCTGATCAACATCTTGCGCGCGGCCTACCGCCAGCCGCTGCAATTCACCGATCTCAGCACGATCAGCGGCCAGGTCAGCGTCTCCGGCTCCGCCGCCTTCAGCGTCCCGTTCGGCGGCCCGCGCGAGGGCGCCGCGCGGATCGATACGTTCAACCCGTCGATCACCCTGAGCAATTCGCCGACCTACACCGTGTCAGTGCTCAACACCAAGGAGTTCTATCAGGGGATCCTGACGCCGATCCCGATGAAGAGCCTGTCCTACTACCTCAATATCGGCTTCCCGGAATACCCGCTGCTGACGCTGGTGGTGTCGGAGATCGAGTACGGGCCGCGCAATGCCCGCAAGCGCCTCTACAACATCCCGGACAAGCATGTCGATGCCGCCGGCGTGAAGCTGGAGCAGCAATTCCCCGAGCTGTTGCGCACGTTCATCGCGATGGGGCTGACGGTTGAGGATGTCGAGGACACGACGCCGCTCGGCCAGCCGTTCGACAAGGGCAAGTACCCGTCGCCGACCGAGCTGGTAAACCTCGACGCCAAGGGCATCCGCGTCGCCGATCTGGGGCATGGCCGCTTCCAGCTCGAAAAGCTCACCAAGGATTCGCGGTTCTGCTTCGACCCGTCCCTGACACACGGCAGACCGGTCTATGCCGGCATGCCGGTCGGCCATACCGGTGAGCGGCTGCCCGCCGGCCTGCTGTGCGGTGCTCGGCGCAACATCGCGCCGGGCCAGGCGGCAAAGGCGCGGGCCGCCGCCGGCGCGGCCGACAGCCCGCTGGTCATCCGCACCCATTCGACCGAGGGGATCATCTATTACCTCGGCGAGATCGTCCGCCTGCAGCTCGGTCTGGTCCCGGCGAAAACCGGGGATTGGGACCCCGACATCTTCCATCTCAAGGAAGGCGCCGGCGGCCCCGGCGCGATCAGCGCCAGCTTTCAGGGCCGCGACTACCACATCGATGTCGACCCGACCGGCGCCGACCGCTCCTCGCAGGTGCTCGACCTCGTGACCGAATTGCTGGCGCAGAACAACTCGGCCAAGGACCTGCCGCAACCCAGCGTGATCCCGATCGCGCGGTGACGTGAACTTAGCGGAAATGCGCGGGAGGCGGGCCGGCGAGGGCGCTCGCGTCGCCGCTTTCCTGCCAATGGCCGCTCTCCTTCAGCGCCTTGGCGACCTCGGGCGGCATGTATTTTTCGTCGTGCTTGGCGAGGATCGTGCTGGCGACAAAGACGCCGCCCTTGACCCGCCCCTCGGCAACCACCCCCTGCCCCTCGCGGAACAGATCGGGCAGGATGCCGTCATAGCTGACATCGATATCGGTTCGGCCGTCGGTGATGCGGAACGTCACGCGCCGCCCGTCCTCGTGCGCGAGGCTGTGCGATTCGACCAGGCCGCCGATGCGAATGCGCCGGTCCGCCAGGTCCGGTTTCGCGATCAGCTCGCTCGGGCTGAAGAAAAAGACGAGATTGTCGCGGAACGCGGCGAGCACCAGCGCCGTGGCGCCGCCGAGCGCCGCCAGGCCGACCAGGGCGATCGCCAGCCGCCGGCGCCGGCGCTTTCGGCTGGTCATCGGCCGGAGGATTGCAGCCGGTCGAGCACGCGGCGGCTCGCCCGGTAGCGATGCCAGGATTGCGCCGCCGCGCCGCCGAGCACGATCAGCGCAACAGCATAGGCGGGCCAGACAAAGGCCGCATAGCCCCCCATCGCCGCCCAGTCGAGAAAGCCCCTCATCGCAGCACCGCGGTCGCTTGCGCCGGCGCCGCCTCGCGCGCCCGGCGCGGCGCCGACATCATCAACGCCCGCGCCCTGGCCTCGTTGAGTGCCGTGCGCATCCTGACGAGCAACAGCGCGGCAAAGAGCAACAGATAGCCGAGCGCCATCACCAGGAGCGGCCATAGCATCGACGGGTCGATGGTGGGTCCGCCGGCGCGGAACACGCTTTCCGACTGGTGCAGCGTGTTCCACCAATCGACCGAGAACTTGATGATCGGCAGGTTCACCACCCCGACCAGCGCCAGCACCGAGCCCGCGCGCGAGCCGCGGCCGGCGTCGTCGAACGCGTTCACCAGCGCGATATAGCCGAGATAGAGGAAGAACAGCACCAGGACCGAGGTCATCCTGGCGTCCCAGGCCCACCACGTGCCCCACATCGGCCGGCCCCACAGCGACCCGGTCGCCAGGCAGACCAGCGTAAAGGCGGCGCCGAGCGGCGCTGCGGCCTGGGCGGCGATCTCCGCCAGCGGGTGGCGCCACACCAGGGCGACAAAGCTCGCCGCCGCGACGACAAGATACACCAGCAGCGCCATCCACGCCGCCGGTACGTGCACGAACATGATCCGCACGCTCTCGCCCTGCTGATAGTCGGGCGGCGCGACAAACAGCGCGAGGTACAGCCCCAGCGCCAGCATCGCGACCGTCGCGCCGGCAAGGACCGGCAGCACCGCGCGGCTCAGCCGCATGAACCGGGCGGGATTGGCGAGGCGGGACAGCATCCGCGCAGTCTACTCCAAAACCGCGCTAATCGAGCGCCTGGCGCAATGCCGCGGCGGCGGCGAGCGGCGCCAGCGGCAGCGCCGCCAAGCTCAACGCGCCGAGCAGCAGCAGATGGGCGCGCGCCCCGCCGCTCATCGTGCCGGCCTCGACCGCGCCGGCGCCGAAAATCAGCACCGGCAGGTAGAGCGGCAGCACGATCAGCGACGACAGCACACCGGGCCGGCGGGCCCCCAGCGTCAGCGCCGCGGCGATGGCGCCCAACAGGCTCAGCGCCGGCGTGCCGATCACCAGCCCCGCCGCCAGGAGCGCGATCGCCGCCGGGTCGAGATCGAGCAGCAGGCCGAGCAGCGGGCTGACCAGGGCGAGCGGCAACCCGGTCGTCACCCAATGCGCGGCGCATTTGACCAGCACCGCGCCTTCGAGCGGAACCGCCGACAAAACCAGCAGGTCGAGCCCGCCATCGGCGTAATCGGCGGCGAACAGCCGGTCGAGGCTGACCACCGCCGCCAGCAGCGCGGCGACCCACACGATACCCGCACCGATGCGCCGCAGCATCTCGGCTTCCGGGCCCACGCCGAGTGGGAACAGCACCACCGCGAGGACAAAGAAACCGAGCGCCAAGCCGAGCTCGCCGCCCTGGCGGATCGCCAGCAGCACCTCGCGGCGAAACAGGCCGAGATAGGCGCGCATCCTTAAAAACCGGCGGCGAACGGGTCGGCCTCGGCGCGGGCCAGCGCGGCGAAATCGTCGAGCGAGAGCGTGTCGACCCCATCGAGCGGCAGGTTCTGATGCGTGGCGATCACCACCCGGCCGCCCGCGGCGCGATGCCCGCGGATCGCGCTGAGCAGTCGCTGTTCACCGTCGGCATCGAGCGCCGCGGTCGGCTCGTCGAGCAGCCATAACGGCGCGGGCGCCGCGAGCAGCCGGGCCAGCGCCAGCCGATGCCGCTGTCCGGCCGACAGCCACCGACACGGCCAATCGCCAAGGCCGTCGAGCCCCATGGTGGCGAGCGCCGGGTCGATCCGCGCGGCGTCGCCGCGGCGCATCTCCGACCAGAACGCCAATGTTTCGCGCACCCGCATCGCCGGTTTTGTCGCATCCCGGTGACCGACATAGTGCAGCCGGGCGCGATAACCCGCGAGATCGCGGTCGACCGGCACCCCTCCCCAAGATACCGCCCCCGCGGCCGGTGCGAGCAGGCTCGCGAGCACCCGCAACAGGCTCGATTTGCCGCTGCCGTTGGCGCCGGTGAGCAGCAGCCCGCCGCCCGCGCCAAGCACGAAACCGAGCCGGCAAAAGACCAGCCGTTCGCCGCGCCGGCAGGCGAGCGCGGCGGCGACCAGCTCGCCGTCGTCCACGGCGGCCGTCACGCTGTCTTGCCGGAGAAAAAAGGCGGCTCCGGAGGGGGAAATCCGGAGCCGCGTGGCTCCCGTCCGAGCGAATCGGCCGGATGCGAGGTTTGGGGGACAAACCTGTAAGGACCTGCCTTACGCATGTGAATTTGCCCGCCGATTGCGTCGGCGCCTTGAACAAATTGGGGCGATTTGATGAATTGTCGCTCCGCTGCCGCTAGCCGATCGGCCGGCGGTCGTCGATGACCTTGCCGTCGTTCGGCAGGCTGCCGGCGGCGACGGCGCTGACCGCAGCGCGCAGCTTGGTCACCGCCTGCGCCGTGGCCGCGACCGCCTCCGCCTCGCCGGGCTTGGCCGTCTCGATCAGCAGGGTCATGACATCGGCGCTGGCGGGGCGCTCGATGACCAGCCGGGCGCGGCCGACCGCCGGGTGCCGCCCGATGATCTCGGCAATCTGCGACGGGTGGACAAACAGGCCGCGAACCTTGGCCGATTGGTCGGCGCGGCCGAGCCACCCCTTGATGCGATAACCGGTGCGCCCGCACGGGCTCGGCTCGGTCAGCAACGCCGACAGATCGCCGGTCGCAAAGCGGATCAGCGGGTATTCCGGCGTCAGCGTCGTGACCACCACCTCGCCGACCTCCCCCGGCGCGACCGGCGTACCGCTCCCCGGCTCGACCAGTTCGAGGATGACGCCTTCGTCCAGCACCATGCCCTCGCAGACCGCGCCGTCCGGCCCGGTTGTCTCATAGGCGATCAGTCCGAGATCGGCGGTGCCGTAGCATTGCAGCGCGTTGATCCCGCGATCGCGGAACTCCCGCCGCAGCACCGCCGGGAACGCCTCGGCGCCGACCAGCGCCTTGCTGATCGAACCGATGTCGCTGGCCGTTTCGCGCGCCCGGTCGAGCAGGATTTTCAGAAAGGACGGCGTCCCGACATAGGCAACCGGCCTGAGATCGGCGATCGTCTTCAACTGCTGCTCGGTCTGGCCGGTGCCGGCAGGGATCACCGGACAGCCGAGCGCCGCGGCGGCGCTTTCCAGCATCGCCCCGGCCGGGGTCAGGTGATAGGAAAATGTGTTGTGCACCAGATCGCCGGCGCGAAATCCGGCCGCGAACAAGGCGCGCGCCATGCGAAAGAAATCCGGCCGCCGCGCTTCGATCTCGTAGATTGGTCCGGGCGAGGCAAAAACGCGCGCGATGTCCGCGAGGCCGACCGCGGTAAACCCGCCAAAAGGCGGCTTCCGCCGCTGAACCTCCATCAGCTCGGACTTCCGCGTCAGCGGCAATCCGGCCAGCGCGGCGCGGCTGTCGATCGCCTCGGGGCGGATGCCGGCAAACTTCTCCCGATAGGCGGGCGCCTGGCGCTGTGCCGCGGCGACGAGCGCCGGAAGCCGCGCCATCAGCGCCGTTTCGCGTTCGGCCGGGTCTCGCGTTTCGCTCGCGTCGTAGAACGATGTCGGCACGGCATCGGCCCTCGGCAGACAGATCGGTCGGCGATGGTGTACACCGCGGCCTGAGGCGAAACCAGACGCGCCGTCGTTGCGCGCGCAACGAAAAACCCGCCGGCATCCCCGGCGGGTTTCGCGTTCGCTCGATCAGCGTTTGCTAGAAGCGGAATTTGAACTCGCTGATCAGCACGTTCATGGTGGCGCTCTGGTTGTTCAGCACGGTGCGCTGGCCCCACAAGTATTCGAGGCCGACATCGACAAACGACACCGGGTTCCAGATCAGGTTGGCGTGCGCGGTGAACAGCTCCTTGTTGATCGACGCCGCCTGGCCGCCGGTCGCCGCCGCACCGGCCACCGTGCCGTTGGCGTTGACCAGCGAGATCGGGATGCCGAAATGCGACTGCCAGCCGCCGTTGAAGTTGCTGCGCAGGTTGCTCAGCCACCAATGCTGGTAGCCGACTTCGGCGCCGATCTCCTGGGTCGAGGTGGCGCGGATCAGGCTGGCCGCGGCGGCGCTGGTCGGGCCGTTGAACCCGCCATAGGT
>DASZOZ010000121.1:0-24513 GCA_035550515.1 Allostellaceae bacterium
AGCCGGGGTGTCGCGCGTCATCTTCGATCGCGGCGGGTACATCTTTCACGGCCGGGTCAAGGCCCTGGCCGACGCCGCCCGCGAGGGCGGGCTGGATTTCTAGAAGGGGCTGCCGATGGCACGCACACAAGGTGGACCGCCGCGCGGTTCGGGAGGGCCGTCGCGCGGTCCCGGCGGACAACGCGGTGAAGGCGGCGGCGACCGCCGCCGCCGCGGCGACGGCGATCGTCAGCCGCGCGAGCGCAACGAGGAAAGCGAGTTCGCCGAAAAGCTCGTCAGCATCAACCGCGTCGCCAAGGTCGTGAAGGGCGGCCGGCGCTTCGGCTTTGCGGCGCTCGTCGTCGTCGGCGACCGCAAGGGGCGGGTCGGCTATGGCTCGGGCAAGGCGCGCGAGGTGCCGGAGGCGATCCGCAAGGCGACCGAACAGGCGCGGCGCGGGCTGGTGCGCGTGCCGCTGCGCGAAGGCCGCACCCTGCACCACGACATGGCCGACAGCTACGGCGCCGGCAAGGTCGTCATCCGCGCCGCCAAGCCCGGCACCGGCATCATCGCCGGCGGCCCGATGCGCGCGATCTTCGAGGCGCTGGGTGTCCAGGACGTGGTCGCCAAATCGGTCGGCAGCTCGAACCCGCACAACATGATCAAGGCGACCTTCGCGGCGCTGACCCATGCGACCAGCCCGCGCGCGGTCGCCGCGCGGCGCGGCAAGAAGGTCAACGAGGTGCTCGGCCGCCGCGAGACCGAGGTCAGGGAGCCGGCGTGATGGCCCAGACTTCCAACCAGGCTGCCAAGAAGACCGTCACCGTGGTGCAGACCGGCAGCCCGATCGGCCGCCGCTTCGACCAGGAGCAGACGCTGAAGGGCCTCGGGCTCAACAAGATCCGCCGCCAACGCACGCTCGAAGACACGCCGGCGGTGCGCGGCATGATCAACAAGGTCAAGCACCTCGTGAAGGTGGTGGAGTGACGGCGCGTCGGCCCTCGCCCACCCGCCGCTAGCGAGTTGGGTGAGGGTAGGCCGCACGGAAGGTGGAATGATGAAGCTCAACGAGATCAGGGATAATCCGGGCGCGCATTACCGCGCGAAGCGGCTCGGACGCGGTATCGGCTCGGGCAAGGGCAAGACCGCCGGCCATGGCGGCAAGGGCCAGCTCGGCCGTTCCGGCGTCGCGATCAACGCGTTCGAGGGCGGCCAGACCCCGCTGCATCGCCGCCTGCCGAAGCGCGGCTTCAACAACAAGATCTTCCAAAAGGACTTCAAGGTCGTGAACCTCGGCCGGCTGCAGGCCGCGCTCGACGCCAACAGGCTCGCCGCCGGCGATACCATCGATGCCCAAGCCCTGGTCGCCGCCGGTGTGCTGCGCCGGGCTGGTGACGGCGTCCGCCTGCTCGCCAACGGCGAGATCAAGGCCGCGATCACCATCGCCGTCGCCGGCGCGTCGCAAGCCGCCATCGCCGCGGTCGAGAAGGCCGGGGGCAAGGTCGTGCTGCCGGAGGCCGCGGCAAAAGCTGAGGCATAACCGCGCGGTCTCGAGGTCTTCCGGCCGCCCCGGCGAAAGCCGCGGCCTATTTAGCCGTGGCTCGTGGTTGCAGCATGGGGCCCGGCCTTCGCCGGGATGGAACGGGCACCGTCGAGCGCTTATTGTATAGGCAGCCTCCGTCGGGGCAGGGAACAACGAAATGGCGTCAGCCGCCGAGCAACTCGCGAGCAGCATCAATCTCGGGGCGTTTTCCAAGGCGACCGAGCTCAAGAGCCGGATCTGGTTCACCCTGGGTGCGCTGGTCGCCTATCGGCTGGGCACCTATATCCCGCTGCCCGGCATCGACCCGGCGATCCTGCACGACATCTTCTCGCGCAACGCCGGCGGCATTCTCGGCATGTTCGACATGTTTTCCGGCGGCGCGCTCGGTCGCATGTCGATCTTTGCCCTCAACATCATGCCGTACATCTCGGCGTCGATCATCATCCAGCTCCTCACGGCGGTGTCGCCGACATTGGAGGCGCTGAAGAAGGAAGGCGAGAGCGGCCGCAAAAAGCTCAACCAATACACCCGCTACGGCACGGTGCTGCTCGCCGCGGTGCAAGCCTACGGCATCGCCGTCGGTCTCGAAGGCATGCGCGCGGGGGCGCAATCGGCGGTGATCGACCCGGGGCTGTTCTTTCGCCTCGTGACGGTCGTGACGCTGTCGAGCGGCACGGTCTTCCTGATGTGGCTCGGCGAGCAGATCACCGCGCGCGGCGTCGGCAACGGCATCTCGCTGATCATCTTTGCCGGCATCGTCGCCAACCTGCCGCATGCCTTGGCCGCGACCTTGGAGCTCGGCCGCACCGGCGCGCTGTCGCCGATCTTCATCCTGCTGTTCCTGGCGATGTCGATCGCGGTCGTGGCGTTTATCGTGTTCATGGAACGGGCGCAGCGCCGCATCCTGGTGCAGTACCCGAAACGCCAGGTCGGCAACCGCATGTTCGGCGGCGAGGCGTCGCATCTCCCGCTCAAGATCAACACCTCCGGGGTGATCCCGCCGATCTTCGCCTCGTCGCTGTTGCTGCTGCCGGCGACGATCTCGACCTTCGAGCAGCAAGGCGAGAATTTCGGCTGGCTCGGCACGATCACCGCTTATCTCGCGCATGGCCGCCCGGCCTATATGGCGCTCTATGTCGGGCTGATCGTGTTCTTTTGCTTCTTCTACACGGCGATCGTCTTCAACCCGCAGGAAACGGCCGACAATTTGCGCAAATACGGCGGGTTCATTCCCGGCATCCGGCCCGGCAAAAACACCGCCGACCATCTCGATTACGTGCTGACCCGGCTCACCGTGGTCGGTGCCGGGTATCTGGCGGCGGTGTGCATCCTGCCGGAAATCCTGATCTCGCAATATTCCGTGCCGTTCTATTTTGGCGGCACCAGCCTGCTGATCGTGGTCAGCGTCACGATGGATACGGTCGCGCAAATCCATTCGCATCTCCTCGCGCATCAATACGAGGGGCTGATCAAAAAGGCGCGGTTGAGAGGACGCCGGGGATGAACCTGATCCTGCTGGGGCCGCCAGGCGCCGGCAAGGGGACGCAGGCCAAGCGCCTCGAACAGGCGCACGGGCTCGTTCAGCTTGCGACGGGCGACATGCTCCGGGCCGAGACCGCGTCGGGCAGCGAGCTCGGCCGCCGGATCAAGGCGATCATGGATTCCGGCGCGCTGGTTTCCGATGACATCGTCATCGAGCTGATCGAGTCGCGCATCACCGCGCCGGACGCGAAGAACGGCGTCATCCTCGACGGTTTCCCGCGCACGATCCCGCAGGCCGAGGCGCTCGATGCGATGCTGGCGCGGCACGGCATGAAGCTCGACCATGTGATCCTGATGGAGGTCGACGAGGCGGCGCTGGTCGACCGGCTCGCCGGCCGCTTCAGTTGCGGCCAATGCGGCGCTAGCTATCACGACCGCAACAACCGGCCCGCCAAAGAGGGCATTTGCGACTTCTGCGGCGCTGCGGCGTTTGTCCGCCGCCCCGACGACCGGCCCGAGGCGGTGCAGAAACGCTTCGAGGTCTATCATCGGCAGACCGCGCCGATCCTGCCGTACTACCGCGACAAGGGCATTCTGGAGACGATCGACGGCATGGGGGAGATGGATGCCGTGACCCGCGCGATCGAAGCGATCATTTCACGGTGAAATCGCCCGTAAGTCTGATTGACGCTGCGTCCCCGATCCGTATAATCCCCGGCTCCGCGCGGGAGCGATCCCCCCGCTCCCGCAGCTATGCCCGAATTGAGGAGATGCGCTCGTGGCGCGAATAGCCGGCGTAAACATCCCTAATCAGAAGCGTGTGCCGATCGCCCTGACCTATATCCACGGCATCGGCCGCACCAAGGCGCTTGAGATCTGCAACAAGGTCGGCATCCCGCTCGATCGTCGTGCCAACGACATGACCGACGACGAGGTGCTGCGCGTCCGCGAGCTGATCGACCGTGAATACACGGTCGAAGGCGATCTGCGGCGGCAGGTGGCGATGAACATCAAGCGGCTGATGGACCTCGGCTGCTACCGCGGGCTGCGGCATCGCAAGGGCCTGCCGGTGCGCGGCCAGCGCACGCATACCAACGCGCGCACCCGCAAGGGCCCGGCCCGGCCGATCGCCGGCAAGAAGAAATAGGTTTGTTGATCAGCCCCTCGAAACGGCGGAACGGCTAAATGGCAAGAGGTACGGCGGCAGCGCCGCGGCTGCGGCGTCGCGAACGCAAAAACATCACGTCCGGCACGGCGCATGTGAATGCGACGTTCAACAACACGATGATCACCATCACCGACGCCCAGGGCAACGCGATCGCGTGGTCGTCATCGGGCAGCCAGGGCTTCAAAGGGTCGCGCAAGTCGACCCCCTACGCGGCGCAGATCGCCGCCGAGGATGCCGGGCGCAAGGCGATGGAGCACGGCATGCGCACCCTCGACATCGAGGTGAAAGGCCCCGGTTCGGGACGCGAGTCAGCCTTGCGCGCCTTGCAAAGTGTTGGTTTCGCTATCACTTCTATCCGCGACGTCACGCCGATTCCGCATAACGGCTGCCGCCCGCCAAAACGACGCCGGGTCTGAGACCGGACCGGGCGCCGCGCGGCCGCTTTGCGGTCGCGTCGCATGTCATAATCGCCGGCATTGTCGCCGGTTCGGATGTCGATAGGACATACGCTCAATGACCGATGTCTTTGTGATTCAACGCAATTGGCAGACGCTGATCAAGCCGAAGGCGCTCGCCGTCGAGCCCGGCGAGGATCCGAAGCGCGCCGCCACGGTGGTCGCGGAGCCGCTCGAACGCGGCTTCGGCCTGACCCTGGGCAATGCGCTGCGGCGCGTGCTGCTGTCGTCGCTGCAGGGCGCGGCGGTGACCTCGATGCAGATCGAGGGGGTATTGCACGAGTTCTCGTCGATCCCCGGCGTGCTCGAGGACGTGACCGACATCGTGCTCAACGTCAAGAGCATCGGGTTGCGCATGCACGGCGACGGGCCAAAGCGCATGCGCCTGCGCGCCACCGGTCCGGGCGAAGTCCGCGCCGGTGCGATCGAGACCGGGCACGACATCGACATCCTCAACCCGGATCTGGTGATCTGCACGCTCGACACCGGCGCCCGCATCTCGATGGAGTTTACCGTCGAGATCGGCAAGGGCTACCTGCCGGCGACCGCGAACCGGCCGGAGGACGCGCCGATCGGCCTCATCCCGGTCGATGCGCTGTTCAGCCCGGTGCGCAAGGTGTCGTACCGCGTCGAGAATACCCGCGTCGGCCAGGTGACCGATTATGACAGCCTGTCGATGCGGGTCGAGACCAACGGCGCGGTGACGCCGGAGGACGCCGTCGCGCTGGCCGCGCGCATCCTGCAGGACCAGCTGCAGCTCTTCATCAATTTCGAGGAGCCGCGCCACGCGGTCGAGAAGGAAGCGACCGGCGAGCCGCTGATCAACAAGAACCTGCTGCGCAAGGTCGACGAGCTCGAACTGTCGGTGCGCTCGGCCAACTGCCTGAAGAACGACAACATCGTCTATATCGGCGACCTCGTGCAGAAGACCGAGGCCGAGATGCTCCGCACGCCTAATTTCGGCCGCAAATCCTTGAACGAGATCAAGGAGGTGCTGGCCAATATGGGGCTCCATCTGGGGATGGAGATCCAGAACTGGCCGCCCGAGAATATCGAGGATCTGGCCAAACGCATCGACGAGCCTTACTAAAGCGCGCCTAGGGAAAGAGGGGAGAGGATCGAACCATGCGCCACGGCATGCACGGACGCGGCTTCAGCCGCCGGTCCGAACATCGCAAGGCGATGTTCGAGAACCTCTGCGCCTCGCTGATCAAGCACGAGCAGATCACCACGACCCTGCCGAAGGCGAAGGATTTGCGCCCGGTCGTCGAACGGCTGATCTCGATGGGCCGCCGCGGCGGGCTGGCCAACCGCCGCCGCGCCATCGCGGCGTTGCATGACGAAAAGCTCGCCGACAAGCTGGTGACGACGCTGGCCGAGCGTTATCGCGCCCGCCCGGGCGGCTACACCCGGATCATCAAGGCCGGCTATCGCTATGGTGACAACGCGGCGATGGCGCTGATCGAGCTGGTCGACCGCGATCCCGCCGCCAAGGGGCTGGATTCCGGGCCGGTTCCGGAGCGCGAGGACGAAGAGGACGAGGCGGCGTAGCCGCGCGATGAGCGAACTGCCGGCCGGGGGTTGGACATTTGCAAACCCTGGAGCCTATCGGCGGGCGGTGGACGAACTGGAGCAGGCCGGACAAAAGGCCGAAGCGGCCGCCTTGCTGGCCGAAGCCGAGAGGCAATTCCCCGACGATCCGCTGATCTACATCCGGCGGACCTACGCCATCATGGCCGACGATCCGGAAACCGCCGCCGGGCGATGGTCGACCAGCCGGGCTCGCTTCCCGCAATACATGGACGGATGGGTCCACGGCGCATTGCTGCTCGAAAATTTCGGGCGTCGGCAGGCCGCATCGATATTGCTCGACGACGCGGTTCGCCGATTTCCGGCGGATGTGCGTGTCCTGACCGTCAGAGCCTATTTTGCCCAACGGCAAGATAACTGGGCGGAGGCGGACGCGTTCTGGCAAATGATCCTTCAAGAAAACCCCGAGAATGAGGAAGCAATAAAAGGTCGCGAGAACGCATTGCGGATGAGAAAGTAGTTTCGATGAATGCCCAATTGACAGGCGTAGTCGACTTTCTGTCAAAATTGAATATATCTAGAGCGATATCTTTACGAGATCAGATGTATGAGGGAAACGATCAGCATTATTATGCGGTCGGCCGTTCCGCGAGTATTAACATAACGCAGGCTTTGCTGGCTCGGCTGAACTACGGGGGAGACGCGGCCCCGGTCGAACGGGTGCTCGATTTTGGTTCGGGGTATGGCCGCGTGGCGCGATATTTGCGCGCCATGTTCCCCGCTGCGGCCATCGATGTGACGGAACTGGATGCGCGTGCCGTGGAGTGGTGCATCCGCGAATTCGGCTGCGAGGATATGGGCGCCGACTTGCCGGCGGGGGCATACGACTTGATCTGGGCCGGCTCGGTCTTCACGCATCTTCCCGAAGACAGCGCGATTGAATTGCTCAGCAAGATGAAGGCGGGATTGAAGCCCAACGGTCTTATGGTCTTGACCACTATCGGACGGTACGCGCTGTCAAATCTCGAAACGTTTGCCCTCCAGCATAAGTTGGAAAACGAGTTCCTGAGCTACAATTTGACGCCGGCGGCGGCAGCAAAAATTTGCTCCGAATATCGTGCTACGGGATTTGGCTATTGCGATTATCCGCATCAGCAGGGCTACGGGATTGCCCTTATCGGTTTCGATTGGTTTATCAGAAAATTTGTCGATGACGAGATCGTCCAGGTGATGGCGCAGGAGCGGGCTTGGGACATCCACCAGGATGTCGTGGCCTTTATGCGCCGTCCCCTTTCCCGTTGATGATGTCTCAGGAGCCAACCGGCGCCATTTGCTGATGCGCCTGCCGGCAGAGCTCCAGCCAGACGGGAAATGACGGGTTCTCGGTCGACAGCCGATCCACATAGCCGAGCATCAGCCCGTCATCCAGTCGCCGCAGCGCTCCCGCCTGGTTCCCCGGCTCCGCCGGTTGGACAAACAGCAGCCGGTTGCGGCCAAAGCCGCATAGCGCGCGGTAGAGGCCGCGAACGCTGTCGTCGGATGTCGTTTGCCCCCAGGCATACACAAAGATCTTGCGCCCCTCCGCCAGATCGTCGAGCAGCTTGTCGCGCAGAAAGCGCAACCGGCGGCAGAAGCCGTCGAGCCGCCGCTGCGGATCGCCCTCGTCGGCCCTGATAAAAGTGTGCATCCGCATCTGGTAGCGCTTGTCCCCGGTGACGTATTCGCCGTTCCGGATACCGATCTCGGTATTGTCCGTCTCGCCGATGCCGGCCAGCCGGTCGCCGAGGGCCTCGGCCAGCAGCTCGATCGGCGTCAGGGTGAAGCGCAGCAGCCCTAAAGGTTCGGCGCCGAAATGACGCTGCACGATGCCGAACTCGCAGTCCTGTCCGAGCGACTCGAATTTCAGCATGAGCTGTGCCGGCGGCAGGTCGCCGTCGGCCGCCGATGGCTGCTGCCGGCCAAGAGGCAGTGCAGTCGCCTCGTGAAAGCGATTCAGCTCGCCTAGGACCAGTTGAAGCTGTGCTTGCGCGATGCTGTCGTCGGGAAAAAGCTGCAGATGGGCGGTCCAGCGCTCGAGCGCGGCTTGCCAGTCGCGCCGGTCGAAAGCCACCCGGGCCTGCGCCGACAAAATGCCCTGGTTGCCCGGTATTCGGCGCGCGCCTTCGCTGAGGACCGCCTCCGCCTCGTCGAAGCGGCCGAGCGTGCGCAAGACCTCGCCGAGGCCGGCATAGCCGACAGGATCGTCCGGCAGGCGCCGGCGGCACAGCTGCCAACGGTCGAGAGCCTCCAGCCAGGCGCGCCGGGTGTGCGCCAGCCGGGCGTAGGTGCCGATGATGTCCCCGTTCTGCGGGAACAGCTCCAAGCCTTGCTCCAAAAGGGCGTCGGCTTCGCGGATTTCCCCCAGCGCGACCTGGTGACGCGCGACGGCGGCGCCCGAGTAGCCGCCGGTGTCCTCGGGGAACTGCTGCCGGAACGCATTCCAACGCCGGAGCGCCTCCGGCCAGTCGTCGCGGAGCTGTGCGACGCGGGCGTAATTCCGCAGCATCTCCCGGCCGGGCTCGGGCAGCAAGGCGCCCGCCGCCAATATTTTCTCCGCATCGTCGAGCCGGCCCAGGTCGAGCAGCAAACCCCCCGCCGTGTCGTGTCCGAGCGGGTCCTCGGGGAACCGCTCGCGGTAAGCGAGCCAGCGGTCCAGCGCCGATGCTCTGTCGCCGCGGTCTTGCGCCGATCGGGCGTAGGCGGCCGCCAATTCTCGATTGTCGGGTGCCGCGTCGAGGCCGGCGCGCAGCAGGCCTTCGGCCTCGTCGTGACGGCCGAGCCGCGACAGCAGCTCCGCGGCGAGGAGCCGCGGCTGTGCGGCGCCGGAATTTCTCTCGACCAGCGCAAGCACCCGCGGAAGGGCAGCTTCCGGCCCGGCTTCGTCGGCGAGTTTCCGCAGCTCGGCCAGATCCGGCTCCGGGGTCCGCGATGCCTGCGGTCGGCCGCGGAGCCGAACCGGGCCGGCGCGACGGCGTCCGCTCCGCTCGGCAGGCCGGCTCATTTACGCGTTTTCCATGCGGGCCAGAGCATTCTGGTATTCGCGGCGCGCTTCCTCATTGTCCGGCGCGTGGTCGAGCACCCGTTGCCAGAACTGCCGGGCCTGGTCCCATTGCCTCTGGCCGGCGGCGAGATAGGCCCTCGGCATCAACACGCGGATATCCGATGCGAAACGCGGCAGCGCCTCGTCGAGCAGGGCGACCCCCGCATCCCGCTGCCCGAGATGCTCCAACAGCAAGGCCCCATGGATCCAGCCGTCGGCGTATTCGGGAAAGCGCAACCGGCAGGTCGCCCAGCGGACCGCGGCCGCCTGCCGATCCTCCGCCATGATGGCGTAGCTGCGCCGGATGTAGACGAACGGGTCGTTGGGGAATTGCAGCTCGGCTTCGGCGAGCAGCGCCCGCGCGCGTGCCGCGTCGCCGGCCTGTTCAAGCTCGTTGGCCGCCTCCCGGTAGGCTTGCGCCGTCGAGAACTTCCAGCCGTCGGCGGGCACCGACACCGGTTTCAGCAGCACCAGCAGGTCCTGCATCTGCCGCGCATGCCGTGCCCGCTCCGGTCCCGGCCATCCGCCGTAACGCTTCACCAGAAGCGTGAAGCCGGCGTCGCGCGCCGCCTGCAGCACCTTGTCCTCAAAAAGATAGGCGTCGACATAGCCTTCATCGGTGACGAAGTAGCCGTCATCGGTCTTCTGTGCGCTGTCGAATGTGGCCTCGACATACGGGTGTCCGTCGAACGAGAGAAACCAGGTCAGGAATGCCCGCCCGCCAGGCTTCAGCACGCGGTAAATTTCTCGCAGATAGGTGGTTGCCGCCGGCAGCCGCAGGTGGGTGAAGAGCGAATTGGCGGTGACGGTATCGGCCGTATTGTCGGCCAGATCGACGGGATAGGTATGGTCGGCCTGATAACCGCCGCGGCGCGCGCGGTTGTCCGCGGGAAAGGCGAAAAAGTGCAGCGTCGGATAGCGCGACGACAAATGTTCCGTGGCCCATTCGATACCCTTGTGCCAGGTGTCGTAACCGACATAGGCGTCGCCGGGTTTGAGGACCGGCGCGAGCGCCAGCGCGGTCCGGCCGCAGCCGCATCCCAGGTCGACCAGGATGCGCCGGTCGCCGCGCGGGATCATCCCGAAATAGAGGAGCTCGACGAGGTTGATCGCCCCCACCTGCAGGAAACCGCGGCGACCTGCCGCGCCGCTGCCGATATAGTCGAGGAATTCCTGAGGGGGGCAGGGAAGATCGACAATATTGCCGATATATTGCGGCAGGCTCTCGCGCAGGGGATCGTCCACCGGGTTGACCACGCCTTCGAGCGGTGCGCCGACCGGGACGGGGATGTCGGTTCCGGCAAACTTGATGACGATCTTCGGCGTCTCGTCATGCGGCCCGGCGGCGTCGATGTCCACGATGAAGTGCCGCACTTCATCGGTGTATTTCAGCTTTATGCCGGTGCGGACCGAGATGTCGTCGACGAAAACGCTGATGCGGCTTTCGCGGTCGACCCAGCCGGAGACGTAACGTCCGTCAAAATCGGTGACGAGTCCTTTGCGCATAATCGTCTCCCCGGTCCGTCGGTGGTTTTTCTTACGGCACGTTGTAGTAGGCGGAGGTGAAAATGCATCCTTGCAGCTCGCCTTCACGGTACTGCGAGTTCCGGCGGTAGAACGGTTCGTCGGCGGCGCTGGTGAAATGCGTCACCAGGCTGCGCCGCGAGCGGCCCGGCTTGGTGATCGCCGCGCCGCCATGCGCCAGGTCGGCATGCCAGACCAGGACGTCTCCGGCCTTGGCGAGAAAGCTGGTGCGGGTCTGGTGATAGCGTTCGGCGTCATCGTGCAGGCTTTGCAGAAAACTGTCGTGCTCCTCGGTATGTGACTCCATCCACTTGCTGTTGCCGCCGAACAGGAAATCGGGTGCGCGGTGGCTGCCGACATAGTATTCGAGTTCGCCGATGCCGGGCTCCACATCCTCGAGCGCAAGCCAGGTCGCGGCGAGGTGCATCGGGTTGGTGTCGACCTTGACGTAGGCGGTGTCCTTGTGCATCGCCTGTTGCGAGCCGTTCCAGAAATGCAACCCCTGGAAGGCTTTCGGCTTATCCTCGAACACCGCGGTGAGAAATTCGACGACCTCGGCGGCTGCGGTCGCTTCACGTGCCGCATCGCAGAAGGCGTAAACGTCGAGCAGCTTTGTCCGTCCGCCGCGGTAGCGGATGTCGGGCGGGATGTAGCGCATCTGCCCGTCGGGTTCGAATGTTTCGATCAGCAGCCCCTCGGGCGGCTTTTGCCACAGCCGCTCGACGTCGTCGTTGATGCGGGCGACCATCGGCGGCGGGACCGCGCCTTCGATCACCAGATAGCCGTCGCGGACAAAGCGAAAGATGCGTGCCGACAACGCGTCGGAGATGTCGCCCCGGCGATATTTCTCCGCCAGGCGGTCAAGCCAATCGTGACGGTCGATCCACAGCCCGCCGAAGCGGCTGACCGTCTCGCGGACCGCCGCCCCGCAGCCGGGTCCGGCAGCCGGCGGGCGGAGATAGAGCGGAGCCCCTTCAATCCGCACCGCAAGGTTGCGGATTTCGCTTTTGGGGACAAAGGCCGGCATCGCAAAGCTGAAAGCGCATTCGCCGTCGGCAATCCCGGCTTCGTTGAGGTCGGCGCGAAAACGATCGGCAACGAACCGGCCGACGACCCGGTCACCGAGCACGGCTTCCAGCGACAGCTTCTTCTCGGGCTGATCGACGAGTGTCGCCCAGCCCTCGATCAACTGGTCGTCGCAGCGATCGAGGCTGCCTCTTATCGGCATCGAACCAATCTCCATCGCCGAGACACGGGCGGGCTAACCCAGCCGCGCCCCGTCATGCATAGACAAAGCCACTCTTATCAAAGTCGGGCAGGTAATACGAAGCATCAATACTATAACCATAAGCCGACAGCAATTTCTCGCAGTATTGGGCGAAGTAGCCCCGTTCATGCTCTCCCCAGCCCATTTGCGACAGATCGCAATCCTCTTGGTGGATCGCGGAGGTTCGTTCGGGTCGGTCATAGCGCAGCGCTTGCGACAGGCGGGCTTCTTCCACCGCCGTCAATGACAGAAACGGCGCGAGGCGTTGGCTGACGATCTCCGGCTGCTCGCTGAGAAATTTCTGATCGATCTCGACTGCCGCGCCGCGGAGATGGTCCCTGACTTGCAGCCATCCGTCCATTGCCTGCGCCCATTCGCGCGCGGTTCGTTCGAAGCTGTGGTGCGGGAACTTCCGCGAGCGGGACACGGCGTTTTCCAGGAACCGCCGCCGCATGAAAATGAACCGGGCTTGCGGCCAGATTTTCTTAAACCGCGGTGCGAGATGCACCATGTCCGAATTCGGCGTCTTGTCGATCCAGCGCCCGGTCGGATAGAGCCGACGCACCAGCTCGATAAAGACGCCGTCGAGCCCTTCCTGGTAAAACCGCGGCGGCACGCGCACGACGGCCGTGTTGCGGTCACCCGCGATCTCGTCGGCGTTGAGCCGGTAGAAGCTCGTCACGGTGACCGAGAGATGGGCCAGCAAGTCGAGCATGTGCCCCTCTTCGTGGCCCTCGAATGTTCCCAGTTTCAAAAGGGCCTGGGCCATGGCGCTGGTTCCCGAGCGGGCGGCGCCGAGGACGAAGACCGGTCGCTGGGTTTCGTCGATATGGCTGGTCTCGACCGAAATCCGCGCGATCGGCTTTGGCGTGGGCGGTGCCGGATGGTTCGCCGGATCGACGATGCCCGCGGCGTGGGGACCCTTCGGCAGGAGGAGGAATGCTCCATCGGCGTCGAATGCCTTTGCCATGACCCGCGGCAAATCGGCATCGGCGAGCGGGGCATCCATGTTCACGACAAATGCGTGGCGACCGTCGCCTTCGCCGCTGCGTTCCAAGTCCTCGCGGTACAGCGTCGCCGGAACGGCGGCGATGCGCTTGTCATCGAGCAGGATCTCGACCTGCACGGCATGGGTAGGGTTGTCCGGATCGAAGGCCCATCCGCGGATCTGAAACCGCTCGACCGCATCGAGACTTCCTCTGATACCCATACCGTGCTCTCACGCGAACCGACTTCATAACCACAGGCGCAAACCGCTTTTGCCGACCGTTTCGCGTCGGCTGGTGTCCCCGGCCAGCGCCATGGGCATGGCGCGCGCCGGGGCGCAGATCATTTTAAGCCCCGCCGCTTCCTCGCTGCAGCGCAACCGGTAAATGGTGCCCGGTCCGATCAGGGCGGCAGCGCCCGGGGAGAGCGCATGGCGGGTCAGCAGCCCCTGCCGCGCCGCGGCGATCTCGATGCCGGCATGGACCTGCCCATTCGCCCAGCGGGAGACGCCGCCCGGGGTGAATTCCGGCAGCCGATGGCTGTCGCGGACGATCTCGACGGCGATGTCGTGATCCGCCGCCGGTGTCGCGACGACCAGGCATTCCGCCGCCGACGGGAGCCGGCTTTCCGCGCTCGGTTGCACCAGCGCGGTGTCGCCATGGCACGGTGCCGCCGCGACCACCAGGGGGTTGTCCTCAAGCACGGCGCGCAGCGCGGTCAGCAAGGGCGTCGCCTCGAGAAACCGGGCGAGACGCGCGCCGTCTGGCTCGCCGGCCGGCCGATCGTGAAACCCCTCGAGCGGTTCCACGATCGCAATGCCGAGATGAACCAGCTGGCCGACGATCGGCGCCACCTCCGGCGCGATCTGACCGATCTCCGTCTTGGCCTTGAGCATCGCGGCGGCGTCGGTGCGATCCGTCCACAAGCCTCCCAACACGCTGCGCGACCGCCCCGCGGCCGGATGTGCGCCATGGAGCGCAGTGAAGAACTCGCTAAAGCCGAGCTGGCCGGCGCGCGGCAGCTCGGCATCGCCGCCATCGACCTTGACGCTGACAAACGGCAGGTACAGAGGGTCGATCTCGCGATAGAATTCGATCGTGTAGCCGCAATTGCCCTTGCCCATGCCGACGGCGGCGAGGTCCGGCCGGTAACCGGTCGCCACCGCATCGCCGATGACCTCGTGGCTCAACACCGCTTGCACGACGATGTCGTCGCGCCGTCCCGGGGCGTAGGCCCAGCCCGTCGCCCCCTTTGTCGTCACCGCGTCGACGGTTCCCCTGATCGTCACGTCGCTACTCCGCCCCGAGGAGCGTGTTTGTGCCCGATCCGGTCGCGGCAGGCTCGCGGTAAAGCCGCATATGCGCCTCGACGATTTCGGCGGCGGTCGGCGGGGCGGCCATCGTCTCGGCCAGTTTTTCGAGGATGCCGCGGTCGGCCGCGAGCTGCCGCACCAGCGCGGCGAGCGCGATGGCGCTGCCGACCGGGAAATGAAAACCGTCAACGCCGTGCCGCACCTTCTCGGCCATGCCGCCGATGTCCGGGCAGATTACCGGACGACGATTGCGGAAGGCTTCCTGGATGACGACCGGGGAGTTCTCCCACCAGATCGACGTCATCAGCACGACATCGACCGATTGCATCAGATCGTCGACGCGGCTGCTGTCGTAGGGCCCGTGAAACCGGACATTGCGCCCGGCCTTCGGCAAGCGTTCGAGAAAGTCGTTCTGGAATTCGAGCGGCTGGTTGCGGTAGTCGCCGAAGATTTCGAACACCGCCTCGCCAATGGCGTCGTCCGCGAGGGTTTCCGCCGCATCGAACAGCACGTTGATGCCTTTGAGCAAGGAGATCTGCCCGAAAAAGCCGATCCGCAGCGGGCCGGAGCGGGCGATCGGCCTGACCGGTGTCGCAGCCTGCACCGCCGGGATGACATTTTCGATGACGTGCATCTTTTCCGCCGGCAGCCCCCAGGCGATGTAGCGCTCGGCGAGGAAGCGGCTGGGTGCGGTGAACCCGTCCACCAGATCGAAAAACCGTTGGATATAGCGCTTGCGCAGATAGAAGTCGGATCGGCTGAACTCGGGAAAACATCGCTGACAGCGAATGGCGCTCGCTTCGTAGCACAGATTGCGGTGCGCCTTGGTAATCATCTGCCCATAGTGATGACATATCGCGAGAAACTCGTGCAGCGTCAGCAAGATTTTGCAGCGCGGCAGCGTCGTTCGCACATTGTAAAAGACCTCGACGCCGTAATTCATATAGTGATGAAAGTGAATGACGTCGGGGTTCAATTCCGTCAGCAATTGAGAAAAGTCACTGGGAAACTTGTAGTCCCGGTTGGCGAATTTGAACCAGTCGAAATCGCCGGGTGCGTAGATATATTCGCGCGCCGAGAACGGCTGCATCAAGACGGCGCCAGTGCGGTCCGCTTCCATCGTCCGGTCGCAGCCCATGAACCAGACATCGCTGTCGCCGCGCGCCTGGAGTTCCTGAAACAGCTGGTAGGCGGCGATTTCCGCGCCGCCCTTCGACATCTCCGGGTGACCGTGCGCGGCGACCAGAATGCGCAGGCGGTCCGTCCCCCTGCCGGCCCGCGGCGCGCGCCGCGGCGGTGCGGCCCTGTCAGCCATCGGCCGGCCCTTCGCCGAACGGCGTCGGCGCGAGCGCTTGGGGATGTGCCGCGATGGCCCTGGCCCAACGGCGTTCATGGAGCCAGGCGTTATACAAGGTCAGGTTCATCCGCCAGCTCGCCGCCGCACGCGCCTGCGACTTCCGTTCCAGGTGAAAGAGATGAACCTCCAAATCGACCGCAGCGGCCAGGCCCATCCGGTTCAGCCTCAGGCACAGATCGGAGTCTTCGAAATCGCCGATCGCATATGCTTCATCGAAGCCGCGCACCCGCTCGGCCAGCGCGCGGCGCAACAGCATGCAGGCGCCGGTAATGCTGATGCACCGCCGCATCCCCTTGGCATTGCCGAGCTGCATCCCCTTGCCGGGGTGATGCCCGAAGTTCCACCCGCCGAATTCACTCAGCCGCCGGAACGACATCCCCTGGTGTTGCACCGATCCGTCTTCGTAGAGCAATAGGGGGCCGATCACCCCAAGCTCGGGATTGGCGGCGAGGCGCGCCGCGAGGCGTTCGAGCCAGTCGGGCGTTCCGGGAAACACGTCCGAATTGAGATAGCAGACATAGATGCCGCGGGCATGCCGCAGCCCGATATTGTTGGCCGGGGCGAAACCGACATTGCGGTCGAGCAGCAGCGCGCGGAACGGCATGCGGAACCGCTCATGGACCGAAGTGAAGAGAAACTGCGCCTCACGCCGCTTGGACGGGTCGTCGAGCACATAGATGAACTCAAACTCACGGCTCGGCGGATGGGCGGAGAACAGCGCGATCTGGTACTCGACAAAATCGATCCGGCCATAAAGGGGGACGATGATCGAGAACGCCGGATTGGCAGGGGGCGTGCCGAATTCGAGGCTGGCGACGTTCGGTCCGGTCTCGAGCCGGTTTTTGTTCAGCAGCTCGACCGCGGGGCCGACCACGCGATCGTAGGCGCGCGGCACGTCGAGAAAACGCACGTCGAAGCATTCGAGCAACCGGCGTATCGCGGCGATGCCGCCAAGCTTCGGCGGCGGCACCAGGCGATACCCGACCTCGCCGCGCCGCGTCTCGATCTCGATATAGGGCGTGCCCGCACCGTCGACCGCGTGCGGCAGGAACACGATAAACCCGCAGCGGGGATCGTCGAACCCGTGCTCCGTCCCGACCGCCGCCAGCACGTCCGGCCGATCGACCCGAAGGCCGTCATCCAGATCGATCGTCGACACGAGGGCGCCGCAGCGCAGCCGGATGTGCCGCACCGCACCGGGCTTGGCGAGATGCCAGCCGATCAGCACCATGCCGTCGGGTTCGCAAAAGATCGCCTCGTCGAGCTCGAGGAAGATGCGGTCGCTCAACTGGCCGATCGTGTCCGCGCCGGTAAACCCTTCCCGGCCGAGGATCGCCAGCATCACGTCGCGGCGGACGCCGGGTATCGCGCCGGCGACGATGCCGCGGAGCGACGACAGCAGCTCCTGCTCGCGCAAGCGGCGGGTCGCCAGGCCGGGATAGATGCGGAACGAGAGGTCTGCCGCGTCGACCGTCACCGAAGACAACCCGCCGAGCGGGCTTCCGGGGCCGGACATGAACAGCACGATACCAAGCCCGCGATCGCCGAGATCCTCGCGGGCGTAATGGATGCTCGCGGCCTCGCCGCGCACGTCGCCGCGCTCGAATTGCGCCGTGACCGTCGGCTTGCCGGTGGCGTCTTCCGCTTCGCGCGACACCCAGCCGCAAAACAGCCAGCCGCCGGCAATCGGGTGATAGCCGTAGAAATCGACAAACCCTTGCTGCGTACCATGCCGGCCGGCGTCGGCTGCGGCCGGCAGCAGCATCGCCTGCAGGCGCGACCGGTTGGAGTTGGCCTCGCCGCCGGTCAGCAGCGGGGTCAGCCACTCCACCAGCTCGCGCGGCGGCAGGTTCGGCCCGGCGGCGGTCGTGTGCAGCGCGACCGTGCCGTCGGCGAAGGTGAGGTCGAGCGAGACCAGGTGGTTGCGGTCGCTGTCGGGGCTGGGCAGGGCGAGGACAAAACCGACGCCGCGGCCTTCGAGGTCGTCGCGGTAGTAAAAGGTTGCCAGCGTCGTCTCACCGCCCGCCGTGCCGCGCTCGAACCGGGCGGTCGCCAAGCGGGGCTTGTCGGCGTCGTTCCAGGACTTTGACACCCAGCCGCAGAAGAACCAGGCCTGCGCCGGAGGGTGATAGCCGTAAAAATCGACATGCCCGCCGAACCGGACCGGCGGGACGACCGCCGCAGCGGCCGGGCTGGCGGCGGCGCTGGCGCCGAACAGCCGGCTCCGCAACCCGGCCCGATCGGGCCGCAATTCGCGGTGGAGGAGGATCGGACGCAGCGCGGCCAGAAGCGCGTTCTCGCCGTAGGCACCGCCTTGAGTCGCCGGAATGGTCGTGGTGAATGTCGGAAATTCGATCGCGACCGAAAGCAGCCGCTCTCGGTCGCCGGGATCGGCAGGCAGCAGAAAGACGACCCCCACACCGCGGTCACCGATTTCGTCGCGGTGATAAAATGTCGCCGCCGGCCGCCCGGAGACGTCGCCGTCAACGAACTGCGCGATGACGATCGGCGCTCCGTCCTCCGGCCAGGCGGCGGTGACCCAGCCGCAAAACAGCCAGCCGCCCACCGCCGCGTGATAGCCGCAGAAATCGATATGACCTTCAAATGCCGCCGGCATGGCGCTCGCGTCGGCTGTGCGCTCGCGATGGCTCGCCGGACGCGGCAGCGGCAGGCCGGCGGCAAGCTCGGCGGGCAACCGCGCCAGCACGGCCCCAAAATCGCTTTCGGCGACAGCCGAGGCGAAAATTGGCCGCAGCACCCGGTCGAGCTGTTCCACGCCCAGCGGTGTCCTGCCGTGGCCGTCGATCGTAAGGGTGAACCGCGCCGTCGCGACCTGCAGCGCCAGCAAGCGGCTCTTGCTGAGCTGGTGTTTGCGGGGTTTGGCGTCGATCGCCAGCACGAACCCTCGGCCGCGCCCCCGTAGTCCGGGGAGGTCGTAGAAACCGCTGGCCGTCGCGGTGTTTTCGGCGCGGTCGTCAAACCGCGCGGTGACCGCATCGAGCGCGTCGGTCCAACGGTGCGACGACCAGCCGACAAACACCCAGCAAGCCGCCGAGGGGTAATAGCCATATGCGTCGACATGGCCCTCCGCGGCGTCGGCGGCAGGACTCGCCGCAACGAAGGGCGCCGGAGCCGCGGCCGCGTCCACCACGTCCTGCAGCTTGCGCAGGCTGATCCGCTGAAAGGCGAGGGCGATAAGCCGTTCGTCGGGCTCGCCGTTGACCGCGCTGCGCGAGGCGGCAAACGGGTGAGCAAACTCGACGGCGACCGTGTCGCCGGCTTTTAGCAGGTTCCACGGCAACAGACACTCCAGCGACGAGGTCACGCGAACATCGAAATCGCCGACCTCGGCATTGTTGATGACGACCCGGAGTTTTTGTGCCGGCACTTTTTCTTCGGAAACAAAGGGATGGACGCTCAGTTCGAGCAGATATTCTCCGGGTTCTTCCGGCCGGGGCAGTTCGAGACTGCTGGCCAAGCCCGTGGTCCAGGTATAGCGCGGCTCGGGCTCGGACCATCCTTCTTTGCGGAATAGGTGACTGTTGCCGCCCTGCCCAAAGTCGATCGCGAAGCTCGAATGGCCGCCGTTCACTGTCAAAGTCCATGACGGATGTTTGCGCGGCAATTATGCCATAATACCGCAAAGTGCGTGCCAGTTTAGCCTTGCCGTCGACCCGCGAGCTACTGTCGCGGCGCCTGTTTTGCGGGAATGTCCTGGCCAAGCCCGGTGCAGCACGGCGTCCGGCCCGGAAGCGTCACGGTGATGTCGGGTCAGAGCCGCAAGCCGCTGATATAGGCCGACAGGTCGGCTTGTGCGGCGCCGAGTGCGGCGGTGGCTTTGGCGATGGCGGTATTGTTGTCGTCGATCGCGGCATCCGCGGTCTTGAGCTTGTCGAGCATCGTCTTGCGCGTCGCCGGATCGTCCTTCACGGCGGTGTAATTGTCGCGCAGCCGCGTTTCGTCCTCCATGAGCCGGCTGCGTTCGGTGTTGAGCCGGTCGAGTTCGCCCTGCTGGCGGCTGACCGCCTGCCGCCGCTGGACGATCGCGGCGAGCGCCTGGCGCAGTTTCGGATCGATCTCGCGCGCCGAGACAAGCGCGCCGAGCCGGTCGTCGTGCAGATCGACGAGCCGGATCGTCTCATCGGTCGGCTGCTCTTCGACGGCGCTGATGCTGCCGTTGCCCGTCGCGTCGAGGGGGACGGGAAAGCGGTAGGCATCGGCGGTGTGCTCGGCGTTGCCCGGCGCGGCCAGTGTCCAGCCGCCCAGCCTTGCCTGCTCGATCACGAGGCTCGGCGGGGTGACGGCGCTGTTGACCGTGTAGGTCGTCGTGCGGCGCTGCAGCCGGGAGACGTGCATCACGCCCTCGGCGATGGTCGCCTTGACGACCGATTCCGTGAAGCTGCCGTTCTGGTCGACCGCGACCTTCTCGTCGACCGCATAGTTGAGCAGCCGCTTCTGACCCGGAGGCGTCGCCGCAAGCCGCGCGTCGCCGAGATAGTCGGCGCCGTGGTCGCCCTGCTGATACAGCGTCAGCACGCCGGGCGGCAGGCCGGTGTCGGCGGTGTTGGCAAGCTCGATGGCGGCGAGTGGATGGTTGCGGATCGTTGCCGGCTGGTAGAGATCGATGCGCCGGGTCGGCAGGTCGCGGTCGATCAGCGGCACGACAAGGCTTTGCCCGGCGGTGACGCTGACCTTGTAGGGCAAGGTAAAGGCGATCTGCGTGGCATTCTCCGCCGCCGTTGCCGCCTCGACCGCCGCCGGCGGGGGCGCGGGCGGCGCTACCGGAGCAGGGATCGCCGCCGGCGCCGCCTGGCCGGCGGCAAAGGCCCGGTCCTTCGGCCCTGCGGGTACCGCCGCGCGCTTTGCCTTGCCCTCGCCGAGATCGGCGGCGCTGCCGGTGTCGGGCGGAGGCAGCACCCGGCTCCCCGCTTCGACCGGCACCGTCGGGCGCGTTACGTAATAGCTCTCATAGAGCGCCTGCCTGAACGTCACCGGGCTGCCCGACAGCAGGGTCAGCGCGACATTCGACCAGTCCCGGCCGCTGAAATTCTCCAGCACCGCCCAGCCTTGCAGCCGCGCGGTGCCGGCTTTGGCGTCGGCGGGGATGACGAGCCGGTACGACGCCTTCCACAACGGCATCGCCACGACATAGCCGAGCCGCACGTTGCGCTTGCCAGTGCCGTGCGTGGTGATCGCCAGCTCGCGCCGGCCCCGGGCGCGATACCCGGCGATTTGGGCGAGCGCCGCCTGCAGCTTGGCCTGCAGCGCCGGGTCCGCGAAGGCGATGGTATCGAGGTCGCGCACCGCCACCTGGCGGAGCCCGCGGTCGCTCAGCACCGTCACCCGGGTCACCGTCTCGGCGGTGCCGTTCTGGCCGTGCACGGTGGCCTCCTCGGCGTGGAGCAGCTGTCCAGCAATCGGGTCGTCGCCGCCGACACGCACCTCGCTGCCTTGCAGCGCGTTGAGGAGGGCGGACATCGACCCCAGCGCCGCCGGGTCGAACGGCAGATCGCCGAGGCTGTGGGCCAGCGGCTCCCGGCCCGGCAAGGTGATTTCGCCGGCCCGGCCGTCCGCGTCATAGACGACGAGGCTCTTCAGCACGTCGTCCACCTGGTCGAGCGGCACGTCGAGGGTCAGCGACGCATCGCCGTCGACACTCGCTTCATACTCGAAATAGCCGACACCGCCGCTCGACAACACCACGCGGGTCAGGGTCGGCTCCGCGGCCTCGGCCGGCGTCAGCAGCGCCACGGTCACCACCGCGGCCCAGCGAAAATCGCGCAGCACTCTCATCACCGTCCCCTCTGTTCGAGGTTTTGGCGATCGTTTCGCCTGCCGATGGCAAATTTGCGTCGGTGCGGCGGCGATGCCAAGGCGATCAGCCCGGGCTCTTGTTCCGGCCGATATCGCGATAAAGCTGCGACAACAGCGCGGCGACGACGGCGAGCCCGACAAACGACACCGCGAGGCGCAGCGCCTCGAACACCATCCATAACAGCGACGGGAAAACCCCGCCGATCGCGGTGATGACCATCCCGGCGACCAGGAACGGGAAATAGGCGGCGAGGGCGCAGGCAAAGAGGCGCCAGAAATTGCCGCCGACCCAATCCCAAGCGGTACGCAACCCAATCGGCTGCTCGACGGCCGCCGCCGGGAAAACCAGCGACACCCGCGCAACCGCCAGCGTCAGCGCCACACCGCCGACCGTGGCCAACACGACGGTGAGGAAATGCGGCGGCAGCACGGCCAACGCCACCATCACCAGCCAGCCCGCCAGCAGGATCGCGCCAAGCTTTATCTCGGCGATGACGAAATCCGTCCAGCCCGGCGGGACAAAGCCGTTTCCGGCTCTTTCGTCGAGCAGCACCAAGCGGTGCCAGCGGACCAGGAAGACGCTGCCGAACAGCAAAAAACCGGCCGCCCGGACCACCACCGCGAGGATGCCGCCGGTCACGCCGCCCGGCATCAGCAGCGCGACAAGCTCCGCGGCCAACACGATCGCATACGGCAGCAGTGCCATCTCGGCGACAAGCCGCAGCCGATCGAAAACCGCGCGGTAGGCTCGCCCGACCTGGTCGACGACATCGATCTGATAGGCGTGGGGCACGACCGACGGATAGCTCATGGTCCCCTCGAATGTCCTGCCGCCGGTATTCCCGGCGCCGGCGGCCGGCTTTATCCTATCAGGCTATGCGGCGATCCGGGATGAGCAGCTTGGGCCGCGCGGGCAACAAAGGCCGCGGTTGACACCGCGCGCCGCCCCGCCAAAGACTGCGCGCCACCCTAATCGATAAGCGGCGGGGTTGCTGAGCGTGGCGGAACAGGGCGAGGCGCGGCTGGGCGTCGATATCGGCGGCACGTTCACCGATGTGGCGCTCGAGGTGGGGCGTACGCGATACAGCGCCAAGATCCTGACCACGCCCCAAGCGCCGGAACGCGGCGTGCTGGCGGCGATCCACGCGGTGCTGGAGCAGGCGGGGCTTAGGCCGGACGAGCTGTCGATCATCATCCACGGCACGACGCTGGCGACCAACGCGATCATCGAACGCAAGGGCGCCAGGACCGCGCTGGTGACCACCGAAGGGTTTCGCGACACGATCGAAATCCGCCACGAGAACCGTTTCGAGCAGTATGACGTCAATATCGACCTGCCGCCGCCCTTGGTGCCGCGGCGGCTGCGCCGCGTCGTCCCGGAGCGCATGGATGCGCACGGCCGGGTCGTGGTGCCGCTCGGTGAGAAAGCCTTGGCCGCGCTCGCCGAGCAGCTTGCCGCCAATGGTGTCGAGAGCGTCGCCATCGGTTTTCTGCATTCCTACGTCAACCCCGCGCACGAACAGCGGGCGCGGGAAATTTTGCGCGACCGGCTGGGCGGGGTGACGATGACCCTGTCGTCGGAAGTGTCGCCCGAGATGCGGGAGTACGAGCGGCTGTCGACCGCCTGCGCCAACGCCTATGTCCAGCCGATGATGGGCCGCTATCTCGTCAATCTTGAGGCGATGCTGCAGGATGAAGGCTTTAAGTGCCCGTTATTCCTGATGACGTCGGGCGGCGGGTTGACCACGGTCGAGACTGCGATCCGCTTCCCGGTGCGGCTCGTCGAGTCGGGGCCTGCCGGCGGCGCGATCTTTGCCGGCCATATCGCCCGGCAATGCGCGCTCGACAAGGTGCTGAGCTACGACATGGGCGGCACCACGGCGAAAATCTGCCTGATCGACGACCTCCAGCCGCAGACCAGCCGCGCCTTCGAGGTAGCCCGCGTCTACCGCTTCAAAAAGGGGAGCGGCCTGCCGCTGCGCATCCCGGTCATCGAGATGGTCGAGATCGGCGCGGGCGGCGGCTCGATCGCGCGTGTCGATCATCTCAAGCGCATCACCGTCGGCCCCGACAGCGCCGGCGCGGATCCCGGCCCGGCCTGCTATGGCCAGGGCGGCGCGCGGCCCACCGTCACCGACGCCGACCTGCTGCTCGGCCGCATCGACCCGGCCGGGTTTTCCGGCGGCCGCATGGCGCTGGATCGCGCCGCCGCCGAGGCCGCGATGCGCGCCGAGGTCGGCGGCAAGCTCGACCTCGCGCTCGAGCTGGCGGCGCTGGGGGTGAGCGAGATCGTCGACGAGAACATGGCCAACGCCGCCCGCGTCCACGCGATCGAAAGCGGCAAGGACGCGCGCGGCCGCACGCTGGTCGCGTTCGGCGGCGCCGCGCCGCTGCATGCCGCGCGCATGGCCGACAAATTGGGGCTCGACCGGGTGCTCATCCCGTCGAATGCCGGGGTCGGCTCGGCGGTAGGGTTTCTGCGCGCGCCGATCGCCTATGAGGTGGTGCGTACGCAATTGCAGCGGCTCGACAATTTCGACGCCGACGCCGCCAATTCGCTGCTTGCGGCGATGTATGACGAGGCCGCCGCCATCGTCCGCCGCGGCGCGCCCGGCGCCGCGCTCGCCGAGACCCGCTCGGCGCTGATGCGCTATCGCGGCCAGGGTCACGAGATCGCCGTGCCGCTCGCGGCGAAAGCCTATCGCCGCGAGGATGCCGGCGAAATCCACGCCGCGTTCGAGACGGCCTATCGCCGGCTCTACAGCCGCGTCATCCCGGGCGTCGAGGTCGAGGTGCTGAGCTGGGTGGTGCTGGTCGCGGCGCCGACCCCGGCGGTCGACGATACGCCGCCGCCGCTGCCCCCCGCCTTCGCGGCGCGCGAGGCCCGCCGCCGCCCGGTGTTCGACCCCGAGACCGGCGAGTTCGTCGAGGTCGCGATCTACGAGCGCCCGACCCTGTCCCCCGGCGCGACGCTGCAAGGGCCGGCGGTCATCGTCGAGGACGAGACCTCGACCGT
>DASZOZ010000122.1:0-34781 GCA_035550515.1 Allostellaceae bacterium
TCCGCCGAGTGCGCACAGCGATATCGCCGCCGCGGCGGCGGTCATGACAAAACGCTTCGACATCGTAAGCCCCCCATCACCACACCGGCGATCAGCCGGGTTGCGCTTCCTCCCCCGAGACAGCGCCCCTTTGATTTATGACCGGGCGCGGCCAATGCAACACCCGCCGTCGCCTGCGGCATTGCCGCGCCGGGCGCCGTGACCCGCCGGCTCCAGCTTTTGTTTGGCCGCAGCGCGGCAAGACGGCAAACTCGCGCCGGGTGTGTGAGGGAGAAACGCCATGGCGGAGCGGAGCAGCATCGCGCTCGATCGACGCGAGGCGGGGCCGGGCGAGATGATGGGAAACGCCGGTCCGGGCATGCTGGGCGGGCTCAGGGTCGTCGAGATCGCCGACGAACGGGCGGAATATTGCGGGCTGCTGCTCGCCGGGCTCGGTGCCGAGGTGATCAAGATCGAGCCGCCGGAAGGCAACGCGACGCGGCGGATCGGCCCCTATCTCGATGACGAACCGGGGCTCGAGCGCTCGCTGTTTTTCTGGAACTACCACCGCAACAAGAAATCGGTGGTGCTCGACCTGCAATCGCCGGCGGGCAAGGAGCACATGCTGCGGCTCCTGGGTGGCGCCGACATCCTTCTGGATGCGAGCTGCGGTGCGCTCAACGAGGTGCTGGGGCTCGACCACGCGGCGCTCAACGCGCGCTTTCCGGCGCTGGTGACCGCGCGGATGACGCCATTCGGCGATGACGGACCGTGGGCCGACTTCAAGGGCTCGGACCTGATCCATCTCGCCCTGGGCGGGCCGATGATGAATTGCGGCTACGACCCCGACCCCAATCTCGAATACGACACACCGCCGATCGCGCCGCAGATCTGGCACGCCTATCACATCGCCGGGGAGCAGATGGCGACCGGGATCATCGGCGCGCTGATCCACCGCGAGCGCAGCGGCGAAGGACAGGACGTGTCGCTCGCGATCCACGAGGCGGTATCGAAAAACCCCGAGCAGGATTTGATGTACTGGGTCTGCCGGCGGGTGCCGTTGTGGCGGCTGACCTGCCGACATGCGTCCGAAGGGCCCAACCACAGCCCGAGCATCTGCCACACCAAGGACGGGCGCTGGTTCATCACCCACGGCATGGGGGCGCGCGACCTCAAGAACCTCGTACCGTTGCTGACCAAATACAACGCGCAAGCCGATTTGCAACCGCCGCCGCCCGACACCGACCTGCGGGCGCGGCAGGTCCCGGGCACGGCGGGCAGCGACGAGGCGCGCTCGCACATGCTCGACGTGGTGCAGCGCTTTGTCCGCGCCTGGACCTATAAGGACATGCCGTGGCTCGAGGCGCAGGAAGCCGGCCTCCTCTGGGCGCCGCTGCGGAAACCGCATGAAAACGCACTCGACGCGCACTGGCGGGCGCGCAAGACCTTTGCCGAGATCAAGCACCCCGAACTCGGCCGCTCGTTCCTCTACCCGACCAGCAAATGGCTCAGCAACAAGACGAGCTGGCAGGTCGGCCGGCGTGCGCCGCTGCTTGGCGAGGATACTGAGGCGGTGCTCGGCGAAGCGGCGCGTCGGCCGAGCGTGCCGGCGAGCCCGCGCCAGGTCGAGAACCCGCGCCTCTCGGCGCTGCACAACAAGCCGTTCCCGCTGCAAGGCATCAAGATCTTCGACTTCGCCTGGTTTCTCGCCTCGGCCGGCGGCACGAGGTTTCTCGCGGCGATGGGCGCCGAAAGCTTCAAGGTCGAGTGGAAGGACAATCCCGACACAAGGCTGGCCGGGATGGCGCCGGTCGGCGGCCGGGCCGCGCGCGATGCCGCCACCGGGCCGCTGCCCGGGGTCAGGGACCCCGACATGGGGGGCAATTTCCTCAACAAGAACGCGGGCAAGCGCGGCATCTCGCTCAACATCCGCCACCCCAAGGGCCTCGCCATCGCCAAGGACATGATCCGCATCTGCGACGTGGTCGCCGAGGGGTTCTCGCCCGGCGTGCTGCAACGCCTGGGGCTCGGCTACGACGTGCTGAAGTCGATCCGGCCTGACATCATCTACATCCAGCAGTCCGGCATGGGCGCGCACGGCACCTATGGCCGGATGCGCACGGTCGGCCCGGTCGCGGCGGCGTTTGGCGGGCAGGCCGAGATGTCCGGCCTGCCCGAGCCGGCGATGCCGGTGAGCTGGGGCTATTCCTATCTCGACTGGATGGGCGCCTACGGCTACGCGCTGGCGCTGCTCGGTGCGATCTATCACCGCGAGCGCACCGGCGAGGGGCAGTGGATCGACGCCTCGCAATGCGAGAGCGGCATCTTTCTCACCGGCGCGACGATCCTCGACTGGGCGGCCAACGAGCGCATCTTCCACCGCTACGGCAACCGCTCGCCCTACAAGCCGGCAGCGCCGCACGGCGCCTATCGCTGCGCCGGCAAGGACCGGTGGATCGCGATCGCCTGCTTCACCGACGCGGAATGGCAGGCGCTGGCGCGGGTCGCCGAACAGGGCGCGTGGCTCGACGACCGCCGCTTCGCGACGCTCGAAACCCGGCTGCAGCACCAGGACGCGCTCGACGCCGCGGTCGAGACCTGGACGCAAACCCAGGACCGCTATGACTGCATGATGAAATTGCAGAAGGCCGGGGTGCCGGCCGGCGTCTGCCAGAACGCCGAGGACCGGGTCGACGCCGACCCGCAGTTGCGTCACCTGAAATGGCTGACCGAGGTCACCGGCACCAAGATCGGCACCTGGCCGGTCTACGAAATCCCGATGAAGCTTAGCAAGACCCCCGCCTATATCGGCGGCCCGATCAACCGCGGCGCGCCGTGCTATGGCGAAGACAATCTATGGGTGCTGACCGAAATGCTCGGCCGCACCCCGCAAGAGGTCGAACGGTTGGCGGAAGAAGGGGTGATCTGATTAGCGGCGGGAACGGACAGGCTATTCCGCCGCCTGCTGGATCTCGGCCAGGCGCCGCAGAAGCTCCCGCACCGTATCGGCGACGGCGGCATGCACCGTGACGGTGAGCGGGTGCTCATCGGGGCCGGGTTCTTCGAGCGTCGCGAACTGGCTGCCGAGCAGCGAGGGCGGCATGTAGCGGTGGGTCCGCTGCGCCAGCCGCTCCCGGAGCACCGGCTCGGCGGCCTTGAGATAGACCAGCGTCACCCCCTTGCGCTCACCGATCGTGACGGCGCGGTAGGCGCGCTTGAGGTTGGAGCAGGTGATGATCCCCGGCTCGCCGGCGCGCAGCCGGTCGTCGATCCAGGCGGCCACCCGCTCCAGCCAGGGCTGGCGGTCGGCGTCGTCGAGCGGCAGGCCGGCGCGCATCTTCTCGACATTCGCCGGCGGGTGCAGATCGTCCCCTTCCTGAAACGGCCAGCCGAGCAGGCGCTGCAACTCCAGGGCGACGGTCGACTTGCCGCTGCCCGACACGCCCATCAGGACAAGCACCGTCGCCTTGATCCTTTTCGCCGCGTCACGCGCGGCACGGCTCGAAGCATCATTGGCGGGCATCGCGAACCTCGTCCCCCCTCGCGACGCCGCTTTGCTTTTCGCCGGCGCGCCTCGCACCCCTGCCGAGCCAAGACAAGCGCCCGGCATGCCTCACGTGCCGCGACGGCATTGGTGCAAATCAACGCGGGATTGCATACTCTATCGTCAGTCGCAGACCCCGAAAAGAAGAGAGGTGGGAAATGGCGGAAGCAATGCAGCAGTTCAGCGCGGGTCCCCTGACCTTCGTGGTCAAGCACGAGCTGTGGGACGAAAACATCCAGGATCACGCGGACCAGGGCATTGCGATCCTGGTCAAGGCGCAAGTCGGCGGCAAGGACACCACCCTGCTGCGCTTCAACTGCTTCGACATCGAAAAGAGCTACGATTACGGGCCGGAAAACCGCGAGCTGGCCGTGGCGGGGCCGGAAATGCTGGGCGGCTCGATGCTGACCAACCACTACCAGATGGACCCGATCGCCTGCGGCAACCCGATCGGCTGGACGATCAAGACGCTCGGCTCGAAGCTCGACCGGATGCTCGATCGCGCCGGCTATCCGGCGATCGCCAAGAGCGCCGACTATGACGCGGTGCGCCAGGTGCTGCCGGAAGTCGAGGCCAGCGCGCGCGAGATTTACGCCACCAAACGCAATACCGTGAAGCACAATCGCGGCACCGACATCTTCGAGGCCGGGAATATCCGCTTCGGGCTGGAGATGCGGCGGCTGCCGATGGGCGATGGCGGGCTGGCGATCCACGTGCTGGCCGATATCGGCGGCACGCCGGGCAAGAAATACACCGAAGAGACCGAGCTGCTGGCGTTCGACCATTTCTGGAACGGCGCGCATTACCATTATGGTCCGCGCAACAAGAACCATCGCATCTACTGGGACCGCACGCTGGTCGAGAACCCGCTGGCCTGGACGCTCGAACAGTTCGAAACCGGCAAGCTGCCGGCGATGATCACCCGCGCCGGTTATCCGGGCGTTGCAGCCGACCTCGACACCGGCAAGCTTGCCGAGGTCCTGCCGGCGGTGAAAAAGCGGGCCCTCGAAATGTGGGCGGAAGGCGAGCGGCTGACCGGCCATCCCGGCCTGCCGCTGGAGCCGACGCCGAACCTCGCGGCGGCCGAGTAACCGGCTTCCGCTCGACCCTCCCCCGCCCGGCGGGGGAGGGTCGTCATTCAGCGCCGCAGCGTCACGAAGATCCCGGCGACGATCAGCACGATGCTGACGATCACATCGGTCGTCAGCGTCCCGCCGAAAATCACCAGCGACAGCGCAAAGCCGCCGATCGGCGTCAGGGTCAGCACTTGGCCGGCCATCGCCGCCGGCATCAACGACAGCACCTTGCCCCACAGGAAATAGCCGAGCGCCGTCGTCACGATCGCGTTGTAGACGACGACCGCGAGCAGAAACGGCGACCATTCCACCGGCCCCGGCGCGCCTCCCAAAGCGACGATTGCCGCGACCGGCGGCAGGCTCACCAGGAGCTGCCAGAAGGTCTGCACCCAGAACGGCGAGCTGAACCGCCGCTGGCGGTAAAGGCAGGAACCCAGCGCCCACAGGATCGCCGCCAGCAGCAACAGCCCATTGCCCAGCAGGACGCGCGGATTGCCCCAATCGACAAGGCCCGGGTTCATGAACAGCACCAGCCCGGCAAAGCCGATCGCGGCGCCGACCAGCTGCGCGCGGCGATGCGGCTCGGGCCACAGGAACAGGCCGATCGGGATGGCCCATAGCGGCATCGTGTAGCCGAGCACGATGGCGCGGCCCGCCGGCAGGATCGACAGGCCGATGATGCTGGCGATCAGAAACCCGGCGACCTGCAGCTCGCCGACCCAGAACAGCACCAGCCTCTCGCCGCGATACGGCAGTAAGGGCTGCCGCGCCGCGAGCAGCGCCGGCACGATCAGCCCGAGGCTGCCGACCAGCCGCAGCAGCACGAATTTGAGCGGCGGCGCCTGCGCCAGCGCCAGCTTCATGAGCGGCCAGTTGCCCGCCCAGGTGAGTACGATGATCCCCAGATACGCATAGGCGATCAGCGGCACATGCGGCGTCATGGGACCGCCGCGCGCAGCGACGCGACCGCGGTCGGACACGCTCATTCGAAAGCCTTGAACACCGCCTCGATCGCGCGCTTCTGGTCGCCGTCGGGTGAGATGGGCACGATCACCGGTGTGGTGATGCCGGCGTCGCGCCATGCCTCGACGCCCTCGCGAACGCGCGCGGCCGGGCCGTAGAGCGTACAGTCGGCAAGCCAGCGGTCGGTCAGGTAGCGCGGCATCTCGGCGGCGCGGCCTTCGGCGACGACCGTCTCGGCGGTCGCCATCTCGTCGGCATAGCCGGTTTCCTTCCAGTAATTGCGGTAATTCGGCATCAGCCAATAGCTCGCCATCGATTGCCGCAACGCGGCCTTGGCTTCCTCGACATCGTCCGAGATGCAGGTGCGCACGCGGTTGCCGATAAAGAAACCCGGGTCGCGCCGCTTTGCCGGCGGCAATGCCGCCAGCGAATCCGGCATAAAGGCGCGGCTGCCGTTGGCGAAGACGAGGCCGTCGCCGATCTCGCCGGCCAGCGCGATCATCCGCTTGCGCAACGTCGCGACGATGACCGGCGGCAGCGGCCCGTATTCGGTATGCGCGCGGAACTTCTCGATAAAGATGCGGGTGTCGCCCAGCGGCTTGCCGGGCTTCGCCTCCAGCCGGATGTGGCTCGGCGCGTGCGCGATGCCGATGCCGAACTGGAAGCGGCCGCCGGAGACCTCATGCAGATAGGCGGCGTTCTGCGCGAACTCGTCGATCGCCTGGGCATAGATCGGCGCGATCGCGGTGGCGAACGGGATGCGCTGCGTCGCGAAGGCGAGCCCGACGCATTGCGACATGTTGCCGAACGAGCTCGATACCGAGATGCCGGCAAAGCCGCGGCGTTCGATCTCGCGCGCGATCTCCAGCGTCGCGCGGCGCTCGCCGGGATTGGCCATCAGCGCAAGGGCGGGCAGTTGTGCGGCCATCGGTGCTCCTCCTTCGGGTCGGCGATGATACCGCGCACCGCGCCGCGGCGCTTGTTTCAGCGCCGCAGCCCTCGCATGCTCGCGCGATGAATTCGTTTTGCGAAGAAGCCTGGGTTGCGACCGCCGCGCTGCGTGCGGCGATCCACACCCTGCCGTTCAATATCGAGCTGGCGCAGGGGACGCTGAGCACCGCGCGGTTCCGGTTCTACATCCAGCAGGATGCGCTCTATCTCGGCCAGTTCAGCCGCGTGCTCGCGATGGCCGCCGCCAAGGCGCCCGACACGGCAACCTTGCAGGAATTCGCCCGGTTCGCGCTCGGCGCCGTTACGGTGGAGCGGGCGCTGCACGAGCGTTACCTGGCGCAATTCGGCACCACCGCCGCCGCGGCGGCGCAAGCCGAGCCGGCCCCGGACTGCCTGGCCTATACCAGCTTCCTGCTGGCGACGGCCTATCACGCGCCGTGGCAAGTGCTGACCGCGGCGCTGCTGCCGTGTTTCCGGATTTACTGGGATGTCGGCGTCGCGATCGCCAAAAAGGCGGCGCCGGACAATCCGTATCGCGACTGGATCGACACCTATGCCGACGACGGCTTTGGCGAGGCGGTGCAAGCCATCATGCGCATTGCCGACGATGCCGCCCGCGGCGTCGCCGCTCCCGTCGGCGACGGGATGCTCGCCGCATATCGGCGGGCCATGCAGTACGAGTATCTGTTCTGGGAGGGCGCCTATCAGCGCCGTACCTGGCCGCTCGCCGATGCGACACAGGCTTGACCCCCGACGAATGCCGCGCCTATATCGGGGCGGACCCTCTGATCCCCGGTAGCTCAGTGGTAGAGCAAGCGGCTGTTAACCGCTGGGTCGCTGGTTCGAATCCGGCCCGGGGAGCCATTCCGCCTCACGCGTTGCAGTAAGCGACGCCATTTCCGCAAGGGTTTTCGGAAGGTAACAGCCAATGAGGGCAACGGGGCAACTTGAGACCTGTGCGCTGATGTCGCTGAGCGACCGGAACGCGCCGGGGCCAGTTCGGCCGATGGCGGCAACCGGTTAGTACGGGTAGGCCTGCCGGGTGATCTCGGAAGCTGGCATGCTATGGAATTCGTAGCCCATGGCTCTGGGGGCGACAGCTCTGCTCGCGGCACCCCCGTAACACGGACGATTATGCCTTCCGATGATGCCCGAGCAGCCATGCAAAGGCGCGACGCACAAACGCCGCGGCATCTTCAGTCGGAAGATCCCCATGCGCAATCAGCACACGCTCGATCGGCCAAGCGAGGACCCGGCCGAGTGCCGCTCGTGCTGCGCCGCGATCAAGGAAACTCGCGCGCCAATCACGCGGCGCGCTAGGATTGGGCGCGACAATCCCGCCAAACCGAGCCACCGCGCCACGCCACCCCTTGAACCAGTCGCGCGGAAAATTCTGGATCAGATCGGCGAACAGCGCGGTGTGGCTGCGATGGTGAAAGAACACGATTTCGGTCAGATAAAAACTCCCGCGCAGCACAACCTGGTCGATGTCAGTCGCCCAATCCGGCTCGGGAGCGTCGGCAAGCGTGGCGTCGAACGCTAGATCCTTGCGCTTGCCCTGCAGCCGTGGGGAAGCGCAGAGGCGGGCCTCTGGGTAGGCGGACTTCCATTCCGCAAGGAAAAGGTGATGCAGTGCGTTGGGCGAGACAAGGTAGCGGACCGGACCGAGCCGATCGATCGAAGCACGCAGCGAGCCCGAAAGCGCAACGGGCGACCAGACAAACAGGCTCCCGTTGGAGAGTCGAATCACCGCCATCCGCGTGGGATAAGGGAAACCATAAAACGAGGCGACCGGACCGTCGGCTATCCAGATCTCAGGCCCGAATTGTACCAGCGGCTCGCTCATGTCATCACGGCCCCAAGACGCTCGCGAGATTTAGTCTAGCCTGCACGGCAGTCGCGCCGAATGTCCGATCTTGACGCCGCTGACCCGGCGAACCGCCAGGAAGCCAGCCCGAACGATCGGCTTGGTGGTCGGTGTCCCTCACAACCAGAGACGGCCGAAATTGCCCGGCACCACCAAGAGCCCGCACTACCAAGAGAACGTCAGTGCCGCCGTTCCAAGCACGTCGTCCGATGGTTGACCGTAAAACTCCTTGGTGCGTTGCATGACGGCAACGTCGAGCCGCACCGATTGCGACCAATTGATCGACACGCCGGTTTCGAAATCGGCCACCAGCGGCTTCTTCGGCACGCTGCGACTCGGCCGGAACGAGTTCCCGTCGAGAAAGATGTTCCGGCCCACGACGCGGCCTTGGGTTCCGACAAAGAGGTACCAGCCGCTTCCGTTGTCGAGCCCGGCCTCGTCGAAATAATCGGTGCCGGAGAGCGCTGGGCGCACCCGCACGGGCCCGTAATCCGCCTGCAATCCCTTGCCAAGCCGGAGCATCCCGCCAGCCGAGCCGTAAGTAAAAATGTTTCCGGCCGTGGCGCCGAGTTCCGGGACGACATCGACGCCCAGACTATTGTCGCCGAACAGCGGAAACCGCCACAGACGTTCGTAATTCACCATGCCGCCGAATTCGTGCTGGATCTGGCTGCTCCAGCCCTGCGCCTGTTGCGCGCCGATGAACTGGTGAAACGTGTTCTGCGCCAATTGCCCGAGCGCCCCGGGGCCGACCATGCCGAAATCGATCTCGAAATTTTCGAGCATTCGCTTGTCAGGCGCTTCTTGCAGCATGCTGACGCCGCCGTAGATCCAGCCGGCATAAGGCCGGTCCTTCGGATCGGGCGGCTTAAGCGCCAGGTTCTTCGGCGTAAAGATGCTTTGGCCGGCGAGGATAGCGGTCTTGCGGGTGCCGCCCGGCTCGAACAACGGACCGATGCTCAACAGATCGAACATCCCGTCCCACAACCCGCCGGGCGCGGGCGAACCGCCAATCAGGTCGGACAAGCGAAAGCCTTGAGTGTAGTGCTTGTCGGAGTTGAAATAGAGCGAATCGTTTTCTTCGAGAAGGGTGAAACGGCTCGGCCCGACATCGGGCGACGTTGACGTCTGCTGTGCCCAACCGGGATCGGTCAGTCCGCCGATAAGGTATAGCGCGATGATGGCGACGCCGCCGCAACGCACCGCCCTCACAATTCCCCCGAATTCCATACGGCTCCCCACTTCGCCGGAATGCGGGGAAGCAAACGACCGCTGGAGGAAACCAATCCGCACTGCGGGGAGAACTGCGCTTTATAGGCCGTCGCACTCGGACTGGCCAGGTCCAGCGCCGGTAAGGCCACCTTCAGCCTACCCCCGGAAGCGGGCCTCTATCAGCCGGGCGGTGGGTTGCGGTGAAAACCCGCCAACTGCGCGGCGAAAGCGCGCTTGTAGGCGGGTCGCGCTTCGCCGCGGGGCGACATGGGCGGCGAGGTTTGGATACTCGTCCAGAATGCCGGATGACCTCAGTCTGAGCAGCACCGACACCATCATCAAGTCGCCTGCGCCGAACGCACCGTCGAGCCAATCGGCATCATCAAGGCGCGCGGAAAGTTGCTTCAGCCGGTCGCGGACGCGATCCTCGACCACAGGCAGGCGCTCTTTATTCCAAGGCCTGTCGCCTTCCAGCAGCTTGGCGGCCGTCGACTGACAGCCACTCGGCCGACGGACCCGGAAAGGTCCATGTCGTCCGGGCGGTAGATCAGGGATGACGCGATGTTGCGTTCGAGGACCGCTTCTGCAATGCGGTGCGCAATCTGACGGAAAGCGCTGCCTGATGATAGGGCTTATGGATGAACTCGACGAGGGGAAGCGTTTCGCCAGGGTCGTCATAGCGCGAGTTATATCCGGATGTCAGGACGACCGGCAGGTCCGGCCGTTGCGTCAACAGCATCCGAGCGAGTTCAAGTCCGTTAGGCCTTCCCGGCATGACAATGTCGGAAAAGACCAGGTCAACCGCCGGCTGCGCGGCCAGCACATCGAGCGCGGCTGGACCGCTGGCTGCCTCGATCACCGTGTAGCCCAGATCCCGCAGCATCGAACACGCCAGGGCCCGAACCGATAGATCGTCCTCGACGACCAAGATGGTCTCATGTCCAGGCGCGACGCTTTCCGCGACCTCGCGGTTTTCGCGAGGAGAGTAGTCCGCCGGTGCGCATGGCAGGTACAGCGCAATCCGCGTCCCGTGACCGGGCGCGCTCTGGAGTTCCACATGGCCACCCGATTGCCGCACGAAACCGTAGACCATCGCCAAGCCCAGACCGGTGCCACGGCCGGGCTCTTTCGTCGAGAAGAATGGCTCAAAAGCACGCTGAAGGACGGCAGCACTCATGCCTTCACCGGTATCCCTTGCGAGAATTTCCACATACCGGCCGGGCTCGACCACGGCGTCTTCCGCAAAGCGAGCCCGATCGAGCACGCGCACCGTGGTTTCGACGACGAACTGCCCGCCGTTCGGCATCGCGTCTCGCGCATTGGCGGCGATATTCAGCAAGGCCGTTTCCAGGTGATTACGATCGATCAAGGCTGCGGGCAGACCGTTGGCCAGCCGGTAGCGCATCTCGATGTGGGAGCCGATCGCGCGCCGCAGGAGTTCTTCCAGCCCAACCAGGACGCTGTTGATGTCGACAACTTCAGGGTCGAGGCGCTGCTTTCGCGCAAAAGCCAGGAGCTGAGCGGTCAGCCGTTCGGCCCGCGCAAGCGCCGACAAGGTTGCGTCGATTCGCTTGCTGTCGCGACCATGCCGCAAGTCGCGGCGGAGCAATTCCAGATTACCCGTCGCCACGGTCAGGATATTGTTGAAATCGTGCGCGACCCCAGCCGTCAGTTGTCCGACGACCTCCATTTTCTGTGCCTGGCGCAGCCGCTCTTGCTCGATGCGCCGGCTGGTGATGTCGCGCAGGCTGGCAAGAAGTACATCGCGGCCGCGCCAGGTTGTCGAGACGACCCGCATCTCTGCTTCGATTGCGCCGCGGCGCGGGCGCAGCAGCGTGATTTCCGTTGTTTCTCCACCGGTCATCGGGATGCCGATCGGCGACCCGACCAAATCGGAGAACGAACGACCGAACATCTGTTCGGCGGCCGGATTCGCAAACAGCACGGTGCCGTCCTCGTCGATGAGGACGATGGCATCGGCATTTTTCTCGATCAGAATGCCAAACTCAGGCTCCTCAAAGCGATCGGGGATCGGACGAGAGTTTGCCGGTGATTGAGGCATTGCACTGGGTCAGGACTTGAGGTCACTCGTGGGGCGGGCGCTCGGCCAACACGGCCGGCGTCCCTTCCAGAGCCACGCCGAGATGCATCCCGTGATTATCGATCGTGAATTCGCGGATTTCCTTGGCGTGTTCGCTGCCGCGCATCTTCAGGACGATGAGGCCGCGGTGCATGGTCTGTTGGCGCTGGATGTAGCGCAGCAAAATGATCGAATCGGTCAGCGTCGAGATGTGCTGCTCGCTGACGCTCTGCCCGCCCGTCAGTGAGGTGCTCGTCGCGGTGTAAAGACCGGCAATCTCACGTTTTTTGATGAACGAGGTGAGGTTGATCAGGAACTCTCGAAAGCCCGTTTCCGAGGCAACCCGTTCCAGAGCGGACAGGCTGTCGATCGCGATCCGGGTCGGCTGGTGCTCGTCGACCAGGCGCAGGATGGTCAGCAAATGCGCCTGGAGGTCCTGCGTTTCCGGATACATGCAAACGACTTGAAGTTTCCCCTCTCGCTCCATTCCCTCGAAATCGACGCCCCACCCTTGGGCGTTGCGGAACAGCTGGCCGCGGCTTTCTTCGTAGCCGAGCAACAAGGCGCGTTCGCCGGCCATTATCCCGCCGGCGAGAAAATTGGTCACGAGCAGGGTCTTGCCGGTTCCCGTCGCCCCGCTCACGAGGGTGACGCTGTCGCGGAAGAAACCGCCCCCGCACATGCTGTCGAGCTCCGGATTGCCGCTGGTGATGCGGACCATGCTCGATTTTTGTTCGAGGCGGAGCGACGACAGCGGCATTGCCACGATGCCCTCGCTGGACACCATCGTAAATGGCGCTTCGCCTTTGATGTGATTGCTGCCGCGCAGCTTCAGCACTTCGACGGTGCGGCGGCGCTTCTCGTCATGCAGCACGTTGCGCATCACGATGACGTTGTCGGCGACAAATTCCTCCATCCGATGGCGCGAAATCCCGCCGTATTCGCTATCGCGTTCAGCCGTCATCAGCACGGCGAGGTCCATCCGCTTGAGCGCCGAGCTGACCCGAAACAACTCCCGGCGCAGCGGCGCCTCGTCACCAATAAAGTGATGGAAGAGCTGGGTAATCGAGTCGACCACGATACGCTTCGCCTTGATGCTCTGCACGGCGTTGGCGATGCGCGCCAGCAACCCGCTGAGGTCGAATTCGCCGGCGATCAGGTGATCGTCTTCCGGTGGGGTCACGTCGACAAAAGCGAGCCGCCTCTCCTCGCGCCACTTCGCCAGATTCCAGCCAAAGCCGCGCATATTCATCTCGATATCGCTCGGCGCCTCTTCAAAGGTCACGAACACACCGTTCTCGTTGCAGGCCGTGATGCCGTAAGCGAGGAATTGCGTGGCAAAGACGGTCTTGCCGCTGCCCGGCGTGCCGCCCAATAGCGTTGCACGGCCCCGCGGCAGTCCGCCCATGGTCAATTCGTCGAACGCGACGATGCCTGTCGGGACCTTTTCCGTGGCGCCGGTCGGCTCAGTACTGCTCGTGGTCATCGTTCCCTCGCTGCAGTCCTAGGAACTCGATGATTTTCTCGATATCGGTCAGATCACCGATGATCCGCTTGGGCCGCGTGGGGTGCTCATGGATTAGAGTGGGCGTGGCCAGTATTCGCGCCCTGTCGGCGAGCTCCGGCTCGCGCAACACGTCGGTGATCGTGATATCGATTGGAAAGCTGTGGCGCGCGCAGATGCGCCCCAGGTTCTCTCGCGCCTTTTGCGATATGACGGTGTCGCCGGCTATGTACAGCCGCAAGCGGATTGTAGCCACGCGCCGACGGCCCTCCATCAGCTGAAGCATTGCAAGTGAGCTTCCGGCCGCTGCGAGGCGGCTCGACCCCACCGCGTCGCCAACACCAAGGGTTCGCATGCCCGCGGCTCAGCATCGCGCGAGCACCTCGACCTTCATATAGTTTTCATGAGCAGTCAACAGTAATAATCAGGCATATGTATATCTTTGGAAAACGCCCATTTGTGAGGTTTTCATTAAACCGATATTTTGCTTATTTGCGCCCTTTCGTATTTTGTGAATTTCACATTTAGGCGGCGTCATCGCATTTGCTACAAAAAGTTACAAACTGATAAAGCACCAACGACGTCAAATGTGCGTTTGCTTTGCGGTTGAAGCTGCGATGGAGAAGGTGCGTGAACGATGGCACCAAATCAGAGCGCCTGCAGATTGTGCTCACGGTGGAGGAGCTCGACACGCTCGATGATTGGCGTTTCACGAACCGCATGCCGAGCCGGGCAGCGGCGATCCGGGAACTGATCAAGCGTGGTTTAGCCAACAGCAATGCCGCATCCGATACGACCGCGATGAGGGTCGGGCGCCGATCCCGTGACGTCCGCATTCTCGACCGCAAGAGCAACGGGCTGCATCACCCCGGGTCGCGATAGTGCCCCACCCGCCGCGCGATACGCACGATACCTTCACTCGACCGCATCGCGCTCCTCATCCCGGCGCGCATCTTCGGGGAACTGGAAGAACAACACGGCGATCTCCGGGGGAAGGGACACGCGAAAGAGTTACTCGTCTCGGGGCAATGCATACCGCCTGATCCGGCGACGCCCATGGCTGGCGCGCCGAGCCTTCCGCGAGCGCTGTTCTACAGAACCTTCGGATCGCGGGCGCCGGTTTGCACCGCGATGCGAACCAGGTCGGCGGTGTTCCGCGCGTTGAGCTTGGCCTTGAGGTGGGCGCAAACATTGGCCGCGCTCTTATAGCTGACGCCGACGGTCTCCGCGATCTCGCGCAGGCTGCTCCCCTCGCCGAGCAGCCGCAGGATCTCGAACTCGCGCGGCGACAGCCCCTGCATCGGGACCGTGAGTTTGGCGATGTTCGACATGACCAGCTCCTGCGCGATGCCGCGCTCGATATAGACCTTCTCTTTCGCGACCTGCCTGATCGCCTCTTTGAGCTCTTCCGGGACGATGTTCTTGCTGACAAAGCCGTTGGCGCCGGCCTGGAGGGCGCGCGCCACATAGGTGCTTTCCTGATGGATGCTCAGCACCAGGATCGGCAGGGCCGGGTTCTCGAGTTTCAACCGCTTGATCAGCTCCAGGCCGCTCATCCCCGGCAAGCGCAGGTCGAGCACGACCAGATCGGGCGGTTGGTCGCGGAAGGCGACGAGCGCGTCTTTGCCGCTGGCCGCCTCATGGACCTCGATCCCGTTTTCGCCGCTCAGCAGGCGGCGCAGGCCCGAGCGCACGACCGGGTGATCGTCGATGACCAAAAGCCGCACGACACCTCGCTCCGCCAAATGACATCGATCGCCCTCAGGGAGCGATCACCACCGCTCTCGCCCTTCCGGAACGTAAGAGGCGACGCATTGATCGAAAGCCCGCACTTCGCTGACCGCCTGCTCGTCGGAAAATCCGGCGGCGCGGTATTGCCCCGCCAACGCGACATGGAAATTGTACACGAATTCTTCGCCGCCAGTGCTGGCGCCGACCCCGAAGAAATAGAGCACCGCCCCGACCGCCGCCGCCGGGCTGGGCGGCCGCCACAGGCAATCGCCGATCAGCAGCCGAAAGCTGTGCGGATATTCTCGCGCGGCGCCGGCGGCGACGGAGGATGGCGCCGCCGACGGCCGGATCGACAGAACCAGCAGCACGCTGGCGGCCAGGCACGCCATCCCCGCGGCGGCAGCAATCCCGGCGCCTCTTACGGTCATCGGACTGCTTCGGAAAAGGGGCGGTTCAGCCCGGCTGGTAGCCTGCGAAAATCTCCCCGACCCGCTTGAACGCTTTTTCCGCAGCTTCCTTCGGCGCCATGTTGTCCCGCAGAATATTGCCCCAAGCGAGCCCCCAGACGTGTTCCGACCGGACCTGAGCATAGGCGGGATTATACGCGAACCAATCGGGCATCGTCGGGCTCAGCAGACCTTCGGTAACGTAGGCCTTGCGATGCGGGTCTGCGAACCACCACGGATCGTTTTCGACGATCGACTTCATCGCCGGGATATTTCGCCCCAGCCCGCCCTTGAGATATTCGTTGGAGATCTCCGGCTGGACTAAGTACTTGAGAAATTGCTTGGCCCCGGCGATGTTTTTTGCCCCTTTCGGGACCATGCCGCAATTGCAGGTGATCGAGCCCGGTATCGGTTTGCCGTCGTTGTTGAAGACGATGCCTTGGGTGACGATGTCGTCGTAATCGTCCTTTTTGTCGATGATCGCGACTTCGGTCGAAATGGTGCCGTCGAGATCCATGACCAAAAGCTTGGAATGGAAGGCGTTGTTGTTGTCCGAGTCGTTCCAGTTCACCGCGCTTTTCGGAATATAGCCTTCCTTGTACGCCGTGGTCGTGTAGGACAATGCCTTGATCGCCGCCTCGCGCACCTGCGGGTCGTCGATATGCAGTCTGCCGTCCGGGGTGACCAGGCCCTGCCCGCCATAGGCATTCAGAAAATAGTTGAACTGGTTGTTGGAATCGTTGCCGGTGGTGCTTAGCGTGAACCCCATGGAGTAGGTGTTTCGCATGCCCATCTCGCGCAGCGTCTTCTGCATGCCTTTGAAGGAATCGTAATAGGCGTCCCACGTCTTCGGCAGGTCTTCGACCTTGCGGCCGGCCTTCTCGACCAGCGAGCGCCAGATATGGTTCACCAGCCCGGCGACCGAGTACGGCGCGCCGTAGAAACTGCGTTGCTTGGTGACCTTGTTGTAGCAGTTGGCAAACAGCAATGCGCTGTCGATATACTTCGAACGCTGGGTTTCGACGACGTCCGAAACGTCGACCAGCCTGTCGTCCCAGGCGTGGATGGCGAGCATCTCGTTCGGTGTGTTCTGGAACACGTCCGGGACCTCGCCGCCGCTGGTCAGCGCGACGACGATCTTCTGGCGCAGCGGCGCGTAGGGCGTGATCACGAGGTTGACGGTGTCGCCGCTGAGCTTTTCGTAATCGGCGACGATTTTCTGGATCGAGATGTCTTCTTGCTTGGCGAAACCCTGGACCCACCAAATAGTTATCGTGGTCGCCGCCGCATTGGCGATAAACGGCCGGCTCAACGCTCCGGCAGTCGCGATACCCAAAGTGCTTTGCAAAACCGATCGTCGCGTCAGTACCGCCATCTTGCCCTCCGAACAGGGATCAGTGATCGCACCGTTCATCGCGATCCTGTTTGCCCAGTCCAAATGAAGCCCGATACAGCCGCTCTCGGCTATAGGCGGTATTCCTTAGCTGTTGCGGAACTATTCCTGATCTTCAAAGGAAAAGTCGGCTAGACCTCGGCATTCTTTCCCGGTCACCTTGCTTGTGCGGTTGAGGAGTTGGGCGTTGCCCGCCACCTTATCGCGGCCGATGTCGAGCGGGTATTGCGTATCTCAACACCAATAGCGGGTTATCGCTACGGCAGGTAAGGGATTATTTCCCGAAACTTCGGGAATATTTCCCATGGCCGTCGGCTTTTCACGATAAGCGATTGCTGGTACACCCTGGCGGCAAGCGTACTGGAGCAGCGGTGGCCATTAGCCAGCGCCCGTCCGGTGCCAGACAACATTTTAACAGGGAGGACAGGGATGCAGCTTATTACCCGGCGTTCGGTCTTGCGCGGCTCGGCAGCATTGGTCTCGGCAGGGGTGCTGGCGCGTCCCTTTATCGCCAATGCGGCGGCCACGACCGCGACCGTGTGGTGGACGCAGGGCTTTATCCAAAGCGAGGATGTCGCTTTCCAGAAACTTGCGGCCGATTACGAAAAGGCCAGCGGCAACAAGCTCGAATACAGCATCGTGCCGTATGCCCCCCTTCGTCAGAAAGAGACTTCGGCGATAACGAGCGGGATCGTTCCCGACGTCATGGAGGTCGCCGACTATTTCTTTGCGGCATTGCATGCCTGGAACGACACCCTGCTGGACGTAACGGACGTCGTCGAAACGCAAAAATCCAAGTTCATGGATATCGCCACGCGCAGCATGTACAACTACAACGGTGTACAGAAGAAGCGCAGTTATTTCGGCGTGCCGATGAAAGCCTCAGCGGCGACATTCCATATTTGGAAGTCGCTGGTGGAAAAGGCGGGCCACAAGGTTTCGGATATTCCGACCAAATGGGATGACTTCATCGAATTCTTCAAACCGATGCAGAAAGCGGTGCGCGACAGCGGGATGCGCCATACCTATGCCTGGGGCTTGGAGGTCAGCACCCAGGGGGTCGATTCGGTCCGCACCTTCTCCGCCTACCGGAACGCTTACGGCGGCGGGGACTTGGTCACCGCGGACGGCGTGCTGCACGCCGACGACCCGAAGATCAAGGAAGCGATAACACGCACGATGAGCCGGATGTACGAGCTGTTCAACAGCGGGTTTGTGCCCAAAAGCGCGATGAACTGGAATGACGCCGACAATAACAACGCCTTCCATGCAAAGCAGCTCATCGCCGATTTCAACGGCTCGCTGTCGATGGAGCTCGCCCGTATTGCCAACAAGGAAGAATACGAAGACATCCTGACGTTCGAGCTGCCCAACGGGAACGACGGAAAGCCGCTGCCGGCGGAGATCGGCATTTTCGGCGCGGTGATCCCGAAGGGAGCCAAAAACGTCGAGGTCGGCAAGGATTTCCTGAAATACGCGATCCAGCCCAACGTGCTGAACGAGTACCTCAAGGCCGGGCTCGGCCGCTGGGCCGTCCCGATGCCCGAGGTCTCCAAGAGCGATCCCTTCTGGTTGAAGTCGGGCGATCAGCACCGGACGGCATATATCAACCAGATCCTGACCAGGGAGACGATCCCGCTCTACACGGCCTATAATCCGGCCGCCGCCGAGGTCGATGCCCAACACGTCTTTCAGGCTGCCTGGGCCGGCATGCTGAACGGCGTGAAAGCGGAGGAAGCTGCCGCCAATGCGCTTAGCCGGTGCAAAGAGATTTTCGCCCGCTACCCGATCCAGAAAGGCTGAGCGCCGGCCGCATCCCGGTGGCCGGCGTCGTCGCGGCGCCGGCCGCGCATTGCCGTTCGAAAAACGGCCCCTGCGGATCGAAAGGATGCGCGCCACGCGAATACCTCACGCAGGGTGGCCTTGCTGCCGAAAAAAAGCGGGGTAGAGCTATGCCGATCCCCGAGACCGTGGGTGCTTTTGCGATAGTTTCGAGCAACGATTTGCCCGCTGCGATTCCTTTCTGGGAGCGGTTGGGCTTCGCCCGCACGGGAGGCGATGCCCAATACGTCATCATGACGGGTTGGGGTTGCGAGGTGCATCTGACGCAAGCGGGAAGCGGCCCTTGGGCCGTGCCGGAGGAGCACAATCCTTTCGGCGTTTTTATCCGCACACCCGACGTCGATACCATCGCCGCGCGGGTGGACGACCCTGATCATTCGTCCGGGTGGCGTCCTCCGTCACCGCGAATGGGGTCTTTACGAGGTCGGGATATGCGGTCCCGACGGCCTCCTCGTTCGCATTGGCTGGCCCTCTCGGCTGATGCACGGTCCGTAAATCGCCGAAGCCCGTCGCACGAAAGGCTGGATCGTGGACGCCGACGCGATGCGCAAGGCCGATCCGTCCGGCGTCCGATGAAAAAAACGATGTCGGGGAATTGACGCACAAATTCTCGTCTGTGCACAATCTCCGCGATGGTTCCCTTCGGGGATTAAAACGGGAACGCAGTGTGGGCCACGGCCCAAAGCTGCGGCTGCCCCCGCAACTGTAAGCGGCGAGCCGCGCGCCATGAAAGCCACTGGAGACCCGCTTGGGTGTCTGGGAAGGCGGCGCAAGGCAGGGACCCGCGAGCCAGGAGACCTGCCATCGGCCGTGGTCACACGCGGACACGTTGGGCGGGGTGCACCAGCGGGGGCCGGAAACTGCCGATGAGCTGATCGGCATATTTCGGGCTTTGGTTCGCGGTGACGTGACACGTTGCCGCGAGGCCATTCGCATGCCTGAGATTGTGCGCGTTGCGGCGCTCTGCCGCTGGTCGGTTCGTCTGTCCGCCGTCTTCATCGTTCTAGGGAGCACCGTGCCGGCCAGGGCCGACGACGCTTCGCCCCCGGGACCGCTTGCGCTGCCGCCGGTGGTCGTTTCGGGGGCAACGTTCCTGCCGACGCCCGAGGACCAGCTCGGCAGCAGCGTCACCGTCATCACCAGCCGGGATATTCAGGCCAAGCAGCAACGCACATTGCCCGAGGTCCTTTTTGACGTACCGGGGCTCAACGTGGTGCAGACGGGCAGCCCCGGCGGCCAAACGTCCGTTTTTATTCGCGGCACCAATTCGAACCACACCAAGGTGCTGATTGACGGGATCGACGTCAGCGATCCGAGCTCGCCGAACAACGCGTTCGATTTCTCGCAAATTCTTGCGTCGGATATCGAGCAGGTCGAGGTCTTGCGCGGTCCGCAGAGCGGCCTTTACGGCTCGGATGCCATCGGCGGGGTCGTCAACATCATCACCAAAACCGGTTCGGGGCCGCCTCGTGTCCATGGGATGATCGAGGGCGGCTCGTTCAACACCTTCAATCAGAGCGCCGGGCTAAGCGGCTCGCTGGACCGCTTCACCTATAATTTCGACGTCTTTCATTTCCACACGGGGGAAACGCAGGTAACGCCGTCGAGCCTCGTGGTGCCGGGACGGCCGCTCAACACCGATTACGACGACAACAAGACGTTCAGCGGCAAAGTCGGCGCCCGGCTCACCGACAATTTCGACGTCGGCGCGGTGGTGCGCTACGCCGACACATTCCTGCAATCGACGAGCGACGATTTCCTCGGGCCCGAAGCCATTCCGAGCAACAGCATCAATCATGATCTGTTCACCCGTGGGTTCGCGCATTTGGTCCTGTTCGATGGAGTTTTCGATCAGACGCTCGGCGTCGGCTACACCCATTACCACCGCAACTTCCTGGACCCGAACCCGGGGACGTTGGCTTTCGGCAACGATCCTTCGACCTCTAACGGCGCACGGACCAAGCTCGACTGGAAAGGCACCGTGAAGTTGATGCCCGGCGAGGGGCTCGTGCTCGGCGTCGAACATCAGATCGACCACGCCAGCGACACGACGCCGGTTGACGCCCAGATCACCAACGACGCCGGTTTTATCGAGTTACAGTCGAATCCCGTTGACCGGCTCTTCAACGCGATCAATGTGCGTTACGACGGCAACAGCGCGTATGGCGGCCATGCGACCTTCCGCGAGGCGCCCTCCTATCTGATCCCGGAAACCGGCACCCGGCTGAAGGGCAGCGTCGGCACCGGTTTCAAGGCGCCGAGCCTCGACGAGCTCTACGAGAGTTTTCCCGCCTTCGGCTTTTTCGCCAACCCGAACCTGAAGCCGGAAACCAGCCTCGGCTACGATTTCGGGTTCGAGCAGTCGCTATGGAACAAGCAGGTGGAATTCGGCAGCACTTTTTTCCGCAACGACATCGACAACCTGATCCAGAGCACGGCCACCAGCTATGAAAACATCGGCCACGCCACGGCGTACGGTGCGGAAAACTTCGTGGCTTATTCTCCCTGGGATACGCTGACGTTCCGCGCCGACTACACCTACACGCTGGCCAACGACGAGGTGACGCACACCGAGCTGTTGCGCCGGCCCAAGCACAAGGCAAGCCTCAACGCGAAGTGGCAGGCCACCGATGCGCTGTCGTTCACCGCGACGACCGTCTACACCGGCGAATGGGCCGACCTCAACCGCTCGGGCTCGCAGACCGGTTTGCGCTCGACGCCCTACACGCTGATCAACCTCGCCGGCAACTACGATTTCGGCAACGGCCTGAGCTTCTTCACCCGCATCAACAACCTGCTCGACCGCCGTTATGAAGACCCGATCGGCTTCCAGCATCAGGGGTTCGGGGTGTTCGCGGGTGTCAGGGTGGCCTTTGATGTTCCGACCGCGAGCCAGCATTGACCCGGGGATACCGGACGAGAAGACGCCGGTTCGCAGGGCATATCCACGCTGCGGCGGAGATCAGGGATGCTCGCCGGCCGTTTTCTCGATGTCCGTGCCGATGGCGAACGATCGGTGAAATCACCGCACCGCTTGACGTGAGGTCCGCTTTAGGCACAGGATTTAGCGTTCACGGTTCCTCAGATGCGCCACATCTGGGGCTAAGAGGGAACCCGGTGCGCCGTAACCGCGGCAAAGCCGGGGCTGCCCCCGCAACTGTAAGCGGTGAGCGGCTGTCGACAGCGTCACTGGTGCCGGAGCGGCATCGGGAAGGCCAGACAGCCGCAGCGATCCGCAAGCCAGGAGACCTGCCGTGATCGCGTAGAACGTCCTCGGGCGGGGTGCTCCGGTGGCCGCTTGTCGATACCGGCGCCGCCGCCGGCCTTCCACAAGTCGTCACCGCCGATCCTCTCCGAGGCAAAGCCACGGGGGATTGCGGATGTCAGCCTTAGCCTACGACTTCGATCGACATGGCCATCTGGTGCCCCCCGCACCGCGTGTCCCGCAAACGCCATCGGCATCGATCATGGAGCGGCGCTCGCCGCGCCCAGCCGATGTCCGCCGCGACCGCACGCGCGACGCGCGACCGACCCCCTTTGGCAAGGCGACGCTGACCGACCGCTATCTGATGCCGGGCGAGAGCTTTCAGGACGTGTTCGCCCGGGTATCCTGCGCCTATGCCGACGATGTCGCGCACGCGCAGCGGTTCTGGGCGACATTTGACGCACGCGAGCGGAACGCGGTCCACGCGGCGTAGCGCGATGTTCCCGCCCACGCGGATCGTCTGCGTGACGGTCGAGATGTTGTCGGCGCTGACCGGCGGGCTCCCGGGCATGGCGTCATCGTGCGGCTGAGCCGGTTTTGCAGAGGCGGTGCGGCGGCGGTGCTGGCTCTTTCGGCGCTGCTGCTCGATATCGCATCCGCACACGCCGTGCGCGCCATCTCGGTCAATCTGTGCACCGATCAGTTGCTGCTGGCGCTGGCCGATCCTGCCTCCATCGCGTCTGTCAGCTACCTGGCGCGGGACTGCACCATTTCGGTGCATTGTCGGGCCGCCGCCACGGTGCCGATCAACTACGGCACTGCGGAGGAGCTGATCGCGACGCAGCCCGACCTCGTGCTGGGCGGCCGCTACACCGCGCGCCACGCGATCGCGATTGCGCGGAGCCTGGGCTTAAAGGTCATCGACCTCGAGCCGGCAAGCTCGCTCGACATGATCCGCGGTCAAATCCGCGACGTGGCTGCCGCGCTCGGCCAAACGGCGCGCGGCGAGACCATGGTGGCGGAGCTCGACAGGAGCCTAGCCGGCGCACCGCCGCCGGCAAATCCTCGGCCCGTGGCGGCCCTGTACCAGGCGAACGGCATGACGGTCGGCGTCGGCTCGCTGGTCGATATGGCCTTGCAGATCGCGGGTTTCGACAGTCTGGCCCGCAAGCTCGGCCTCCAGGGCTATATGTATTTGCCGCTGGAGACACTGGTCGCTTACCGGCCCGACCTGCTCATCCTCAACCAGCCGCGGGCACGCTACCCGTCGCTGGCGGCAGCTGTCTTACGCCATCCGGTGCTGGCGGAGGCGCTCCCCCCGGAGCGGCAGCTCGTGCTGCCGAAGGCCCTGTGGATTTGCGGCGGCCCGGAACTGGGCAAGGCCATCGCGCTGCTGGCGGAGGCGCGTGTTCGTCTCAAGGCTCTGCCGCCATGACGGCCCGGCTGGGCGGCACGCGGCTGCTTGCCGGGCTGGCGGCGCTGGCGATCGCCCTGTTCATCGCGTCGGCGCTGATCGGCCAGGTGGCGCTACCGATCGGGTCCGGGATTGCCGATGTGTGGCACGGCCGACCTTCGCCGGCGGCTTTGATCCTGTTTCAACTTCGGCTGCCGCGTGCGCTGCTGGGCCTGCTCGTCGGCATGACCCTCGGCCTTGCCGGTGCGGTGATGCAGGGGCTGTTGCGCAACCCGCTGGCGGAGCCGGGGGTGCTGGGCGTTTCGGCGATGGCGGCATTCGGCGCCGTGGTCGCGTTTTACACCGGCCTGTCGCTGCGCTTTGCCCTCGCGCTGCCGATCGGCGGTGTGATCGGAGCGTTTGTCGCCGTTGCCGCGCTCGCCGGTTTGGCCGGCCGGCGCGGCAGCATCTTCGTGCTGCTCCTCGCGGGCGCAGCGATCAACAGTCTTGCCGGTGCGCTGACCGCACTGGCGCTCAATCTGTCGCCGAACCCCTATGCCGCATTCGAGATCCTGTTCTGGCTGATGGGGTCGCTGGTCGACCGCAGTTTCGAGCATGTGGAGCTCGCTGCGCCGCTGATGGCGGTGGGCTGGGTGCTGATGCTGAGCGGCGGCGGCGCGCTCGATGCGCTGACCCTTGGCGAGGAGACGGCGCGCAGCCTTGGCTTCGCGCTTGAAAGAGTCCGCTTTCGCCTGATCCTCGGTACTGCCTTCGCGGTTGGCGCAGCGGTCGCGGTCAGCGGGGCGATCGGCTTTGTCGGACTCGTCGTTCCCCATTTGCTGCGCCCGCTGGTCGGGCACGAGCCGCGCCGGCTGCTGGTGCCGAGCGCGCTTGGCGGCGGCTGCCTGGTCCTCGCCGCCGATATCGCGGTGCGATGGTTGCGCACCGGCCCGGAGCTGCGGCTTGGCGTGCTGACGGCGCTGATCGGCGCGCCGTTTTTTCTGCTGCTGGTGCTGCGGCTTCGCCGGGAGTCGGTTTGATGCAGCTCGTCGCGAACGATATCGGCATCCGGCTCGGCGGTCGCGCTGTGCTCGATGGTGTCAACATTGCAGTCGAAGGCGGCGAACTGGTCGGGCTGATCGGGCCGAACGGCGCGGGCAAGACCAGCCTGCTGCGCGCGCTGGCCCATCTCGCGCCGCCGGCGACGGGACGCGTGCTGTGCGATGGCCGACCGCTGGACGAATTCCCGCCGATCGAGCGGGCGCGTCGCACCGCCTACTTGGCTCAAGGGGCCGAGGTCCACTGGCCCCTGACGGTTGAGAAGCTGGTGGCCCTCGGCCGGCTGCCGCATCGCGGCTCCTGGGGCGGAGAATCCGAGACCGATACGGCGGCGATCGCGCGTGCGATGCAGGCGACCGATGTGGGCCGGTTCAGGGGGCGGACGATAGCGACCCTGTCGGGCGGCGAACGGATGCGCGTGATGTTGGCGCGGGCGCTGGCTGTCGAAGCGCCGATACTGCTCGCCGACGAGCCGGTCGCCGCGCTGGACCCGTACCATCAGCTCCAGGTCATGACCGTGCTCAAAAGCACGGCCGGGCGCGGCACGGCCGTGGTCGCCGTTTTGCACGATCTGTCGCTCGCCACCCGGTTCTGCGACAGGCTCGTGCTGCTGCATGGCGGCAGGGTGCTTGCTGTCGGCCGGCCCGCCGAGGTCCTGGGCGACGAGAATTTACGCACCGCCTATGCGGTTGGCTTCGCCCGCGGGCGTCGCGACGAACAGGAATTTCTCGTCGCCTGGAATTCGCTGCAACCGCAGGATATCGGCCGATGACTGTGCCCCCGCTTGCCGCAATCCTGCGCCGCTATGCGAGCGACAGCGAAGCGGCGTGGAGCTGCGGCTCGTTCGGCGCGGTCGCCGAATTCATGCGTGGCGCCGACGAGCCGGCGGACATCATCGCGGAGGACGTGATTACGGTGGCGACGGCGCGCGGCGCGCTGCGTATCGCTCCGTCTGCCGATATCCGACCGATCGCCTACGAGCTGCCGAGACAGCACCCCGATACATGGCACCACGGCCTCGCGCTGTGCCTCCCCCTGGACGAATGCCGCCCCGGCGGCCGGTCGTCATTGACCGAACTCGGCCCCGATACGGCGGCCGTCCGCCCACAAGACCGCACCGCAATCCGGTTCGACCTCGGACTGGGGATCGCGCATGCGGATATCTGCGTCCGCACCACCGATCCGGACGCTGTCGCCCTGCTGCGCCGCAATCTCGGCGCGTCGCTGCTGCCGCCGGACGGCTTGCCGCTGCTGCGCGAAATCGCCGCCTTTAGCCCACACCGCGTCTTTGCCTGCCGCTTCGGCCGGGTGGAAGTGTTTCAGCCCATCCCTCGCCCCGGCGGCAAAACACCGGACGGCCCGCATACGCATATCTTGCCAAAGCTTTTGGGATCACGCCGAACACACGCAGCGACATTGCCTATCCCGGCCGGGCTGGTGCCGTGCATGACGCTGTTCCCGCCGAGTCCGATTGCCGCCGGACATGACGGCATCACCGGCTTTGACGAGAAACGGCACGAGGCCTTTCAGCTGTTATGGGCGCGATACGGCATCCCCGAGCTGGTGCAGCAGAAAGCCGCCGCGGCAGATGCACTTCGCGCAGGCACGCGCTTGCCCGATGATTTGCCGCCACCGCTGGATCGCGCCGGCCGGGCCGTTGTGGAAGTCGCGCGCCGTCAGTGGCGGCAGACCCGTGGTGCGTGAAAGGTCGGTGTGTCGCCGCCGGCGCGTTGATCGCGGTGCCGAAGCAACTCGTCGTTCGACCAGAGAAGGCGATCGTATCGTGGCCTGCCGCCGCCGACCGTGTCGCTGCCGCGGGCGATTTTTGCCGTGTTGTTGCACAGGGATAACGGAAGCCTTGGAATGGTTTGTTTCAATTTAATTCAAATCCAGTTGCGCGATTGACAGTGCTGCCAAAACAAGCGCCGATTGAGCAGCCATCAATAAAGCTCGCGTTCGTGACGTCTTGAAAGGCGCGAGCCAGCTCGGGGCCGTGGTATGACGACAATCAGCAGCGGTCAGACAATCTCGGTTACCTCGGGCCAAGCCGACAGCGGTCTGCTGATCAGCGGCGGCACGGTCATCGTCGAGTCGTCGGGCACGACGATCGGCTCGACGGTAACCGCCGGCGGCCAGGAGATCGTCAGCAACGGCGGCTTTGCCAGCGCCGTCGCGATCGGCAGCGGCGGGCTGTTCGAGCTGCTCGGCGGCGGCGGTGCAACATTGAGCTCCATCGCCAGCGGCGGCACGCTCGAATTTGCGAGCGGCGCTGTGGTCAGCGCCTTTCCGGTTTTCGCCGGCCTCACACTCGAGATCGGCGCCGGCGGCAGCGCGGTCAGCGAGACGGTGTCGGCGGGCGGTCTCCTCGAGGTGCTAAGCGGCGGCACCGCCACAGGCACGACGATCCTGTCGGGCGGCGTGCTCGAAATGCTCGGCGGCGGCACCTCCGCGGGCACAGTTTTCGCCGGCGGCGGCACGCTCGCAATCGGCAGCGGCTACACCCAGAGCAATCTCTCCCTTCCCAACGGGCTGACCGTCGAGGTCCTGTCGAACGGCCTGCTGCTCGACACTGCCGCGGTCACCGTCTCTGCGGGCGCCACCGAGAAGGTGCTCGCCGGCGGAGCGCTGACCGTCGCGTCCGGCGGCACGCTCACCGACAGCGGCATCATCGAGCTCGCGGCGGGCGGGATGCTGACGGACAGCGGCACGCTGAACGTCGCGTCCGGCGGCATCCTGGCCGACAGCGGCTCGGTGACGATCGCCTCCGGCGGCAGTCTGACCGACAGCGGCGGATTGACGGTCGCCTCCGGCGGCACGCTGACCGACAGCGGCTCGGCGACGATCGCCTCCGGCGGCACCCTGACCGATATCGGCGCATTGACGGTCGCGGCGGGTGGCACGCTGACCGACCGCGGCAATTTGACGATCTTCATCGGAGGCAGTCTGTCCGACAACGGGTCGGCGACGATCGCCTCCGGCGGCACCCTGACCGACGCCGGCACATTGACGGTGGCTGCCGGCGGCGCCTTGACCGACAGCGGCACGCTCACGAATAGCGGCACGTTGAACGTGGCGGGCAGCATCGATGGCGGCTTCTTTGGCTCGAGCAGCCCTGCCGGAAGCATCACCATCGGCTCGGGCGGCGTCCTGATCAACAAGGGCAGTCTAACCGATGGCGGCTCGGTGGCGATCGCCTCCGGCGGCACGCTGACCGACAGCGGCACATTGACGGTGGCTGACGGCGGTGCCTTGACCGACAGCGGCACGCTCGCGAACACCGGTACGTTGGATGTAGTTGGGGGCGGTCCCGGCAGCTTAGTCAGTCCAGGCGGCCCCGGTGGGAGCGTCACCGTCGGCTCGGGCGGCGTTGCGATCAACAGCGGCACGCTCGACATAGGCGGGGGTGGCGCCGGCGGCCTTCTCAGCGGTGGCGGCGCCGGCGGTCGCCTTGATATCAGCGCCGGCGGTACACTGTCCAATTCGGGCCAAATCGACATTGCGGGCGGCGATGGCGGCGCCACCGGCGGCACCGGCGGCGGCGGCGGCGCACTGATCATCGAGACGGGCGCTTCCGCGACCGACAGTGGCAGCATAACGCTAGATGCGGGAGGTGCCGGCCAACCCGGGATCGCACTTCCTGGTCTTGATACCGCCGGGCCGCCCGGGGGAGACGGCACGCTGACGATCGCCACGGGCGGCACTCTGACGATCGCGGCGAACGGCAGCCTGACCGACAGCGGCACGGTGACGATCGCTTCGGGCGGCCTGCTCGCCGACAGCGGCACGATAAGCGTGGCGTCGGGCGGCGACCTGCTCGACAGCGGCACGCTGATGATCAAGTCGGAGGGGACCGTCAGCGGCGGGACGATTGTCTCCGGCGGCCTGCTCGACATCGTTGGCGGGACCGCCATCGGCGTGACGATCGATGCCGGCGCGACGGTCGACATCGCCAGCGGCTCGGAGCTGATCAGCGGCTTTCTGACGAGCGGCGTCCAGTTGGAGGTCGAATCCGGCGGACGTGTCAGCGCGACGCAGGTCGAGAGCGGCGCGACATTGATCATCGGGCCCGGCGGCAGCGGCTTGTCGGACCACGTCCTGAGCGGCGGCAGCGAGACGGTATCGAGCGGCGGCACGGCCAGCAACGCAACGATCGATGCCGGTGGGCTCGAGGTTGTGAGCCGCGGCGGGCTCGACGTCAGCGCCACGATAAACGGCGAGCAGGACTTGTTCGGCTCGGCGTTTGGCGATGTGCTTGACGGCGGCGCGATCCAGTACGTCTTTTCCGGCGGCATTGCGACGAGCACGACGGTCAGCGCCGGCGACGACCAGATTGTCGAATCCGGCGGCACGGCGAGCGCGACGCTCGTGCTCGACGGCGGCACCGAAGAGGTCCTGGCCGGCGGCCGTACCAGCGGCGGCACGGTCGCCGGCGGCGGCATCGAGCTCCTGTCCGGCATCGCGGTGTCGACCACGGTGGGCGATGGCGGGCTCGAAGAGGTCCTGGCCGGCGGCCGTACCAGCGGCGGCGCGGTCGCCGGCGGCGGCATCGAGCTGCTGTCCGGCATCGCGGTGTCGACCACGGTGGGCGATGGCGGGCTCGAAGAGATCGCGCTCGGCGGCCAGGCCAGCGGCACTGTCGTCGAGACCGGCGGGTTCCAGGATATCCAACTCGGCGGTGCGGCGAGCGGCACGGTCGTCGAAAGCGGGGCGATCCAGAGCATCGACGGCGGCGGCCGCGGCATCGGCGGGGTGCTGAGCGGCGGCATCGAGGTGATTTCCGCCGCCGGCCGCGCCAGCGGCACCACAATCGGCAGCGGCGGGCTGCTCGAGGTGCTGTCCGGCGGATTCGCCGGAAGCGTGACGGTTGACAGCGGCGGCACGCTCGAAGTGTTCGGCGGCGGAACGCTGGCCGGTGTGAGCTTCCAGTCGGGAGCTATCGTCGAGGCCGGCCCCGGCTATACCTTCACCGACAGCGGCGCGGTCTCCGGGATGACGTTTGTCGCGTTGTCGGGCGGCACGATCGTCGAGGCCGGCGGCGCTTCCGGGCCCTTCGTCATCAGCGGCGGCGGCACGCTCGATTTCGCTTCCGGCGCGACCCCGAGCGGCAGCATCGGTTTCGCCGGGTCCGGCGGCGTGTTCGAGATCGACGGCACGACGATGCCGACGACCACGATTTCCGGGCTTGCCCCGGGTGATACGATCGATCTGCGCGGCGTCGCCTTCGACCCGCAAGGCAGCGCCACGCTCGGCGCCGGCAATGTGCTGGCGATCCACGAGAACGGCCAGACCTACGATCTGCAACTCGATCCCGGCCACGATTTCACGAACGAACAGTTCGTTCTGATCGAAGACGCGAGCGGCGACACCGATGTCGCGCTGCTGCTCGGCGATGGCGGACCGACCGGCGCCACTGGGGCGACGGGTTCCACCGGTCCGACCGGGCCAACGGGTGCAACCGGGGCGACGGGTTCCACCGGAGCAACGGGTTCCACCGGTCCGACCGGACCAACCGGCACCACGGGCGCAACCGGAGCAACGGGTTCCACGGGTCCGACCGGACCAACCGGAGCGACGGGTTCCACCGGTCCGACCGGACCCACGGGGCCGACCGGAGCGACGGGCTCCACCGGTCCGACCGGACCCACGGGCGCAACCGGAGCGACAGGTTCAACGGGGCCAACCGGTGCCACGGGTCCAACCGGATCAACTGGCGCCACGGGTTCCACGGGCCCGACCGGACCGACGGGTGCAACCGGAGCAACGGGCCCTACGGGTGGGCCAACGGGTCCAACCGGCGCAACGGGTCCGACCGGACCAACCGGAGCGACGAGTTCCACGGGTCCGACCGGTGCGACAGGTCCGACCGGCACCACCGGTCCGACCGGACCCACGGGCGCAACCGGAGCGACAGGTTCCACGGGTGGGCCAACGGGTCCAACCGGCGCAACGGGTCCGACCGGACCAACCGGGTCCACGGGTGCGACCGGGCCAACCGGACCAACGAGCGCAACCGGTCCCACGGGCGCAACCGGAGTGACGGGCTCCACGGGTACGACCGGGCCAACCGGTTCGACCGGATCCACGGGATCGACGGGAACCACCGGACCGACGGGAACCACCGGACCGATCGGCTCTAACGGCGACCTCACCGGTCCCGGTCAGATGGTCTGGTTCGACGCCAACGGTCTCCAGATCGTGACCTTCGGCGACGACTCGGTGTGGGGTCGCGGCGACAACAACACGATCGTCCTCGCCGGCGGGGGCAACATTGTGGCGATGACGGGCAACGACAATGTGATCGACGGCAGCTCGGGCAACGATTCGATCTATGCCTCGGGCAACGGCGACACAATCACCGGCGGCCCCGGCGACTTCATCGCGGTTACCGGCAACGACGAGTCGATCATCGGCGGGTCGGGTCACGACGCGGTGTGGCTCACCGGCTCGGGCGACACGGTCAGCGGGTCGAACGACACGATCGTCGGCCAGTCCGGCGACCAGACCGTCACGGTGAGCGGCGACCACAACGTGCTGACCGGCGGCACCGGCGACGGGACATACGGCGTAAACGGCAACTTCGACACGGTAACAGCCGGCGGCGGGAACAAGACTCTCAACGTCGGCGGCGGCAACAACAGCATCGGGCTCGACGCGGGCAACGACACGGTCAACTTGAGCGGGTCGAACGACACGGTCACGGCGGGCGCCGGCGGCACGGCGCTGATCGACATGAGCGGCGCCAGCCAGACTTTCCAGGATGCGGCGGGCGCCTATCACGACACGATCGTCGGGTTCAATGAGGCCGCGGGCGACCGGATCCACCTGACCACCGACACGGTGTCGAACGCGCTGGCGCATTCGACTCAGGTCAATGGCGGGCTCGATACGCTGATCACGCTCAATGACGGCTCGACAATCCTGTTGAGGTGGGTCAGCCACATCGACTCGAGCTTCTTCAGCTAAGCGTTGGGCCACCAAGCCGAAGGCTCTGCGCATTCAATTGACGCTTCGTTGCGGCGCACATCGCGAAGCCGCTGCGCACCGGCAGCCCTCCCGACCATCCACGCCCCTGGGAACCGCGGCGCCACGATCGGGCATCTCATACCGACCTGACTAGTGGCAAACCTTTTCGAGCCAGGGATAGGAGCACAGGGAGGGGATACGTCCGGTTTCGGCGAGCAGAGCGATCCATGCATCTCAGCATGCCTCGATGATCTCGGTAGTGCCGCTGAACACGCGATGGGGAGGCGGCTGTCCTTGAGGTAGAGCCAGAGCCGGTCGATCGGATTCAATTCGGGGCTATAGGGCGGCAGAAAGACCGGCGTGATGTTGTCCAGCACCACGAGGTCGTCGGCGATGCCCAAGGTAACGAGCACCTTCGCCTGTGCCGCCGCCGCAGAGCGCTGCTGCAGGCGAACACGGGCGAGCGCTCCAGCGGACAGATGCTGGTCCTGCCAAGCCGCAATGGCCGCGGCGAGCGGTTCTTCCGACAGCGTGGGCTCGAAAAGCGACGCGAAAGCCGACTGCAACGCATAGCGGCCGCGCGAGGAGGTCGTCGCGAGTTCCCGGCCGGGTCACCACGGCACCCGTGCGCACCAACCCGTCCCGCAGTGTCTCATCCCCGAATAGGCTTGCGGGTATTGTCCTGGAACCAGCGGTCCGACGGCGCTTGCGATCCGCGGCGATCGACCTCCGCGATATACGCCTCTCGGTCGGCGTCCGAATGCGAGGCGCTTGCGCCGCTCCCATCCGGTAGACCTGCTTTGGTGCCATCCAGACGTCGGTGCCCTCTATGGCGCCGATGTAGAGCATGACGAAGACGGTCCGCGCCGCCATTTCGAGGGTGCAGTAGTTACGCTGTGGCGTGCCTTCCGGAAAAATCAGCAGCAGCCGGCGGTGAATTTCCGCTACGTCAAGCAGCGCGGCAGCATCGCACTCCCCGTAAGCGGCTGCGATGATCGCCTCGACCTCCGCAGGTGTCGCGCCCCGTTCCACGGCGCGCATCAACCTTGCCATGCTCGCGGGGCCCGGCAAGGGTAGTTCCTCGAGCTCGAACGCGGAGACCGCGACCGAGCCGTTGAGGCACCGAAACGCCGCGTCGACCGCGGCACTTCCCAGCAACGCCGCGATCACGGCTGCCGAGACGCCGGGGTCTTGCCCCAATGCGCGGATATCGAGGTGATTTTCGACGATCATCCCTTGGTGCTTCCGAATAAAGCTTTTTGGCAGCTCAGCCGCAAAAGGCGGCGGGCCTGCTCCTTCGCCGTTGTACGCTGCAGCAACACGCAAGGCTGCGTGACAATCAGCCAATCGTCTTTTGGTCGCCGCGCGGTGAACCATGGTGCGTGATTGCGTTTCTCGCTCCGCCAGACAGAGCGGCCGTCGCTGGTGACCGACTCTGCCCAGATGACAGGGAAACTCTCTTTTCGCGGACCGGGCGCGAAACTGGTCTTTGTAGCGGTTCCAGACCAACGGCCCCGTCGAAACGCCATAGCCGTAATCGGCAAGACGATGAGGCATGCCGCGAAGGCGACGGGCAAGCGCGGTCTGATCAGGGGAGCACGGAAGCAGCCACGGCGTATGCACGTCCGACGGAAGCGTGAAACTCCCGCCCTTCGGCGGCTGACGCGGTGCCCTTCTCCGAACACTTCGACAAAGCCAACGGTCCCAGCTATCAGCTCGCCACCCTTCCGGTAGGTCGCGAACATGGTTTCCTGCAAGCATTGGCGCGAGTACGCCGTCCCGCTCGCTGACAAAGTTTACCGCCCGGGGCGGCGCATCGGCGACCAGAAGCGATCGGAGCGCCCTGTAATAAAGCCCGGACAGCATCGACGTGGGTGTCACGTAGCCGACCCACACCGCCCGGCTTCAACCAATGCAGCGCGGCTTCAGTGCAGACACCGTACAAGTTGGCATGGCCGTAGATGCTGCGCGAAAACCGCTGCCGTCGCTCAGGCCCCGTCGCTCAGGCGATAGCGTGACCCGCCCATGCGGTGGATTGCCGATCACCAGGTCAAAAGGTTGCCGCTTCTTGCTTCCGCAGATCCAAGCTGTCGCGCTCTTTGACGATGGATGGGCTTTCTCGGCGTGCGACGCTCGTCAACGGCTGCAAAGCCGAGTTCACTGCCGCCATAGCCAGCCATGTTCCGAATGGACCGGTGTCGATTTCACGCAGCCGGGCGGCGGTACTTTGCAGCGCGACCGCCGGGTCGGCATCTTCCAATGCCTTTGCCATCCGCTGCGCGACACCGACCAGGAAGGTCCCTCCCCCACAGGCTGGATCTAGGGCATTGCCGGATTGGATGGAATCGTTGAAAGGGCTTTTGGCGCGAGATGAAGTGTGATTCGCTGCTGTTGGCCACAAGCTGTGGGGGCAGCGATGGTATGGCGGCAAGGGCAGAGCTATTCGGAGGATTTGCGGGCGCGGGTTTTGGCGGCGGTTGACGGGGCATGGCGGCGCGGGCTGCGGCTGAGTTGTTTCGGGTCAGCGTGTCGTACATTTACAAGGCGGTGATCCGGCGACGGCGCACCGGCCAAGTGAGCGCCAGCCCGCGACGCGGTCACCGGCCGCGCAAGCTTTCTGCGGCGCAGGATGCCGCGCTGGCGGCGCATATTGAGGCTCATCCGGACCTGACGCTGGCGGCATTGCAGACTTGGCTGTTGGCCGAGCACGGGGTGCGGCTGTCGAACGGAGCCATGTGGTCGGCGGTGGCGCGTCTCGGGCTGTCGTTTAAAAAAAGACGCTCCGCGCGAGCGAACAAGACCGCCCGGACGTCGCGGCACGGCGGCGCGTCTGGCAGGCGGCGAGGCCGTTTGTCGATCCCGACAAGCTCGTCTTTATCGACGAGACCGGCGCCAGCACCAAGATGACCCGGCTTTACGGCCGTGCCCCGCGCGGCTACCGGCTCTTCGCCAAGGCACCGTTCGGTCACTGGAAAACCACCACCTTTGTCGCCGCGCTGCGGCGCGATGGGCTCGGCGCACCGATGGTGCTCGACGGGCCGATGACCGGCCAAGCCTTTCTCGCCTATGTGGAACAGGTGCTGATCCCGACCCTCAAGCCCGGCGACATCGTCGCGCTCGACAACCTGCCGGCCCACAAGATCGCCGCCGTGCGCATCGCCATCGAGGCAATCGGCGCGCAGCTCTTTCTGCTGCCGCCTTATTCGCCCGACATGAACCCGATCGAGACGGCCTTCGCCAAGCTCAAAACCCTGCTGCGCCAAGCCCCCGAACGAACCCGAGACGGCCTGTGGAACCGTATCGGCGAGTTGCTCGACCGCTTCACCAAAGACGAGTGCGCCAACTACTTCCGAGCCGCAGGCTATGGCGACCCATTCTGAAAATGCTTCTAGGTTCTGTGGACTCTAGGGATTCCCTTTTTCGCCACATCGCGATTCAAGACTGCTTTTGGGGAGGCGGTTTTGGGGGCGATGGATCGACTGGTGTTGAGCGACGCGGCTTGGGCTCGGATGTCGGGTCTGATCATCGGTCGTCCTGATCAGAAGGGCTCGACCGGGCGCGACAACCGGATGT
>DASZOZ010000123.1:0-18026 GCA_035550515.1 Allostellaceae bacterium
TGGGTGGGAACGCGGCCGATCCGTCCGGACGGCGTGCCGAAGGTCACCGGCCGCGCGATGTACGCCGCCGACATGGCGATGCCCGGCGCGCTGTACGGCAAGATCGTGCGCTCGCCGCACGCCCATGCGCGCATCAGATCGATCAACACCGAGAAGGCGAAGGCGCTGCCCGGCGTGAAGGCGGTCATCACCGGCGCCGACTTCCCCGAGCACAAATTCGAATATATCGGCCCCGAGCGCGTCGCGGTCAATTTCTGGCATGTGTCGCGCAACGTGATGGCCAAGGAAAAGGCGCTGTACGACGGCCATGCGGTCGCCGCGATCGCCGCCATCAGCCGGTCGGTCGCCGAGGAAGCCGCCGAACTGCTCGAAATCGACTACGAGGTGCTGCCCCACGCGATCGATGTCGACGAGGCGATGAAGGAAGACGCGCCGCTGCTCTTCGAGGACATGATCACGCGCGGCGTCGAGCCGGCGCCGACCAAGCCGTCGAACGTCTCGAAGCGGCTCGAATTCGCGATCGGCGATATCGAGAAGGGCTTTGCCGAAGCCGATGTCGTCGTCGAGAAGGATTTCAAGACGGCGGCGGTGCACCAGGGCTATATCGAGCCGCACGCCTGCAGTGTCCGGATGGACGCCGACGGCCAGGGCGAGATCTGGTCGTCGAGCCAGGGGCATTTCGTCGTTCGCGCACTGACCGCGAAGCTGCTCGACATCCCGGTGGGCAACCTGCGGGCGATCCCGGCGGAGATCGGCGGCGGCTTCGGCGGCAAGACGGTCGTCTATGTCGAGCCGGTCGCGGCCCTGCTGTCGAAAAAGACCGGCCGGCCGGTCAAGATCACGATGAGCCGCGAAGAAGTGTTCAAGGCCACCGGGCCCACCTCCGGCGCATCGATGACGGTCAAGATCGGCGTCAAGAAGGACGGCACGATCACCGCCGCACAGGGCATCTTCAAGTACCAGGCGGGCGCCTTCCCCGGTTCGCCGGTGATGAACGGCTGCCTGTGCGCGTTCGCGCCGTACGAGATCGCCAACCAGCACACGGTCGGCTACGACGTCGTGTGCAACCGGCCGAAATCGGCCGCGTACCGCGCCCCCGGCTCGCCGATCTCGGCCTTTGCGGTCGAGAGCGTGCTCGATATGTGCGCGAAAGAGATCGGCATGGACCCCGTCGAGCTGCGCCTCAAGAACGCGGCCAAGCCGGGCACGCCGATGATCTACGGCCCAAAGCTCGGCCATGGCGGCTATATCGAGACGCTGGAAGCGGTGAAGAACCACCCGGCCTACAAGGAAAAGCTCGGCCCCAACCAGGGCCGCGGCGTCGCCTCGGGCTACTGGTTCAACGGCGGCGGCGAATCGAGCGCGACCATCCAGGTCAACAGCGACGGCACGATCACCGTCGCGACCGGCAGCGTCGATGTCGGCGGCTCGCGCGCATCGATGGCGCTGATGGCGGCCGAGACCTTCGGGGTCGATTACGGCCAGGTCCGCGCGATCGTCGCCGACACCGCGTCGGTCGGCTACACCCACGTGACCGGCGGCAGCCGCGTCACCTTCGCGACCGGCACCGCCGTCGTCGATGCCGCCAAGAAGGCGATCGACGAGCTGCGCGCGCGCGCCGCGATGATCTGGGATGTCGATGTCGACGGTGTGGTGTGGGAAGACGGCGCGGCCAAGCCGGCCTCCAGCAATGTCGGCGACTTCAAGCCGATGTCGCTGAAGGAGCTCGCCGGCAAGGCGGCGGTCACCGGCGGGCCGATCACCACCGCGGCCTCGGTCAATGCCGGCGGTCAGGCGCCCGGCTTCGCCACCCAGTTCTGCGATGTCGAGGTCGATCCCGAGACCGGCAAGGTCAAGATCCTGCGCTTTATCGCGGCGCAGGATGTCGGCACCGCGATCCACCCCTCCTATGTCGAGGGGCAGATCCAGGGCGGCGTCGTGCAGGGCATCGGCTGGGCGCTGAACGAGGAGTACATTTACAACCAGAAGGGCCAGCTTGATAACGCCGGCTTCCTCGACTATCGCTGCCCGGTCGCGTCCGACCTGCCGATGATCGAGGCGCTGATGGTCGAGGTGCCGAACCCGACGCATCCGTACGGGGCGAAGGGTGTCGGCGAGGTCAACATCTGCCCGCCGATGGCGGCAATCGCCAACGCGATCGCCGACGCGGTCGGCACGCGGCTGTACGAGCTGCCGATGTCGCCGCCGAAAATCCTCGCGGCGCTGGACGAGGCGTCGCTGCCGAAAGCGGCGGAGTAGCGGGGGGCACGATGTCGACCGCGCAGGTAACGCTGACGAGCGGGTTCAGCCGCCGCTATACCGGCGGAAGGCGGGACTTCGAGATCGAGGCGAAAACCCTGCGTGACGTCATCCGTGCGCTCGACAAGATGTACCCGGGGCTCGGGGAGCACCTCGAAGAGGAGACCACCGTCGCCATCGACGGTGCGATCCACGACGCCCCGGGGTATTTCCAGAAGCTGCACGACGGCAGCCAGGTGTTCTTCATCCCGAAGCTCGAAGGCGGCTGAGCGCCGCCCGTCGGCTCGCTCGCATTCGCCATGGCCGGGTTTGTCCCGGCCATGGGCGTTTCCGCGGTGCCCGCCTCGACTGGATTTGAACGCGCCGCTCGATTGACACATCCTGCCGCGGACAATGCGGAAGTGCCGGAACACAAACGGCTGGTGTTCCGGATGGGCATCCATCTCGACCGCTAATTTCGCACCTTGAAGGTGTAATTGCAGCTCGGCGAGACGATATCGGCGGTCAAATTTTGTCCGCTGATGTGCCCGGTCATCGTCACGAACCCGTGTCGCAGTTTGCGGCCGGCCTTGAAGTTGCCGTTCTGGTCGACCTTCCCGGTGAGGATCGTGTCGAACCTCGGTACGTATTTGAAATGGACCTGGCCGCCGGAAATGGTCAGCGGATAGAGCGCGCCCGACGGCGGCCGCATGCAATTGCCTTCGACAATGCCGGCCAGCGTCAACTCACCGACATATTGGCCGTCGAATTTGGTCCAGCCTTGCGCCAGCGCTGCATTTCCCAGCGCGACAGCCAACACCAGGCCCCGTCCGAGCGATTTCGGCATCCGTCCGATCCCGTCGCGATTGCTCGCCGATCAATAGCACAGCAGGCCGGCAGAATCGCGTATCGGTGTTCGTGGAGTGAGCCGCGGTTCAGACGCCGGCCTCCCTGCCGGGGAACCTAGCGGAAGCCTCGCTTGCGCGCGGGCGGCGCGCCCGCCCTGCCCCTCGCCTCGTGCAGCCGTCCCCCGGTGCGGCCGAGTATAGCGGTCGCCTCGTGCAATTCGCAGCCTTCGAGCAGCAGGAGGGCGATCTTGATGTCGCCGCCGGCGCGGGCCAGCGCCGCGCGCGCCGTGTCGCGATCCGCGCCGGCCAGGTCCATCAGGATCGCCTCGCCGCGACGGGCGAGCTTGGCGTTGGCCGGGCGCATCCCCACCATCATCCCTTGGTAGACCTGGCCGAGCCGGATCATCACGACGCTCGACAGCACGGTCAGCGCAACGCGTTGCGCCGTCCCCGCCTTCATCCGGGTCGAACCGGCAATCGCCTCCGGCCCGGTGTCGAGCCGGATGGGACAATCCGCCTCGGCGAGCAGCGGCGTGTCGCGATTGTTGGCGATGCCGACCGTCAGCGCTCCGCGCCGCCGAGCCTCGCGCAATGCCGCGAGGGTAAACGGCGTGACGCCGCTGGCGGCAACCGCGACCAGCACGTCGGCGCCGCCGATCTCGTGCCGTCGCACCAGCGCACCCGCCATGTCCGCATCGTCTTCCGCGCCCTCGACCGCACGCAGCAACGCCGCTTCGCCGCCGGCGAGCAGCACGACCAGCCGCTCGGCCGGCCAGCCGAAGGTCGGGGCCAGCTCGGCACCGTCCTGCACCGCCAGCCGCCCCGAGGTGCCGGCGCCGGCATAGACGAGCCGTCCGCCTTGCCGCAGCCGCGCTTCAATCGCCGCGGCCGCCTGCACCAATGCGCCGCGCGCCGCGCGCACCGCCGCGACCGCGGCGAGTTGCCCCTCGACCAAGGCGTCGAGCATCTCGGCGACGCTCCACAGCTCGATGCCGCGATAGCGCGGGCTGGCGTATTCTGTGTCCACGCGCTCTAAACACGCCCAACTCTTTTTTGGTTCTGCTTTTTTGGTTTTGATGGTGTTGAAGGAGTGATGGCGGCGCACGACGAATTCCTCCTTGGCGTCGATGGCGGCGGGACGCGCTGCCGCGCCCGGCTCGCCGACCGCGCCGGCAGGGTGCTCGCCGAGGGGGAGGCCGGGCCGGCCAACCTGCGACTGGGATTTATCGAGGCGTTTGCCGCCGTGCTGGAGGCCGCCGGACAATGCCTGGCAGCGGCCGACCTGCCGCGCAGCATGCTCGCACGGACCACCGCCTGCCTCGCGCTTGCCGGCGCCAGCGAGCCGGATCAGCTCGATGCCGCGCGCCGCCACCCCCTGCCGTTTGGCCGCACGGTCATCATCACCGATGCCGAGGCGGCCTGCGTCGGCGCGCATGGCGGCGCCGATGGCGGGATCATCGTCATCGGCACCGGCAGCATCGGCTGGGGTATGATCGAAGGGCGCCGCCACCGTGTCGGCGGCTGGGGCTTTGCCGTCTCCGACGACGGCAGCGGCGCCTGGCTCGGCCGCGAGGCGATCCGCCGCGCGCTTTGGGCATATGACGGGCTGGGGGCGCATGACGGACCGGCCGAGCCGACACCGCTGCTCGATCGCCTGCTGGCGCGGTTCGAGCACGACCCGCACGCGATCGTGCGCTGGACCGCCACCGCGACCCCCGGCGGCTATGCGGCGCTCGCACCCCTCGTCGTCGATCATGCCGGACGGGGCGACGCGGCGGCGATCGCCTTGATGCGCGACGGCGCGGCGCATATCGACGCGCTGGCGGCCAGGCTGTCTCGACTCGGCGTACCGCGCATCGCGCTGGTCGGCGGGCTCGCCGCTTCAGTCCGGCCGCATCTCGCGGCGGTGACGCAAAGCCGGCTGGTTCCGCCGCTGGCCGATGCCCTTGCCGGTGCGCTGCGCATCGCCGCGCGGGTGACGCCTGTGCAGGACGCGGCGAAGTGAGCCTCGTCGCCAGTAAGCTGGGCGAGGCGCCGGTCGCGGTGGCGCGACAGCGGCAGGCGCTGGCGGCACCGCCGCGGCAACTGGTCGACGAGGCGATGCCCGTGCGGGACGCGGCGACGTGAGCCTCGTCGCAACGGAGCTGGGCGAGGCGCCGGTCGCGGTGGCGCGACAGCAGCAGGCGCTGACGGCACCGCCACGGCAGCTGGTCGACGAGGCGATGCCCGTGCGGGACGCGGCGACGTGAGCCTCGTCGCGACGGAGCTGGGCGAGGCGCCGGACGCGGTGGCGCGACAGCAGCAGGCGCTGGCGGCACCGCTGCGGCAGCTGGTCGATCGCCTGTCGGGGCGCCCGCCGACGGTGGTCGTGACCTGCGCCCGCGGCAGCTCGGCCCATGCGGCCGCCTTTGCCAAGCATCTCATCGAGCGCCGCCTCGGCATCCCGGTCGCGCCGGCCGCGCCGGTGATCGCCACCGCCTACCGACGGGAGCTGCGCCTCAACGACGCCTTGTTTCTCGCCGTCTCGCAATCGGGGCGCAGCGACGACCTGATCGAGACTGCCGCATCGGCGCGCCGCGGCGGTGCGCTGACCGTCGCTCTCGTCAACGAGGCCGACAGCCCGCTGGCCGAGGCCAGCGACATCCTCCTGCCGATCGGCGCCGGACCGGAACGCGCGGTCGCCGCGACCAAGAGCTTTATCGCGACCCTGGCGGCGGTGCTGCGTCTTGTCGCGCTGTGGAGCGCCGATCGCCTGCTCGCCGCCGCGGTGGAGCGGCTGCCGGCGCGGCTTGCCGCGGCGAGCTGCCTCGACTGGAACGACGCGGCGGCATCGCTCGCGGCGGCGCAGAGCCTGGTGGTGATCGGACGCGGCCCGACCCTGGCGATCGCGCGCGAGGCGGCGCTGAAGTTGAAGGAGATCGCCAACCTGCACGCCGAGGCGTTCAGCGGTGCGGAATTCCTGCACGGGCCCGTCGCCCTGGTCGGCGCCGATTACCCGTTGCTGATGTTCGTCGCGCCCGACGAGACCGGGCCGGGGATGCGCCGGCTGGCGGGCATGCTGCGGGGCAAAGGCGCCAGGCTGGTCACCGTCGATCCCGCCGGGGACGGCGACCTTCCCGCCTTGCCGCCCGACCATCCCGACGCCGACGCGCTGTGTCTGATCCAGAGCTTTTACACGATGGCTTTGCGCATCGCGGCGGCCCGCGGCATCGACGCGGATCATCCGCGCCATCTACGCAAAGTGACGCGCACGCGATGACGCGCTTCGCACTGGCCGCCGATACGGTGTTCGACGGCGCCGATCTGCATCGCGACACGGCGGTGGTGATCGAAAAGGAACTGATCCGCGCCGTGGTTCCCTCGGTCGACTTGCCCGCGGGTTTGCCGGCGATTCGCCTGCCCGCAGGCGCGTGGCTGGCGCCGGGGTTTATCGACTTGCAAGTCAACGGCGGCGGCGATGTGCTCTTCAACGACGCGCCGACCGCGCAGGGCATCGCAGCCATCGTCGCCGCGCATCGCCGCTTCGGCACGACGGCGATGCTGCCGACGCTGATCAGCGATACGCGGGAGACGATGAAGGCCGCGCGCCGCGCCGCCGCGACGGCGATGCGCGAGTGCCCCGAAGTGCTCGGCATCCATTTCGAGGGGCCGTTCCTGTCGCCGGAACGCGCCGGCATCCACGATCCGCAACGGCTGCGCGTGCCGGACGCGGAGGATCTCGCCTTCCTCACCGCGCCGGCGCCGGGGGTGACGCTGGTCACCATGGCTCCGGAGCGAGTGCCGCCCGGCTTTATCGCGGCGCTGACCCGCGCCGGCCTGCGGGTGGCGCTCGGCCACTCCGCCGCGACGTATGAGGAGACGCTGGCCGCGCTCGACGAAGGGCTGACCGGCTTTACGCATCTGTTCAACGCGATGCCGCCGCTCGCAGCGCGCGCGCCGGGGCCGGCGGCGGCCGCGCTCGACGCACCGGGCGCCTGGTACGGGCTGATCGTCGACGGCTTTCACGTCGCGCCGCCGATGCTCCGCCTGGCGCTGCGCGGCCGCGGCCGGGCCATCCTGGTGACCGACGCGATGTCGCCGGTGGGCGGGACGCAGCGGCAATTTGCGCTGCAAGGACGGCCGATCCGGCTGCATGAGGGGCGGCTGACCGATGCGAACGGTAGGCTCGCGGGTTCGGCGCTCGACATGGCGAGCGCGGTGCGCAACTGCGTGCGGCTGCTCGATCTGCCGCTCCCCGGCGCGCTGCGCCTCGCCTCGGCCGAGCCGGCAGCGGTGCTGGGCCTCGACGGTCGCCTCGGGCGGGTCAAGCCCGGCTGTCGCGCCGACCTCGTCGCGCTCGACCCGGATAAGGTGGAGGTCCTCGGCTGCTGGGTCGCGGGAAAAGGCGGGCTGCACGCATCATGACCCGCGCCGGGATGCTGCTCTTGGCGGCGATGGCGGCGTTTGCGCCGCCGGCCGCCGCGCCGGCGGCGCCCGCCGCAGCGGGAGGGTTTGTCGAGGAAGCGGCATGCCGGATCGTCGAGAATGCGGCACGGGCGACGGGCCTGCCGATCGACCTGCTGACCCGCCTCGTCTGGACGGAAAGCCGTTTTCGCGCCGACGTCACCAGCCCCAAGGGCGCCCAAGGCATCGCCCAGTTCATGCCGGGAACAGCGGCGGAGCGCGGGCTCGCCGACCCGTTCGACCCGGAGCAGGCGATCCCCAAGGCGGCGCGGCTGCTCGTCGACCTGCAGCATCGTTTCGGCAATATCGGCCTCGCCGCCGCCGCTTATAACGCCGGCCCCAATCGTATCGCCGACTGGCTCGCCGGCTCGGCCGGCCTGCCGATCGAGACGCGGAATTACGTCTTCGCCGTCACCGGCCGCACCGTCGACGATTGGGCCGCCGCCCGCCAGCAGCCGATACGCGCCGCCGATCGCGTCGATACGCGGTCCTGCGTCGAAATCACCGCGTCGCTGCGCAGCGACGACCACCCCGAAACCGCCCCCGTCGCACCGTGGGGCGTGCAGCTTTCCGGCAATTTCTCGAAGGCGGTCGCGCTGGCTTCGTTCAGCCGGACCCGGCAACGCTTCGCGGCGCTGATCGGCGACAAGCACCCGATGATCCTCGGCGGCATCCTGCGGAGCCGCGGCACCCGCCCGTTCTACCGGGTGCTGTTGCCCGCCGCGACGCGCGCCGAGGCCGATCGGATGTGCCAGGCGATCCAAACCCATGGCGGCGCTTGCGTCGCCTTGCGCACCTAGCGTCCCAACTCAACCCGGGATCGTCATAGCCGGGCTTGACCCGGCCATCCATGCGGCCCGGTGCAGGCGTCCGGGGATGCCCGGATCAAGTCCGGGCGTGACGATCCTGGGTTAGTGCACCATCCGAATGAGCCGGGCCGCAATCTCGTAAGTTCAAAATGAAAAAATGCTTCGCGCCTTAATCCCGATCGCGTCAAACGATCTGCTGGGCAGCAAATAAACCAAAAGGGCAGCGACGGTTATTCCTCAACCTTTCGGGGATCGCTTCCGCTGGCGCGAGCGTTTCTTGCGGCGAGACACGTTCCTTGTGCCTCCACCAACATCTTTTTGTTCTGCCCGCTTCCGGGGATTCGGTAAGGACATCGTAGGGACATGGCCCTCGTCGATACCGTCTGGGCGCGCCTGTCGCGTTTTCATCCGCCTCATTTGCCGGCGCAGCGCCGGGCGCGGCGTGACCCGCATTGGCACCTGCCGCTGTTGCGCGCCATCACGGTGCTGCGCTGGGGAACGGTGATCGGCGTGCTGTGGCTGATCGGTTGGGGCACTCTCTACGAGATGCGGACATCGCGGCTCGAAGCCGATTATTTCACCCGGCTCGACAGCAAAATGTCCGCGATGGTGCAGCCGGGGGCGAGCGATACCGTCCGCTTTCCAAAAGGCGGCCCGTACGATCAGCGCCTCGGCTACACCGCGCTGCCGCAATTCATCGCCGACCTGACGGCGCACGGCTTTACTGTGGCGCGTCAAGCACGCTGGTCGCCCGGGCTGATGCGTTTCACCGGCTGGGGCGGGTTTCCGATCTACAGCGAGAAGGATCGCGCGGGGCTGCGCATCTTCGACCGCAGCGGCGACGAGGTCTATCGCGCGCGCTTTCCGGAGAAGGCCTATCGCAGCTATGCCGACATCCCGCCCCTGGTCGCCAACACCCTGCTCTTTATCGAAGACCGCTACCTCTTTGACCAGCACGACCCCGAGCACAATGCGGCCGTGGAGTGGAAGCGCTTTGCGCTCGCCGTGGTCGGTCGCGTGGGACGGATCGTCGTGCCGCATCTGAGCTATGGCGGCGGTAGCACGCTGGCGACGCAAATCGAAAAATTCCGCCATTCGCCCAACGGCCTCACCGGCGGCGTCGGGGAAAAGCTGCGGCAGATGCTGACCGCCTCCGCGCGCATCTACATGCGCGGCCGCAATACCCTGCCGCGCCGCGAGGAGGTCGTGGCGACCTATCTCAACTCGACGCCGCTCGCCTCGATGCCGGGCTATGGCGAGGTGATCGGCGTGCCGCAAGCGCTCTGGGTGTGGTACGGCACCGACTACGTTAAGGCGGGCCAAATCCTCAACCACACGCCGCGCGATGCGGCCGAATGGGCGCAAAAAGGGCTGGTCTACCGCGAGGTGCTGAGCCTCATCCTGTCCGAGCGGCGGCCGAGCTATTACCTGCTGGCCAATCGCGACGCGCTCGGCACCCTCACCGACAAATACCTGAACGGCCTGGCCGATGCCGGTGTCATCGACGCTCGCCTGCGCGAGGCGGCGCTGGCGGCGCGGCCGCAGTTCCGCACCCAGCCGCCGCCGGCCAGCGCCGTGGCAGTCGGGCGCGAGAAAGCGACCGAGGACACCCGCAACAAGCTGGTGTCGCTGCTCAAGCTGCCCGATCTCTACAGCCTCGACCGGCTCGACCTGACGGCCGAGACCACCATCGACCCGGCGACGCAATCCCGCGTCATGGCGGTGCTGCAGCGCCTGTCCGACCCGGCCTTTGTGCGCGCCCAGGGCATGGTCGGCAAGCAGCTGCTCGGCGGCGGCGATCTGAGCAAAGTCACCTACAGCTTTGTGCTGTACGAGCGCAGCGCGGCCGGCAACTTCCTGCGCGTCCGCGCCGACAGCCTCAACAAGCCGTTCGACATCAATTCCGGCGGCAAGCTGATGCTCGGCTCGACCGCAAAGCTGCGCACGCTGGCGACCTATCTCGAGATCATCCGCCAGCTGCACCATCGCTTTCGCATCCTGCCGTCGCGCGAGCTGTTGCGGATCGCGACCGCGGCGCAGGACCCGCTGACCGGTTGGGCCGCCGGCTATCTGGCGCGCAGCCCGGACCGCAACCTTGCGACGATGCTCGACGCGGCGATGCAGCGCCGCTACTCGGCCGCGCCCGGAACCTTCTTCACCGGCGGCGGCACGCAAAGCTTCGGCAATTTCGAGAGCGCCGAGAACGGCGGCGAGCCGACGCTCTTTGTCGCCTTCCAGCATTCGATCAATCTCGCGTTCATCCGGTTGATGCGCGACATCGTGACCTACTACACCGCGCAGGACGGCGTTCAGCTCTCGCACCTGCTGAACAACCCCGACAACCCCAATCGGGAAATCTATCTGCAGCGCTTCGCCGACGCCGACGGACGGCGCTTCCTCCGCCGCTACTACAAGGACTTTCAGGGGCTCAAGCCCGAGCAGATGGTCGATGTGATGGTCCGGCACACGCGGCCCGACCCGCGCAAGCTGGCCACCATCTATCTGTCGATGTACCCGGATGCGCGGTTCGCGCCGTTCCGCCAATTCCTCCTCGGCATCCTGCCGCAGGCCGGGCTGAGCGAGGAGGAGATGTGGCACGACTACACCACCTACTCGTCCTATCGCCTGTCGCTCAAGGATCGCGGCTACGTCGCCGGGGTCCATCCGCTCGAACTGTGGCTCGCGAGCTATCTGCAGAGCCACCCGGGCGCCTCGTGGCGCGAGGTGCTCGACGCCAGCGGCGATGTCCGCCAGGACGTGTATTCCTGGCTGTTCAAGGGCAGCGTCTTCCGGCAGGACGAGCGCATCAAGATCCTGCTCGAACAGGACGCTTTCGGCCACATCCTCGATAACTGGCGGATGATGGGATATCCGTTCGCGCATCTCGTACCCTCGCTCGGCACGGTGATCGGCGCCTCCGGCGACCGGCCCGACGCGCTCGCCGAACTCATGGGCATCATCCTCAACGACGGCCTGAGGGAGCCCATCGGTTCGATCGAGCGGCTGCGTTTCGCCGAAGCGACGCCCTATGAGACGACGCTGGTGCGCAGCAACGAGCCGCAGCGCGTCATGGCGCCGGAAGTGGCGCATGTCCTGCGGCGCGCGCTGACGGGGGTGGTCGAGGACGGCACCGCGTCCCGTTTGCGCGGGGCTTACGTCATCAACGGCGTGCCGCTGGCCATCGGCGGCAAGACCGGCACCGGCGACAACCGGTTCGACCGCTTCGGCGCGGGCGGCGGGATCATCTCGTCGCGCGCGGTCGACCGTACCGCGACATTTGTCTTTTTCCTCGGCGACCGCTTTTTCGGCACGGTGACCGTCTATGTGCCGGGCCCGGACGCGGCGCGGTTCTCGTTCAGCAGCGCGCTGGCGGTGCAGCTGCTCAAGGTGCTGCAGCCCGAGCTGCAGCCGCTGCTCGAATCGCCGCCGGCGGCGCAGGCGAGCTTTGCCAAAGCCCAGGCGCCGTCGTGACGAGCGGCTATTTGGTCGTCTTGACGAACACGCCGGTCCACTCCCGGGGCGGATCGGCGCGCAGGTAGGCGCAGCGGTCCGCCATGATTTCCGGCGGCGTCGACGGCTCGCTCGACGGCCGCGGATGGCGCATGCGTCGCCATGCCGCCTCGGCCGCGGGAAAATCGCCGCGCCGGTAACTGGCCAAAGCCTCGGCATAGTCGCGGCAATAGCGCAGCTCGGGCTGGTCCTCGGCCAGGCGCGGCGCGAGCAGCTCGTAGATGGCGATGGGTTCCGCCTTGCCCTTGACCTGGACCCAGTCCAGTTCGCAGACGAGATAGCGCCCGGCGACGGCCGCCGCCGTCGCCGGCCCGACGACAATCGCGCAGTTGTAGTCATGCGGTATTCCTTCGAGCCGGGCGGCGATGTTCACGGTCTCGCCGATGGCGGTGTAATTGTACCGGCCGGGCGCCCCGACATTGCCGATCACCGCCGGACCGCTGTTCAGCCCCATCTTGACCGAATAGCCGGGTAGCCCGTTCCGATCGGCTTCCGCTTTTGCCTGGTTGACCGAAGCGAGCCCGGCCAGGGCCGCCTGCGCGGCGTGGGCGGCGTGATCGGGATCGGCATGCGGCGCACCCCACACCGCCATCACCGCGTCGCCGATAAACTTGTCGACATAGCCGTTGGTCGCTTCCACCTCTCTGACCAGGAGGCCGAGATAGTCGTTGGTGAGGCGCGTCAGCTCCTCCGGCCCGAGGCGGCCCGACAGCGCCGTAAACCCCGACAAATCGGCAAACATCACCGTCACGTCGCGCCGCTCGCCGCCGAGACGCAGCTCCGTGTCGTTCTCCGCCAGGCGGTCGACGATCACCGGGGCGAGGTAATGGCCGAACGCGCGCTGGATGCGCCGCCGGCGCCGGTCCTCGACGACAAACCGTGCGAGATAGGCGAGCACCATGCCGCCGGCCCCCGCACCGGCGGGGAGAGCGGCGGGAATCCAGAAGCCGAGCGGCAGCGCGAGCAGGGCGGTTGCGAAGAGGGCGAGGCCAAGCATCGCCGCCGCCCCCGCCGCCAGCCACGGCGACAGCGCAAACCCGAACACCACCCCCAGCGCCCCACCCAACCCCGCGACCAGTGCCCGCGGCCCGCGCGGCAGCGGGCGGATAAGGTCGCCGGTCAACACCTCCTCGATCGCGCCGGCATGCGCAAAAACCCCCGGCACGGTCCGCGAGCTCCAGTCGGAGGGACCGAGACGGGCGAGGTTGCAGCCGCCGCTTGCCGCATCGGCGACCGGGACGGCGACGGGGACGGACGGGCTCATAAAGCGGTCGGGCGTGCGCTTGCGATCCTCGTCGGGCAGCGTCGTGCCGATCAGCACGACCTTGCCGGCGAAGGCGGCGCGGAGCGCATCCGGGTCGCGGTCGAGGCAGCGCAGCACATCGATCAGCCGGTATGACGGGATCGCCTCCAGCGGTCGCGCCGGCGCGAGCAGCACCTCCGCCGGCATCGCCGCGCGACCGGCGCGCGCCAGCAGCGTTGCCGCGATCGACGGCAAGGCGTCGCCCTCGCTGGTCCGCAGCGACGCCTGCACGCGCCGCTGCACGCCGTCGGCGTCCGGGTCCAGCTCGACATAGGCGACGGCGCCGGGGTCCTTCTTCCCGGCGTCCGCGCCCGGGTCGAAAACCGCCGCGATATAGGGAAAGGCGGGCGGCATCCGCGCCGTCCGCGCCAGCACGACCCGGTCGCGCGCCCGGTGAAGGCTGGCGAGGAAGCTTTGGTCATGCGCGGCATCGACGCCGGAGAGCCGGTTTGCCGAGTAGGCGAAGATGATGTCGAACCCGATCGCCTTCGCCCCGCTCTTGGTCAAACCGTCGACCAGCTTGGCCCATACCGGCGCGAACAAGGCGCGCGGCATGGCCGCCAGCTCGGGCGAACCCAGGCTTTCTTCGTCGAGCGCGACGACGGCGACAGGCTCGCCGGCGGTGCCGGGGCGCTTGGCGGTCAGGTTCAAGGAAACATCGTAGAGCAGACCGTCGACCGGGCTCATCGCCGGCCCGAGAGCCAGGCTGGCCGCGGCCGCGAGCCCGCCGGCGAGGACGATCACGGCAGCACGGTAGCAATGTTTGATGGCGGCCGGTCCTGGCATCAAGAGCCGACAGGCCCTTCAATCGACCCGCAGCACGATCAGCGGTCCGGGCTCGGCCGATCCGGCGGTGGTAAAGGGGATGTCGACCGGCTCCGCGCGGTCGCGCAACATCAGCCGCAGCGTGTAATGCCCGCCGGGCTGGAGCGGCGGCGTGCCCGGCGGCGGCGTGCCTCGCCCGGCGCCGACCTCCAGCCGCAGGAAGGGCTGATGGTTCTCCCCCAGGATCAGCGCGCCGGACACGACATCCGCATGCACCCCGGTAAAGACGACCTGCGGGCTGGTCGGCCAGCGCGGCGGAACGGAAATGCCGCGGGCAATGATGCCCCCCGTCGAGCGGCCGCCGCTGCCCGCCTCGGACAGCGCGAAGACGCGCGGACAGGGCGCATCGCTTTCCCCGGCCACGGCGCCGCCGGCCTTGTAGTCGGATTGCTGCAAAACCAGCGCACCGCCGATCACCGTCACCAGCTTGCAGCGGCCGTAATGCAGGAAGGTCAGCCGCGTCGCCGGCTGGAGCTGGAGCAGCAGACCCGCGGGTATCTCGGCCATCACCGACAGCGGCGGATCGGTTTCGCCGGTGATCGCCATCACGATGCCGGCCGGCGTCTCGGCATAGGCCGCCGCAGACAGCAACAGCAGGACCAGGCCGGCGCCCAGCAACCTCAGACAGCGCACACTGTTTCCCCCGCAACGGACGAGCGACCCGAGCATAGCAAAATCGAGCCCGAGTTTAACGAAGGACTGTTCCCCGCCGCCGGGCCGGCGTCAGCGGTCGAGATGGCGGCCCTGAAACAATTGGCAGGTCGGCGCCCCGGTCGCGTAGGAAACCGGCGGCTTTGCCGGGTCCCGCGTCACGGAAAACTCGCTGCGCAGCACCGCGCAGGCGGTCTCGGTCACATTGAGATAATAGCCCACCACAATCTCGTCGGTCGCGGTGCGGACCGCCGTGCGGATATGCAACGCCGTCAGCGGGCCGGTGATCAGCAGACTCTGGGGAAAGCCGGCGGCGTTTGTTTTGTTCAGGATCTCGAGGTTCGGCGGCACAACGGCGCCGCGTTCGGCACCGCTTCCTTCGTCGGTCATAAAGGCTGTGCCATCCTTGCCGAAATAGATGTACCAGCGGATGACCTTCGAGGCTTGATCGGTGGGCGAGCGGAGACTGACCGGCAGCGTCAGCCACAGCGTCTTCTCGACCGGCCGTTCTCCGGCACCGGCGGGCGCAAAACCGCCGGCGCCCAACAGCAGCAGGAGCGCGGTTCGCATCAATGCCCGCTGCAACCGCGTCGACGACCGGAGGCGAAGCCATCCCGCAAGAGTTGGTCCGTGCTTCAATTGCTCACCTGCTGCCGCTCAGCGATTAGACCGCAATTGTTTCTCAACCGGCAAGATCGCGCCGCTCGCGGGCAAGAGACCGCCGCCCTATCGGCTGCCGCCTCGCCAAATGTCGCGGTCGGGATGTATCGACACGCTTCGCGAATGCGGATAATCACGACGGTCGTGATCGACGCGTCGATCGCTCAGTCTGGGCATGCGCCACCAGCCGGGTTAGCACAGTGGCAGTGCAGCGGTTTTGTAAATCCACCGAAGCCGTATCGCTCCGTCTCCTGCCGTAGTGCAACATGCTGTTTTGAATGAGATAATCCTGGCCGGCTTGTCGCCTCGTTCAGTGCCGTTCCGTAGAGTTTCGTGCCGTCTTGTAGCAGGATTTGTAGCAGACGCCGCGAACTGAATTGCTTCTCCGAATTGTAGGCAAGTTGTTTGGTGATGGCTCATCGATAAGGATTTCCCCCGCCTGACGCCGATCACCTTCGCGGCCCGCGAGCTGATCGCCGAGCTTAAATCCGGACCTATTGTTGCGCTGCTCTTGGCATTTTTCATCAACCTGCAGGTCGTACAGAATAGCCCGTAGCTGACTGTCCCTTAACGGGAGGGGAGATTTCAGGATGCTTAATTACAATATTATCAATAACAGTGGCATCGTCGCCGCACTTTATTACTCGATTTGTCGGCATGAGGACAATTGCATTTGCCATTGCAATTGCAAGCGGCCTTAACACATTTCTTGATCCGCTTGGCAGAGCACAGATTTATGGGCAAGCGCTAAACGCTATTTCCCCTTTAATTGAAGCGCTTGACATCGCTGGTCCCGACAGTTCTGACGACTCAAAACTGATTGAACAACTCCGGGAAGCTGTCGCTGATTACTCGGCAAAGCTCAGGGCGAAGGCCGTAGCGCAGCAACCGATCACCGTTGAACACAAGTCAGGGCGCTCCATGAACAGCGACCAGGGGGGATAATCCTGGCCCACCAGGTCGCACGCGGTAGCCTTGCGCCTTGTAGAACACGGCGCGCATGTATGCGTCGCGCGCCCGCCACGTGAAGGCAACCGACCGATACGCCGTATCGCCTTCGATCCGATTGGCTGGCCCCATCAACCCACTGGCCCTTATCCCTCAGTTCCCCCGACCAATCGCGGCGGTGGCGCGCGCCACGTAAGCCTTCCCGCCGGCAGTGTGCCAGCGCTGTTTTCGCTGCCGTCACCATCCTGGGCTGCTGCCGCTGGTGCATCACCAGTTGGACGGCTTTGCTTTGAATTGATAACGCGAATTTAACCCTCCCTACATAACCCTTGGCTGTAGCAACAAGGCTTATAGGGACGAAAGCAATGAAGATGATCGGGAAGATAGTAGCGGCCCTGATACTCGGAACGCTGGGCTACATCATCTTCGGAATGATCGCGGGGATGGCCAGCGGCGCCACTGCCAAACCCAACTCTACATGGGTGTTTGGCTCGATTGCGGTAGCTATCGTGATCGCTTTTAGCGCGTCCAGCGTCAAATCAGCATGGGCGCGCCTTTTCTTCGCAAATGGTATAGGCAGCCTGCTTCTCCCGCTCGCTTTGCTAGCGGGTGCACCGGCAATGATCGCGCGATCTGCCTATATGGCAGGCGGAAGCGGAGCCGCGACAGCCGGTGCAACAATAGGAGCAACCGTTGCCGGTGGCGTCACCATCGTGGTCGCGATCTTCCTCGCGGCGATCTTCATGGCCTTTGCCTTCGCTCTGCGCGACAAAGGTGCAAAGGCTGGCTAACGCTGCATTTACCGGAGAAGGCCGATGGCAAAGTATCCCGAAGGCACCTGCCGGGATTGTAATTGCGCGCAGTGGGTGTGGTCTAACCGGCTCTATCCCGAGGGGAAGCGGCGCATCATCGTACAGCGGCCAGGAAGATGCGGGTCCATTGATCCCGGTGCGCGCGCCAACCCAGCACAGTTGCTTTTAGCGCAAGAACCATTCGATAACTGCCCAGCATGGGAGAGGCGGCCGGACTAGGGATTACGTGGCAGGGAGCGCGAATGCATGGCTTGGGATATGTGGCTGGATTGCCACAGCGAGCGAGCCATCGGCGACATTCTTGGAGTTTCACACGAAACAGCCGGTAAATATGTGGCTAAATTTGGCAAGTCTGCCAAAATTAGCCAGCCTCCCGGTGCTACAGCCGATTCTCCGTGGGGCAATGTCCAGCATTTCGATATATGGGATTTCCCGCGCCCAGAAGGCGACTCAAGCTACCGGGCGTTGCAGCCGACCGAGCGGGAAGCGGCTAGGGAGCGAATCACCGAAGGTGCGCGGGCAGGGGCAGCTATCACCAATGGGCAAGAGCGCCCTACCGAAAGTTTCGGGAAGGCGGATCGCCATGCCAATGAGACAACCGCCAAGATCGGTTCCTTCGCTGGCGTCTCCGGCCGCACCGTCGAGAAGATCGCCAAGGTGGTCGATGCGGCGAAGGCTGAGCCTGAGCGGTTTGGCCCACTTGTTCAAGAAATGGACAAGACCGGGAAGGTTGATGGAGTTTATAAGCGGGTCATCGCCGAACAAAAGAATGATGAGATTGAGGCTGAGAGAGCCGAAAAACTTGCGGCAATTCAGCATGCGGAATCACTAGTGGTCCAAATCACACGGTTGAGTCCGCTTATCGCGAGCCGTCTTCGCGGTCTGGCACCCAGGCATAAGCCTCTTCTCTGCCTTTGAAAGTTCGTATAATCGGTTCGCCGGCTGAGATCGCCTCATAGCAGAAATCAGTGCCGACAAA
>DASZOZ010000124.1:0-20892 GCA_035550515.1 Allostellaceae bacterium
GTCATCGAGCGCACCAACTGCCGCATCAAGGACTTCCGTGCCATCGCCACGCGATACGACAAACTCGCCCGCAACTTCCTCGCCGGACTATCCCTCATCGCCGCGCTGATCTATTGGTGCGTTTGAGTCCACACCCTAATATTCCGCCTGTCAGTGAAGGCTCGACGTGGGAGGGATGACATGGCCGCGACCCAGACCGACAAGGCGCAACGGTTCCGCGCGCTGCACGCGGCGCCGGACGTGTTCGTCATCGCCAATGTGTGGGACGGCGGCTCGGCGCGGATGATGGCCGGGCTGGGGTTCGCGGCGCTCGCGACATCGAGCGGGGCTTCGGCCGGGCTGCTCGGCCGGCGCGACGGTAAGGTGACGCGCGACGAGGCCCTGGCCCAGGCCCGGATCATCTGCGACGCGGTCGACCTGCCGGTCTCCGCCGACCTGGAAAAAGGTTTCGGCGACGCGCCCGAGACCGTCGCCGAGACTATCCGGCTCGCGGCGGAGGCGGGCCTCGTCGGCTGCTCCATCGAGGACGCGAGCGGCAACCCGGACGCCCCGATTTTCGACCTGGGCCACGCCGCCGAGCGGGTCGCGGCGGCGGCGGCCGCGGCGCGGGCGCTGCCGTTCCCGTTCACGCTGACCGGCCGAACGGAGAATTTCCTGCGCGGCCGGACCGATCTCGACGATACCATCAAGCGGCTGCAGGCCTATGAGGCGGCCGGCGCGGATGCGCTGATGGCGCCGGGGCTCCCGGACCTGGAGGCGGTGCGGGCGGTGTGCGCCGCCACCACCAAGCCGTTCAACTTCATGGTGGGCATCAAGGGCAAGTCGTTCACCGTCGCGGCGCTGGCCTCAGCCGGCGTCAAGCGCATCAGCCTGGCGACCTCGCTGTACCGCGCGGCGATGACGGGGCTGCTGGCCGCGGCGACCGAGGTGCGCGAGCACGGCACGTTCGGTTATCTCGAGACATCGCTGGCCACGCCGGACATCAACGCATTCCTGCGCGGCTGACGCCGGCACTATGATGCCGGCACTACGATGACGGACCGACAGGAAGGACGCCGGGAGCGAGCCATGAAAGAGAACAGCATAAGGCGGGCGGTGCGCGAGGGGCGGGCGGCGCTGGGCACCGGGCTCAAGGAGTTCGCCTCGCGCGGCGTTCCCTGGATCATCGAGGCAGCCGGCTTCGATTACTGCGCGATCGACCACGAACACGGGGCGTTCGACATGGAAACGATCGCCAACCTGGCGAGCTGGTTCCAGGCGACGAACGTTTCGGCCATCGTGCGGCTCCACAAATCGTTCGCACACCTCATTCCGGGCATCCTCGATCAAGGCATCATGGGCATCCAGGTGTCCGAGGTGGAAACCGCCGAAGAGGCGCGCGCGATCGTCCGCCTGGCGAAGTATCCGCCGGTCGGCAACCGCGGGATCTCCGGCCAGGGGCCGCACACCGGGTACAAGAGCTACGGCGCGCGGCACGCCGGCGAATACGCGCCGTGGGCCAACGAGAACATCATCCTGTTCCCGTCGATCGAGTCGCTCGAAGGTCTGGAGAATGTCGAGGAGATCGCCGCCGTCGACGGGATCGACATGATCGCCTACGGGCATTCCGACCTGAGCGCGCAGCTCGGGGTCCACCTCGACCTCGAACATCCGACCTTCAAGGCGGCGGTGCGGCGGATCGCGGCAGCCTGCAACGCCCACGGCAAGCTCGCGCGCGGATCGGCCGAGACCGAGGCGCAGATCGAGGAGTATTGGCAGCTCGGCTGCAAGGTGCTGAACCTGCCGGGAAACGATGTGAGCACCTATCTCGACGGCATGAAAGCGCGCGCCGCCCGCGCGCATGCCCGGCTGAAGTCGATCGGCGTGCCGACCCCGTAGGACGACGGGGCCTTACCCGGAACCCATGCACACGAACCACGAAAATTGGGCTTCGGGGCCACAGACAGGTCGAATAAGCCCGTGCGCATGAGTTCCGGGTTCGGCCCTGCGGACCGCCCCGGAATGACATGGGTAATTTCCGGCTAGGCTCGAGCCGGCAGGCTCGGCTCGGCGCTTGCGCGCCTGCGACACTCCAGCGGCGGAACCTTCCGCTAAATCCGCAGTTGAACGTCTGCGATCTGTAAAAGATCGATTTTGAGGTTCGGCTGCGATACCCGTGAGCGTTGAATCGACCTTTCTTTCCGCTTTTGCCGGGGCCGAACGTCCGGCGGCCGAGAGAAGACGGTGACGTGGCTCAGCTGTTCAGACCGGGCGCGAACAGCATCGCCGTCGGCTGCATCGTCGCCCTCCTTGCCCTTCCCGCGGCGGCCATGGCGGTCACCTACCTGGTGTGGCAATCACCCTACGCGACAAACCAGCTCCTCACCCGCGATCAGCCGGTCCCGTTCAGTCACGCGCATCATGTCGGCGATCTCGGCATCGACTGCCGCATGTGCCATACCGGTGTCGAAAAGGCGGCCTTCGCCGGCGTGCCGTCGACCCACATCTGCATGACGTGCCATTCACAGCTGTGGACGAACGCGGCGATGCTCGCCCCCGTCCGCAAGAGCTACGCGACCGGACAGCCGATCCGCTGGCGGCGGGTCAACCGCGTGCCGGACTACGTTTTCTTCGATCACAGCATCCATATCGCGAAGGGCGTCGGCTGCTCCACCTGCCATGGACCGGTGCAGAACATGGCGCTGATGCGGGCGCAGGAACCGCTCACCATGGGGTGGTGCCTGCAATGCCACCGCCATCCGGAACGCTATGTCCGCCCCAAGGACCGCGTCTTCGACATGGCATGGCAGCCGCCGCCGGACCAGCGGAGCGAAGGGGCGCGGCTGGTCAAGGCCTACCGGATCGACGCCGCGCGGCTGACGGATTGTTCGACATGCCACCGCTGACGCGGCGCGGCCCGGGCCTCGACCGCCGCCTTTTGCTCAAGCTGGCGGCGGCCGCCGCGGCCGTCTCGACGACCCGCTGCAGCCCGCCCGACGACGAGATCATCCCCTATGTCGACATGCCGGAGGGAATGGTCGCGGGCGAGCCCATGCGCTTTGCCACGACGCTGTCGCTGTCGGGTTACGGGCGCGGCTTTATCGCCATCGCGGTCGACGGCCGCCCGATCAAGATCGAGGGCAACCCGCGCCATCCCTACAGCCTCGGCGCCACGGACGTGTTTGCCGAAGCCGAGATCCTCTCGCTCTACGATCCGGGGCGGTCTTCGGTGGTGCATCACGGCGAGCAGATCGCGACCTGGGAGGATTTTGCCGCCGGCTGGGAGCAGGCGGTCGGCGCGCGCCCAGATGACGCTGCCTCGGACGCGGCCGTCGGGCTCGTCACCGGACGCGTCGTCTCGCCGACGACGCTCGGCCGCATCGAGGCGCTGCGCCGGCGCTTTCCCGCCTTGCGCCAGTACCGCTACGAACCGGTGAACGACGACATGGCGCGCGCCGGCGCGAAGCTGGCGTTCGGCCGCCTCGTGGCAGCGGCGCCGCGCTGGGACGAGGCGGATGTCGTGCTGACGCTCGACGCCGATCCGCTCGGACACGGGCCCGAACAGCTTCATATCGCGCGCGGCTTTGCGGCGCGGCGCGGCGCCGAGCACCGGCAGCAGCTGCACGCCGTCGAGCCGGCCTGGACGCTGACGGGCGCAGCCGCCGACTTCCGTCTCCCCCTGGCGCCGCGGCAAATGGGGGAAGTGGCGCGCGCCGTCGCGCGGCGGCTCGGGCTCGACCTCGGCGACCCTGTGCTGTCCGACCCGCAGCGGGCTTTTGCCGAGCGGGCGGCGGAGGCCCTGGCAACGGCGCAGGGCCGCGCTCTGGCGATGGCCGGCGATGGACAGCCGCCCGAACTGCACGCGCTGTGTCACTGGATCAACGGCCGGCTGCACGCGCCGGTCGATTATCTGCCGCCGGTCGACCCGGTCGAGGCGGGGCACGCCGACGAACTGCAAGCCCTCGCCGAGGATTTGCGGGCGGGGCGGGTTGCGGCGCTGGTCATCGTCGACGCCAACCCGGTCTATGACGCGCCGGACGCGCTGCGCATGGCGGAGGCGGTCGCGGCGGCGCCGTTCAGCGCCCATCTCGGACTTTATCCCGACGAGACGGCGCAGCATTGCCAGTGGCGCCTGCCGCTGAGCCATCCGCTCGAAAGCTGGGGCGATGCCCGCGCGGCCGACGGCACCGCATCCCTCGTGCAGCCGCTGATCCGCCGCCTCTACGACACGCGGACCTGCGATGAATTCCTGGCGCTGCTGGCGCTTTCCGCAGTCCGGGACGCCTACGGTCTGACGCGGGAAACCTGGGCGTCGTGGGCCGGCGGCGACTTCGCGACCTGGTGGCGGACCGCCTTGCATGACGGGGTCATCGCCGACAGCAGGGCCGCGCCGCTGGCGCTGTCGCCGGCACGGCCGACCGGGCTGCCGCCGCCGGACGCGCCGCACGCCTTGACCGTCGTCTTGTCGCCCGATCCGGGCGTGTGGGACGGCCGTTTCGCCGCCAATCCATGGCTGCAGGAGTGCCCCCATCCGCTCACCAAGCAGGTGTGGGGCAACGCGGTGCGGCTCGCCCCCGGCGACGCGGCGCGCGCGGGCATCGCGGACGAGGACACCGTCGATCTCGTGGTGAACGGCGCTACGCTCAGCGGCCCGGCCGTGGTGACCGAGGCGCAGGCGGACGGCGTGGTGGCGGTCGGCTGGGGACAGGGGCGGTTCAGCCCGGCCATGCCGATCGCCCATGGCGTCGGCACCCGCTTTGTCGGCTTGGGTGCGCGCCCCTTCTCCCGTCTGCTGGCGGGCGCCGAGATCAAAAAAAGCGATCGGTCGATCCCTTTCCGCTCGACCCAGAGCCACACCCGGCTCAGCGGGCGCAGCGAGGCGCTGTTCCAGCTCGCGACGCTTGCCGAGCTCGCAACATCGCGCCCCGAGCGCGAACCGGCGCCGCCCAGCATGCTCGGGATCCCGCCGCGCGGCGACTATGCCTGGGCGATGGTGATCGACACCGATGCCTGCATCGGCTGCAACGCCTGCGTCGTCGCCTGCCAGGCCGAGAACAACGTGCCGATCGTCGGGCCGGAGGAGATTTCGCAGGGCCGCGACATGCATTGGCTGCGCGTCGATGTCTATGCGCGGCCGCAGGGCGGCGCGATGCGCACCGGGTTTCAGCCGGTGCCCTGCATGCATTGCGAGCTGGCCCCTTGCGAACCCGTCTGCCCGGTCGAGGCCTCGGTGCACGATCACGAAGGTCTCAACGTCCAGGTCTACAACCGCTGCATCGGCACCCGGTTTTGCGAGGCGAACTGCCCCTACAAGGTGCGGCGCTTCAACTGGTTCGCCTATGCCGACGGGCAGGCCTACGGCGACTTCGCGCCGGCGCTCAAGGCCCAGCACAACCCCGATGTCTCGGCGCGCGGCCGCGGCGTGATGGAGAAGTGCAACTACTGCCTGCAGCGCATCAGCCGGGCGCGGCGCGCCGCCGAAAAGGAGGACCGGCAGGTCGCCGAGGGCGAGATGGTGACGGCCTGTCAGGCCGCCTGTCCGACCCGCGCCATCCATTTCGGCGACCTCAACAGCGAAACCTCCGACGTCTCGCGTCTGCGCCGCGCGCCACGGCATTACCGGCTGCTCGAAGAACTCAACACCCGCCCGCGCACGACGTATCTGAAGCGCCTTTACGTGAGCGACGCAGCCTCATGAGTGTCGCGCCCGATATCGAGCGGCGCTGGATCGCCCCGAGCATCGAGAGCCGCGAGCAGATCGACGCGATCATCGCCGCGCCGATCCTCGCGCCGCGGCATACTTGGCGCTGGTGGCTGACGCTGGCGGTGTCGGGCGGGCTGACGCTGCTGATGATCGTTACCGTGACCTGGCTGTTCGGTCACGGGATCGGGATTTTCGGCAACAACACCACGATCGTCTGGGGTTTTCCGATCGCCAATTATGTCTGGTGGCTCGGCATCGGCCATGCGGGCACGTTGATTTCCGCTCTGCTGCTGCTGACCCGGCAGAAATGGCGTGCCTCGCTCAACCGCTTTGCCGAGACGATGACGCTGTTTGCGGCGTCGATGGCCGGGCTCTTCCCGATCTTCCATCTCGGCCGGCCCTATTACCTTTACTGGATCATCCCGTACCCGAACGTCCAAGGCCTGTGGCCGCAATGGCGCAGCGCGCTGGTATGGGATTTCTGGGCGGTCGGCACCTACATCACCTTTTCGACCCTGTTCTGGTATGTCGGGCTGGTCCCCGACCTGGCGATGCTGCGCGACCGGGCGGCCCGGCGCGGCGTGCGCCGGCTATACGGTGCGTTTGCGCTCGGCTGGCGCGGCTCGGCGCGGCATTGGGAGGTCTACGAGCGGTTCTACCGCTACATGGCGGCGCTGGCCGTGCCGCTGGTCGTGTCGGTGCACAGCATCGTCAGTCTCGATTTCGCCGCCAGCCTGGAGCCCGGCTGGGCCGACACGATCTATCCGCCCTATTTCGTCGTCGGCGCGCTTTATTCCGGCTTCGCGATGGTGGTGGTCATCGCCGCGGTGCTGCGCTGGGCCTGCTCGTTCGAGGCGTTCATCACGGTCCAGCATTTCGAGGCGATCGGCAAGGTCCTGCTCACCGCCTCGGTCATCATGGGCGTGTCCTACGCCACCGAATGGTTCTGGGGCTGGTACGGCGGCGAGCGCACCGAGCGCCACCTGGTGACGTTCCTGTTCACCGGTCCCTACGCGCCGCTCTATTACGGCCAGCTCCTGTTCAACGTGCTGGCGCCGCAGCTGCTGTGGTTGCCGCGGTTCCGGCAGAGCATTCTCGCGGTCACCGTCCTGTCGATCCTGATCAATGTCGGGATGTGGCTCGAGCGCATCCTGATCGTGTGGGCCACCCTGTCGCGCGACTACCTGCCGAGCGCGTGGCGCATCTTCCTGCCGACCTTTTGGGACTGGGCGCTGCTGGCCGGCTCGCTGGGCGCCTTCACTTTTCTGTTCATGATCTTCGCGCGGGTGCTGCCGGCGCTGCCCGCTTACGAGCTGGGCAAGACGTGGGCCGAGGAGAACGGCGCATGACCGGTTTCCTGCTGGCCGAGTACCACACCACGCACGAGACCCTCGCCGCCGCGGCAAAGGCCGCCGAAGCGGGCATGCCGGCCATCGACGTGCTCAGCCCCAACGCGCTCGAAGGGATCGCCGCGCATCTCGCACCGCGCCCGCCGAAGGCGCCGATCGGCTGGGTGATGGTCATCGCCGGGGGATTGGGCGCGCTTCTCGGTTATGGCATGCAATGGTACAGCGCCGTCATCGACTACCCGATCAATTCGGGCGGGCGGGGCCTCAACAGCTGGCCGGCTTTTCTGCTGGTGCCGTACGAGACCGCTATCCTCAGCGCGGCCGTCGTCGGCCTTCTCGGCTGGCTCTGGCTGTGCGGGCTGCCGCGGCCGCACCACGCGCTGTTCGCCGCGGCTGTCGTCGAGCGCGCCAGCCAGGACCGCTTCCTGCTGGTCTTCAACGCCCGGGACCGGAGCAAGGCGCAGATCGAGCACCGCTTGCAGCCGCACGCCGTTTACGAGATCGACGCATGAGAGCGGCCGCCGCCTTGCTGCTCCTGCTGATGCTTTGCGGCTGCGACGAAAGCATGGACCGGCAGAACCGCTTCAAGACCTACGGGTCGGCCGACGGCGCGTCGTATTGGCCGCGGCCGGGCGAGGCGTTGCCGCGCGTGCCGGGAACCATCGCCCAGGGCGATCTGCAGCGCCTGGCGGAAATCGCCGCGCCGCCGGCCGTATCCCTGGCGCTGCTGCAAGACGGACGGGTGCGCTATGACGCCGTCTGCGCGCCGTGCCACGGCCTGGCCGGAGCGGGCGACGGCATCGTCGTCGCCCGCGGCTTCCCGAAACCGCCGCCGTTCGACGACCCGCGGCTGATGCAGGCGCCGGCACGGCATCTGGTGGATGTGATCGGCGAGGGCTCCGGCCGGATGTTCTCGTTCTCCGATCGGGTCGAGCCGCGCGACCGCTGGGCGATCGTCGCGTATATCCGCGCGCTGCAACTCGCCGACGCCGGAAAGGCCCAATCGCCGGACCCGGCCGCCATGACCGTGCCGCCATGACCCGGCGCTTCGGCCTGGTGGCGTTCTGTGTGGGCGGCGCCGCGGCGCTTGCGCTGGCGGTTGGCGCGGCGATTTTCGGAGCGATGGTCGCCCGCGGCTGGTTCTGCGCTTTTGTCCTGGTCGCGATGGTGCCGATCGGCAGCCTCGCGCTGCTCATGGTTCACGGCATCAGCGGCGGACGGTGGGGCCGCGACCTGGCGCCGGTGCTCATTCCGGCGGCCCGTTCGATACCGCTGCTGCTGGTGGGATTCCTGCCCGTCCTGTTGTTCCGGCCGGATATCTATCGCTGGGACGCGCTGCAACTCCACCAGGACGTTCGCGCCTATTACCTAAACCCGGTTTTCTTCGACGCGCGGACGATGATCGCGCTGGCGATGTGGAGCGGCCTGGCCTGGAGCGGGGTGTGGCGTCGCCCGCTGTCGGCCGGGCTGGGCCTCGTCGCGCATCTCGTTCTGATGACCTTCATCCCCGCCGACTGGGTGCTGACCCTGCGGCCCGGCGCGACCTCGGCGGGCTTCGGTCTCGGCTTCGGCATCGAGCAGATCGGCGCCGCGCTCGGCTTCGCCGCCGCGCTGGGCGCGCCCGGCCGCGATCCGCGCGCCTGCCGCGACCTCGCCGGCATGATCGTCAGCGCGATCCTCGGCACGATGTACTTCATCTACATGCAGTTCATCGTCACCTGGTACGGCAACATCCCGGACAAGGTGCACTGGTACGTCGCGCATTCCGCCGGCTCGTGGCCGCTGCTCGCGCTGACCGCCTTTATCGTCGGCGCCGCGTTGCCGTTTCTCGCGATCCTGCATCCTGCCGTTCGCCGCGAGCCGGCGCTGCTCCGGCTGGTCGGCATCGCGGTGCTCTGCGGCATTGCCCTGCACGTCGCCTGGCTCACCGCCCCGTCGATCGGCGCCGCAAGCCAGGCACCGGCGGTGCTGGCGCTCGGCGCGATGGCGCTGCTGCTCGCCGCGGCGGCGCGGACCCCGGCCTTCGCGGCGGCGGGAGGCGGCGATGGTCGATGACGATCTCGGCCGCGGCGAGTCTCCGGCGGTCGGCACCCGCGCCGTGGTCCTGACCGTTGCCGGGATCCTCGTTGCACTGCTGGCGGTCGCTTTCGGCTTCGAGCTGATCTTCCGCGATCGGATCGGCATGACCTTTGTCGTGCAGCACAACTTGCCGGCCCCCGGCGTGGTCCCCGACGAGCGGGCGGCGCGCGAGGCGCTGGAGGCGCGGCAGCGGGCGCTGCTCGCCGGCGCCGGCGGCCGGCTGCCGATCGAGACGGCGATGCGCGCCATCGCGGCCAAGGGCGAGCATGCCTTCGATCCGTTGGGAGCGGCGAAATGAAACGGCTCGCAGCGCTGCTGATCTGCCTGTTCTGGGCGGCCGGCGCCCAGGCCGGGCTGACGCCGGCCGAGCTTGCCGACGTCGCCGTGTCGCCCCCGCCGGGCGCGCGTCTCGACCTTGGGCTCACCGCGCCCGACACCGCCGGCGCGACGCGCACGGTCGGCGGCATCCTCGGCGGCCGGCCAGCCTTCTTCACCTTTGTCGACTATACCTGCACGACGCTGTGCGGGACATCGCTGGCTTTGCTCGCAGCGGCGCTGGAGCATTCCGAACTGGCGCCGTCGGACTATCGCATCGTGGTGATGGGTCTCGACCCGAAGGACCCGGCGCAAGCGGCGATGACGATGGCGGCGCGCGAGATCCCGGACCGGCTGCGCGCCGCCGCGGTCTTTCTGCTGCCGGACCGCGATACGCTGGCCCGCGCCACGGCGATGCTGGGCTTTCACTACGCTTACGACGCGGCCAGCGACCAGTTCGCGCACCCGTCGGCGGTCTATGCGATCGCGTCCGACGGCAGCGTCCGCAGCGTGCTCTCTCCCTTCGCGCTTACCACCCAAGACATCGCAAGCGCTCTCGCCGCGCCGCGCGGGACCGGCCTTTACGACCGGGTGCGGCTGCTCTGCTACGGTCTCGACCCGCTGCACGGTGTCTACACCGGCCGCATCGCCGACATCCTGCGGATTGCCGGGGCGCTTACCGTCGTGCTGCTCGTGAGCGCGGTGGCGCTGCTGGCGATCCGCGCAAGGCGGGCGCGATGACCGGGATGCGCCTGTCGCTGCCGGAAGCTTCCGGCAACGCGCGGTTGGTCGATACCGCGTTCTTTACGGTGTTCGGTATCGCCGCGGTGATCTTCGTCGCTCTCTTCATCCTGCTCGTGGTGTTTTCGATCCGCTATCGCCGCGGCACGCGCGCCAGGCGCGGACCGCTGCCGAGCCTGCTGCGCCGCGAAATCGAGATCGGCTGGACGACGGCGACGACCTTTGTCGCGATCTTCATCTTCTGGTGGTTCGTCGGCGGGTTCACCCTGCCGCCGCGCGCCGCCCCCAACCAGCTCGAAATTCACGTCGTCGCCAAGCAATGGATGTGGAAGGCCGAGCATCCCGATGGCGCGCGCGAAATCGATGCGCTGCACCTCCCCGTCAATACTCCGATCCGCCTGGTGATGACCTCCGAGGACGTGATCCACAGCTTTTTCGTGCCGGCCTTCCGGCTGAAGCAGGACGTGCTGCCGGCGCGCAGCGAAGTGCTCGCCTTCACGCCGACCAGGATCGGCGATTTCCACCTGTTTTGCGCCGAGTTTTGCGGCACCCAGCATTCGCGCATGACCGGCGACATCGTCGTGATGACGCAGCCCGATTACGCCGGCTGGGTGCGCCGCCAGCCGCACGGCGACAACCTGGTGCGCCAAGGCGAGGCGCTGTTTGCGAAGTTCGGCTGCGGCGCGTGTCATGCCCCGGAATCGCAGGTCCATGCGCCGAAGCTCGCCGGTCTTTACGGCACCCGCGTCACCTTGGCGGACGGGCGTCGGCTGACCGCGGACGACGCCTATCTGAGGAATGCGATCCTGCATCCGCGCGACGGCACCGTCGCCGGATACGCGCCGATCATGCCGGACTATGCCGGGGTCGCGGGACCGGCCGACATCGATGCCCTGATCGCCTATCTGAAATCCCAGTCGGGCCTGAAATCCCAGTCGGGCCTGAAATCCCAGTCGAGTCCGAAATCCCAGTCGAGTCCGAAATCCCAGTCGAGCCCGCAGGCAGACCGATGACCGACGCGGCGCTTCCGGCGCGACCCGTGCCCGATTACCTCCATCACGGCCATACCATCTGGTCGTGGCTGAGCACGACGGACCACAAGCGCATCGGCATCCTCTTTGCGGTCTCGATCACGCTGTTCTTTACGATCGGCGCGGTGGCCATCGCGGTCGTCCGGCTGGAGCTGCTGACGCCCGCCGGCGACCTGGTCTCGGACGACACCTACAACAAGCTGTTCACGCTGCACGGCATCGTGATGGTGTGGTTTTTCCTGGTGCCGTCGATCCCGGTGACCTTCGGCAATTTCTTGCTGCCGCTGATGATCGGCGCGAAGGATCTGGCGTTTCCACGGATCAACCTGCTGTCCTGGTATCTCTATCTCGGCGGCGCGGCGTTTACCGTCGCGACGATCATCGCCGGCGGCGTCGACACCGGCTGGACGTTCTACACGCCCTATTCGACGATGTTCTCGAACGGCGCGGTGCTGACCGCCGTTGCCGGGGTCATCGTGGTGGGGTTTTCCTCAGTGATGACCGGAGTCAATTTCATCGCCACGACGCACATGCTGCGCGCGCCGGGGATGACCTGGTTCCGCCTGCCGCTCTTTGTCTGGGCGATGTATGCGACCAGCCTGGTCATGGTGCTGGCGACGCCGGTGCTGGCGATGACCCTGCTGCTGATCATGGCGGAGCGCTGGTTCGAGCTGCCGATCTTCGATCCCAGCCGCGGCGGCGACCCGCTGCTGTTCCAGCACCTGTTCTGGTTCTACAGCCACCCTGCAGTCTACATCATGGTGCTGCCGGCGATGGGCGTCGCCTCGGAGATCATCGCCTGCTTTGCCCGGCGCCGCCTGTTCGGCTACGCGTTCATGGTCTACGCCCTCATCGGCATCGCGGTGATCGGCTTCTTCGTGTGGGGCCACCACATGTTCGTCTCGGGGCAGTCGCCCTATGCGAACGTGGTCTTCTCCTTCCTGTCCTTCATGGTCGCGGTGCCGTCGGCGATCAAGGTCTTCAACTGGACCGCCACGCTCTACCGCGGCAGCATCGTCTTCACCGCCCCGATGCTTTACGCCTTCAGCTTTCTCGGGCTGTTCACGATCGGCGGTCTCACCGGGCTGTTTCTCGCCACGGTGCCGATCGACATCCATGTCACCGACACCTACTTCGTCGTCGCCCATTTTCACTACATCATGGTCGGCGCCTCGGTGTCGGCATTCTTTGGCGGCCTGCATTTCTGGTGGCCCAAGATCACCGGTCGGCTCTACCCCGAGCTGTGGGCGCGCTTTGCCGCCGTGCTGATGTTTTTCGGTTTCAACCTCACCTTCTTCCCGCAATTCGTGATGGGCTATCTCGGGATGCCGCGGCGCTATCACGTCTATCCGCCGGAATTCCAGGTCTACCATGTGCTGTCGACGGGCGGCGCCGCCCTGCTCGGCGGCGCTTACCTGATGCCGCTGGCCTATCTCGTCTGGTCGCTGTTTTACGGCCGCCGCGCCGGCGCCAACCCATGGGAGGCGCAGGGCCTCGAATGGCAGGCGCCGTCGCCGCCGCCGCACGACAATTTCCTGACGCCCCCGCGGGTCGGCGATCCGTACGACTACCACCCGCCCGAGGGGCCGGCGGCGCTCATGGACGATGCGGCATGACGGCCAGCCCGTTCCTGCGCCCGCCATGGGATAACCTGAACCGGCAGCACCAGGCCGTCTCGCTCGGCATGTGGATCTTCCTGGTCAGCGAAATCCTGCTGTTTGCCGGACTTTTCGCCGGATACGGCGTCTACCGCCATCTCTATCCGGCAAGTTTCGCCAAGGCGTCCGCCCAGACCGATATCGTTTTCGGTACGGTCAACACCGCCATATTGATGACCAGCAGCCTGTCCATCGCGCTGGCGGGCGGGCTGGCCCGGGCGCGGCTGCCGCGGCTCGCATGGTACTGCCTGCTGGCGACATTGGTGCTTGGCGCGGCGTTCCTGGTGGTGAAAGGGTTCGAATACCGGGAAGACATCGACAAGCACCTGTTCCCCGGCCCCCAATTCGCGCTCGGCGGCACGGGGCCCGCGCTGTTTTTCTCGTTCTACTGGATCATGACCGGGGTTCATGCGGCGCATGTCAGCGGCGGGCTGGCGGCGATCGCGCGCTTGTTGATCGCCAGCCGGAACGAGCCGGCATGGCTGTCGGGCGGCGGCTCCGAGGAGGCGACGGCGCTTTACTGGCACCTCGTCGACGTCATCTGGATCGTGCTCTACCCGCTGCTCTATCTCAACGGCCGCACCCATGGATAAGACGCGGATCTGGCGCCTATGCCGGTTGCCCCTGCTGGTCTGGGCGGCACTCTGCGTGTTGCTCGCCACGACATGCTTTCTCGCCTACGTGCCCATGGGGCGGGGGAACCTGCCGGTCAGCCTCTGCATCGCCGGCTTGAAGGCGGCGCTGATCGGGGCCGTGTTCATGCGGCTGCGCGAGCCGAACGCGCTCAACCGCCTGGCGGCCAGCGCCGGGCCGATCTGGCTCTTCATCATGTTTCTGTTGATCGGCGCGGATTACTATACCCGGTGATCAACGCGGATCAGATCGCTTTCGGCGCGGCGTGGGCCATGTAGTCCTCGCTCTGCATCTCCATCAGCCGCGAGACGGTGCGTTGAAACTCGAAGCTGCCGTCGCCTTCGACATAGATGTCCTGCGGCGGCACCTCGGCCGAGACGATCAGCAAGGTGTGCGCCTCGTAGAGCGTGTCGACAAGGATGTGGAAGCGCTGCGCCTCGTTGCGCCGGCTCGGCGGCAGGCGCGGCACGCCCTCGACCAGGATCGCCGCGAAGCGCTCGGCCAGCGCCAGGTAATCGACTGCGGAGAGCGGCCGGGCGCAGAGTTCGTCAAAGCTGAACCAGGCGGTGTGGCCGGCGGCGCGCGGCACGACGAGCGGCCGGGCCATCACCGTCAGCGTCTCGCTGTGCGCGCTCATGCCCTCGGTGAGCCCGCCGAACGTAGCGGCGAGCGCCTGATGCGCCGCCGGCCCGAGCGGCTGGAAATAGACCGGCTTGCCGGCCAGCCGGGCCAGCCGGTAATCGCGCCCGCTGTCGAGCTCGACGATGTCGAGCCACTGCTGCAGCAATGCGATAAACGGCAGGAAGCGGTCGCGCTGCAGCCCGTTTTCGTAGAGCCGCCCGGGGTGGCGGTTCGAGGTCGCGACCACCACCGTCCCGGCGTCGAACAGCGCGCGGAACAGCCGTTCGAGGATCATCGCGTCGGCGATGTCGTTGACCTGGAACTCGTCGAAGCACAGCAGCCGCGCCGCGGCGGCGATGTCGGCGGCGACCTTCGGCAGCGGCTCCGGGGTGCGCCGGCGGCGCTCGCGCTCGATACGGTCATGGACTTCGAGCATGAAGGCGTGGAAGTGGACCCGGCGCTTGGCCGACAGCGGCGCGGCGGCAAAGAACAAGTCCATCAGCATCGACTTGCCGCGCCCGACCGGCCCCCACAGATAGAGCCCGCGCGGCGGCGGCGCCGGCGCCTCGCCAAAGCTGAGCCGCGCCAACCAGCCGCGCCAACTCGGCGGCGCCGGCGCCCAGTTCGCCAGCTCCCGGCAGAGGCTATCGAGCCGCTCGGCGGCGCGGGCCTGCGCGGCGTCCGGGCGGATCGCGCCCGCGGCGCAGCGCTCGCGGTACAGCGCCAGCGGGCCGGACACGGCGGTCGGTTCGATGATCGCGGAATCAGCCGGCATTGACGGGTGCCGGGTCTAATTCACCGAGCGCGCCGATGCAATGCGGCCGACGGCTACTCGGCCGGCAGCGCGGCGACCGCGCGCGGCCGGTTGGCGCGGGCGCTGCCGGCAAACAGCAGGCTCAGCAGCCACAGCGCGGCGACCAGGGTCAGCACCAGATGCGGCTTGCCGGCGTCGATCAGCATGCCGTAGGGCACCGGCATGACCGCCCCGCCGAGCGCGAGGCCGGCGCTGACAAAGCCGAACACCTTGCCGATCTGCCCCGGCGGCGCCGCGTCCTTGACCATCACGTCGCGCGGCGTGCGGCTGGCGCCGATCAGGTGGCCGGTGACGAACAGCAGCACCACGGTCGTCACCTGCGGCAGGTCGACGAGGTTGACCAGCAGCATCAGCGCCGACCCGACCAGGGTCAGCACCAGCACGAACGAGAAATGGCGGTCGGTGCGGTCGGCCACCCAGCCGCCGACCAGCACGCCGCTCATCGTCCCGACCATGAACCCGGTCAGCGCCGACGAGGCGGCTTCGATGCTGAGGCCGTGCGTGCCGTGCAGCACGGTGATCAGCCAGGACTGCACCCCCGCCCCGGCCATCGACGACACCATGAAAAAGCCGAAGAACAGCATGATCGACGGCGACAGCAGCATCCTGGCGCTGGCGGCGGCGCCCGCCTCGCGCGCCGGCGCGCGCTTCTGGTCGCTGAGGATGCGGCTCTGCCAGATGATCGCCAGCGCCACCGGAATGCCGACCAGCCCGACCGTCAGCAGCGCGCCGCGCCAGCCGACGAGCCAGATCAGCGCCGCGGTCACCGGCGGCGCGCCGGCAAAGCCGGCATGGCCGGTGAAGGTGTGGAGCGCAAAGGACCGGCCGATCTTCGCCGGCGAGACCGAGCCCGAGAGGATCGCATAATCGGCCGGATGAAACACCGCGTTGCCCAGCCCGGACAGCATCGCCAGCACGACGATCTGCCAGAATTGCGTCGCCAGCCCCATCAGCGCGATCGCCAGCGTCATCAGCAGCGTGCCGCCGATCAGAAAGCGGCGGGCGCCAAAGCGGTCGACCAGAAAGCCGATCGGCGTCTGCACGATCGCCGTCGTCCCCGACATCACCGCGACCGCGATGCCGAGCATCGCGAACGGCACGCGAAATTCCCGCTGCCAGGAAATGAACATCGTCGGCAGGCACAGGATGTAGAAATGCGACAGCGTGTGCCCGCAGCAGATCAGCGCATTGACCCGGGCATCATGCCCGAACGACGGCAACCTCAACGTTTCCCCCGCGCCCGTTCTTCTGTCGATTGAGCGCGATGATGGAGCCGGCCCGCCGCTTTGTCACGCCGCGTCGACGGCGGCAGCCACCGCGGCAGGTTAGCGGAAGTGCGGCATGATCTGTTCAGCGAACACCTTCATATAGTGGATCTGGCGGTCGAGGTCGCCGCTTTCGGTGCTGAGCCAAAGCCGCGTGGCGCCCGCTTCGGCGAGTTCGCCGATGCGCTCGATCCAATCGCCGACGTTGCCCGCGAGAGCGAACCGATCCAACCCGTACTGGGTCAGCCCGAGCTCCGCCATCCGCTTGGGGTTGCGCCCGGCTTGGAGCACGTGGTCGTACAGCTCGTAACCTTCGACGTATTCGGCGATCTGGCCCTGAGCTGGCCGGGCACATTCTTGCCGTCGAGACCGAACCGCATCGAATGGTTGAGGATCGAGGACACCGACGCGTGGATGCGTTCGATGGCCTGGTCCCGATCGGCGTCGAGCGATGAACGGGTGGTGAACCAGACCTCGACCTCCGAGGGATCGCGCCCGGCCGCCGCGGCACCGGCCGCGACCCGCTCGATCGTGTCGGAGATCACTTCGGGCAGCAGGCCGGTGCCGGCGATCACGCCGTCAAACAGACGGCCGCCGAGATGCAGCGTTTTCGGCCCCTCGGCGCAGAGCGTGATCGGGATACGGCGGCGCACCGCCTCGCCGTGCCAGCGGACACGCTGCGGCCGGCCGTCATAAGTGCCTTCGCCGGTCGCGATCAGGTCGCGGACGCAGGTGACGTAATCCGCCATCCTGGCGCGGGTCGCCGGCGCGAGGCCGATATTGTAGACCGCGCTGTCACCGCTGCCGATGTCGAGGAAGGCGCGCCCTTCGGTCATGGCGTCGATCGAGGCCAGGAACGCCGCCATGATCTGCGGCTCGCGGGTCAGCGGGTTGGTCGGATGCAGGCCGACATGCGCATTGCGCGCGGTCTGCGCGATCAGCGTCGCGCGGACATAGGCGTCGCCGCCGATAAAACTGGTATCGTTGGTGCCGATCAATTCGACACCCGATCCGTCGATGATCCGGATCAGCTCAGCGAATTTGTCGAAATCCCGGCGATGGAGAAACGCCGACCGGCTCAACGCCGACACACCAAACCGCACCTTCATCGGTCTCTCCTTCCGGCTTCCGGCCAGCGACTTCGCGGGGGTCATTCCAGCACGATCGCGATGTCGCCCTCGTCGATCGGGTCGCCTTCGGCGACGAGGATTTCCTTGACCACCCCGGCGCGCGGCGCCAACAGCGGGATCTCCATCTTCATCGATTCGAGGATGATCAGCGGGTCCTCCTCACCGACGCTGTCGCCGACCGCGACCTCGATCTTCCACACCGAACCGGCGATCTCGCTGCGCACCCGCAAATCGGCCATGATACCTCGCTCAAGATCGTGTCATCCGGCGCGGCGGCGATTCCGCGCCCGGCTAAATTACTCTAAGCTGCCGCGCCTTTGGCCGTCGAGCCGACCGAGACCGCCCGGCGGCCCCCCGGCCGGGCGCTTCGGCCAATCTTCACCGAAAGTTAAGCATAAGCGTTTACCACGTTTGTCACCTTGGTCCGTTGGTCGGAAGGTTGGGGGAACCGATGTCGATTACCGATGCGCCGGTCGTTTCGCGGGGGGATGTCAGCGAACGCGAGGAGCCGGCGCCGACCGGTCGCGAACGCCGCGAATCGGAACGCGCCATTCGCTACTGGGAAAAAAAGGTCGAAAAACTCGGCCGCGGCGCGACGGTGGCGGCGCTTGATCTGGGGGAGATCAACAGTGCCGACTGGTCGCACCGCTTTGTGATCGCGGTCGATCCGGTGGTCGAGAACTCGTCGCTGCTGCTCTACGGCTCGGATTTCGCAAAGCTGCTCGAACTGCCGCCCAAGGGCACGCCGCATGTGCCGATGGTGCGGCAGCTGCCGCGGCATCTTTCCAGCGTCTTCATGCAAGGCTGCGGCGACGCGCATAACCGCCGCGAGGCGATCCGCATGGAAGGCGAGGTGCCGCGTCCGGACGGCAAGGTCGAGCTCTACCGCGCCGCCTTCATCCCGGTCGGCGTCAAGGAGAATTCGCTGACGCATCTGGCGTTCGGCGCCTTCAACAGCTGCATCGCCGAACAGCGCCTGGCAGCCTAGATCGGCACAGGGGCCGAGGCGCGGTGATCCGCCGTTATGAAAAGCGGGGATATCGTGGATTGGGGCAAAAGCGCCGCGACCGGCGCCGGCGCCGCTGGTATTCTGTGCCTGGACGCACAGACAGGGCCGCCGCATATGGCTAGCGCTAAGGAGTTTACTCGGTCGGCCTTTTCGGCATGGCTCGATAAGCGTCGAGCACTTGCGAAAGATGCGCCCGTGCCAGTTCAAAGTTCTGCTGGTGCTCGGGAAAAGAAGCCTGCCACTCCTCAAGTTCGAGAAGGACCTGGTCAAGAACGTCGGCCGCGTCAGCGGGCGAAATGACGCCACGGTCGACGAGCTTGGCAAGCAGCATCAGCGCGACTTACTGACCGACCAATGCCGCTTCGCTGAAATCGTCGTTCTTGGCCATTCATCTTGTCGGTTTGATCGCCGGTCATACGTCATAACACGTTTGCTCCGTCGTATCGAAGCAACCGTCGTTATGATTCGATCAGCGCCTGGCCCTTGTGCGCCAGGCCGAGGACGCGCCGCCAATAGTTGGCGAAGCGGGCGTCCTGGGTCTGGCCGCGGACGTAGCGGATGTAGATCTGCTGGATGATCACCGCGAGCTTGAACGCGGCGAAGACCTGGTACCAGAGGATTTCGCCGACATCGCTGCCGGTGCGCTCGCCATAGCGGGCGATCGCCTCGGCGCGTGACGGGAACCCCTCGCGCCAGGTCGGCATCGCCGCGATCGCGCGCCATTCCGGGTCGTCGCCGGGCTCGACCCAGTAGTTCAGCACATAGCCGAGATCGGCCAGCGGATCGCCTCGGGTGCACATATCCCAGTCGAGCACCGCGACGATGCGCGCCGGGTCTTGCGTGTCGAGCAGGCAATTGTCGAGTCGGTAGTCGTTGTGCAGCAACGCGCCGGCCCGCTCGCCCGGGCGGTGGCGGGCGAGCCAATCGAGCACCGGCGCCATCGCGGCGCGCGACTGCGCCTGCTGCGGACCGCCGAGCGACGCCTCCCAGCGCCGCACCCAGCCGGAGAGCTGGCGTTCGAGATAGCCGTCGACGCGGCCGAGCCCGGCGAGGCCGATTTCCGCCGGGTCGACGCGGTGCAGATCGGCGAGCGCATCGACCAGCGCAAAGCCGATGCGCCGGTTGAGCGCGGGCCGGCCGGCGAATTCGGCCGGGATGTCGTCGCGGATGACAAACCCGTGCCGCCGCTCCTCGACGATGAACACGGCGCCGATGACGCTCTCGTCGTCGCACAGCAGCAGGCTCCGCGGTGCCGGCGGAAAGCGGCGATACAGCACCGACAGCACGCGGTGCTCGCGCCGCATGTCGTGCGCGCCGGGCGGGATCGGCCCGAGCGGCGGCCGGCGCAGCACGTATTCCTGGGCGCCGAACCGGATGAGGTAGGTGAGGTTGGCCTTGCCGCCGTGGAACTGCGCAACCGACAGCTCGCCGTCGGCGCGCGGCAGATGCGCCCGCAGATAGGGTCCGAGCCGGCTCGTATCGAGCCGCTCGTCCGGCCGCTCGGCGATCAGCTCGGCCGCTTCGAGGGATGCGCGTGACGGCATGGCGGTCTCAGCGTCCTCCGAGGCCGGCGCCGATCCGGCCCCACATCACTTCCGCAGCTCGATCCGGGCGACGGCGCGTTTATGGACCTCGTCGGGGCCGTCGACGATGCGCATGATGCGCGAGCGCGCCCAGGCATGGGCGAGGCCGAAATCCTGCGACACGCCGGCGCCGCCATGCGCCTGGATCGCGCGGTCGATCACCGCCAGCAGCATCTTTGGCGCAATCACCTTGATCATCGCGATCTCGGCCTGCGCGACCTTGTTGCCGACCGTGTCCATCATGTGCGCCACCTTCAGCGTCAACAGGCGCGACTGCTCGATCTCCATGCGGGAATCGGCGATCCACTCGCGGATCACGCCCTGATCGGCGAGCGGCCGGCCAAACGCGACGCGGTTCTTGACGCGGTGGACCATCGCCTCCAGGCAGCGCTCGGCGAGCCCGATCATCCGCATGCAATGATGGATGCGGCCGGGGCCGAGGCGGCCCTGCGCGATCTCAAACCCGCGCCCCTCGCCGAGCAGGATGTTCTCGGCCGGCACGCGAACATCCTTGAAGTCGACCTCGGCATGGCCGTGCGGCGCGTCGTCGTAGCCGAAGATCGTCAGCGGCCGCATCACCGTGATGCCGGGCGTGTCGCGCGGCACCAGGATCATCGATTGCTGCTGGTGGCGCGCCGCGTTGGGGTCGGTCTTGCCCATCAGGATGAAGATCTTGCAGCGCGGGTCCATCGCGCCGCTGGTCCACCATTTGCGCGCGTTGATCACATAGCCGCGATTGCCGTCGCGCTCGATGCGCGCCTCGATATTGGTCGCATCGGACGACGCGACGGCCGGCTCGGTCATCGCGAAGGCCGAGCGGATTTCGCCGGCGAGCAGCGGCTTCAGCCATTGCTCCTGCTGCGCGGGCGTGGCGTAGCGCACCAGCGTTTCCATGTTGCCGGTGTCGGGCGCCGAGCAGTTGAACACTTCCGGCGCGATCGGCGAGCGGCCCATGACCTCGCACAGCGGCGCGTATTCGAG
>DASZOZ010000125.1:0-13739 GCA_035550515.1 Allostellaceae bacterium
ATTCGACGTCGCCGCCGCCGATTCCTGCCCCGAAGGCGAGGGCGAAGGCCACGCGATCGGCTTTATCCACAAGCGGATCATGAAGGACGTGGTGCCGATCGTGCCGGTCTGCATCAACACCTACTACCCGCCCAACCAGCCGACGCCGCGCCGCTGCTACAAGCTCGGCCGGGCGATCCGCGCGGCGGTCGAGAGCTACCCGGGCGACCAGCGGGTCGGCATCATCGCCTCGGGCGGGCTGTCGCATTTTGTCGTCGACGAGGCGCTCGACCGCGGCTTTATCGACATGCTCCGGCGCAAGGACGCCGAGGCGATCCAGAACCTGCCGAAAAAGCTGCTCAACTCCGGCAGCTCGGAAATCCGCAACTGGATCTGCGTCGGCGGCGCGGTCGAGCATCTGTCGCTCGAATGGTCGCATTACGAGCCGGGCTACCGCACTCCTGCGGGCACCGGCACCGGCCTCGGCTTCGCCTTCTGGTCGTAAGCGTGACCGGCTTGGACCCATTCTCCCCGCCCGTTTCCCCTGCGAAAGCGGGGGCCCAGGGGCGAGCGGCGGGACGATGGCCCCGGGTCCCCGCTTTCGCGGGGAAGACGGCTTGATTCGATAAGGAATTCCCCATGCGCCAAAAGGACAGCGACGATCTGGTCCGCGTCGGCCCCGGCACGACGATGGGCAATCTGATGCGGCAATACTGGCTGCCGGCGGCGATGTCGTCGGAGCTGAAGGCCGATGGCGAGCCGATGCGGCTGATGCTGCTGGGTGAGAGGCTGATCGCGTTCCGCGACAGCGCCGGCCGGGTCGGCGTGATGGATCACAAATGCCCGCATCGCTGCGCCTCGCTGTTTCTCGGCCGCAACGAGGAGAACGGGCTGCGCTGCGTCTATCACGGCTGGAAATTCGATGTCGACGGGCAATGCGTCGACATGCCGAGCGTGCCGCCGGAGCGCGACTTCAAGCATCTCGTGCACGCCAAGGCCTACAAGGCGGTCGAGCGCAACGGCCTCGTCTGGGTCTATATGGGCGAGCGCAAGAGCGCCCCGCCGCTGCCGCAGATCGAAGCGACGCTGCTGCCCGAAAGCGAGGTGCAGATCCAGTTCGTGCAGCGTGAGTGCAACTGGCTGCAGGCGCTGGAAGGCGATATCGACACCTGCCATTTCGGCTTTCTGCATGCCGGCGGCATCAATGCCGGCATGCTGCCGGACGACAGCATCTTCCGCTACACGGTGACCAACCGCGCACCGGACTATCATGTCGCCGATACCGATACCGGCACGATGTACGCCGCCTATCGCGACGGCGGACCGGACGAAACCTATTGGCGCTTCGCCAATTTCATGCTGCCGTTCTGGACCCAGACGCCGCAGGGCAAGTTCGCGACGCACCTGCACAACCGCGCCTGGGTGCCGATGGACGATCATCACACGATGTTCGTCAGCCTGCGCTGGGTCGGCGAGCCGCGCTTTGTCACCGACGACAAGAACGGCAACCTGATGCCGGGGTTCAGCCGGGTCTTCGACTACATCCCCAACACGACCGACTGGTTCGGCCGCTGGCGGCTCAACGGCCGGCCGGAGAACGACTGGCTGATCGATCGCGCGGCGCAGGCGACCGGCGGCAACTACACCGGCATCGCCGGCATTCACCAGCAGGACCAGGCGGTGACCGAGAGCATGGGGCCGATCACCGACCATCTGTTCGAGCATCTCGGCCCTAGCGACATGATGATCATGCGCACCCGCCGCCGCCTGCTCGCGGTGGCCCGCGCGCTGGCCAGGAACGGCACGGTGCCGCCGGGCGTCGACGACCCGGAGATCATGTACCGGGTGCGCAGCGGCGATTTCGTCACCGAAGCCGGGCTCGACTGGCGCGCGGCCTACGCGCGGCAGATGGACGCCGCCGAACGGCCGCTGCTGGAGGCGGCGGAGTAGCGGCCTACGCAGCCGGCGTCATCGCGATATTGCCGAACTCATCGAGCCGACCGGTCCAGCCCGGCGGGATCACGCAGGTCGCGTCGTATTCCTCGACGATGCACGGGCCGGCCTGCGGCGCCGCGAGCGCGCTGCGGTTGACGACGCGCGTCTCCAGCCAGCCTTGTTGCGGGCCGAAATAGGCGCGGCGGGTCGGTGCGGCGATCGCGATGTCGGGCGCCGGGCTCGCCGCGGTGGCTGACGCGGCGCGCGGCCGGCCGGGAATGCCGCGGCCGATCACGTCGAGGCTCACCAGCTCGACCGGCTCCTCGACCCCGGCGCGGTGACCGTAGGTGCGCTCGTGCTCGACGCCGAACGCCTCCTCGATCGCCGCCAGCGCCGCTGCGTCGAGCCGCCCGGCCGCCACCGGCACGCGCAGCTCGAACGACTGTCCCTGGTAATGCAGGCTGGCGAAGCGGCGGATCTCGATGGCCGTCGGGCCGAACCCGTCCTCCCCCAGCCGGGCGCGCGCTTCGGTTTCGAGATCGTCGAGCATCGCCTGCAACCCCGCCGGGTCGGCGCCGCGCAGCAGCACTTTGCGGGTGCGCGTGAAGTAGTACTCGACCTCGGCATAGAGCAGGCCGAACGACGAGAACACACCGGCCGATGGCGGGATCAGCACCTGCCGGATGCCGATCTCCCGCGCCATCCCGGCGGCGAAGATCGCGCCGTTGCCGCCGAACGCGACCAGCGCATAGTCGCGCGGGTCGCGGCCGCGTTCGCTCGACACCGCTTTGATCGCCCGGATCATGTTCGACGCCGCGATCAGATGCGCGCCATGCGCCGCGGCTTCGAGGCTCATGCCGAGGGGCCGAGCGATCTTTTCGGTGATCACCGTCCGCGACTTCTCCGTGTTGAGCTTCACCGCCCCACCGACGAGTTGACCGGGGTTGAGGTAGCCGAGCACGAGGTTGGCGTCGGTGACGGTGGGCTCGGTGCCGCCTTGATCGTAGGCGACCGGCCCGGGCGCGGCGCCGGCGCTGTGCGGCCCGACCTGCAGCGCGCCGCCGGCATCGATCCACAGGATCGAGCCGCCGCCGGCGCCGATCTCGGCGAGGTCGATCGCCGGTACCTTCAGCGTGTAGCCGGCGCCCGACAGCAGCCGCGAGCCGAGCACGATGCCGGCGCCGACCTGGTACTCGGCGGCCCGCGTCACCTCGCCGTTCTCGATCAGCGACGCCTTGGCGGTGGTGCCGCCCATGTCGAACGAGATCGCGTTCCCGATGCCGATCCGCCGCATCAGCGCCTGCACGCCGATCACGCCGGCCGCCGGCCCCGACTCGATGATGTGCATCGGGGTCACCGCCGCGGCTTTGGCGGTGGTGAGCCCGCCGTTCGACTGCATCAGCAGCAGCGGCACATCGATCCCGATGCGCCGCACCTCGGCAATCAGCCGCGACAGGTAGCGCTCGACGATCGGCCGGACATAGGCGTTGATGACCGTGGTCGACGATCGCTCGTATTCGTTGATGACCGGCAGCACCTCGGCGCTGATGCACAAGGTCGTCGCCGGGGCAAGGCGGGCGACGATCTCCTTGACCCGCTCCTCATGCGCCGGGTTGCGGTAGGAATGCAGCAGGCAGACCGCGATCGCCTCGACCCCCTCGTCGACCAGAAAGCGCGCGGCGCGCTCGACGCTCGCTTCGTCGAGCGGCTTTTCGATCCGGCCTTGGGCATCGACCCGCTCGTCGACCTCGACCCGCCAGCGCCGCTCGACCAGCGGCGGCGGCTTGGTCCACGACATGTCGTAGAGCCGCGGCATCCGCAGATTGCGGATTTCCAGCACGTCGCGGAAGCCGCGCGTGGTGATCAGCCCGGTCTTGGCCCCCTTGTGCTCGAGGATGGCGTTCGACGCGACGGTGGTGCCGTGCAGCAGCTCGACGATCCGCCCGCCGCCGATCTCCGCCAGCAGGGCCGCCAACCCGTCGACAATCGCCCGCGCATAGTCGTCGACCGTCGACGACACCTTCCTGGTGAAGCGCTGCCCGTCCTCATCGAGCAGCACGATGTCGGTAAAGGTGCCGCCGATATCGACCCCGGCGCGAAAGGATTTCATCTGTCGGTACCGTGAACCCCTCTCCCGCTTGCGGGAGAGGGAGGGACCCATCGCGTCAGCGATGGGAGGGTGAGGGGCGGCGGCAGACCCTCACCTGTTGCGCTGGATCGCCTCACTTGGCCGCCATACCCCAGCGATAGACCGGCGCCTCGGTCCAGTTGCGCGCTTGCCGCATCTGCTGCCGCAAGGCAGCGGTCGCGGCGGCGTCGACCGCATCGCCGGCGATCACCACGCCGTAATCCTCGCGCGCGGCGCGACGGCTGACAAAGTCGTTGCGCACGTCCTTGAGCACCAGCGCCGGGTCGCGCTCCAGCGGGTCGCCCCAGCCGCCGGCGCCGGCGACCTCGTGGCGGAACAGGTCGCCCTTGCGCATGTTCATCGTCAGCTTCGACGGCAGCGGCGCGGGGTTGCGGTCGGGGTTGAGGTAGTTCATCGACGGCTTGCCGGGGCCGCCGCCATAGAGCCCATAGGGGCGGAAATCGCGCCGGTCGGAGCGCACCTGCAGGATCGCCTCCTCCGCCAGCAGCTTGTATTCGCGGCGGAACGGCGCGCCGCCGCGGAACTTGCCCGGCCCCATCGCGTCCTGGATGAACTCGTAGGCGGTGATCTGCAGCGGCTGCTCGGTTTCGGTCACCTCGATCGGCTGCGAGGCCATGTTGGCGTAGATGTTGGAGTTGCCGTCGAGCCCGTCGCCGAACGGCCGCCCGCCCCACGCGCAGCAGGTGAAGTCGACATAGATGAACGGCTTGCGCTCGCTGTCCCAGCCGCCGATCGAGACGCCGGTATTGCCGCCGTCCGACGCCGCGAAAACCCTGTCGGGCAGCATCTTGGCGAGCGCCCCGAACATGCAGTCGACCATGCGGAACCCGGTGAGCCCGCGTGCCGCACAGGCGCCGGGCAGCTCCATATTGGCGATCGTGCCCCTGGGCGCCTCGACCGTGATCGCGCGGAACACGCCCTCGTTGGTCGGGACGTTCTGCGGCAGGATCGCGCGGATGCCGCAATAGCTCGCCGATTTCGTATAGCTGAGCGTGTTGTTGATCGCGCCTTTGACCTGCGGCGCGGTGCCGGTCCAGTCGGCCTTGATGCTGTCGCCGGTCTTGGTGATGGTGACCTTCAAGGGGATCGGCACGCCGACATCGATCCCGTCATCGTCGATATGGTCGAGGAAGTCGTACACCCCGTCGGGCAGCGCGCGCAGCGCGGCGCGGGTCATGCGCTCGGCGTAATCGACCAGCTCGGTGATATAGTCCTGGAGCCTGCCGTTGCCGTAGCGCGCCGCCATCGCGATCAGCGCTTCCTCGGCGATGTGGCAGGCGGCGAGCTGGGCGCGCAGGTCGCCGAACACCTTGACCGGGACCCGCACATTGGTCTCGATCAGCGCGAAGAGGGTCTCGTTGCGCGCCCCCTTGTCGTAGAGCTTGAGCGGCGGGATGCGCAGTCCTTCCTGGTAGATCTCGGTCGAGTCCGAGGCATTGGAGCCCGGCACCCGGCCGCCGACATCGGTGTGGTGGCACACCGCGCAGGCCCAGGCGATACGGTCTTCGCCGCAAAAGACCGGCTTGAACACGAACACATCCGGCAAATGCATGCCGCCGCGGAACGGGTCGTTGAAGATGAAGACGTCGCCGGGATGGATGTCGTCGCCGAACGTCTCGAGCACCGAGGCCATCGCGGTCGGCATCGAGCCGAGATGGCCCGGCAGGGTCAGCCCTTGCGCGACCAGCACCCCGGCGCCGTCGAACATCGCGGTCGAGTAATCCATGTTGTCCTTGAGCACGCCCGAATAGGTCGTGCGGAACACGGTCAGCGCCATCTCGTCGGCGACGCCGAACAGGGCGTTCTTGAACAACTCGAACTCGATCGGATCGCTGATCATCCTGCAGCCTCGGCCGGCGTGATGACAGCAAGTGTAACGGATTGTCGTCCGGGCGAAAGCCGGGACCGACAGCGCCGCGATGGCCGCGGTCGACGGGCGGGCCGACACGCGAGAGTGATTGCGGGAACGACTGCGGCGGGATGACGCAGCCGGCCGATGCCTCTATAGTCGCGGAAACAAGCGGCGGAGACCGCTCTCGGGGAGGACGGCATGGCGAGAACCTGGCGCATGCTTGCGACGGCCCTGGCGATGGCCGCCCTTGCCCGCCCGGCTGCCGCGCAGAAACCGGGCGGGATTCTCAAGATCCATCTGATCGACAGCCCGGCCAGCATGTCGATCCACGAGGAATCGACCGTCGTCGCCGAGCGGCCGGTGATGGCCGTGTTCAACAACCTCGTCTATTTCGACCAGCACATTCCGCAGAACAGCATGGCCTCGATCCGCCCGGAGCTGGCGACCGGCTGGTCGTGGAACGAAGACGGCACCGCGCTGACCTTCAAATTGCACACGGGCGTCAAGTGGCATGACGGCAAGCCGTTCACCGCGGCGGATGTCAAATGCACCTGGGATTTGCTCGCCGGCCGCTCGGCCGACAAGCTCCGGGTGAACCCGCGGAAGGCGTGGTACAACAACCTTGCCGAGGTGAAGACCAACGGCGATGACGAAGCCGTTTTCGTTCTCAAACGGCCGCAGCCCGCGTTTCTCGCGCTGCTGGCGAGCGGCATGTCGCCGGTCTATCCCTGCCATGTGACGGCGGCGCAGATGCGTCAGCATCCGATCGGCACCGGCCCGTTCAAGTTCGTCGAGTTCAAGCCCAACGAGTCGATCAAGCTCGGCAGGAACGGCGACTACTGGAAGCCGGGCCTGCCTTATCTCGACGGCATCGAATACACCGTCTCGCGCAACCGCTCGACGGTGATCCTCGCGTTTATCGCCGGCCAGTACGACCTGACATTCGCCGGCAGTGTCTCGGTGCCGCTGATGCACGATATCGAGAACCAGAAGAAGGATGCGATCTGCGTGCTGCCGGCGGGCAGCGTCAGCACCAACCTGATCATGAACTTCACCAAGCCGCCCTTCGACAACGCCGATTTGCGGCGGGCGCTGGCGCTGACCATCGACCGCAAGTCGTTTATCGACATCCTGACCCAGGGCACCGGACAGATGGCGGCCGCGATGGAGCCGCCCGAAGGCGACGGCAAAGGCGGCGTCTGGGGCCTGCCGAAGGAGATGTTGCTCAAGTTGCCGGGCTACGGCCCCGACATCGCCGGGAACCGCGCCGAGGCCCGCGCGATCATGGCGAGGCTCGGCTACGGCCCCGACCGGCATCTCAAGGTCACGATCGTCACCCGCGACATCCCGCCTTATCGCGACCCCGCGGTGATCCTCATCGACCAGCTGAAGGAGATTTATGTCGACGGCGAATTGCAGCCGATCGACACGACGCAATGGTATCCGACGATGATGCGCAAGGACTACATGATCGCGCTCAATCTCACCGGCACTTATGTCGACGATCCCGACGGGATGCTTTACGAGAATTACGCGTGCGGCGGGGTCGGCAATTACAACGGCTACTGCAACCCCGAGACCGACAAGCTCATCGACCGGCAATCGGTCGAGCCGGATCAGCAGAAGCGCAAGCGTCTCGTCTGGGAAATCGAGCGCCGGCTGACCGAGGAGGGCGCCAAGCCGCTCGTCTATTTCAACAAGGGGGCGACCTGCTGGCAGCCCTACGTCAAGAACGTGACGGTGATGGAAAACAGCATCTACAACGGCTGGCGCATGGAGGATTTCTGGATCGAGCGATAGGCCGCGGCGGCGGTTACGAGCGCTCGATCTCCTCGACGATCGGCCAGAATTCCTGGAACACCCTTGCGCGGTGCTCGCGCTCGGCGTCGCCGGGAGGCCGCGCGTCCGGGTGGAAGCGCTTGCTGAATTCGAGCTTGAGGCGGCGGAATTTCGCGTCGCCGGCGGCCGGCCCGCGTTCCGCGAGCCGTGCTTCCAGTGCCGTCAATTGCGCCTGCAACGAGGTGATGGTTGCGGCGTCGCGCCGCTGGCGGGCGACGAATTGCCGAAGGATCTCTTTCGCCGGCGGCACCGGGGCGGGCGGCGTTTTCGCCCGCCGTTCGAGGAGGCCGAGACGGCCGCCGGCGCCGACCGTGGCGCCGCGGGTCACCAGCCATTCCGCCAGCGTGCCGCGCTGCGCATAGGTCAGCTCGACGACGACCCCGTCGCGGTGCAGCGTGACGACGACATCCTCACGCTCCAGCGCGTCGCCGGGCATCTTTTGCCACTGGACTTCCCATGGCGGTTCGTCCGCCGCGGCCTCTCCCAGGCAGCGCTGCAGGCGCCTGCGCTGATCGGGGTCGCAGGCGTCGAGCAGCCGGTCGCGGTCGGGCACCGACAGCGTCAGCCCCCGATGGGCGATCCGCACCGTCACTTCGGCTCGGCGAAAAAACATCATGGCGTCGGCCGCGCATGCATTGGCTGATGCGAGCATCGCGCCTTGGGTTTAAAAAACCCTAACGGCCCACCCGAAGGGAGTCCCTGTCATGCCCGACCTGCCTCGTCTCAACCCCGCGATCCGCGCGCTCGCAAGCGGCAAGCCGGCCTTCGTCACCTTCTCGCCGGCCGAGATCGGCGCGGCGCAGTCGATCGGCGCCCAGCCCTATGACGGCGTCGTCTTCGAGATGGAGCACAACCCGTACGACATCCGGCAGCTGCGCGACTGCATGCAATACATGCTCGACCGCGCGCAGATCGTGAAATCGGGCAGCCTCGCGCCGGCGGTCGCACCGATGGTGCGGATCCCGCCCAACGGCGGCGAGATGAACCAGTTCATCGCCAAGCAGGTGCTCGATATCGGTGTCTATGGCATTGTCTGGCCGCATGTCTCGACCGTCGACGAGGCGCGCAACGCCATCCAAGCTTGCCGCTATCCGCGGCCGCGCGAGGCCGCCTATTACGAGCCGGCCGGCCAGCGCGGCGACGCGCCGCGCACCGCCGCGCGGTATTGGGGCATCGACCAGCCGACCTATTACAAGCGCGCAGATACCTGGCCGCTCAACCCGGAAGGCGAGGTGCTGGTCGTCATCATGTGCGAGGAAAAGCGCGCCATCCGCAACCTGCCGCAAATGCTCAAGGAGGTGCCGGGCATCGGTGTCGTGCTGATCGGCGAGGGCGACCTGTCGCAGGACATGGGCTATCCGCGCCAGTACGAGCATCCCGAGGTCGCCGCCGCGATCGACGACATCCTGGCGATCTGCAAGGACCACGACATCCCTTGCGGCCACCCGCATGTCGACGCCAACAATGTCGAAAAGCTCGTGGAGAAGGGCTTCCGCTGGCTGATGCCGGCGCCGACGCAATCCTTCACGGCGCTGCAAAAAGGCCTGGCGGCCTGCGGCCGGAAATAACCGGGGCAGCCGCCCCCCGGGCGGCGCCGTTAACCAAAACCGTACACCGCTTTCTAACCATTGCCGGTGACCCTGTAGCCCTTGGCGTGATCCCGCCTTTGGGGACAGGCGCGTGCGGTTCACCATCGGGACGAAAATCTTCAGTATCGCGGTAGCGCTGTTGGTCCTGATGGGGGCGGCGGCGGCGCTCAGCCTGCGGATGACGCGCACGCTCGACGGACAGCTCGTCGTCATCGACCACAATTACTTTCCGGCCTTTGTGTCGCTGGCCAGAGCCAATGTCGACACGTTGCGCGAGGCGCTGCTGCTGCGTCGGTTGCTGGTCGACCTCGACGAGCGCAACACGGCCGGCGGCGAACCTCCCGCCGAACTGCAAAAGCGGATCGAGGAGGCGGCAAACGGCAGCGATGCGGCGCTCGTCGCGGCGCGCAAGAACATCAACGAGCAGATTACCGACTGGCTCAGCTTTGACGACGATGTCGCGCTGGCGCGGCTCGACACCCAGGTCGAGTTCCTGCAGGAAGAACGCCTGAAATACGCGGCGCTGGCGGAAAAAATCCGTTCCGCTTTTGGCGCACGGCAACTCGGCGATGCGTTCCGGCTGTTGCGCGAGCTCGAAGACCGGACCGACGACCTCGTTCGCCGGATGGACGCGTATCGAAGCTCCATGCGGCAGATCGCCCGCGACGCCATCGGCGGTACGCGCGCCTACCAGCAGCGTCTGGTCGAGATCAGCACCGCGCTGCTGGTCCTCGCGGGGCTGCTTGGCCTTCTGGTGGCGGGCGGGGTGACGATGGGGCTGGTGCGCCCGGTCCGCCGCCTGCTGCACGGCACCGAGGCGGTCGAGCAGGGGATGCTCGACACGGTCGTTCCGGTGACCTCGCGCGACGAGATCGGCCAGCTCACCAGGTCGTTCAACTCCATGGTCGGGGAGTTGCGCATCAAGGAGAAGATCCGCGACACCTTCGGCAAATATGTCGATCCGCGCATCGTCGCCGGGCTCATCGAGCGGCCGGAGCTGACCGACCCGCGGGGCGCGCGGCGTGAAATGACCATCCTGTTCTGCGACATGCAGGGCTTTACCAGCTTCAGCGAGGAGATGACGGCGGTCGGGCTGGTCAATGTCCTCAATCGCTATCTGACCGTGTTGTCCGAGCCGGTGCGCCGCAACAACGGCATCATCGACAAGTATATCGGCGACGCGGTGATGGCGTTCTGGGGCCCGCCCTTCGCGCCGGCGGAAGACCAGGCGCGGCTCGCCTGCCTAGCGGCGCTGGAGCAGCTCGCCGCTTTGCCCGGCTTCCAGGACGAGCTGCCCGAATTGACCGGCGTGCGCCGCGGCTTTCCGCAGGTCCGGATGCGCGTCGGCATCGCCACTGGCGATGTGGTGGTGGGCAATATCGGCTCCGAGCAGATCCGCAACTACACCGTCATCGGCGACACGGTGAACACCGCCTCACGGCTCGAAGGCGCGAGCAAGGCCTACGGGACGCGCATCCTGATCGGCGAGCGCACCCGGGAACTCGCCGCCGACGCCATCGAGGTGCGCGAGATCGACTCGGTGCTCGTCGTCGGCAAGCACCGCCCGGAACGGATCTTCGAGCTGCTCGGACGGAAGGGGCAGGTGCCGGTCGACCGCCTCGAGCTGCGCGATACCTTTGCCGCGGCGCTCGCCGACTATCGCGATCGCAACTGGGACCGCGCCGGCAAGGGCTTCCGCGATTGCCTGACAATCGTCCCCGACGACACGGCGAGCCAGGTCTTCCTCGACCGTATCGCCCAGTTCCGCGCCGAAGCCCCGGCCGAGGATTGGGACGGCGTCTGGGCGCTGCACGCGAAGTAGCGGCGATCCGAAGGACGCCGCGGTGCCGTTACCGTCCCGGCCGGTGCAGGGCGACCGAGGCGACGACCGGCAGCCCGACGATGCGTTCGACGCTCTCAACCGTGATCAGCGTCTCGCGGAACACCAGCAGGTAGAGCAGCACGCCCGAGGCGCCGACGATGCCGATCAGGATGCCGGCGAGCGCGAACGGCAGATGCCGCGGCCCGGCCGGCCGGGCCGGCGCGTCGGGGCGCTGGACGATGCTGACGCTGACCACCTGCTCGCGGTCGAGGTCCTCGTTCATCCGCGCTTCCTCGTAGCGCGTGCGATAGGTATGCACGAGTTCCTCGAGGACCCGCCGCTCGCGTTCGAGATCGGCGATCGCCGTCCCGCCTTCCGACAGCTCGCGCAGCCGCTCGTCGATCGACTGCGCCTCCTTTTCCCGCAGCGCGATCTGCTGGTCGAGCGGCGCGGCGTCGGCCATCGCGCGGTTGAGCGCGACGACCATGTCGTCATAGGCGGTGTTGCGCTGCGACCATTCCTTGTGGTTGATCGGGTCGGTGCGGGTGACGAATTCGCGCAGCTTGGCGATTTCCGCTTCGGTGTCCTGCAGCGGCTTTACGTCGCCGACATAGCGCTGTTTGAGCTGCTGCTGCTTGACCTGGAGGTCGAGCAGCCGTGCCTTGGCCTGCTCGACGACATCGGACTGCGCCGACCCCGCCGGGATCAGCGCCGGCGTCGTTTTGATCCGGCTGGTGAGAAAGTCGATCCGCCGGTGCGCATCGATCGACTGGCTCTTCAGCTGGCTGATCATCGAATTCGTCGCGGCGCGGTCGTCGAGCAGCTTGGCGCGCTGCGAATCCACATCGAACAGCGATTTCTGGTTGCGGATATCGGCCTCTTTCTTGATCACCGCGTCGAGCTGGTCCTGGTATTGCTGGGTCTGCTGTTCGAGGAACTTGTAGCGCGGGTCGGCGAACATCTCCGCGTGCTTCTGCTGGTACAGCTCGACCACCGCATTGAGCGCGGCGACCGCGACATCGTGGTTGGCGTTCTTGTAGCTGGCGTCGATGACATCGGTCTGTTCGACCGCCGACGCCTTGAAATCGCCCTGGAAGCTACGGATCGCCGCGTCGGCGTTGGCGGCGCCGGGATAGAGCTTTTGCGCGCCGATCTTGTTGACCACGCCCTCGACCAGGTCGCGGCTGGTCATGATCTGGATTTCCGAATTGACGATTTCGAGCTTGGTCGTGCTCGGCACGCTGGCGATCGGCTGGTTGGGGTCGGAGCGCGTCTGGAACTCGCGGCCGGTCTTGACCAGCAGCCGGGTCGTCGCCTCGTAATACGGCGTCAGCATAAACGAATAGCCGATCACTGCCGCGCACAGCACGACAAAGACGGTGGCGAGCTTGGCCTTCTCCTTGAACAGGATGCTCAACAGCTCGCGGCTGGTCAGGTCATATGGGTTGCCGGCCATCGGGGGTTCCGGTTCAGCGGCGGGATTGGTAGGGCGTCACGGTTAACGATTACTGAATCGTGTAGCTGACGTAGAACGGCACGTTCTTGAGGTAATTGGCGAGGAAGTCGCTGATCGAGCCGATCGCGCCGGCCGGCACGTAAACCACGTCGTAGGTGCTGAGCAGCGGGTCCTCGCCGCTCGCGCCGGCGTAATTGCCCAGCGCCACCTGGTAGTAGTGCACCACCCCGTCCGGCGTCCGGCGCAGCACCAGCACCGACCCGGTCTGCGCCCCGGATTTGACGCCGCCCGCCTGGGCGACCGCGCGCGATACGGTGAGCGGCACGTCGCTGCGCACCAGCCCGGGATTGGCGACCCAGCCGTCGACGAAGATCTGCTCCGGCGCGTAGGTGCGCATGGTGATGTTGACCTGCGGGTCCTTCAGCACCTTGGCGTAGCGCTCGTTGAGCAGTTTGGTGGCCTCGGCGACGGTCAGCCCGCCCACCGCCACCGTATTGACGAGCTGCAGCGACAGCCTGCCGTCCGGCCCGACCAGCACCCGGTCGTTGAGGTCGGGGTAGAACGGAAAGCGCACCTCGAATTCGTCCCCCGGCGCCAGCACGTGCTCGGAGGTCAGCGGCACGCCGCCGGGCACCGCTTCGGCCGTCAGTTTCGGCGCCGCCGGCGTGCATGCGGCCAACGGTCCGAGCAACAGGCCGGCGATCACGGCCAGCCACACAATCCTCACCCTGGGGCTCCCCTGCGCTCCGGGTTGGAAACGGCAAACACGGCCAGTTTTCGCGAAGCACAAATGCCGCCGCAAGCGTCTTGGTCGAATGCACGGTCGGACGTGGTTTAGCGTAGTCGACCGCGTCGACAGGTAGGCAAGATAAGGCGAATCGCCATTTTGGCATCGTCCCGGCGAAAGCCGGGACCCACTTGTCGGCTGTCCATGGCGGCTGATCCGTGGGTCCCGGCTTTGGCCGGGACGACACCAGAAATGGCGATTCGCCTTATCTTGCCTACCGATCGATGCGGTCAACTACGCTAAACCACGTCCGACCGTGCATTCGACCAAGACGCTTGCGGCGGCCTTTGCGCTTCGCGAAAACTGGCCGCGTTTGCCGTTTCCAACCCGG
>DASZOZ010000126.1:0-116198 GCA_035550515.1 Allostellaceae bacterium
ATCGGCTCGAACCCGACCATGCCGGCGTTAGCCATGCCGGCGCCGGCCAAACCGGTGTCGGCCATGCCGGTGTCGGGCGCGGCGCCGGGCGCCGGCGTCACCGGTGCCGGGCGCGCCGGCTGGGGTGCCTCGGCGGTGCGGGCGGCGATCGGCTCGCCGCTGGCCAGCGCTTTCACCAGCTCGGCCGGGACCGGCAGGTCGGCGACGTAAGCCAGCCGCACCAGCAACATCTCCGCCGCCTGCTTGGCGGACGGCGCGGTCTGCACCTCCTCGAGGCCCTTCAGCAGCATCTGCCAGGCGCGCGCCCGCACCGGCATCGCCAGCACCGCGGCAAGCGGCCGGGCGCGCTCGCGGTCGCCGGCTTCCATCGGATCGCTCGTCCCGGCCTCCGGCGCCAGCTTCAGCCGGGTGACGAAATGCGCCAGGTCGAGCAGGTCCTGCACGACGGTGAGCGGGTCGGCGCCGCCCTGGTAGAGCGCCTCCATCCGGTCGAGCGCGCCGGCCGCGTCGCCCTTGAGCACCGTTTCGAACAGGTCGAACACCAGGTTGCGGTCGGCGATGCCGAGCATGTCGCGCACCGCGTCCTCGGTCACCGGCCCATTGGCCAGCGCGATCGCCTGGTCGAGGATCGACAGCCCGTCGCGCACCGAGCCGTCGGCGGCGCGCGCGACGAGGCCCAGCGCGCCCGGCTCGACCGCCACGCCCTCGGCCTCGGCCACCTGGCGGTAATGCGCGGCGAGCTGGTCGACCGGCACGCGGCGCAGCGAAAACCGCTGGCAGCGCGACAGCACCGTCACCGGCACCTTCTGGATCTCGGTGGTCGCGAAGACGAACTTGACGTCGGGCGGCGGCTCTTCGAGCGTCTTCAACAGCGCGTTGAAGGCGTTCTTCGACAGCATGTGCACTTCGTCGATGATGTAGACCTTGAACCGCGCCGCGACCGGGCGATAGCGCATACCCTCGGTCAGTTCGCGGATATCGTCGACGCCGGTGCGCGAAGCGGCGTCCATCTCGATCACGTCGACATGGCGGTCCTCGGCGATCGAGCGGCAATGCTCGCATTGGCCGCACGGGCTGACCGTCGGCCCGCCGGCGCCGTCCGCGCCGACGCAGTTGAGCGCCCGCGCGATGATCCGCGCCGTCGTCGTCTTGCCGACGCCGCGCACCCCGGTAAGGATGAAGGCGTGCGCCACCCGGCCGCTGGCGATCGCATTGGCCAGGGTGCGCACCATCGCCTCCTGGCCGATCAGCTCGGCGAAGGTCTGCGGCCGGTATTTGCGGGCCAGGACGCGATAGGGGGTCGCAGCGTCGCTCATCGATACGCGCTGAAATGAGGTGGGAGACCGAACGTACGACCCAGGCCGGAACTCGTTACGGCTGCTTCCTTCCGGACCTGACCGGGTTGGCGAGGGACCTGTCCGCCGCCGACCTCCCAGCGCACTATATCAGGTGCCGGGGTGCGCGCGGCAAGTTTCGCGGTGATGACGATGCCGGTGCGCCTCGTGCGGCATGGCGCTAGAGTGCGAGCAACGGCGTGGTGGAGGAAGTGATGGAACTCACCCCGGCACAGATGGCGCGGTTCGAGCGTGACGGGTTTCTGATCTTCCCCGACCTGTTCGGCCCGGCGGAGGTGGCGGTGCTGCGCCAGGAGGTGGCGCGGCTGTCGCAGCTCGACACCGAGGAGGTGTTCCGCGAGCATACCGGCGGCGTCAAAAGCATCTTCCGGGTGCATGAGACGGACGGCGTGACCCGGTCGGCGCCGTTCCGCGCGCTGGTCCGCACGCCGCGGGTGCTGCGGCCGGTGCGGCAGGTGCTGGGCGGCGACGTCTATGTCTACCACACCAAGATCAACGCCAAGCCGGCGGTCGAGGGCACGATCTGGATGTGGCACCAGGACTACAACGCCTGGAGCAAGGACGGCTGCCCGACGCCGAACATGGCGACCTTCAACGTCATGCTCAACGACACCAGCGAATTGAGCGGCGGGCTCTACATCATCCCCGGCAGCCACAAGCTCGGCCTGCTGGAATCGGTCTACGACAGCTCGACCGGCTACAAGCTCTGGGTGATCCCAAAGGAAAAGATGATCGAGGTGATGCGGAATTCGCCCCCGCCGGTCGCGGTCGCCGGGCGGGCGGGCACGGGCGTGCTGTTCCACTGCAATGTGCTGCATGCCTCGGGGCACAACCTTTCGGCCGAGGATCGCTGGCACGTCTACGTGTCGTACAACGCGGTCGCCAACAAGCCGGTGCTCGGGCCGAACCCGCGCCCCGACTGGGTCGTGTCGCGCAACTGGCATCCGCTGCCGATCGAGGATGACGAAGGCGTCACCAAGGCTGCCTGACCCGGTGCGGCATCAAGATAGGACCCCCACAATGCCTCGAACCTTGGCGGCGGCGGCCGCACTGCTCGCGCTTCTGTCATTGTCGACCGGCGCGGCGCGCGCCGACGAGACCCCCAAGCGCGGCGGCATCCTGAATTACGTCATTCCGGCCGATTCGCCGCCGAGCTTTGACGGGCACCGGGAGAACACCTTCGCGACGATCCACGCGGTGGCGCCGTTCTACAGCGTGCTGATCCGGGCGAACCCGGAGAACCCTTCCGACACGACGCATTTCGTCTGCGATGTCTGCACGGAAATCCCCGAGCCGACGGATGGCGGGCGCACCTACACCTTCACGATCCGCAAGGACGTCAAGTTTCACGACGGCGCCGCGCTCACCGCCGACGACGTGGCGGCGAGCTGGAACCACATCATCTTTCCGCCGCCGGGGGTCATCAGCTCGCAGCGCGGCTATTATTCGGGGATCGTCGACAGCGTCACAGCCACCGGGCCGAACACCGTCGTCTTCCGCCTCAAATTCGCGACGGCGGCGTTTCTGCCGGCGCTCGCCAACCCCTATACCTTCATCTATCAGAAGGCGAAGCTCGACCGCGACCCGCATTGGTACGAGAAAAACATCGACGGCACCGGCCCCTTCCGCCTTAAGGAATACCAGGTCGGGCAATCGATTTCGGGCGAACGCAACCCCGATTACTTTCGCCCCGGCCTGCCGTATCTCGACGGCTTTACCGGCATCTTCGCCGACAAGCAGGCGACCCGCGTCGCCGCGATCAAGAGCGACCGGGCGGCGATCGAGTTCCGCGGCTTTCCGCCGGCGACCGTCGACGAGCTGCGCGCGGCGCTGGGCAATCAGTTCGCCTTGCAGGAGAGCGACTGGAACTGCGGTGCCCTGCTGACGCCGAACCACCAGAAAAAGCCGTTCAACGACCCGCGGGTGCGCCGTGCGCTGAGCCTGGCGATCGATCGCTGGGGCAGTGCGCCGGCGCTGTCGAAGATCACCATCGAGAAGACGGTGGGCGGCGTCAGCTTCCCCGGCTCGCCGCTCGCCGCGACCAAGGAGGAGCTGCAGCAGATCGCCGGTTATTGGCCCGATATCGACAAGTCCCGCGCCGAGGCGAAGCGGCTGCTCAAGGAAGCCGGCCAGGAGAACCTCAGCTTCGAACTGCTCAACCGCGACGTCGACCAGCCGTATAAATTCAACGCGATCTGGGCGATCGACGAGTGGAGCAAGATCGGCGTCAAGGCGACGCAGCGGGTGCTCGCCACCGGCCCCTATACCGAGGCGATCCGTTCCGGCGATTTCGGGATCGCGCTCGACGGCGACTGCCAGACCGTGGTCAACCCGCTGCTCGACGGCACGAAATATCTGCCGCATTCGGTATCGCCGTACAATTTCGGCAAGTACGACGACCCGGAAGAGATCGCGCTCTACGACCGCATGCTGCGCGAGACCGATTTCGCCAAACAGCGGGCGCTGATGCGCGCGTTCGAAAAGCGCGTGCTCGATACCGAGGCGCACGAGATCTTTCTGCTCTGGCGGTACCGGCTGGTGCCGTACCGCCGCTACGTCAAGGGCTGGAAGATCAGCCCGAGCCACTACGTCAACCAGGATCTCGGCACCATCTGGCTCGATCGATAAGCGAACTCATGCGGCGGCAAATTGTTTGCCTGGCACGGAATCTCGACGGAGACGACAATGCCGGCGAAATCGAAGGCGCAGCAAAAGGCGGCGGGCGCAGCCCTCGCCGCCAAACGCGGCGATCAAAAGGTGAGCGACCTGAAAGGCGCGTCGCGCTCGATGTACAAATCGATGAGCAAAGACGAGCTCGAAGACTTCGCCTCGACCAAGCGCAAGGGCAAGCCGGAGCACGTCAAGTAGCGCTTTTGGTGCGTCCTTCGAGGCTGGTACCGGGCTGAGAGCATGGCGCACGAGACGCAGCATTATATCGACGGGGCCTGGGTCGACCCGATCCAGCCGGTCGTCATCGACGTCGTCGACCCCTCGACCGAAGAGGTGTTCACCCGAATACGCGGCGGCGGTCCGGCCGATGTCGACCGGGCCGTGGCCGCCGCGCGCGCCGCGTTTCCTGCCTTCGCCGAGAGCACGCGCCGCGACCGGCTCGACCTGCTGCGCGCCATCGCTTCCGCGTACGAAAAGCGCCGGCACGATATAGCCGAGGCGCTCTGCCGCGAGATGGGCGCGCCGCGCAAATTCGCCTATGAGAGCCAATCCGCGACCGGCACCGCGCATCTTGCCCGAACGATCGAGGCGCTGGAGGAGTATGCGTTCGCCGCGCGGCAAGGCGCGACCCTCATCACGCGCGAGCCGATCGGCGTCGCCGGGCTCATCACCCCCTGGAACTGGCCGATCAACCAGATCGTCTGCAAGGTCGCGCCGGCGCTCGCCGCGGGCTGCGCGATGGTGCTCAAACCCTCGGAGATCGCGCCGCTCAGCGCGATGATCTGGTCGGAGGTGATGCACGCCGCCGGGGTGCCGAAGGGTGTCTACAACATGGTGCAAGGCGCCGGCGACGTCGTTGGCGCGGCGCTGTCGGCGCATCCGGACATCGACATGATGTCGTTCACCGGCTCGACCCGGGCCGGCATCCTGGTCGCTCAAGCGGCGGCGCCGACCGTGAAGCGCGTCGCCCAAGAGCTTGGCGGCAAGTCGGCCAACATCATCCTGCCCGACGCCGATTTCCCCGGCGCGGTGGCCAAGGGCGTCGCCGAGCTGATGGAGAATAGCGGCCAGTCCTGCACCGCCCCGAGCCGGATGCTGGTGCCGGTCGACCGGCACGACGAGGTGAAACGGCTCGCCAAGGCGGCGGCTGAGCGCCTTGCGGTCGGCGACGTGCGCGATCCGCGCACCGATCTCGGGCCGGTGGCAAGCCGGGCGCAGTTCGACAAGGTGCAGCGGCTGATCCGGTCGGGCATCGAAGAAGGCGCCGAACTCGTGACCGGCGGGCTGGGCCGGCCGGAGCATCTCGACCGCGGCTGGTTTGTGCGCCCGACCGTGTTCGCCGCGGTGCGCAACGACATGACCATCGCGCGCGAGGAGATATTCGGTCCGGTGCTGGCGATCCTGCCCTACCGCGACGAAGCCGATGCGGTCGCCATCGCCAACGACACGCCGTACGGCCTTGCCGCCTATGTCCAGTCCCGCGATGCGGAGCGAGCCTATCGGATCGCGGCCAGGCTCCGCGCCGGCAATGTCTATGTGAACCACCCCGATTGGGACACGGCCGCGCCGTTCGGCGGGTACAAGCAGTCAGGCAACGGCCGCGAATACGGAAAATGGGGGATCGCGGAATTTCTCGAGGTCAAAGCCATCACCGGCCTGCCGCCGACGACCCCGTCTCTGAGGACAGCCTGACCGGAGACCGATGCGCGGCCTACACTTACGGCATGGTGGCCGGCGACGAGAAGGGTTTGGTGGCATCCACGACAAACATGACCAGCGCGGTCAGGTTTTCCTTGCCGGTGCTCGACACCTCCATCGCCGTGCCGGGCGGATGACCGGGCATCGACTGGCCGGCGGAGACGTGATGCGTGCCGTCCGGGGTCTTTTGCGTGAGTTCGCCGGTGAGCACGTAAAAGGTCTCGGAGCCGGGATGGGTATGCACAGGGGTTTTAACCCCTGGAGGACCGCTTGCGCTGTTGAGGCGCAGCAGGTACTCGGGCGCGGATATCGGCGGTACCGGCCCGATTTCGGCGACCTTGCTGCCGCCGGGCGACGATCCACCGCGCGGCCCCAGCGTGAACAGCCAAGCCTTGCCTGCAACCTCGGCAGCGAGCGCGGTAGGCCCCGCTGCCGCCTGCGCCTGGGCAAGCGTCGGGAAATTATCGATGCGCCAGAACCATGGCCCCGGCGGCAGCTGTGCGACTTTCTTTTCCGTCACCGCCGTGACGGTGAATTTCTGGGCCAGGGCCGCCGCCGAGGTCAGCGGCAAGACCGTCGCGGCGATTGTCCAGAGGGTGATTATCCAGAGGGCGAGTGACCATCGGTGAGCGCCTGCGGCCCGTATCATCGCCGTCCATCCTCTTGCCCGTCCTGATGCGCAGGATCGTGCGGCGGGGCGCATGGCTGCCGCTAGCCGGTTTGCGCCGCGATATTCAAAATCCGCCGGAAAGCGTTTATCGTGCCGGCGAGTTTCTCCAGTGGCGCGGGTGCCGGCGACGATGTCGAGCAGTGACCCGATGGTCGACGAGGAGCCGGATCGAGCGCTTCCGGGCGGCGAGAAACTCTCTCCGTCGTTGCCCGCCGATGTGGTGCGCACCCTGCGCTGGCTCCGTGGCCATTTGGCGGAGCCGGTCCGGCTCGAACGGCTCGCCGCTATCGGAGGGGTCCGCCCGCGAACGCTGGAGACGCATTTCAAGCTGTTTCTGGGGACGACGCCGCTCGGCTGGGTACGGCGGATGCGCCTCACGCGAGCACGCCAGCAGCTGCTTCGGTCAAAGCAGGGCGCGACGGTCACGGATGTTGCGCTGGCCAACGGGTTCAACCAGCTCGGCCGATTTGCGGCGCAATATCGGAAGGTGTTCGGAGAGCTGCCGTCCGCCACGTTCCGACAGTCAAAATCCTCGCCGGCCCAGAAAATCGATGAAGATACCGATGAGGCCATCCGCCTGACGTTGAATGCCCTGCCGTTCGCCTTTGCGGTCGAACGCGAGCAGTGCAACCTGGCCCTCGAAGGGCTAAACCGTCCCCAGGAGCTGTCGCCCGGCTACGGGTTGCCAAAGGCCGTCGCCGGCTGGTGCCGCGCACAACGGGCAGCACACGATTTCGGCTCGACGCCCGACATCGATCGGAGGCACGCGTACCGGCTTGCGGAGGAGGCGTACACGCTCTCTCCGCATGACGCGCTGACCCTGACGCTGAGCAGCGGCGCGCTCGTATTGCTGAACCGGCTCGACGAGGCGGACCGGCGGCTGGAGCAGGCGCTGGCGCTCGATCCCTGGATGGCGTATGCGTGGATCCGGCGCGGCTGGATGTCGGCCTATCTGGGCGATCCCGAGGGCGCCATCCGCGAGCTGAGGACGGCGCTTCACCTGATGCCGTTCGACCCGCTGCGGCACATCACGTTCATCGGCATGGGCTGCGCGCATTTTGCCGCCGAGCGATACGACCCCGCGGCACGGTGGATCCTGGACGGTGTCGCGACCTACCCGGAATCCTACTGGGCGCGCCGGGTCGCGGTGGCCGCGGTCGCCCTGACCGGTGCGCGGGCCGACGCGCGCCGCATGGCACGGCAACTGATGCGCAAGGAGCCCAACCTGACGGTCGAGCGAGCGCGGCGGGCCTGGCCGTTCACGGCCAGGTTCATGTCGCGTCTCGGGGACGGGCTCGAAATCGCGGGATTGCCGCAATCTTAGGGGCGGCGCTTAATCGCGCGGCGTCGCGACCGGCACCACGGCATCGGGGGGAAATGTCAGCCGCACGGGGGTGCCGGGCAGCAGCATGCCGGTCGCGGCGCCGGTGACGCGAAGCTCCTGGTCTCCGGCCTGGACATCGTAGCGGATATTGCCGCCGAGAAAACTTGCAGCCCGGACGGTGCCGTGCAAGGTGCCGGGAATCGCCGTCGACATGGCGCCTTCAGGCCCGATCTCGATGCTTTCGGGACGCACCGAGGCGCTGATCGCGGCGCCGGCGGTGCTGCCGGCCGGGAACCGGCAGGGGATGATGGCGCCGCCGGAAAGCCGGAACTCTCCGACGCCGCCGGGCTCAACCGTCGCGAGGCAGGTGCCGGCGAGCAGGTTGGCGGCGCCGATGAACGACGCGACAAACTCCGTCGCCGGGCGGAAGTAGATCGCCTGCGGGTCGTCCAGCTGCACGACGCGGCCGCGGTCCATGACCGCGATCAGGTCCGACATCGCCAGCGCCTCGGACTGGTCGTGGGTGACATAGATCGTCGTGATGCCGATCTGCTGCTGCAGCCGGCGCAATTCGGCCCGCATATCCTCGCGCAACGCCGCATCGAGGTTCGACAGCGGCTCGTCGAGCAACAGCAGTTGCGGCCGGTGGACGAGGGCGCGCGCCAGAGCGACGCGCTGCTGCTGACCGCCCGACAGCCGGGTCGCCGGCCGTTCGCCATACCCCGAAAGGCCGACGGTGGTCAGCGCCTCCTCCACCATCGCCGCCATCTCCTGCCGGCTGTGACGGCGGTCCTTGGCGACGCGGAGCGGGAAGGCGATGTTCTCGAACACCGTCATATGCGGCCAGATCGCATAGGACTGGAACACCATGCCGATGCCGCGCCGGTGCATCGGCACGGCGATGCCGCGCGCCCCGTCGAACAGCACCCTGTCGCCGACCGCGATGGTGCCGGCATCGGGCCGCTCCAGCCCGGCGATGCAGCGGAGGGTCGTGGTCTTGCCGCAGCCGCTCGGACCCAGCAGCGTGAAAAACGTGCCCGGCGGCAGGTCGAACGACATCTCCCTGACGCCGCCGGTCTGGCTGTCGTAGCGATTGGCGTAGATCTTGGTGAGACCGGAAACGCGCAGCACGGTCAGGCTCCGTACACGTCGGCCGCGCCGCGCCGCATCTGCGCGAAGAAGACACAGGCGATCACGGTCATCAGCGCCGTCCACATCAGCCCGAAGGCCGCCAATTCGCCGCCCTGACCGTTGGTCCAGGCGTCGAAGATCGCGACCGCGATGACCTGCGAGCCCGGACTGGCGAGCAACACCGCGATCGCCAACTCCTTGTTCGCGATGAGGAAGATGAAAAGCCAGCCGGCCACCAGCGCCGGGGTCAGCAGCGGCGCGACGACCCGCCTCAGCGTCGTCAGCGCCCCGGCGCCGGATACGCTGGCCGCTTCTTCGAGCTCATGGTGCAGTTGCAGGACACCGGAATAGACGTAGCGCATGCCGTACGGCATGTAGCGGATCACATAGGCGATCGCGATGATCCACAACGAGCCGTAAATCGGCAGCGGCACGCGCAGATACACTTCCATCACCGCAACGCCGAGACAGATGCCGGGAAAGACCAGCGACAATGTCGCAAGCTGATCGAGGATGCGCCCGGCCGGTCCGCGGCGCGCGGCGATCCAGCCCGCCAGCAGCGCGATCAGCATGATCGCGGTGGCGGCGCCGGCGGCGATCGTGAGGCTGTTCAGCGCGAGATCGAGATAACCGCCAGCCTGCAATACCGCGCGGTAATTGCGGAGCGTCAGGTTCGGCAATGCCGCCAGGCTGAAGCCGCGCAGGAACGGCAACAACGACATCCACAGCAGCGTCACCAGCGGCAACAGCAGGACGACGCAGAAATTGACGACGATGATCGCGCCGGCAACCCACCGCCAGCCGCCGAGATCGAACGGCCGCGGCCGATAGCCTTTGCCGGTCACCGAGTGATAGCGCTCGGCGTTCTTCGACAGCCGGCTGTAGAAATAGAGCAACACCGCGACGATCACGACCATGATCACGGAAAACGCCGCGGCATAGCCGAGATCGGGCGGCACGACGATCGTCGCCTCATAGACATCGGTGCTGAGCACAAAGACGCGCCCCGGCATGCCGACCAGCGCCGGCACCTCAAACCCACCGATGGCCCGGATGAACACAAACAGCGCCAATGCCAGGATCGCGGGCATCGCCAGCGGCAGCGAGATCCGGCGCAAGGTGTCGAACACGGTGGCGCCGCTCATGCGCGCCGCCTCTTCCATATCGGCATTGGCGGCGCGAAAGGTCGCGCCGAGCAGCAGAAACACCAGCGGCGACCACAGGAGCCCCTCGATCAGGATCATCCCGGCCATCGTGTTGACCTCGAACAGGTTGCCGCCGGCACCGGTCAGTGCGCGCCAGCCTTCGTTCAACGGCCCGACCTTGCCGAGCAGGAACAGCCAGGCGATGACGTGCAGGATGTAGGGCGTCCCCATCGAGATAATCGTCGCGAGATACGCCAGTAATTTGAGCGGCGCGTTGGTGCGCTCGACCAGCCAGGCCAGCAGGCCGCCGACAACCAGCGACAGCACCGTGCTGCCGGCGGCGAAAACCAGCGTGTTCCAGACGCTGATCAGGGTATCCTTGTCGGTGACGAGCTTGCGGAAATGCGCCAGCGTCAGGCCGGTGACGTTGCCGATCGCATCGGTGGTCGTGACGCTGTCCTGGACCAGGATCCACAGCGGCGGCAACATCAGCAGCGCCAGCAGCACGCTCGTCGCCAGCGCGATCGGCCAGCGCTGATCGCCGCGCAGCAGCGCCAGCGGCGAGCGCCGCCGTGCCGTGCCGCGAACCCCGCCGACCGTGCCGGGAATGCTCACCGGAACAGTTCGTGGTAGAGCGCCGTCCATTTCGGCAGGTCGTCGCGCGCCATGTCCGGCGTCACGAGATTGACCGTGAAATGCCCGGCATCCGGCTTCAGGTCGGTGACCTTCGCCGGCACCGCCGGGCTGACCGGCACGTAATCATTATCGGCCAGCACCTTCTGGCCTTCGTCCGACAGGACGAACTCGGTCAACAGGCGCGCGGCGTTCGGATGCGGCGCCTGCTTGACGATGCCGATCAGGTTGATGCTCTCCGATAACGGCTGCATCTTGATCCAGGCGACGGGCGCCCCCTGCTTGGCGCTGATGGCGACGTGATGGTTCATCGTCATCACCGCCAGCGGGTACTCGCCGGCAATCACCTTGTCGAGCACCACGCGCTGCGAGGCCGGGATGAACACCGGCTCCTGCGCGGCGAATTTCTTGAGCCACGCCATCCCCTTTTCCTCACCCATCGCGGTCAGGATGTTGTGGATAAAGCCCGGCGGCCCCTGCGGTGTCGGGTCGTTGACCCAGGCGATCTTGCCCTTCCATTTCGGGTCGAGCAGGTCGTCATAGGTCTTGGGAGCATCTTCGGCCTTGACCTGATTGGTGTTGTAGGAGGTGGTCAGGAAAAACGCGTTCATCGCCGTCCACATCCCCTTGGCGTCCTTGAGGTCGGCGGGATAATTGGCGGCGGCCGCGGGGCGATATTCGGCGACGAGCCCCGCTTCCAGCAGCGGATAGATCGAGTTGGTGCCGTCAAACACGTCGGCCTGCAGCCGCCGCGCCCGCGCCTCGTTGACGATCTTCAGCGCCACGTCGGAGTTGGTCGCGCGCGAGTAGTTGACCTTGATGCCGGGATACTTGGTGTTGAAGGCGTCGACCAGCGGTCGCAGGATCTGGTTGACGATCAGGGTCGAATACCAGGTGACCTCGCCCTCCTTCTTCGCCGCCTCGACCAGCGCCGGGTCGACATCGGCGGCCCGGGCGGCGACAAATGACAGCAGCAGCGCCGCGCAAAGCGCGCTCAAAAACCGCATCCTCGGTCCTTTCATCGGAACAGATCGTGATAGATCGCCTGCCATTTCGGCAGTTCGTCGCGCTCCATCTCGGGGGAGATGATCGTGGCTCGGAAGTGGCCGGCCTCGGGCTTCAATTCCGGCGTCTTGGCCGGCACCGCCGGGTCGGCCGGCAGGTACTCATTGGCCGCGAACACCCGTTGTCCTTCCTCCGATAAGACAAATTCCTCGAACAGGCGGGCGGCGTTCGGGTGCGGCGCATCCTTGGTGACGCCGAACATCGTAAAGATACCGACCAGCGGTTCCAGCTTCAGCCAGGTGACCGGCGCACCCTGCGCCTGGCTGATCGCGACGTGGTGGTTGTACATCATGACGCCGAGGTCGTGCTCGCCGGCGATGACTTGGTCGAGCACGGTGCGCGGCGAGGCGCCTACCGCGACAGGCTGCTGCGCCGCGAATTTGCGCAGGTAGTCCATGCCTTTGTCCTGGCCCTTTACGACCAGCATGTTGTGGATGAAACCGGGCGGCCCCTGCACCGCGAGCTCGCTGGTCCACGCCATCTGCCCTTTCCATTTGGGGTCGAGCAGATCGTCGAAACTGCGCGGCATCGCGTCCGGCTTCACCAGGTTGGTGTTAGCCGCGACGGTCAGGAAATACAGGTTCGACGCGGTCCAGTACCCGTCCTTGTCGCGGTATTCGGCCGGGTAGCTGGCCGCCGCTTTCGGCACGTAGGGCGCGACGACCTTTGCCTCCAGCAGCGGGAAAATCCCGCTGGTGACGTCGAAGACGTCGACCTGGACGCGGCGAGCCCGGGCCTCGTTGATGATTTTCAGCGCCGTCTCGGTGTTGCTGGCGCGCGAATACTGCACCTTGATCGCCGGGTATTTCTTCTCGAAGGCCTCGGCCAGCGGCCGCGCGATCTGATTGACGATCAGGCCGGTATACCAGGTCACCGACCCTTCTTTCTCGGCGGCACGAACCAGCTCCGGGTCGCTCTGCGCCCGTGCGGCAGGCGTCAATACCAGCAACATGAAAGCGGCAAGGAGGGCGCGGGCAAACATGGCGCGCACTATATGGTCGGCGCCCGGCCCGGCGAAGCGCGAATGAGGGTGCCCATGCATGCGGCAAAGAATAGCGGCGGCGCGGCGACGATCGTCGGCAGCCGGCCTTACCGCGACTGCCGCCCGCTTTCGGCTGGTCGCTTTACCGGGCTACGCGCGGGTGGGTGGGGGGCGGCCCGCCACGCTGCCGCGGGTTTGCCGAAGGCTCCGGCGGCGCCGCGCTGATGTCGCTCTTTCCGGTCGGACCCGAGCGGCCTTCCCCCCTTTGAAGATGCCGATATCGACGTGGATCAGGCCGTTCAGCATAATCGTCGAACTGTCGGGCAGGGTCGTGACCGTGCCGCCGATGACGGTCTCGGTGGCGAGCGCCGAGACCGTGTCGTTGTTGCAGTCAGGTCGCCGCCATGCGCAGCAGCGGGTTCATCAACACTTCGCGGATCAGGTCCGCCTGGCGGGAGCGCCCCGTCTTCTCGAAGATATGCCTCAGGTGGGTCTTCGCGGTGTTCATCGAGATGCCCGTCTCGTCCGCGTAGCGCTGCAAGGTCCGTCCGTTCAGCAGCGCGGCGAGCAACGCCGCTTCCGCGGGTGTCAAGCCGTAGAGCGTGACGAGATCCCGCTCACGGCTCGCCGGTTCGCTCGCCGGGTCGGTGAGGAAGAGGAGGGCCCGCGCCCGGGTCGCACCAAGCACCTCATAGCGCTGCGCCGGAAACGGGCTGACGAGCACCGACAAGCAGCCGCCGCCGGCGCTCGGCAGGCTGATCATCCCGCCCGTGTCTCGTCCTTGTCGCACGCCGGTGGCCGCGGCCCGGCCGATGAGCGCGAGCAGCCGATTGGTATCCGACGGCCGGCGCGCCTGGAGCAACGCGCTTCTCGCCCGGAGCGCGTCGCCGTCGGCGATAAACCGTTCAGCGACGCTGTTGGCGAATGTGATCCGGCCGTCGCTTTCGCTGACGATGAGCCCGACTTGCAGCGCCTCGAAGCCCGCGAGCAGGGCGTCTCGTGCGCCATGACCGACCGATACCTGCCGATGGACCTGGAGGCCCCGACGCAAATGCGGCAACAACTGGTGGATCAGCTTGCGGTGTGCCGTGGAAAAGTCGTCCGCCTCGCGCGGCCGCATCATGCTGAGGATGGTGCCGACCGAGCCTTCCTTATCGATGCAGCCGCCGACGAGGTAATACATGCCTTGCGGCTTTATCCAGTCGTTGAGGTACTCGCTGCGCTGATACGTCGGCTCGTCGATCAGCCAATCAAGGCCGAATACCTCGTCCGCTCGTAACAGGTGAAGCTTTGGGATCCAAGGCTTCTTGCTGTGATAATAGGCTTCGTAGGAATCGACGAATTCGGTAATCAGATGCTGCCTATCCCATGCATTGACCGCGGATGCATGGGTCGATTGAGAGATGATGCCGCAGCCGCCGGCCAATAAACGCGCAAGGTGTTCCAGAAACACCGACCATTCGGCCGGGTCCAGCGCCGCCGTGTAAATCTTGTCTATCAATGCGAGCAGATCGCCGTCTTGTGGCTCTCGCATGGCGCCCCAAAGGTGCTTTTAGCAGCAATCCTGATGTCTTTTTCGCGCAAGCTCATACCGTCGTCAAGAAACCGCCGATCGAATTGGGCATGGTCGAGGGCGCGGAACCCGGGGCGATTTGCCCCTGGGAAGCCTCGACCGCATCAGGCACTTTAGCAGCTCACCGGTGCCGGGAGGATTTCATGCCGCTGACCCGCAGGAATTTCGGCCGCCACACGCTCGCCGGGGCGCTGGCGGCGGCGCTTGGCGCCCCGGCCGTGCGGGCGGCGGGCGGCGACAAAGTGCGGCTCGGGATCCTGCCGCTCGCGTCCCACGCGCCGACGTTTATCGCCGACGGCAACGGCTACTTCACCAAACAGGGGCTGGCGGCCGAGTTGGTGAGCTTTGAGGCGGCCGAACCCATGGCGGTCGCGATTGCCGCCGGCGATGTCGATTTCGGCGTCACCGCGATCACGGGTGGCCTCATCAGCCTTGCGGATAAAGGGGCGGCGGTGGTGATCGGCGGCGCGCTCAAGGAGGAGCCGGGTATCGAGGGCGAAAAAATTCTTGCGTCGAAAAAGGCGCATGACGACGGCCTGGTCACCCCCGCAAAGCTCAAGGGCCGCAGCTTCGGCATTACGACGGCCGGTTCGTCGTTCCAATACATGGCCCACAAGATCGCCCAGAAGGAGGGTTTCGCCGACACCGCGATCGAGTTGAAGCCGCTGCAGAAGGTGCCGGTGGTGATCGCCGCGCTGAAGACGGGTCAGATCGATGCATGGTCGATCCAGCCCAATGTCGCCGACATGCTGACGAAGGACGGTTCGGCGGTCGAGATCGGCAAGATTTCCGACTACATTCCGAACTACCAGGTCACGACGGTCTTTACCTCGGCCGCCAACGCCGTCAAACGCAGAGACCTCGTGAAACGCTACCTCGCCGGCTATGCACAAGGCGTCGCCGATTACAACGCCGCGCTGGTCGACAAGACGATGAACAAGGACGACACCGCCGCAATCGTGCAAATGATCCACAAATACGTCTATGCCAGCCAGCCGGCGGACAAGGCCGACCCGCTGATCCGCGCCGGGGCCATGCGCATCAGCAAGGACGCGCGGCTCGACCTTGCCAGCGTCAAGGATCAGCTCGATTGGTTTGTCGCCGAGAAAATGGTGCCGGCCGGAGTGACGATGGCGAAGCTCGTCGATACCAGCTTCGTCGCGGCCGATTAGCCGCTCGATGGACGTTATCGTCGACAAGGTCGGCCATGATTACGGCGACGTTCAGGTTCTGCGCGACATCTCGCTGACGGTACGGCAGGGCGAGATCGTCGCGGTCGTCGGCCCATCGGGCTGCGGCAAGTCGACGTTGCTGCGGTTTATCGGCGGCTTGGAGCGTCCGGCGGCGGGGCGGGTGCTGGCGTCGGGCGATCCTCCGGCCGGCTCGCTCAACCCGTTCACCTACATCTTCCAGGACTTCGCACTGCTGCCTTGGCGCACCGTCGAGGGCAATGTCAGCCTTGTGCTGGAGAACCGCGGCATCGCCCGCGAGGCGGCGCGCGCAATCATCGACGACGTCCTGGCCCGCACCAGGCTCGACGACTTCCGCAAAGCCTGGCCCCGGCAATTGTCCGGCGGCATGAAGCAGCGTGTCGCGATCGCCCGCGCGCTCGCGGTGCGGCCGGCGATATTGCTGATGGACGAGCCGCTGTCCGCACTCGACGCGCAGACCCGCGAGCTGCTGCTCGACGATCTTGCCGAGCTCTGGCGGCGCGAACCGTATTCGGCCTGCTACGTCACGCACAACCTGGTCGAGGCGGTGCGGCTCGGGCATCGCATCGTCGTGCGGTCGCGCCGGCCCGGGAGAGTGCGGGAGATTGTCGAGATCGACATGCCGCTGGCCGAGCGCGCCGAGCACGGCGCCGAGCTCGACGCGCTACAACGGCGGGTATGGCACGCCATGCGCGACGAGGCCCGCGAGGCCGAACGGGAATTGTCGCATGTCGCTTGAGCGCCGCGGCGGGCTCGTCGCCCGCGACGCGTCGCCGGGCGCGCGGCCCGTGCCGTTTCGCGGCGGCGGTTTCCAGCCGCGCCCGTTCCGGCTGATCGGGCCGCTGGTCTTCGCGGCCCTGATCACGTTGTGGCAACTCGGCAGCGTCAGCGGCGTCATCAGCCCGATTGCGCTTCCGGCGCCGTCGCAAGCCTTGGCGGCGTTTGTCGACCTTGTGCAAAGCGGCACGCTGTGGAAGCATCTCGGTGCAAGCCTGGAACGGCTCGTCGCCGGCTGGGTGCTGGGGACCGTGCTCGGAATCGGCGCCGGGCTGTCGATCGGGCTGTTCTCGCTGGTGCGGGCGGGGTTGCTGCCGCTGGTCTCGGCGATCTTCCCGATCCCGAAGATCGCACTGCTGCCGCTGTTCGTCATCTGGTTCGGTACCGGCGAAGGGTCGAAGATCGCGACGATCCTTTTCGGCTCGTTTTTCCCCACCGTGATCGCAACCTATGGCGGGGTCGACAATGTCGATCGCGGGCTTATCCGCATGGGCCAGTCCTTCGGCCTGAGCTGGCTGTCGATCGTCCGCAAAATCATCATCCCCGGTGCGCTGCCGGCGATTCTCTCCGGTTTCCGCATCTCGGTCTCGATCTCGATCGTGCTGCTGGTGGCCGCGGAAATGATCGGCGCGCGTTACGGGATCGGTGCGTACATCCTGGAGGCGGGCGCATTGTTCGCCACCGACCAGCTCATCGCGGGCGTCGTGATCCTCTCGGTGCTGGGGCTGGCGATCGCCTGGCTGATCAGCCGTATCGAGCGGCGCTTTTTAAGATGGCGAACGACATAGGCTCACTTGCGCCTGAACCTGGCACATCACGGGTCACGCGGTTGGAGCGGGTGAAGGGAATCGAACCCTCGTCGTAAGCTTGGGAAGCTTCTGCTCTGCCATTGAGCTACACCCGCGCTCCGGGGCGCCGAGCGCCGGATGATAGGCCATCGCCGCGGCGATGCAAGATGCTCGCGGCGGCAGTGCTTCAGGTCTTTAAAAAGCCGCGACAGGCAAGTCTTACATGAACCTTAAAGGTCGACCCGTGAATTGACAAAACTAATGGCCAGAAACGCCGTTTCTCACTATCGGCACTAGGTCGATGCGTCTCTTATGCGTTAGGGTTTCGTCTCTCCGTTACTGCTTACCATTGCACTTTTAGAGGCGTTATGTACGACCACCGCACCTCCTCGGCGCCCGAGGATGCACCCCCAGGCCGCCGCATCGAAGCCAAAGTAAAATGGTTCAACGCCAGCAAGGGCTTCGGTTTCGTCACCATGACCGATGGCACACCCGACGCGTTCCTGCCGATGGCGATCCTGCGCCGCGCCGGATACGAGGATGTCCGCGAGGGCGCCTCGATCACCTGCGATGTCGGCGCCGGCGCCAAGGGGCCGCTGGTGACCGCGGTCATCAACATCGATCTCAGCACCGCGGTATCGCCCGGGCAGGACCGGCGCGGCACCCGGCCGTCCAGCAGCATGGAGGGGGCCGTAAAATGGTTCGAGCCCGACAAGGGCTACGGCTTCGTCTCGCCCGATGGCGGCGGCAAGGATGTGTTTGTCCACATCACCGCCTTGCGCCGCAGCGGCATCGAGGCGCTGGCGCCCGGGCAGCGCGTGCGGGTCGAAGTGGTCGACGGCCGCAAGGGCCTGGAGGCCGATTCCATTGCCTTGGTTTGACCGCCGCCGCACTGCCCGCGGAACTTTGACCTGTTCGGGGCGTCTTTCGGACGGAATTGATACGTCGGGCGTCACGAAAGGTTTACAAAAACGTCGATGGCGGGCAACTTCGCCGCAGTGACCGCGGTTGCCCGTCGCGACCGCGACAGGGACGAGACATGGACCTTCGCGACACCATCCGCACCTACCGGTGGGTCTCCGGCTCTTACGATGTCGTCTTCGGCCCGGTGTTTCATCCGGGGCGAAAGGAAGCCGTGCGCATCGCCAACGACCGGCCGGGCCAGCGGATTCTCGAGGTCGGCGTCGGCACCGGCCTGTCGCTGCCGCATTTCCGGCGCGATTCGCATGTGACCGGCATCGACGTATCGGCCGAAATGCTCGCCAAGGCCGAGGCGCGCGTCGCGCGGGAGAACCTCGCCTATGTCGACGGCCTGTATTTGATGGATGCCGAAAACCTCGAATTCGCCGATAATTCGTTCGATGCGGTGCTGGCGCTCTACGTCGCGCCGGTGGTGCCCAACCCGGCGCGCTTCGCGGCCGAGATGCGGCGGGTCTGCATTCCCGGCGGCACGATCGTGCTGGTCAATCACTTCATGAGCGACAGCTGGCCGGTGCGGTTTTTTGAAAAGCGCCTGGCGCACCTCGCCCGGCATATCGGCTTCCACCCCGATTTCGAGTTCGACACCTTTATCCGCGACAGCCGCTTGACGGTGCGCGAGATCCGCCCGAGCAATCTGTTCGGCTATTGGAAGCTGCTGCGCTGCGTCAACGAAAAGGACGCCTCGACGCTCAATTAGCGCCGGTAGCGTGCGCGCCTTTTTCTTGTCTAGCATGCCCCCATGAACGCGGCGGCCAATGCGTTTCTCCTGGTCTATGCCGGGCTGTTCCCGATCGTGAACCCGGTCGGCAGCGCACCGCTCTTTCTGGCGCTGACCGCCGCGCACAGCACCGAGATTCGCGGCCACCTGGCACGGCGCGTCGCGATCAACGGCTTTCTGCTGCTGCTGGGCTCGCTGTTCATCGGCTCGCATGTCCTGGTGTTTTTCGGCATCACCCTGCCGGTGGTGCGGGTGGCGGGCGGGCTGGCGGTGGCGTCGTTCGGCTGGCGCTTGCTGCGCGACGGGGTCGAGCCGGCGCAACAGGCTCAGGACGTCGACCAGGCCGGCCCGATCGATGCGTTCTATCCGTTGACGATGCCGCTGACGGTCGGGCCGGGCTCGATCTCGGTGGCGATCGCCCTCGGCGCGCAACGCCCGCCGGGAGCCGCGGGAGCCGCCCACCTGGCGCTGATCGGCGGGGCGGCGATCGCCGGGCTGGCCGCCATCGCGGCGACGATCTTTATCTGCTACCGCTTTGCCGACCGCATGGTCGTCGTGCTGGGCCGCAGCGGGATCAATGTGATGATCCGCCTGTCGGCCTTCATCCTGCTGTGCATCGGCATCCAGATTTTGTGGAGCGGCTACACCGCGCTGATGGCGACGCCGCGCTAGCGGCCCGCGGCCGGTTTGCCTCCAATGTCACTTGTTCCCGGCGTCACTTGTTGATGACGCCGTCGGCCCTGAGCGCGGCGATCTCATCCGGCGAATAGCCCGCCTCGGCGAGGATTTCGTCGGTATTCTCACCGAGCGCGGGGGCGGGGCGGCGGATTTCCGCCGGCGTCTTCTCGAACCGCGCCGCGTTGCGCATCTGGCGCAGCCGGCCGGCCTTGGGGTGGTCGAACGCGACGATCGCGTTGAGCGCCGCGACCTGCGGCGCCTCGATCACCTGGAACCGCGTCAGCACCGGCGCGCAGGGCACCCCGGCCTCGGTCAGCCGGTCGAGCCAGTACTCGGACGAACCGCCGTGCAGCGCCTCCTGGGTCAGCGCGAGGCGGGCTTCGACATTCTTCTGGCGCAGCGCCGGCGTCTTGAACCGCGCGTCATCGAGCCACTCCGGCTTGCCCAACGCCGCCGTCAGCGCCACCCATTGCGCATTGGTCTGCACCGCGACGGTGATCCAGCCGTCGCTGGTCTGGTAGACGAGGTCGGTCGCGCTGGCCTTTTCCTGCACCGCCGGCTCGTCGCCGATAAAGGTCTGGTCTCCCATGTCGGAGGGCCAGAGGAAGGCGAGCACCGCCTCCAGCATCGACAGGCGGACATGCTGCCCCTGGCCGGTGCGCGCTCGCGCCAGCAGGGCCGCGGTGATCGCCTGCGACGCGGTGATCGCGGTCAGCTTGTCGGGGAGGATGGTGCGCAGCATGCGCGGCCGCACATCGTCGGCGCCGGCCTGCATCGTCGCGAGACCGGAATAGGCCTGGATGATCGGGTCATAGACCGGCTTCTTGGCGTAAGGCCCGACCTCGCCAAAGCCGCTGATCGAGACATAGACGATGTCGGGCCTTGCCGCCCGCACGGCAGGCTCGCCGATGCCGAGCCGTTCGACCACACCGGGCCGGTAATTCTGCACGAAGACGTCGGCGGTCTCGCACAGCCTGAGCAGCGCCCGCCGCCCTGCCGCCGCCTTCAGGTCGAGCGCGATCGACCGCTTGCTGCGGTTGTTGTTGAGAAACGAGGTGGAAAACCCGTTGCGCCGTTGCGCCGAGCCGCGCGTCGGGTCGCCGCCGTCGACCGGCTCGATCTTGATCACGTCGGCGCCCTGGTCGCCGAGGATCATCGTCCCCAGCGGCCCGGCGACGTTCGAGGTGAAATCGACGATGCGGATGCCGTCGAGAGGTCCGGGCATGTCAGCCCCCGCCCTGCCCCTCCCCCGCCGGCGGGGGAGGGAGATGGCGAGACCCGGCACGCTCCTTCCCTTGCGGGATGGGGGTGATCATTCCGCCGCGACCGCCTGCGGAGCCTCGGACGCAGTGGCGAAGAAGCGGCGGCCGGTGGTGCGCTGGTTCTCGTAGATCGACCCCTGATGGGCGGCCGGCGGCAGCGGCATCCGCACCGGCGCCGGCACGAGACGCGGCGCGAGGCTGGGCTCGCCGACGAGCAGCTGCGCGTTGAACTTCTCGATCCCCTCCTTGAGGCCGAGCAGCGGCCAGGCATCGGCCGCGCGGTATTGGTACAACAGGAAACGCCGCGCCTTGCCGGAGAAATTCGTCGCCGAGCCGTGCACCGCGCGGACATGGTGGATCGTGATCGACCCGGCCTTGCCGAGGCACGGCACCGCCTTGGCGTAATCGACATCGGGGTCGTTTGGGTCCATCGCGCCGCAAAAGCGGCCGTCCGGGCCGTGGTGGTCATAGGTCGGACCGCGATGGCTGCCCGGGATCACCATCATCGGCCCGTTTTCCATCGTGAAATCGTCGAGCATGATGCCGACCGCGGCGAGGTCGTCATTGGTGTGCGGGTAGAACGCCCAGTCCTGGTGCCATTCGATCGGCGCGCCGTAGCCGGCGGATTTCAGGTTCAGCTTGCCGGTGTCGTAGCGCACGCTGCCCCACAGCTCTGCGAGGATCGCCACCACAGCCGGATGCCGGCTGGCGCGCAAATAGGCCTCGTGATGCGCATGCGGCGTCTTGATCCGGCGCACCCGCGGCTCGGCCGCAGAATGCGTGTCCTCCAGGTCGTAGATCTCGTCATTTGCCGCGACCCTGGCCGAGGCGCGCACGAATTCCTCGGTCACCGCCCGCAATTCGGCAATCTCGGCGGCGGAAAACACATCGGGGACGACGATAAAGCCGTCATTCTCATAAGCGGCACGTTGCGCATCGGTCAGCATCATGGTGTCTCTCCCTGGCGATCTATATAAGCCCGGCGCGGCGGGCCAGCAGCGCGTGTATGGCGGCGACGTCCTGGTCGGCGTAGCCGGCCTGCTCCGCCTCGGCGTAAAGCGGCGCGGCGGCGGCGAGGGTCGGCGTCGGAACGCCGAGCGAGCGGGCGAATTCGGCGATGATCCCGCTGTCTTTTTCGAGGACATGCATCGTCGCGGTCGGCGGGGTGTAGACGCCCTGCACCATCATCGGCCCGCGCAGCTCGAAGATGCGCGAATTGCCGGCGCCGCTGGAGATGACGTCGAAGATGCGCTGCGGGTCGAGTCCGGCCTTGGTGCCGAGCACGATCGCCTCGGCCGCGGCGGCGTTGTGCACCGCGACCAGCAGGTTGGCGACGTATTTCATGCGGCTGCCGTTGCCGAACGCGCCGAGATAGTGCATGACCCGCGCAAAACCGTCGAAGATCGCCCGGCAGCGGCCGAAGGCGCCCTCGTCGCCGCTGGCGAAGACGGCAAGGTCTTTCACCGCTGCCTGCGCCCCGGTGCCCGACAGCGGGCAGTCGAGCAGCGTCATGCCGGCGGCGGCGAGGCGGTCGCGCGCTGCCTCCTTCGCGTCGAGCGGAAAGGTGCTGACCTCGACGACGATCAGCCCGGGCTGCGGGTGCGCCGCGAGGTCGGCCACCGTCGCCTCCAGCGCCGCGACGCTCGGCAGCGAGGTCAGCGCGACCTGCGCGCCGCCAATCGCACCGGCGGCGGAATTGGCCGGGCGCACACCGTCCCTCGCCAGCGCCTGTATCTTCGCCGCGTCGACATCGTAGCCGCTCATCGCAAACCCGGCGGCGGCGAGGTTGCGCGCGATGGCGCCGCCCATGATGCCGAGCCCGATCATCGCGATGCCCTGTGCCCCGGGGCACGGCTCGGTCACGGGCTTCGCCGGCATCGGTCGCGCCTAGTTCTGCAGGATCGGTTCGCCGCGCATATATTTGCCGCGGCAGAACATCAGCGTCGGCCGGTCGGTGTACGCGAAGCGCTCGACATGGCCGATAAAGATGATGTGGTCGCCGCCGTAATGGCGGAACTCGTTGCGGCATTCGAAATGCGCCGCGGCGCCGCTGATCACCGGCGGCCCCGACTCGGTGATGATGTGATCGACATCGATAAACTTGTCGTCGCTCTGTTTGGCGAATTTGTTCGATAGGTCGATTTGGTCGAAAGCCAGGATGTTGACCACGAAATGGCTGCCCTCCTGGAAGGCGGGCAGGCTCTGCGCGTAAAGCGAGCTGCTCCACAGCACCAAAGGCGGCGTCAGCGACACCGAGCTGAACGAATTGGCCGTCATCCCGTGCAGCTTGCCGGCACGATCGCGCGTGGTGATGATCGTCACGCCGGTCGCGAAGGAGCCGAGCGCATTGCGCAATTCGCGCGAGTTGAAGCCTTCCGCCGAGGTGCTGTGCACCGTCGCGCCGTGGCTGCCTGGCTTTTCCGTCGACACAAGCAAATCCTCGATTTTGCGCCTAGAGCGTGGCATCGGGCGGCAGGCCCAGCGCGACGCGCCCGTACATGGCGCCGTTGATATCCCAGTTGAGCACATAATGCGCATTCGCGGCGTGGACGTCGCGGAACGCGCGCTGCAGCGGGTTTCTCGCATAAATCGCGCCGCCGCCGGTCGCGGCGAACAACAGGTCGACCGCCTTGGTGCACAGCATCGCGGCGAAGGCGCCGTCGCGGCGGTAGCGGGCGCGCTGGCTGAGGTCGGGCACGCGACCCTCGGCGACGCTGCGCGTCGCCTCGTCGCAATCGCCGAGCATGATCGCGCGCGCTGCGTCGGCGAGCGCCGCCGCCTCGGCGACATGCACCTGCACGGTGTTGAAATCGGCGACGTTGCGTCCGGTATAGCTCGACAGGCGGGTGCGCGTCGTCTGGGTGAAATGCTCGATTGCCGCCTGCGCCAGACCGAGCGAGACGCCGGCGATGCAGAACGCGAAGAGGCTGATCGCCGGCAGCTGGTAGAGCACCGACGGGTTGACCTCGCTGCCGGGATTGGGCCCGCCGGCGATCTGCTCGACCGCCAGGGTGCGGTAGTCCGGCACGAACACGTCGTCGACCGCGACATCCTTGCTGCCGGTGCCGGCAAGGCCGATCACCTGCCAGGTGTCGATGATCGTGTAGTCGCTCGCCGGCAGCAGAAAGATGCGCGGCTCGGACGCCCCGCTGTCGTCGTCCAGCGCGATGCCGCCGACGAGGTTCCACGACGCGGCGTCGACGCCGCTCGAACACGGCCAGCGGCCGGAAAGCCGATAGCCGTTATCGACTTTTTTCGCCCGGCCGCGCGGGAAGATCAGCGCCGAGCCGATCAAATTGTCCGGCGACTGGCCCCACACCTCGTCCTGGGCGCGCTTCGGCCACATGCCGAACAGCCAGTGATGCGCCGCCAGATTGGCCAGCACCCAACCTGTCGAGCCGCAACCGCGCGACACCACCGACACCAGCTCGACCAGCGCGCGGAACGGCAACTCGCTGCCGCCGACCCGCTTGGGCTGCAGCACGCGGAAAAGCCCGCTCTTGTGCAGATCGGCGATCGTCTCGTCGGGCAGGCGGCGCAGCTCCTCGGCCCGCGGCGCACGCTCGCGCAGCACCGGGATCAGCGCTTCGGCGCGCTCCAGCAATTCGGGATAATGAGGCGCGGCGCCGCCGCGGCCGGGTCTTGCGTCGGGCATCGCGCGACTCCTTTCCAGGACCGTTCCTCCCGTTTGCCGCAGTCTACTCGCTCGCGCCGAGATGACAAAACGGCGTCAGTGCAATGCTTGTCCCTGCTGCCGTCATTGCGAGGAACAGCGCGACGACGCAATCTCGTACCGCCTTGGCCCTCTGCGGCGCGCAACGACGGAAAAGGAACGCCATGATCTATATGGTCGAGATGGACATGCGGCTCGGCAACCGCGAGGCCGAATGGCACGCCTGGTACCTCGCGCACATCAAGGTGCTGCTGTCGGTGCCCGGTTTTCGCGCCTCGCAACGGTTCCAGTCGATCCTGCCGTGCCCCGCGCCCTATTTGGCGCTGCATCAGGTGGATTCCGGGGCGATCTTCGACAGCCCGGAATACCGCTCGCGCGGCGGCCCGGGATCGACCGGTGACTGGCGGGCGCGGCACCTCAATTGGCGGCGCAACCTGCTCGACGGCCTCGACGCAACACCCGAGGTGCCGGCCGACACCTATGTGCTGCGCCTCGAAGACGCGCGCGACGCCGCGCTGCCGGCCGGGGTCGCGGTCACCTGGACCCAGGCGGTCGGCCTCGACCGCGACGCCCGGGAATTCGGCCTCGCGGTCATCGGCGACCCGGCGACGCTGCTCGACCTCGCCAAACGCGACGACCGCATTCGCCTCTACCGTCCGATCAGCGAGAAACTTTCGGAGCCAACGCCATGATCATCGACACCCATGCCCATGCCGTGCCGGCGACGCTGCTCGAGGCGATGCGCGCCGAGAAGCGGCTGTTTCCGTCGGTACGGCTGCATGACGCGGCGGCGCCGCGCATGGCGTTCGGCGCCGGCGGACCGGGGCGGCCGATCCAGCCGCGCCTGCATGACCTGGCGCAGCGCCGCGACTGGCTCAAGCAGGCGCGGGTCGATCACCAGCTGGTCGGCGGCTGGACCGATGTCTACGGCTACGACCTGCCGCCCGAGGAAGGCGCCGACTGGGCGCGCTTCTACAACGAGCACCTCGCCAAGGACGCCGCCGCGTTGCCCGCGCTGTCGGCGCTCGCCACCGTGCCGCTGCAGGACGGCAGGCTCGCCGCCAAGGTATTGGAGGAGGCGCTCGACGCCGGTTTCAAGGGGGCGATGATCGCCACCCAGCCCAACGGCGTCGGCGGCAATCTCGACGCCCCGTCGCTCGTCCCGTTCTGGGAGGTCGCCTCCGCCCGCCGCGCCGGCATCTTCCTGCACCCGCATTACATCTGCAGCGACGACCGGCTCGACGGCTACGACCTGATCAACGCCGTCGGCCGCCTCGCCGATACCACCATCGCGGTGGCGCGGCTGTTGTTTTCGGGCCATCTGACGCGTTTCCCCGGCGTCAGCCTGCTGTTGTCGCATGCCGGCGGCGCGCTGCCCTATGCGCTCGGCCGCCTCAAGCGCAACAAGGCGATCCATGGCGAATATGCCGACCCGGAGGAGAATTTCCGCCGGCTTTATTTCGACACGGTGCTGTTCGAGCCGCTGGCGCTGCGGTTTCTGTGCGATGTCGCCGGCGCCGACAAGGTGATGCTGGGATCGGACTTCCCGTTCGGCATCGGCGACCCCGACCCTTGCGGCGTGGTCGACCGCACCGCATTGACCCGGGGGGAGCGCGAGGCGATCCTCGGCGGCAACGCCGCCCGCATCTTCCACATCGACTGCGCTTGCGGCGCCTAACCCGGGGGATTATGGCCCTGGGGATCGTGCAGAACCGGCAGCTCGTGACACACCCGGGCCTCGTAGATGATCGAGGTTTCGATCCGGATGACCGCTGGGCGATTGGTGAAGCGATCGAGCACCAGGTCCTTGAGGTGTCGCATGTCGCGGGCGACGATATGCACGACAAAGTCGTGCGGCCCGGTCACCAGAAAGGCGAACCGTACCTCGGGCACCTCGACGATCTCGTTCAGGAAACGATCGACCAGATCGCGCTCATGCTTCGACATTTCGACATAGAGCAGCGCCTCCACCCCCACGCCCATCGCCTTGGGCGCGACATCGGCATGAAAGCCGCGCAGCACGCCCTCCTGGCGTAGCCGCTTCAGCCGCTCATGGGCGCTCGACGGCGCCAAGTCGATCGCGGCGGCGATCTCCTTGTTGGACAGGCTCGCGTCGTTCTGCAACAGCCGCAGGATGCCGAAATCCGTTCGGTCCAGAACCAAAGCGCCCCCACGCAACCGAATTCAATTCGTTAGCTAGCACACCGTGACGACATATATCCTATCAATAATAAACGTCACCGCAGAAAATTTTTTCACCGACCTATTGGAGGCGAACATGGTCGACGAGGCAAAGCTCAACCAGTTCATCGGTCAGGTCCTGGGCGATCTGGGCGGCGCGGCCAGCATTGCCCTGATCCGCATCGGCGACGCCCTCGGCCTGTACAAGGCGCTCCACGCCAAGGGCCCGATGACGGTCGCCGAGCTGGCCGGTGAAACCGGCGTCAGCCAGCGCTATCTGCGTGAATGGCTGTCGCACCAGGCGGCGTCGAATTATCTCGCTTACGACCCGGCGACGCAGAAATTCACCCTGCCCGAGGAGCAGGCGATGTTCTTCGCGGTCGAGGACAGCCCGCTCAACATGATCGGCGGGTTCGAGCTGATGGAGGCGCTCACCGATGCGCGGCCGATGGTCGAGGCGGCGTTCAAGACCGGCGACGGTGTCGCCTGGGGCGACCATGGCGCCTGCATGTTCTGCGCGGTCGCGCGCTTCTTCCGCCCGGGCTACCACAACAACCTGGTGAGCGCCTGGCTGCCGGCGCTCGACGGCGTCACCGCCAAACTCGAACGCGGCGCCAAGGTCGCCGATATCGGTTGCGGCCATGGCTGGTCGACGGTGCTGATGGCGCGGGCCTTCCCCAACACGCAATTCGTCGGCTTCGATTTTCATCCGGCCTCGATCGCGGCGGCGAATGCCCATGCCGCGGCGCACGGCGTGGCCGGGAATTGCCGGTTCGAGGTCGCTACCGCCAAGGACTATCCCGGCGACGATTTCGACCTCGTCACCTGCTTCGACTGCCTGCACGACACGGGCGATCCGGTCGGCGCCGCAGCGCATGTCCGCCAGTCGCTGAAGCCCGACGGGTCGTGGATGATCGTCGAGCCGATAGCCGGCGACCGGCTCGAAGACAATCTGAACCCGGTCGGCCGGCTTTATTACGCCGGGTCGACAATGATCTGTGTGCCGACCTCGCTGTCACAGGACGTCGGCGCCGCGCTCGGTGCGCAAGCCGGCGAGGCGAAACTGAGCGAGGTCATCACCGCCGGCGGGTTTGGCAGCGTGCGCCGCGCGACCGAGACCCATTTCAACATGATCCTCGAAGCGCGGCCCTAAACACCCGGGAAGCCACGGCTCCCCGGTCATTTGTCGAGCCACCAATCCTCCATGCGCCAGCTGTTGTATTGGCTGTTGACCATCATCGTGACGCCCTTGACTTCGGGGCGCCAGCACGTGCCCTCGCGCAAGTGATAGACGATCGGCCGCGCCATCCCTTCCTGCAGCGCGTAATCGATCTTCCAGACCAGTTGCTTGCGTTTTTCCGGATCGGTCTCCATCGACTGCTGCTCGATCATCTTGTCGACGTCGCGGTCGCAATAGCCGGTGTAGTTGCGCTTCGAATCGCAGACGTAATTTTGATAGAACACGACATCGGGGTCGTCGACCGCGGCGCCGAGGACATTGATCCCGACGGTGTAGTCCTTGCGGATCAGCTTCGGCACCCAATTGGCGGTTTCGACGGTTTCGAGCTCGCCGTCGATGTAGATTTCCTTGAGCTGATCGATCATCAGCGTCGCGGGATCGCGATACACGGCGAGATTGCGCGTCGAAATCTTTATCGGCAGCCGCTTATCGGGACCGTAGCCGGCTTTTTTCATCAGCTCGCGGGCCTCGGCACGGTTCTTCTGCACATCGCCGCCATAGCCCGGCAGCGTCTTCAGCATGTCCTCGGGCATGCCCCACACCCCTTCGGGGCCGGGCTGCATCGCCCCGCCGATGTCGCCTTGCCCATGCGCCAGAATCTCGACAACCGACTTGCGGTCGATCGTGAGGGCCATCGCCCGGCGAATATCGGCGTTCTCGAACGGCGGCTTGGTGCGGTTCACCAGCAGGCCGACCGTCTCGGTCGCAGGATTGACTTCACAGACGCTTTGCGGCGCCTGGGTCTTGACATCCTGCAACAGCGGGATGGTGACCTCGTTGGGAAACGTCATATCGAAATTGCCGGCGATAAAGCCGAGGATCGCGGTCGACCGGTTGGGAATGATCGTCCATTCGACCCCGTCGAGATAGGGCAGCCCCTTTTTCCAGTAGTCCGGGTTCCTCTCGATCTTGATCGACTGGTTCGGCTTGTATTCGACGAACTTGAACGGCCCGGTGCCGATCGGGTGCTGCCGCATCTGCGCGGTGGGGATGTGGCATGGGTAGACCGGCGTGTAGCCGGCGGCCAGCATCGCCAGGATCGCCGGCTGCGGCCGCTTGAGGTGCAGCGTCGCCTCGTAATCGCCGTTGGTCGTCGTGCCGGCGAGGTTGACCCACCAGCTCTGCCGGTAATTGAGGCGCAGTTTGTCGTCCTTGCGCTCGCCGATCAGCAGGTCGAACGTGCATTTGACGTCGGCGGCGGTGAACGGCTTGCCGTCATGCCACTTGACCCCCTCGCGCAGCTTGAAGGTCAGGTCCTTGCCGTCGCTGCTCCATGACCACGAGGTCGCCAGGTCGGGCACGATCGACTGCATGCTGTTCTGGCGCACGTGCTGATCGAACACCACGAGATTGTTGAAGACCGGCATCGCCGGCATGATCGCGCTGATCGAGCCCTCCTCGTGGATCGACATGCTGGCCGGGCTGTCGCGGTGATAGATCCTGAGGATGCCGCCCGACTTCTGCGCCAGGGCCGGCATCGCCGCAGCGCCGAACAATGCGGCCATCGCGGCGACGATCAGAATGCGTCGAGGCACGGTTTTCCCCTCCGGATAAAATGCTTTCGCCATCCTTACCATGGCATCGCCGCGGCGGGCCGATCGATTGACGCAAGGCGAGCATTCGCACAAATCCGTGCTAGGATGCCGCCATGTCCGCGCGGCGCGGATGGACCGGCGACAGAAGGAGAATTGCCGATGAGCGTTCAGGGCATGAACCACTTCACGGTGCTGAGCGACGACCTTGAAGAGACCCGCAAATTCTATTGCGACCTGCTCGGCTTCGAGATCGGCGACCGGCCGAATTTCCGCTTTCCCGGCTATTGGCTGTGGGTCGGCAACCAGCCGATCCTGCACGTCATCCACCGCGACCAGCTGCATGAGCACCGCGCCGGGGTGATCGACCATATGGCGTTCACCGCGACCGACCTGCCCGCCACCGTCGCCAAGCTCGACAAGGCGAAGGTCGCGTGGGAACTGCGCCGCCTGCCGGCGGAAAGCGTGCGCGGCGGCACCTGGCAGCTGTTCTTCGACGACCCGCACGGCGGCAAGGTCGAATTCGACTTCGACAAGTCCGAGCCGGCGCCGGCGGGTTTCCAGGCTTAAAGCAAGCAGCTGCCGCCGAGGTTGCCGGGTTGCCCTCGACGACCTCGGCGGTGAGGATCGGCTTTCTAGAAATCCGGTGCCGGCAGCGGGCGCGTCGGCATCTTGAGGGTCAGCGGCGGCGGGATGTCGTCGCCTTCCGCCGCCCAGCCCCAATCGAGCAGCGGCCGCGCCGCCAGCGCAAACGCCACGATGCGGCCGACCAGGTCAGGCGACTGCATCTCGGCATCGCCGATGGCCGTGTCGGCCAGAAAATTCTTCCAGCAGACGTAATCGGCGACCGCGCTGCCCTTGGCGATCTCGAAGCCGCGCGGCAGGCGGCTGAGCCGCTCGTTCTCGCAGGTCAGCGCGTAGCCGGATGCCTGCAACTGCCCGGCCATCGCCAAAAACGCATCCGGCTCGAGCGCGACCGCGCGGCGCAACCGGTTCAGCAGCTCCGGCGGCGGATGCCAGAAGCCAGCGCCGATGATCGACGCGCCGGGTTCGAGATGGACGTACAGCAGGCCGGGATCGCCCTTGCCGCCCGAGCGGGTCAGCACGCCGCCTTGATGCGTCTTGTAGAGCTGCTTGTTGGCTGAGAAGCGAACGTCGCGGTAGATGCGGAAAATGCCGCGGCCGGGATCGCCGGTCAGCGGGATGCCGACCGCCTCCAGCGCCGCGCCGAGCGCGGTCATCAGCGCGCGAAACGGCGCCAGCACCTCCTGCTCGTAGATCGCCTTGCGCGGCTTGAACCATAGCGGATCGTTGTTGGCCGCGAGACCGCGGAAGAACTCGAACGCCGCCGGGCGAAAGCCGGCAAAGGGTGTTTTTGTCGTCGTCGCCATGTCTCGTTTTACCATTCCGGTGCAGAGCGGCGGGCGTAAAGCAGAAATTCCCTGTTGCCGGCGGGACCGGTGATCGGGCTTTCGGCGATGCCGACGACATCCCAGCCTTGCGACGCGACCCAGGCCGCGGCCGCGGCGCAGACCGTGCGGTGGATCTCGGGGTCGCGCACCACGCCGCCTTTGCCGACCGCGCCGGGGCCGGCCTCGAATTGCGGTTTGACCAGCGCGACGAGTTGTGCCGCCGGCTGCGCCAAGGCCAGCGGCGCGGGCAGCACCGTCGCGAGGCCGATAAAGCTGGCGTCGCAAGTGACGATGTCGACCGGCTCGCCGATCTCGTCGGCGGTGAGATGCCGGGCGTTGACGCCCTCATGGACCACGACGCGCGGGTTTTGCCGCAGCTTCCAGGCGAGCTGGCCGCGCCCGACATCGACCGCATGCACCCGCGCCGCTCCGCGCGTCAGCAGCACGTCGACAAAGCCGCCGGTCGACGCGCCGATATCCAGCGCGACGCGGCCGGCAACATCGATCGCGAAATGGTCGAGCGCATGCGCCAGCTTGACCCCGCCGCGCGACACCCAGGGGTGGTCGCGGCCGCGCACCGCGATGTCGGCGCTGTCGGCAAATGTCTCGCCAGCCTTGTCGACCCGCCGGTCGCCAGCGAAGACCACGCCCGCCAGGATCAGCGCCTGCGCCTTGGCGCGGCTTTCGGCGAGACCGCGCTCGACCAGAAGCTGGTCGGCACGGCGCTTGGAAGGCATTACCCCCACCCCAACCCTCCCCCGCGAGCGGGGGAGGGGGTGCGTCGGTGCGAGGGCCTAAGGATCAGCGGCGCGGCTATGCTCGGGCGGGCTGGACGGCGACATCGCGACCGAGCGCGGCGAGCGCCGTGGCGACGATGTGCTTGGCGTTGAGCTGGGCGATCTCGTACTGCGCGCTCTGCGAATCGTGGTCGATGAAGATATCGGGCAGGCACATCGGGCGGATTTTGAGGCCCTGGTCGAGCTGGCCGGTTTGCGCCAGATGCTGCAGCACAAAGCTGCCGAAGCCGCCGACCGCGCCTTCCTCGATGGTGATGACCACCTCGTGCTCGCGCGCCAGCCGGTTGATCAGGTCGGTATCCAGCGGCTTTGCGAAGCGCGCATCGGCGACCGTCGTCGACAGGCCGTAAGTCCCGAGTTCCTGCGCCGCCTTGAGGCATTCCTGCAACCGCGCGCCGTAGCTCAGCAACGCGATCGTCGTGCCCTCGCGGACAACGCGGCCGCGGCCGATGGCGAGCGGCACCCCCGCCTCCGGCAGCGGCACGCCGACGCCGTCGCCGCGCGGAAAGCGCAGCGCCGACGGGCCATCGTCGAGCGCCACCTGGGTCGCGACCATATGCACGAGCTCCGCCTCGTCGGCCGCCGCCATCAGCACAAATCCCGGCAGCGCGCCGAGATAGCCGATATCGAACGAGCCGGCATGGGTCTGGCCGTCATTGCCGACCAGTCCGGCGCGGTCGAGCGCAAAGCGCACCGGCAGCTTCTGGATCGCCACGTCGTGCACCACCTGGTCGTAGCCGCGCTGCAAGAAGGTGGAATAGATCGCCGCGAACGGCTTCATGCCTTCGGCCGCGAGACCGGCGGCGAAGGTCACCGCATGCTGCTCGGCGATGCCGACGTCAAAGGTGCGGGCGGGAAATTTCTCGCCGAAAAGGTTGAGGCCGGTGCCCGAGGGCATCGCCGCGGTGATGGCGACGACCTTGTCGTCCTTCTCGGCTTCCTTGATCAGCTGCTTGGCGAAGACGCTGGTGTAGGACGGCGCCTTGGAGGCCGATTTCGCCTGCGCGCCGGTCACCACCTCGAACTTGGCGACCGAATGCCATTTGTCGTCCGACTGCTCGGCCGGCAGATAGCCGTGGCCCTTCTCGGTCACGACATGGATGAGGACCGGACCCTTGTCGTTGCTGTCGCGGACATTCTTCAGCACCGGGACGAGATGGTCCATGTTGTGCCCGTCGATCGGGCCGACATAGTAAAAGCCCATCTCCTCGAACAGCGTGCCGCCGGTGACGAAGCTGCGTGCCAGTTCCTCGGCGCGGCGCGCCGCGACCTCCAGCCGCTTGGGCAGGAAGCGGCCGACCTCGCCGGCGAGGTGGCGCAGCGAGCGGAACGATTTCGACGACAGCAGCCGCGACAGGTAAAACGACAGCGCGCCGACCGGCGGGGCGATCGACATGTCGTTGTCGTTGAGGATGACGATCAGCCGCGAATCCATCGAGCCGGCGTTGTTCATCGCCTCATAGGCCATGCCGGCGCTCATCGCGCCGTCGCCGATGACGGCGATCACATCGCGCGCCTCGCCCTTGAAGTCGCGGGCCACCGCCATGCCGAGCCCGGCGGAGATCGAGGTCGAACTGTGCGCGGCGCCGAACGGGTCGTATTCGCTTTCCGAGCGCTTGGTGAAGCCGCTGAGCCCGCCGCCCTGACGGATGGTGCGGATACGGTCGCGGCGCCCGGTCAGGATCTTGTGCGGATAGGCCTGATGCCCGACATCCCAGATCAGCTTGTCGTCCGGGGTGTTGAAGACGTAGTGGATCGCCACGGTCAGCTCGACGACGCCGAGCCCGGCGCCAAAATGCCCGCCGGTGATCGAGACGGCGTCGATCAGTTCGCCACGCAACTCATCGGCGACTTGGCGCAGGTCGGATTCCGGAAGCTTGCGCAGGTCCGCCGGGACGTCGATCCGGTCGAGGAGCGGCGTCCGGTTGGAAAGACGGGGGGATGGTTTCTGTTCCACGCGCTACGCTCCTCACGTCCGGCGGTCGATAACGAATCGCGCCACCTGTCGCAAAAGTTCCGCTCTTTGCCCGAACAAATCAAGATGTGCAACGGCCTGGCTAACCAGCAGTTCCGCCTGCGCCCGCGCGCGCTCGACCCCGAGGATCGACACGAACGTCGCCTTGCCGGCCGCGGCGTCGGCGCCGACCGGCTTGCCGGTTTCCTCGGCCGAGCCTTCTACGTCCAGTAGATCGTCGGCGATCTGAAAGGCCAAGCCGAGATCGTGCGCATAGCCGCGCAGCGCCAGGCGTACTTCATGTGGGGCTTGCGCGAGGATGGTGCCAGCCTCGCAGGCAAAGGCGATCAGCGCCCCGGTCTTCATGCGCTGCAGCCGGGTGATCGCGCCGAGCTCGAGGGTCTGCGTCTCGGCGATCAGGTCGATCATCTGGCCGCCGACCATCCCGGCCGCGCCCGCCGCCGCCGCCAGCGCTGCCATCAGCTCGCAGCGCACCGCGGCATGACCATGCGTATCGGGGTGCGACAGCACCTCGAACGCCATGGTCAGCAGCCCGTCGCCGGCGAGAATCGCCGTCGCCTCGTCAAATGCCTTGTGGCAGGTCGGCCGGCCGCGCCGCAAATCGCTGTCGTCCATCGCCGGCAGGTCGTCATGGATCAGCGAATAGGCGTGCACCATCTCGATCGCCGCGGCGACCTGCAGCGCGCTGCGCCGCGCCACGCTAAACAGCCGGCTGCTCGCCAGCACCAGCAGCGGGCGCAGCCGTTTGCCCGGCGCCAGCGCCGAATAGCGCATCGCCTCGTAAACCCGCGCCTCGAGCCCGGGCGGCACCTTCAACAGCCCGTCGAGGATCGAATCGGTCAGCTTTGCCGTCACCGCCGCCGCTTCGTCGACGGTGACGGCGTCGGCCCACAGGCTTTCAGTCAAGGCCGTTTCGTCCCCCTCAATCCAGCTTGGCCGGCTCGACCGTCACCGCGCCGTCCGACCCGATGACGATGCGGTCGACCCGCTGTTGCGCCTCGTTGAGTTTCGTCTCGCAATGCCGTTTCAACTGCGCGCCGCGCTCGTAGGATTGGATCGCGTCGTCGAGCTTGACCTGGCCGCCCTCGAGCCGACGGACAATGCCTTCAAGCTCGGCGAGCGCGTCCTCGAAGCTCATCGCAGCGATATCGGCGGGCAGACCCGGCTCGCTCAAACGGCAATCTCCGATCTCTCAGACGGACATCAGCACGCGGACATGCGCCGCGGCGCTCGCGCCGAGCGCGACCAGATCATAGCCGCCCTCAAGGGTCGACACCACCCGCCCGCCGGCATGTTGCCGTGCGATCTCGACCAGCCGCTCGGTCGCCCAGGTGTAATCCGCCTCTTCGAGCAGGAGTTGGGCGAGGGGGTCGCTGCGATGCGCATCGAACCCGGCGGAGATCAGCACCATCTGCGGCGCGAACGCGTCGAGCGCCGGCAGCAGGGTGCGCGTCATGCCGAGCCGGAAGGCCTGCGACCCCGACATCGGCGGCAGGGGCACATTGACGATATTGCCCGCCACCCCGGTCTCGCCGGAAGAACCGGTGCCGGGATAGAGCGGAAACTGATGAGTCGAGCCGTAAAACAGGTTCTCGTCGTCCCAGAAGCAGGCCTGGGTGCCGTTGCCGTGGTGCACGTCGAAATCGACCACCGCGACACGCGCGAGGCCGTGCGCCTGCCGCGCCCGCAGCGCGCCAATCGCGGCGTTGTTGAACAGGCAGAAGCCCATCGCGCGGTTGGGCTCGGCGTGATGCCCCGGCGGCCGCACGGCGCAGAAGGCATTATCCGCCTCGCCGGCCACCACCGCATCGACCGCCGCGACGACGGCGCCGGCCGCGCGCAGCGCCGCCTCGCCGGAGCGAGGCGACAGCACCGTATCGGCATCGATGCCGACATGGCCGGCCTGCGGCACCGCCGCCAGCAGCCGCTCGACAAAGCCCGCCGGGTGCACGCGGGTCAGATCCTCGACCGCCGCTTGCGGCGCCTCGCGGCGCTGCAAGGCCGCGAAGCCGGGGGTCGAGAGTGCACCGAGCACCGCTTGCAGCCGCGCCGGTGCCTCCGGGTGGTACGGGCCGGGATCGTGCTCCTGGCAGGCGGCATGGGTGTACAACAGGGTCGTCATCGACCGCCTCGCGAATGGCTGCGGCCCCAGTCTTACATGCTCAACGCCGGCGGAACGCAAGAATTGCGACCGCCGCCCAGCCGAGGATGAACGCGGTGCCGCCGACCGGCACCACCCAGCCGAACTGCCGCACCCCGGTCGCGACATGGGCGAACTGCGCGAGGCTGAACAGCAAGATCCCTGCGGCAAAGCACCATCCGGCGGCGGCCGCAAGGCCGCGGCGCGGCTCGCGGCCCTGCGCGAAGCCGCACAGGCCGAGCAGCGCGGCGGCATGAACCAGGCCGTACAGCGCGCCGTTGCCGAGCAGCCGCGCGGCGGTCGGGTCGTCCGCGAGATGCGCCCCGGCGGCCCCGGCAATCACCGACGCCGCGCCGCCCAGCCCGGCGACCAACAGCCACAGCCGGATCAGCATTCCCGCCTCCCCTCCATCCGCCGCTCCGCCAGCGCCCGGCGGATCAGCGCCAGGGTTTGCGCCGCGACGGCCGCCTCGGCGAATTCGGCGACGACCCGGGCACGCCCGGCGGCGCCCATGCGCGCCCGCGCCGGCCGGTCCTCGGCGAGCCGGCGAATCGCGCCGGCCAGCGCCGCCGCATCGCGCGGCGGGACCAGGAGCCCGGTCTCGCCATGGACCACGACATCGCGGCAGCCCGGCCTATCGCTGGCGATGATCGGCCGGGCGCAGGAGGCCGCCTCCAGCAGCGCCTTGGGCACCCCCTCGCCGTAGGTCGACGGCAGCAGCGCGACCGCCGCGCGGCGCCACACCTCGCGCACATCGGCGACATGGCCGAGCCATTGGTTGCCGGGCTCGCCGCCGAGCGCCGCCAACGCCACCTCGCTCAGGGAATCGCGGCTGTCGGGATCGGCCGGCCCAGCGAGCAGCAGGTCGATCGCCAGCCCTTCCGCGCGCAGCGCCCGCACCGCCGCGGCCGCTTCGAGCACCCCCTTGCTGCGCAGCATCCGCCCGACCAGTGCCACCGTGCAGCCGTCGGGGTCCGGCAACGCGGCGAAATGCGCGGTATCGACCCCCGAGCCGCGGATCAGCGTCACCCGCGCAGCATCGAAGCCGCCGCGCAGCAGCGCGGCACGGTCATCCGGGTTTTGCACGATGGCGTGACCATGTCCCGCGAGCAGACGCAGCGCCCATGACAGCGCCTGCCGGCGCCACCCCGCCGCCGCGTTGCTGCCCAGCCCCATCACCGCGGAAAGCACCGCCGGCCGGCGGTGCGCCCCGAAGGCGAGCCGAGCGGCAATCCCGCCGAACAAGGCGGGCTTCAGCGCGACATGATAGAGGATATCGGGCCGTTCCCGGCGATAGAGGCGGGCGATCTCGGCGATCGCCCGCAGCCCGCCGAGCAGACCGTCGCCCCGCCGACGCCAGCCCAGCGGGACCAGGGCGAACCCCTCGCGGCGAATGCGCTCGCCATGGTCGCGCACCCGCGTCGCTACGGCGACCGCAAAGCCGGCATCGCGCGCCGCGCGCGCCACCGGCAGCCGATGGGAGCAGAAATACCAATCCTCGGTGACCAGGAAGAGCAGCTTGGGTGCGGACGGGTCGGCCATAGGGTGTCGTCAACCCGCCCGCCGATGCTGCGGCGGCGTCCGGAACGTCTGAATGGCCGCCATCTCCGCCTTCCCCCGGACTTGACCCGGGAGCCCACGCCTTTATTGCCGAGTTGGCGTAGAAGAGGCGGGCGGCCGGGTCAAGCCCGGCCAAGGGATGAGTATGGCCGGGCCGGGCCGAGCCAGGCCCGGCCGAGCGGGGCAACCGACGATGGCGCGCATCCTGGTTACCGGCGCCGGCGGCTTTGTCGGCCGCGCGCTCACTCCAGCGCTGGCCGCGCGCGGCCATGAGGTCGTCGCCGCGCTGCGCCGCGCCGGATCGGCGGCGCCCGGTATCGCGACGCGGGTCATCGGCGATATCGATGCCGCGACCGACTGGGTGGCCGCGCTGTCCGGGGTCGAGGCGGTGATCCATCTCGCGCAGCGCGCCCATGCCGGGCCGGACCCGGCGGCGCTGGCGGCGGAGCCGCCGGCGGCGGCGGCTCTGACCCGCGCGCTGGCCGCCGCGGGTGGGCGCCGGCTCGTGCTGGTCAGTTCGGCGAAGGCGCTGGGCGAAGCCACGCCGCCCGGCCGCCCTTTTCGTCCCGACGATGCGCCGCGCCCTGAAGACGCCTATGGGCGTGCCAAGCTGGCGAGCGAGCGGGCCGCGGCGCAAGCCGCGCGCGAGGCCGGGGTCGAGCTGGTGATCGTCCGCCCGCCTCTGGTCTACGGACCGGGGGTGAAAGGCAATCTGGCGGCGCTGATGCGCCTCGTCGGGCGCGGTCTGCCGCTGCCCTTCGCCGCGCTCGACAACCGCCGCAGCCTGATCGGCCGCGACAATCTCGTCGACCTGCTGGCGGTGGCGGCGACCTGTCCGGCGGCGGCCGGCATGACGCTGCTGGCCCGCGACGACGAGGACCTGTCGACGCCGGCGCTGATCCGCGCGCTCGCCGCCGGGCTGGGCCGCGAGGCCCGCCTGTTCGCGGTGCCGGGTGCGGTCTTTGCGGCCTGTCGGCCGCTGCCCGGCATCGGCCCGCGACTGGCGCGGCTCACCCGCTCGCTGCAGCTCGACGACAGCGCGACACGCGCCGCGCTCGGCTGGGCGCCGCCGGTGGCGGCGACGGCCGGTCTCGCCGCCATGGCAAGGCACTTCGCCGCCGGTCTGTAATTTTCCCCGCGCCGGCATTATATCGCTGGGCCGATCGAGTTTTTCCCGAAAGCACCCGCCGATGCCGAGTTTTGACGTCGTCTCCCGCCTCGACCTCGCCGAGGTCGACAATGCGATCGCCGGCATCGACCGCGAGATCGCCACGCGTTTCGACTTCAAGGGCAGCAAATGCTCGGTCAAGCGCGACCAGGGGCAGATCACGCTGGTCGCCGATGACGATCTCAAACTGAAACAGCTGCACGAGCTGCTGAAAGTGCACCTGACGCGGCGCAAGGTCGACCCGGCGGCGCTCGACTTCAAGCCGCCCGAAAAGGCCAGCGGCAACACCCAGCGCCAACTGGTCACGCTGCGGCAGGGCGTCGACGCCGAACTCGCCCGCCGCCTCGTGCGCGAGATCAAGGACAGCAAGCTCAAGGTGCAGGTCGCGGTGCAGGGCGAGGAGCTGCGCGTCACCGGCAAGAAGCGCGACGACCTGCAAGCCGCGATCGGCGTGATGCGCGGCCTCAAGATCGAGCAGCCGCTGCAATACCTGAACTTTCGCGATTGACGGGCGATTGACAGCAAGGGCCGCGGCATACGCTTGATCTTCGCCCCGCCACCTTTTATCTAACGCGAGCCTCACGTCCCCTTCGTCTAGAGGCCTAGGACACCGCCCTCTCACGGCGGCAACACCGGTTCGAATCCGGTAGGGGACGCCAGCCCTTAGCAGAAATCAGACTCGGCAGTGTCCCGTTTGTGTCCAGTTTGGAGTTTTTAGCCAAGGCGCGCGCCTAAACCTTGTTTTCGGCCAGGGCAAATGAGGACAGGGTGCCATGGAACACTCCGAAGTGGCGTCGTATTGGGAAGCCAACGCAGACGCTTGGACACGACATAGCCGGGCCGGCTACGATGCCTATCGAGACGCACTGAACACGCCCGCATTCCTCGCCGCTCTGCCGGCTATTGCCGGCTTGAAGGGTATTGATATCGGGTGCGGCGAGGGTACGAACACACGGCAGCTTGCGCGCCGCGGCGCATCGATGCAGGCAATCGACATCGCGCCGACTTTCATTCGGCACGCTCAGGAAGCTGAGGAAGCCGATCCGCTCGGTATCACGTTCCTTACTGGCGATGGAATGCGCCTGCCGTTCGAAGCCGGCGAGTTCGATTTTGCCACCGCGTTCATGTCCATGATGGATATGCCGGATCAGGCGACCGTATTCCGCGAGGTGGAGCGGGTGCTTCGACCGGGCGGATTCCTGCAATTTTCGATCCTGCATCCCTGTTTTGTGCCGCCGCACCGGAAGGTCTTACGCGATGGTGGACAGCCGCGAGCCGTGGAGGTTGCCGGCTATTTCGACCGGATAGATGGCCGCATTGATACTTTTTGGTTCGAAACGCTGCCAACGGAACAGCGTGAAATCGACCAACCGTTTCGCATTCCCCGCTTCCATCGCACGCTGAGCGAGTGGGTTGAGATGATCGTTGTAGCAGGATTGGCAATCGAGCGTTTCGTCGAACCGTGCGCAAGCTTAGAGATAGCGGCAGCAGAGCCTGTGGTCGCCGATACTCGGATCGTGCCTTTATCGCTGGTCATACGCGCCCGAAAGCCCACCTAGTACCTCGGAGCTATTGTAATCGCCGTTCTCGCACCATCGCGAACATTGGGCGGGCCAGTTAAAATCGACCGCGCCGCCCGGCTCAGGCGATCCGCAGGAATAGCCGTTCGTCAAACGTCTCCCGGCCGCTCCATCGGGAGCGCAACTCGTTCCACAATTGGGCGCTGCGCACCGGCTGATGGAGCGGCAACACCGGTTCGAATCCGGTAGGGGACGCCAGCCGATCCCGTCCCAGCCGATCCCGTCATCGAAGACGGGAGGCTCGCTCGGCGGCGGTGTTTGCCGGTGTGTCGACGGATTTCGCCTTTCATCGCCCTGCGAGGCGCCGCGGCCCCGCCCGCCGGTTCGGCCGGGGTCGGGCCGCCGTTGCAGACTTGGGGTGGTTGCTGCTCGTCGGCTTGCTCTGCGCCGGGATCACCCTGGCCGAGGATGGGGCGCCCCCCGCTTGCAGCGCCGCGACCCCGATGGGATCGGCGGCGGCGATCGATCAACCCGAGTGACGGAAGCCTCCGAACGCGCTCAGGAGCCGCCGCCATAGGGCGACGGCCGGATCAGCCGGTCGCTGGCGCCGGCGGCGGTGTAGGCCGAAGGCCGGATCGCTTCGTTCGACGTCGCGGCGGCGGCGTATTGCGAGCGCGGCGGCGCATGCGCGCGGCCGGTAAGCGCGGCGTTGCGCAAGCCCGGCCGCGCCCCATTCGCCGGGTTGAGCAGCAGCCGCTGCAAATCGGCGTCGCCCAGGTCCCAGTTCCGCACCGGGCCGCTATCGACATGGATGAAATGGGAGTGCGGGTACCAGCCGACGCCGCCGCGCCGCATCGCGCGCGCCGCGGTCATCGCCCGTTCGAGCGAGGCGCCACCGACCGTGAAATCGATCGCCCGCGCGTACATGTGCAGGCTGTGCTCGGCGACGCCGAAGGTCGTGCGGGCCAGCATCGCGTTGGTCTCGGGCGTGCGGTACGCCGACAGGATGGTGGCGCTGGCGGCGCCGACGGCCGCGAGCACATCCGACAGGAAGTCGATGACGCCGACATCCATGACCGCGGCGACGCCCGAATGGTGGTCCCGCATGAACTGGGAGAGCTCGGCCGCGGCCGTGTCGATCACGCCGTCGGCGCTGCGGTACGGGCCGTCGAAGGTCTCGCCCGTATGCACGTTGTACAGCTTGAGGCGGCGGCCCGAAACCGGCGGCGGCGCGCGCACCGCGGCGGCGGCCGCATGGCCGACCGCGGCCCAGCCGAGCGCCGCGAGCACGCTGCGCCGTTTCATCATGTTCACGTCCCGCCGGCCCGTTCGCGGACCGATTGGGGCGAGGTCCAAACGCGGAACTCCGCGCCGCGCAGCGAATAGACGATGCCGAGCGCGGTGCCCGCGAGCGCCGCCAGCACATCCCAGAAACGCGACGGCAGCGCGCCTCGCCGCCGCCAGCCGAGCACGGCCAAGCCGGCAAACAGCAGGAGCGCGGCGAGCGCCAGCCAGGCAAAGCCGGCAAGCGCCAACGCCAGCTCGAAGCACAAACCGGCCGCCGCGAGGCTCACGCCCGAGATCCAGCGCAGCAATTTATGCGAGACGTATTTGTAGACGTTCAGCGCATCGAGACGCCGCAGCCGGGGCCATAGCCGGCGGTGCACGTTGAACGCCTGGCAGGCGATGCGGACCTTGCGGCGAAATTCTTCATGCGGCGCGGTCGTCGCCAATTCATACGCCCGGACATCGGCCGCGCGCACCACCCGCCAGCCGTCGCACAGGATGCTGAGCGACACGAACATGTCGTCGATCAGATCCTCGGGAACCGGGCGCGCCAGCACACCGCGGATCGCAAACAGCGAGCCGTCGGCCCCCATCGCCGAGCCGGTATCGGTTTCGAGCTGCTTGACCCATTCCTCGAACCGCCAATAGGCCGCGCCGAGCGCCGCGGTCGCCCCCGAAGCGGCGTTCACATACCGCAAATGACCGCAGACGCAGCCGACCGCCGGGTCGGCGAACGCCCGCTCGAGATTGGCGAGCACGTCCGGGTCGAGGATCACGTTGGCGTCGGTGAAGACGAGCACCGACGCGTCGGCGTGCGCCGTCAGCCGGTTCATCCCGTGGGTCTTGCCGGCGCGCTGCGGCGCGACATCGACGACCACGTCGTGTCCCTGCAACAGCGCCGCCGTGCGGTCGGTGGCCGCGTCGACATAGAAAAGGATTTGCAGGTCGGGGCGACCCGCGCGCAGCGCGAGGCAATTGTCGAGCTTGGCGCCGATCACGCGCTCCTCGTTGTAGGCACAGCAGCACAGGGCAAAGCTTTCATGGCGTGCCGCTGCGGGTGCGGGCGGCGGCTTGCGCAGCGTCCGGATCAGCCAAAGGCTCAGCGGATAGGTGGTGAACGGGTGCAGGCCGAGCCAAAGCAGCCCAAGCCCGAAAGCGGCGAGAAACCAGACCATCGCATCCCCTGCGGCCGTTGCGGCGGAGCGCGGCCGGCAAGGACAGCGTTCCCGGGAGGAACAGGGCCGGCCGTCGTTTAAAGACAAGCTGGAGGCGCACGCGCACTCGGAGGGCCGAACGCGGCCTGTCTGTTTTCGTTCCGGGGAAAAGCGCCAGGATGCCGGCTTCAGAATGGCGATCAGCAACGGGATAGGCAAATTTGCATGCTGAAATTGCCGGCTGCATTGATTGTCTTCGCAGCGTTTTGGTTGTGCCTTGCCGGTCTCGGCGAGGCGGGGCGGCAAACGGCCGCGGCGGACGTTGCGGCGACCGGCGACGGTGCTCCGGCCGGCTACCGGAAGGTATTCGGCGACGAGTTCGACGCGAGCCGGCTCGACACCGGGAAATGGTGGACCCGGTACATCAACGATGGCGGCCAGCTCGACTTCCTCAATGACGAGCAGGAGCGCTACCGCGAATCCGGCAACCATGTCATGACCGGGCATTCGCTCGTCCTGACGGCGCGAAAAACGGCCGACGGCCCGGCGGGTTACACCTCCGGGATGATCCGCTCCAAGGCGACCTTCAAATACGGCTACTTTGTCGCGCGGATGAAGATCCCCGGCGCAGTCGGGGTCTGGCCGGCCTTCTGGCTCAACAGCGCAACGCGCGCATCCGACGGCAAAATCGCCTGGCCGCCCGAAATCGACATCGCCGAGATCGCCAATAACGGGGTCGAGGACACCACCAAGATGCTCCATGTCGGGCTGGTCTCCCACGGCGCGCAGGCCGGAGCGATCAGCTACGTCGATCGCGATTTTCACGGCGATTGGAGCTACTGGCAGGCCCCGGCCAGCCTCGCCGACGATTTTCACCGCTTCGCCGCGCTGTGGGCGCCCGACGATACCGTGAGCTTTTTTATCGACGGCCGGCTGATCGAAAAGGCCGGCTACAAATGGGTCTATGACGACGGCACGCCCGCGGGGCTGGCGCACGTCATCCTCAACCTCGCGATCGGCGGGCCGAACTGGGCGGGCCGTCACGGCATCGACGGCAAGGCCTTCCCGCAGGGCGTCGAGGTCGATTTCGTCAGGGTTTACCAGAAGCCGGGCAGCGGCCAGCTCGGCACCGATGCGGTGGGAAAGGATTTGTGCCGGCCGCAGGGCGACTGCTGATCCTGCTCGCCGCGCGGCGGGACCCCTTCGGGCGGGAACCATTTGACCGGTGCCGGGTTTAACCCGAAGTTGAGGGGGTTCCGCGGGTAGACTTAACCTGTGTTATCGTCCGCGCTGCCAGGCTTGCTACCCTAGGTCTTGGGGCAATTGGGGGAACCCGCGCGATAATGGCGCTTGGCCGACCGCGAACCGAGACCGCGCGTGCGACGGCGCAGCCGGTGCGATGCCTGCGATGGCGGCGGACGAGCATTGCCTTTTCCGGCCTGCTGATCTGCGGGCTGGCGCCGCCCGCCCTGGGGCAAAATTATGTGCGCGGAACATTCGAGAGCGGTCCGGACGATACCGCACCGGATGTATCGCTCGACAAGCGCCTGGCCGAACGCCAACTGGCGATCGGCGCCCAATTCGGCGCGGTTTCGCTGACACCGAGCCTGCAGCTCGACGAAAGCCTCAACGACAACATCTTCGCCGCGCCGAGCGGCAAGCGCGCGGACGCGATCAGCACGATCACCGGCCGGACCTCGCTCGACTATTCCAAAGGCGTCAACACGCTCGACATCCAGGGCTGGCTTGCGGGGCACATCTACGCGGTGCATTCGACGGAGAATTCGTGGGAAGGCGTGGTGCAATCGACCTTCACCAGCGCCGTCCACAACGATGTGCAGTTGGTCGGCATCGGCGATGTCGAGCGGCGCGTCGATCCGCGCACCGATCCGACCGGCCTGCAAGGGCTGACCCCGACCACCTACGAGATTTATGCCGGCAGCGCCGCGGCGGCGATCGGTCATCCTGAGCGGAACCTGCTCAATTTGCAGGTCGGGGCCAACCACCTGAATTACGATCCGCTGCAAGGCTCTACCGGCCCCATCGTCACCAGCGACCGGAACAACACCGAGATCTATGGCGAAGCGAGTTTTCGCCACACCGTCGCACCGCGCCGCAGCCTTTATCTGAAAGTGCGGCCCAACGTCCGCGACTATGACCAGAAATTCGATCAGGCCGGGTTCCAGCGCAGCAGCGACGGCGTGCGCATCGATACCGGCGTGGACTGGGACATCGACTCCGCGTTTCTGGTCAGCGCGGAGACGGGCTATCAGCGCCAGTCGTACGACGACCCGCGGTTCGGGACGATCGGCGAGCCGGACGGCAGGATCAACCTGTCGTGGTGGCCGACGCGCCTCACCAACGTCACCCTGAACGGGATCCACGAATATTACGAGGCCTTCTTCATCCCGAGCCCGGGCGCGGTGCGCAACAAGGTCATCGGGCGCATCGACCACGAGTTGCGCCGGCGCTGGGTGGCCAGCGCGTCGTTTTCGGTCGAGCGCGACGATCTGAAGGACGTGCCGACTCACTACACCACGGAAATTGCCGACCTCACCCTCAAATACCTGTTCGCGGACGGGTTTTCCGGCGGCATCGACTACCTGTTCGTCCACCAGACGACGACCGGCAGCGCGGCGGCCGGCGGCACGGCAACCGGCAGCACCGCGGCCGGCACGGGCTCCAGCAACTTTCAGCAGAACATCGTCACCTTCTCGATCAAGAAAGTCTTTTAGAAAAAGGGGCAAGGCATGAAGCAGAGCGGATTTTCGGCCCCCTCGCGGCTTGCAGCGCCAGCGTTCCGGGCCGGGCTCCTACGGGCCGGTCAGGCCGCCGGGTTGCTCCTCATCCTCGGGCTCGGCGGGCTTGCGGCCTGCACCCAGGTCGTGCTGCCGCCAGCGCCGGCGGCAAGCGCGCCCTGGCCGCTCGGCCCGGGCGACCGCCTGCGCATCATCGTCTTCGAGCAGAACCAGCTCGGCGGCGAGTTCTCGGTCGACGAGGACGGCGCGGTGTCGCTGCCGCTGATCGGCCGGCTCAAAGTCGCGGGGCTGCTGCCGGGCCAGGTCGAGCGGCTGATCGCCGGCCGGCTCGCCGGCGGCATCGTCAAGAACCCGAAGGTCAACATCGACGTGATCCACTACCGCCCGGTCTATGTCTACGGCGAGGTTACGCGGCCGGGGGCCTACGAAATCGTCGGCAACCCGACCGTGATCGGCGCCGTGACCCTGGCCGGCGGCTATACCTACCGCGCCCAGACCGACGGCCTGTCGATCGTCCGCTACGGCGATCCGGAGCGGCGGCGTTGGGCCGCGACCGACATCACCCCGGTCGGCCCCGGCGATGTCGTCTTTGTGCCGGAGCGCTGGTTCTGACGCGCCGCCAGCACCGAGCGGTAGAACTCCGCGGTGCGGGAGGCGATTGCCTCCCAGCTCGGAACGGCCGCGCCGAGCTCGGCGACCGCGGCGCCCATCGCCGCGCGCAGGGGAGGATCGCCGCAGAGCCGCGCCATCGCGGCGGCGAGCGCCCCGGCATCGTTCGGCGGCACCAGGATGCCGTGCCGGCCCTCCGTCAACAGCTCGGCAAAGCCGCCGATCGCCGAGGCGATGATCGGGCGGCCGTAGCGCAGCGCCGCCATCAGCACACCGCTCACGTCGATCTCGCGATAGGGGAACACGACGACGTCCGCCTGGCCGAGCATCGCCCCCATCTCCTCGTCCGGGACAAAACGCAAGTCCAGCTTGACGCTCTCCCCCAGACCGCGGGCCGCCTCCCGCAGCGGTGCGACATCCATGTAGGGCTTGCCGACAATGTGCAGCTCGGCCCGCTGACGCAGCTCGGGCGGCAGCCGGCGGAACGCTTCGATCAACAAATCGGCGCCCTTGTAGGGCTTCAATTTGCCGAACAGCAAAAACCGGACACGGTCCGGCGCGGCCATGGCGGTGCGCGGTGCGGCGGTCTGTGGGGCGACGGGCACGGCCTCGTCGAGCAAACCATGCGCGATACGGACCACGCGTCCAGACGGCAAGCCATCGGACACCAGCCGTGTGCGGGCCTCCTCGGTATGCACGATCACCCCGTCGAACTCGCCGAGGATGCGCGTCGCCCCCCATTTCTGGAGCCGCCATGCCGAGCCGTTGAACGGGCGCGAATCGTGCGCCGTCAGCACGACCGGCGCCAACTCGCGCAGCCGGCAGATGAAAAAGCGGTCCACGGCCGGCAACGGAGTCCACTGGAAGTGGATCACGTCGGGTGCGGTCCGCCGCAATTCCGCGGTCAGCCGCCGCATGCTCGCCGCGTGCAGCGCTCCTTTTGCGAGCCGCACGGCCTGGCGCGGCCAGCGGTCCGTCCCGATGCCGGCCAGCTCCCGGTAAAACAGCGGCCGCAGCTCCGGCAGTTCGCCCTGCCCGGTCGCCGCAACCGGCGCCTCGCCGTAAAGCGCCACATCGTGCCCCGCGCCGCGCAGCGCCGCCGCGAGCTTGGCATCATACGGGACGGTGAACAGCGAGGGATCGATCAGCGCGACCCGCAGGGCATGGGAACTCATGCCGCGCTGCCCGCGGCTCGCGTGCCTGCGCCGAGGCGCCCCGCCTGCACCCGGGCGGCCGCGGTCATCCGCGCCGCACGGTGCCAGACGGCGAGCGGCAGGATGAGCCCGGCGATCGGCGGGCTCAACAGATAGCCGCCCATCACCAGCCAATTGAGGAACAAGGCGGCGGTCAGCCATTTCACCGGGGCGTCGGCAAAAAAGCTGCAGGTGATGAACAACGCGAACGGCAGGGTGCCGACCAGCCCGTACTCGAAGAACAGCTTGCCCCAGGTGGGGTCGTGCACCTCGGTGTAGTAATTGTTGAAGAACGATTCGATCGCCCCCGGTCCCAGCCCGAACAAGGTGTTGCGCGCGCTGGTGAAAATAAAGTCGTTGAACAAATAGAGCGGCGACAGAAACCGCGCGAACCCGCTCGAATAGGTCGAACCGAACTCGCCGAACCGGTTCAAATACGGCGCGAGATATGGGCTGCCGGAAAAGATGATCAGCAGCACCCCCAGCCCCGCCGCCAGCAGCAGCAGCGACGGGTTGCCGCGGCGCAACAGCAGCAGCGGGATGAACACCAGGCAGAGGATCGCGCCGGTCCCGGAAAATGAAACGAACAGCGCCAAACCAATGATGAAAAGCCGGTAAGAGGGCCGGAAAAACAGGGTTTCGGTGATCGCCGCCAAGGCCATCAACTGCCCAAAGATCGACGGCTCGGGCAGGAAGAACCCGTTGCTTTTGTAAAACCCCGGCAGGAAGTCGGTCGGATCGACATAGTTGTATTCGAGCGCCAGAAACGAATCGGGGATCACGCCGCGAAAGGTGAACAGCGTCGGCCCGCGCACGACGATCTGCGCCAGGAACTGGGCGATGCCGGCCACGGCGACGATCAGGCACATGCGCCGAAACGCGCCGATCACCCAGGCGTAGGTCGCCTCGTCGCCGTCGACCACAAAGACATAGCCGAGATAGAGCACCGCGAGCAGCAGGAACGACATCGCCGAGACCCGGCCGGCGCCGCCGAGCAGGATCGCGGTCATCATCGCGGCGATGCTGACCGCGAACAGGATCAGCCGCGGCAGATGGACGCGCAGCCGGCCGATTGCGGCGAGCCCGGCGATGCTCGCGACAATGACGAGCAGCGGCAGCGACAATTCCCGGCCGTGAAAGGTAAAGGCAAACCGCGGCAGAAAAACGCCCGCAACCAGCGGCAGCGTCAGCAGAAAACGCATCGGTCCGTCGTCGCGCGGGCCGGGCAGGGCGGCGCGTCGGGCGGAACGTTCCGGCGTGGCCTTGGCGGACACGGACAGAGGGCGGGTACTCCGGTGTGGCGGGATCGATGCCGCGGCGGCGGTGTTCAGGCGTCGAACGCCGCGTCGGCGGGCGAGTTCCGTGTGCCCGATCGGCCGGCGGCCCGATCCCCGCTTTCCGCTTCATCCAGCAGCATCCCGGGAAGACCCTGCCGATGATCACCATGGTGGTTCCGACCCGCGACCGCGCACACACGTTGCGCCGCGTCGCCGAGAGCTATTTCCGCCAGGAAGGGGTCTCGGAGATCGTCTTCGTGATCGATGCCGGCAGCGACGACAGCGAGGCCGTCATCGCAGATTTGAGCCGGCACTATCGGGCGGTGCGCTGCAAGGTGCTGCGCAATCCCGTCCGCGTCGGCGCGTCGCAGTCGCGCAATCTCGGCGTGGCGGCGGCGACCAACGACTTCATCCTGTTCTGCGACGACGACGAGTATCTCGAACCCGGCTACGCGCTGACCTGCCTCGGCAAGTTGCTTGCCGGCGCGGGGGCCGCGGTGTCGGGCCGCCGGGTCTACATGCTCGACGGCGAAACGCCGCAGCAGGCGGTTCAGCGCTTCGGCCGCGGGCTGCGCCACACCAAGCCGTTCCGCAAGCTCTTGTGCGAGTACGTCAACGGTGCGGCGTTCGACGGCGATATCGAATTGCCGTTCACCAACGCGGTGATCCTCACCGAGCGGGCCCTGCTGCAGCGTTTCCCGTTCGACCCGTATTACGCCCGCGGCAACGGCTATCGCGAGGAAACCGATTACCAGATGAACCTGTTCGTCCGCGGCTATCGGATCCTCGCAACCGGCGAGGTCCACAGCATCCACCTGCCGCCGTCGCAAATCCGCCGCGGCGGGCAGCGCGTTTCACGCTGGCGCCGGGTGTACTGGTCGCTGCACTACACGCGCTACTTCTACCGCAAATACTACAAGCCCTACGCCGCGCGGGTCGGGTTGCGGGCGCCGCGCTGGCTGGCGCTGGCGGCGTTCGCCGGGTTCGCGGTCTACCGCGAGTATCTGCGGCCGGTGCCCCACCGCATGGCGATGCGCCTGATCCGCCGGCGCCGCGCGGGCGCCGCGCCGGCGGCCGTCCGGGCGGCTTGACCATGACCGGGTTTGACGCACGCCCAGACCGGGCGGCCAACGATGCGGATGTGATCATCCTGTCATGGAACCGCGCCGACGATGTGATCGCAGCCATCGCCAGCGCCCTGGAGCAGGAGGGGGTGACCCGCCGGGTTCTGGTCGTCGATCAGGGAAGCACGCCGGAGGACGCGGCGTGCGTCGAGGCGTTCGTCCGCGACCACCCGGATGTCAGCCTGCGGCTCCTGGAGCAGAATGTCGGGGTCGCCGGCGGGCGGAATATCGCCACCGCAATGGGCCACGGCCGCTATGTGGTGGCCCTCGACAGCGACGCGGTCTTTGCCGACCGCACCGCATTGGCGGCGGCGGTCGCCCAGCTCGACACCAATCCCGGGCTCGCCGCGATCGGCTTCCGCATCGTCAACTTCTTCACCGGCGAGAACGATGCCTTGTCGTGGGACTATCCCGGGCGCCATCCGGACGAGCGGTTCCGGACCACGCGTTTTATCGGCGCCGGGCACGCGATCCGCCGCGCGGCGTTCGAAGCGGCAGGCGGCTACGACGCGCGGCTGTTCTTTTGCCAGGAAGAGCTCGACCTCTGCTACCGGATGCTCAATCTCGGCTACCGGATCGAATACGTCCCGGATATCGCGGTCCGCCACAAGGTATCGCCGGACCAGCGCGTCGCCTGGGAACGGGGACGGTATTTCTTCACCGTCCGCAATGCGCTCTATACCTCGTACAAGTTCGGCGTGCCGCTGTCGCGCCTCGGGCTCGGGGCGGCTGCGTTTTTCGTGCGCGGCATCGCCAACGGGGTGGGCGGCGCGGCGCTGCGCGGCATCGCCGCGGCGATGCGGATGAGCGCCGCCTACGCCCGCTCCACCGAAGACAAGAGCCTCTGCCGGCTTTCGCCGGAGACCCGGCGCTATATCGCCGCCTGCGAGCCATGGCGGGACGAGCCGGTGACGGCAAAAATCGCCCGCCAATTTAGGAAATTGCCGCAGAGCGCCTAGCGATCACGGCGGCGTGAGCCCGCCGGAACCATAAAACGAAAAGCCCGTTAGCGACGATCGGGAGGGGACGGCCTGGCACGTTCGTGCGCGCAGAGGAGGGATTGTCTGCATGGGCCGTGGCGATTTCGCGCATCCGGATGCCGGGCGCGACCTTATCGGCTACCGAGACCAAGCGCTTTCGCCGGAAATCGCTGAGGTACCGCTGTCGGCAATCATGTCGCACGGCCAGGAATCGACGCTGCTCGGGCTCGCGCGCGCCGTCTGGCGCCATCGCGTGGTCATCACGGCGGTGGCGGTGCTCTTCATGGTGCTGACCGGGGTCTACGTCGCCAGCCAACGGCCGCTCTACACCTCCGAGGGCGCCATCGTCATCGCCTCGCGGAAGATCATGATCCCGGGCATCGAAGCGATGGAGACGCCGACCGGCGACATCGCGATCATCCGCAGCGAAATGGGTGTGCTGCAGTCGCGCAACTTGCTGCAGGAGGTTGCGGCGACGCTCCACCTCGACGCCAACCCCGAGTTCAACCCGTTGCTGCGCCCGAAGGACGACAGCCTGTGGGCACGGCTCGACCCGCGGCCGTTTTTGCACCGGCTGCTGGCGCCCGGCCCGGCGCGGCCGGTCGACCAGCAGGCTTATGTCGCCGCCGCGGTCGAGGCGACGCTGCAAAAGCACCTGACGCTGATCAACAACGAAAAGGACTACGTGATCACGATCCGCTACGTGAGCGAGAACCCGGCGATCAGCGCGGCGGTCGTCAACACGCTGATGGACAAATATCTGGCGGAATACTCGCAGCTCAAAACGAATGCGGCGCAGGAAGCCGGCTCCGCCCTCAATGCCCGCGCCGAGCAACTGCGGCGCGACGCCGACCAGGCGGATGCCGCCGTCGCCAATTTCGTCAAGAACAACAAGTTCGTCGAGACCCCGTCCGGCAGCGTCAACGCCCAGCAGCTGCAAGACCTCAACACGCAATTGGCGAGCGCGCGCGCCGACCGCGCCGCGGCGGAAGCCCGCTATCGCGATGCGCTCAACCTGGCGCATGGCGGCGGCACCGACACCGCCAGCGAGGTGCTCGCCTCGCCGCTGATCCAGGCGCTGCGCACGCAGGAAGCGGAACTCAGCCGTAAACAGGCCGAGCTGAGCCAGCAGCTCGGCCCCCAACACCCGGACCTGAAGAGGGTCGAGGTGCAGCTCGCGCAATTGCATCGGACCATCCAGCGGGAGACCGGGAAGATCACCGCCTCGCTCAAGGGACAGGCGGACATCACGCGCGCCCGCGAAACCGGCCTCGAAGCGCGCTTCAACCAGTTGCAGGCCGCGGCCGTGGCGGGCAACGCCGCCTTCACGCAATTCCAGCAATTGAAGGCCGAGGCCGATTCCAAGCGGCAAATCTACGCCGGTTTCCTGTCCAAGCTGGCCGAGGCGGCAAAGCCGGGCGAACGCCAGCCGATCGATGCGCGCATCATCTCGCCGGCGGTCGCGCCGATCGATCCCGCCAACGCACGCGGCTTGTTCTTCATCGTCATCGCCGGCGTCATCGGCGGGCTTGTCGCGGTGGCCGGCTCGCTGACCTATGACCAGCTCGACCGCGGCTTCGCCACGCTCGACCAGGTGCGCAAGGAAACCGGGCTGCCGGCTTTTGCCGCCATCCCGCCGCTGCGCGGCCGCTGGCGCTGGTCAAAATCGGGACGCTATGTCGTCGACCACCCCTATTCGGCGACGGCCGAGACGCTGCGCGGCGTGCGCGCCCGGCTGCGCTGGACCGGCGACGCGCAGAAGGTGCTGCTGGTCAGCTCGGCGCAGCCGGGCGAGGGCAAGACCAGCTTCGCGCTCGCCCTGGCGCAGGTCACCGCCGCCGACGGGTGGCGCACGCTGCTGATCGAAGGCGACGCGCGCAGCCCGATCCTGGCCAAGGTCCTGTCGTCCAACCCGTCCGCGGAACCGGCGGAGGTGCTGTCCGGCACGACGCCGTGGCAGGACCGGATCGGCCGCGACGAGTTGACCGGGCTCTATTATTTCGTCGCCGCCGGCCGCGGCAACGGCTTCCCGGCGCGGCTCGAACAGCAGTTCGACGCCAAGCCGATCGAGCAGATGAGAGCGGCGTTCGACTACATCATCATCGATTCGCCGCCGGTGATGCGGGTCGCCGACGCGACGGTGTTCGCGCGCTTTGCCGATATCGTGGTGCTGGTCGTGGCGGCGAAACGTACCCGCCGGCGGGCCGTCGCGGAGGCGCTGCGGCGCCTGTTCATGGCCGCCAAACCGGTCGGCATCGTCCTTACCAACACGTCGGAGCAGCCGTCCGAGGAGGATATTTACGCGGGATACGGACGGCGTGCGCAGCGCGGTTGGGCGGTGCTGTCGTCGCGCATCCAGGCCGGCTGAGGTGCCGATGGCGCAGTCATCGTCGGCCAGGCCGGTCGTGTCGCTCGTCATCTGCACGCGCAACCGCGCACGGCAGTTGCGCGCCTGTCTCGCCGCGGTCGGCAAGATCGATTGCCGGCAATCCTGGGAAGTCATCATCGTCGACAACGGCTCGCACGATGACACGCAGGCGGTGGCCGAAGCCTTCCTGCGCCACCAAGCGGTCCGCGGCCGTTGCATCGTCGAGCCGCAGCCGGGCGTCAGCCGCGCGAAGAACACCGGGATCGCGGCAAGCCGCGGCGCGATCATCGCCTTCACCGACGACGATTGCTACCCCGCCGCCGATTTCCTCGACCGCATTTGCGACATCTTTGCCGACCGGCGGATCGGGTTTATCGGCGGGCGCATCCTGCTGCACGACCCGACCGACTACCCGCTCACGGTCAATGAATCGGTCGAAACGGTACGCTTTGCGGCGCGCCATGTCGTTCCCAATGCCGCCATCCAAGGCGCGAACATGGCGTTTCGCCGCGAGGCGCTGACCGGCGTCGGCGGCTTTGACGTCGCGCTCGGACCCGGCACGCCGTTCACCGGCGAGGACTGGGACGTCGTCGCGCGCGTCTGCATGGACGGCTGGGCCGGCGGCTATTTTCCCGGGCCGACCGTTTCGCACCACCACGGCCGAAAGGCGCACGAGGCGGCGCAGCAACTGCGCAGCTACCATTACGGGTCCGGCGCGGTGTTCGCCAAGCTGGTGATCACCCCGCAGACGCGCTGGGCCTACGGCCGGCACTGGGCGCGCCGCATCCTCGGCGACAGCAAACATCACCACCGCAAGCTGCTGCATCAATTCCGCGGCGCCCTCGATTATTGGCGACAGGCACGGCGGGGGTCGGCGGCGCGCGAATGGCCGGCCGGATCGCTAAAGCCGCAGCGAGAGCCCAAGCCATGGTGACGTTCTCGGCCCCCGCCGCCGCGCCGGATACGGTCGCCGCACGGCCCGCGCCGGTGCTCGCCGGCTCGGCGCTCTGGATGCTGGCGGCGGTCACCCTCGGCGGCGCCGGTTTGCGGTTCTACCACCTCGACCATCTCTCGCTGTGGACCGACGAGGCGTTTTCGCGGTTCTACTACCAGACCGGTCTTCACTTCATGTGGACCGAGGGTCTGCGGCGCGAGAGCAGCCCGCCGCTCTATTACATGGCGCTCGGCGGCTGGATCGGACTGTTCGGCAGCAGCGAAGCGGCGCTGCGCTCGCTGTCCGCAATCGCCTCGACCGCGGCGATCCCGCTGGTCTATGGCCTGGCCCGGGAACTGCTCGAGCGCCGCCAGGCGCTGGTCGCGGCGGCGCTCTTCGCCTTGTCGCCGACCGCGATCTACTATGCGCAGGAGGCAAGACCCTACGCGCTGCTGCTGCTTCCGGTCCTCGCGACGCTGATGGCCTGCGCACGGCTGCTGCGACGGCGCGGCGGCACCGCAAATTTCGCCCTCTACATCGCCGGCGCGACGGCGAGCCTTTACACCCACACGACGATGTTCCTGTTCGCCGCCGCGTGCGGCGGTGCGGTGCTTGCCGCCGCCTGGGCGGCGCGGCCCCACCCATCCGGCAAGTTCTTCGCCGCCTGGATTGCGTCGAACGCCGTTGTCGGCCTCCTCGCCGCGCCACTTCTCGTCAGCATGGCGCAGCCGAGCCAGTTGCGGCAGCTGGCATGGATCCCGCCGCTCAATTGGCACGATTTCGGCGCGGTCATCAGCAACACCGTCGCCGGAACCCTCACCCCGGGTCATTTCCCGGGCGCGCTGCTGGCGATGCTTGTCGTGGCGGTCCTCGTGCTTTCGCTCCGGCGCGATCCCCCGCCGTCGCGGATGCTCGTCGTCGCCTTGCTGATCCCGGGACTTTACGCGGCGCTGGTGATCCTGGTCAGCGCCACGCTGCAGCCGATCCTGCTGGGCCGCATCTTTTCCTGGACCGTCGTCGCGCTGTGCCTGATCGAGGCGCGTGCCACGCTGGCGTCCGGCTGGCAGCGCCCGCTGGCGATCGGCGTGGTCGCCGCGACCACTAGCATCGGCTTGGCGTACCAGATCGCCGCGCCGGCGGATGCGAAGGAACCGTGGCGCGGCGCGCTCCACACCGCGGCGTCCGAGCTGACGCGGGCCGATCTGGTGGCGCTCGCGCCGGACACCGACCCGGCCGCGGTGATGTATTACGCGCCGCCCGTCGCCCACATCGCGATGTGGGCGAGCCAGGCGATGGCGCCGGCGCAGCTCGGCATCATGCCGGGCCTGTTCGGCATTCCGGGAATGACCCGGGACACGATCGCGCGGCGGATCGGCGAAGGGGCGCGGGTGACGCTGGTGGCCCGCGCGTCCGATGAAGCCGCCCTCGCCGGCCTGCTCGGCGCCGTCCCACCGCCAGCGACGCGGCTCGACCGTCCTTGCGTGGGCGGCGACGGCAACCCGACACGCTACCCGTGCGGGATCACCGTGCTGAGCTGGGGGCCGCGATGAGCGACGTACAGATCGCGCCGAGGCCCGACGCGCACGCGTACGGGCTCGCGCCGGCGCCGGAGGCGCTGCGCTATGACTGGGGCAACGATGAGCCCGCCGAAGTTGCCGGCATCCTCCACACGATGATGCCGTCGAATGCGCGGGTGCTCGATGTCGGCTGCGGCACGGGCGCCGTCACGCTGATCGCCAACCGCGGGAAGAACAACGAGCTGTGGGGGATCGAACCCGAGCCGGAGCGGGCCCGGCTCGCCGGCGTCCGCGGCATCAGGGTGACCTGCGGCACGCTGGACCGCGCTTTTGTCGAGGGTCACCCGCCCTTCGACGTGGTGATGCTGGCCGACGTATTGGAGCATGTCGCGGCGCCGGGGGAGCTGCTCGAACGGGCGGCGAGCGCGGTAAAGCCCGACGGGCTCGTCCTGCTGTCGGTGCCGAACGCCGCCCATTGGACGATGCGGCTGCACCTCTTGTACGGCCGGTTCGATTACGCCGAGACCGGCATCCGCGACGCGACCCATCTGCGTTGGTTCACCGAGAAGACCATCCGTGCGCTGTGCCGGCATTGCGGCCTGGAGGTGGTGGCGATGCGGCACAGCGCCGGCAACGATCTGCCGGAATATCGCCGCCATCTGCCGTGGCGCCTGCTGCCGGGCCGGGTGCGCCGGCCGCTGGTCCGCCGGCTGACCCGCGCCGCGCCGCGCCTGTTCGGCTGCCAGCACGTGGTCGCGGCGAAGCCGCGCGGATAGCCCGATGGCCATGGACCTCCTGCAGCAGCTCCGCGTCAACACCACGCCGGGAGCGGATTACGAGACCGACGCCGGCGACCTCACGCTGCCCGAGCCGCCGCCGGTGCGGCTGATCGCCTATTACCTGCCGCAGTTTCACCCGATCCCGGAGAACGATCGCTGGTGGGGCAAGGGCTTCACGGAGTGGACCAACGTCACCAAGGCGCTGCCGCGCTATGCTGGCCACTACCAGCCGCGCCTGCCGGGCGGTCTGGGATTTTACGACCTGCGCCTGCCCGATACGCTGTACGAGCAGGCCGCTCTGGCGCGCCGCCACGGTATTTTCGGGTTCTGCATCCATGTCTATTGGTTTGCCGGGCACCGCCTGCTCGAAAGGCCGCTCGATGTCCTCCTCAGCCATCCGGACATCGACCTCCCCTTCTGCCTGAACTGGGCGAACGAGCCGTGGAGCCGGGCGTGGGACGGCTCCGACCGCCAGATGCTGATCGAGCAAAAGCACTCGGCCGGGGACGACCTCGCGTTCGCCCGGGCGATCGAGCCGGCGCTGGCCGACCCGCGCTACATCCGGGTCGGCGGGCGGCCGCTGCTGATGCTCTACCGCCCCGGCCTGCTGCCCGACGCGGCGGCGACGGTCGACCGCTGGCGCGAGCATTTCAGCCGGCACGGATTTGGCGACCCCTATGTCGTGATGCCGCAAGCCTTCGGCGATCTCGACCCGGGCGTTCACGGCATGGATGCCGCGGCCGGGTTCCCGCCGCATCCCCATGGCTGGGACCTGCCGGCCCGGAACGATGACCTGGTCCCATTCGACCCCGATTTTCGCGGCCGGGCGTTGAGCTACGACGCGCTCGCCGAAACCGCGGCGATGCAGCCACAACCCGCCTTTACGCTCTTTCCCGGCGTGTGCCCGAGCTGGGACAACGAGGCGCGCCGCACCGGGCGCGGCACCGGCTTTATCGGATCGTCTCCCCGCAAGTACGGCACCTGGCTGGAGCATGCCTGCCGCCGCGCCCTGCGCGCCGCCCATCCCGACGAGCGGATCGTGTTTATCAACGCGTGGAACGAATGGGCCGAGGGTGCCTATCTCGAACCCGACCGGCACTACGGCTACGCCTATCTGCGCGAGACGGCACGCCGCCTGCGGCGGCTGGAACGGCTGGGGGAAGAACTGCCGGCGGGGACGCAGGCGGCAGCGGGTACAGTCCCGTTGCCGCCGCGGCGGCACCCGGCCGTCGATCCGGCGAGCCAGCTGCGCCACCTGATCCGGGCAGCGCGGCGGCGCGGCGCGAGCGCGGTCGACGCGCTGGCCGACGTCCTGCGTCCGGATTGAGCGATGACGCGCGACACTGCGACGGACCCGCAAGCGGCGACGCCGGACATGGCCGTCGCCGACAGCGAGCTCGACGCCCTCAAGCGCCGTTCCGTGCGCGGCTCGGCGGCGACCTTTGCCGCTCAGGGCCTCAGGTTCCTCGTCAAGCTGGCGACACAAATCCTGATCGCCCGCCTGCTGGTCCCGGCCGATTACGGGCTGGTCGCGATGGTCGCGCCGGTCCTGGCGCTGAGCTACCTGATGGGCGATCTCGGGCTCGGCCAGGCCGTCATCCTCCAGCGCGACCTCAGGCCAGGCGAGGTCTCGGCGCTGTTCTGGTTCAGCCTGTTGGTCAACATCGCCTTCGCGGCCGGGCTGATGGCCGTCTCGCCCGCCATCGCGTGGCTCTACCACGAGCCGCGGACCATCGAGATCACGCTGGTTTTGGCCGGGTTGCTGCCGGTTTCCGGGCTCGCCGCCCAGCCCATCGCGCTGTTGAACCGGCAAATGCGTTTTACCGCGCTCGCCGTCCTGGATGTCGGGCCGCCGGCGATCGGCCTCGCGGCCGGGCTGGCGGCGGCTTGCGCGGGTTGGGGCTATTGGTCGCTCGTCGCGGTCGCGGTCGCCGACAGCCTCATGGCTGTCGCGCTCGCCTGGTCGCTCTCCGGCTGGCGGCCGGCTCGGCCCCGTCGTCACCCGGGGGCCGGCCGTCTGATCCGCGTCGGCTTCCACGTCACCGGATACAACCTCGCCGGCTATGCGACGACCTCGCTCGACAATGTGCTGCTCGGGGTCTTCCAGGGGAGCGTCGCGCTGGGGCTTTACGACCGCGGCTACAAGCTCGTCACGCAGCCGGTCAGCCAGTTGCTGATGCCCGTCGGACGCGTCGCCACGCCACTGCTGACCCGGTTGCGCTCCGACCCGCGCCGCTACCGGCAAGCCTATCTCGACATGCTGCGGATCATGATGCTGGCCGGGGTGCCGGGCATCCTCTTCGCGATGGTGATGGCGCGGCCGCTGATCTTGCTGCTGCTCGGCCGGCAATGGGAAGGCGTCGCCCCGGTCTTCTCGTGGCTGTGCCTCGGCGGCCTGGCCAGCCCGCTCTATTCCAGCACCTCCTGGCTGTTCACCACGCAAGGCCGCACCCGCCGGCAACTGGGCTACGTCGCCGCGACCTCGGCAATCTCCGTCGCCGCGTTCATCGCCGGGCTGCCCTGGGGGCCGGTCGGCGTGGCCGCCGGCGCCGGGCTGTCGTTCGTGCTGATATCGACCCCGCTGGTATGCTGGGGGGCAACGCGCGACGGCATCGTCGGGGCGGCCGATCTGGCCGCGGCGCTGACGCCGCTGGTCCTCGCCGGCGCGAGCAGCGCCGCGCTGCTGGAAATTGTCCGCCAGTCGATGCCCGTCGAGGGCATCGCGGCGCTGGCCGGCATGGCGGTGCTGTCCTACGCCGCATTTGTCGCGGTGCTGCTGTGCCTGCCGTTCGGCCAGCCGGTCATTCGCCGCGCCTGGCATTTCGGCACGATGCTGACCCAGGCCGGGCGGGCGGCGACATGACCGGCGTTGCCATCGCACTCGCCGCCTGTAATGGCGCGCGGCATATCGACGAGCAGCTCCGCAGCCTGGCCGATCAGCGCCGGCTGCCGGAGGAATTGGTGGTCGTCGACGACGCCTCGGACGACGATACCGCCGCGCGCGTGGAGCGCTTCGCGGCGACGGCGCCATTCGCGGTGCGCCTCTACCGCAACCCCGAGCGGCTCGGCTACCGCGCCAATTTCATGCGCGCCGCGGCGCTGTGCCGGTCGGAGGTGATCGCGTTTTGCGATCAGGACGATGTCTGGGAAGCCGGCAAGCTCGCAGCCTGCCTGCCGCCGTTCGACGACCCGCGGGTCCTGCTCGTCTACCACGATGCGTTGACCATCGGCGCCGACGGCCAGCCCCTCGCGCCGCTGTCGCAGGGCCTCGCCCAGCCGATGGATTACGCGCTGGGCCTTACCCAGTTGTTCCGCCGCTCGCTCTTGGCGGCGTCGCCCTGCTGGGATCGGTCGCTCGACCACAAGGATCTCCGGCGGCGCGAGAAGATGGCGCATGACCAGTGGTTCTTCTTCCTCGCCTCGGTGTTCGGGTCGATCGTGCATATCGGTGAGGCGCTGGTCCGCTATCGCCAGCATGGGGGCAACGCCTATGGCTGGCGGGCGCCATCGCGCCTCACCGCGCTGCGCTGGCGGCTCTGGCCGTCATTGCGCGGGCGCGCGCAACAATACGCCGCGCTGGAGGCGGGCGCGGCAGCGCGGGCCGCGATCCTAGCGCGGCTGGCGGAAATGCTGGCGGGCGACTGGCCGGAGCGGGCCGCCGCGGCAGCGCTGAAATATCGCGCCTTGCAGGAACTCTATGCGCAGCGCCGCCGCCTCTACGGGTCGATGAGCCTCCCCGACCGCGCGGGCGCCTTTCGCGGCTTGCTCGCCAGCCGCGGCTATCGCGCCAAGGAGGCCTGGGGGCTGGGTCCGAAGGCGCTCTTCGCCGATTTCTGTCTCGGCGTCCCTGCCGGTTATCGCCTCTCGGCACCGATGCCCGAGGAGGACCGGCGATGACCTGGCCGGCCGCAGCCGACAGGTCAGGGATCGGCTCGACGCGGCTGGTGTTGGCCGCGACGCTCGTCGTGCCGCTGCTGCTCCTCGTCGCCGGCTGCCTGTCGTACCGTGCCGCCTACCGGGCGGCGACGGCAGCGGCTCAACAAGCGGTCGCCGTCGCCGCCGACAACACGACCAAAGTTCTCGACGCCCATTGGCTGGTCGCGGCGCGGATCGCCGACCTGCTCGGCACGATGCGCGACGACCGCATACGCGCGGCGGAGAAGACGCTCCACGATCGGATGGCACAGCAGATCGCCGCGATGCCGGAAGTCGCCGCCGCCTGGGTCATCGACCGGAACGGCCGCGAGTTGGTGAGCGCGCGGGTCTATCCGGTCAATTCGGCCCTCGACCAGTCGGGTCGCGACGATTTCCGTGCGCTGCACGATCCGGCCGCGGCGCCCTTTATCTGGGTCCTGCGGGCGCGGCGGCTGGATGACGGCGAATTTGCGCCGTACGTCACGATCAGCCTGCGCCGACCCGCGCGGGACGGCCAGTTCGACGGGATCATCGTCGTCGCGGTATCGGGCGATTACTTTGCCTCGTTCTACAATGCGCTGATCGACCGCGACGGCTACTCCGCCGCGTTGGCGCGGAGCGACGGCGTCATCCTCGAACGCTATCCGCCCGCCGCCGGCCCCCCGGCGCCGCTGCTGCCGGACCCGTTGACGGTACAGGCGATCGCGCAGGAACCGCAGGCCGGCATCACCGCCAATGGCACCCCGTTCGACGGCGCGGGCAGGATCGTCGCCATCAAGCGGGTGGCGAATTACCCGGTGTATGTGACCTTCGAGCGCAGCAAGGCATCGATCTTCACCGCGTGGCTGCGATCGATCACCGGATATGCCGCCATCGCGCTGCCGGCCGCGCTCGGCCTGATCGCGGCCGGTTTCTTCGCCTATCGCCACGCGCGCCGCGCGCAATTCGCGCTGGCGCAGGCGAGAAAGGCCTTCGCCGGCCGCGCGGCGCTCGAAGCACGGCTGGACCGCGCCCGGCGGCTCGAAGCGGTGGGGCTGCTCGCGGCGGGCGTCGCCAAGGAACTGAGCGACGCGGTGTCCAAGGCGGATAACGACCGCGCGGCGGCGATGACCCGGCGGCTGCTGGCGCTGGCCCGGTACGACGCGCTCAAGCCGCGGCCCCTCGACCTGAACGAGGTGATCGTCGGCTTGCTCGAGTTGCGCTGGCCATCGGGCGACTGCATCATCAGCGAAGCCGGCTTGCAGGCGGATTTGTGGCCGGTCCGCGTCGATCCCGACCAGTTCGCCGCGGTGCTGCTCAATTTCGCGTTCCATCCCGTGACGGCGAAAGACAACCGCCTGATCGTCGAGACCGGCAACTGCCCGCTCGGGGCGGGGGCCGTCGACCGCGTGCCGCCGGGCGACTATGTCGGCGTCGTTCTGGAAACCGCCGGCGGCGACAAGGGCGACGGCGAGCGGCCGAACCTGTCATCGGCACAGGCATTTGCCGCGCAGTCCGGCGGCTATTGCGTGGTGGACGGAACCCGCCGCGCGGTGCGCGCCAAATTGTATCTTCCGCGCTATCTCGCGACACGCGAGGGGCTGCACGATCGGCCGCCGCAGGACCACCACCATGAGGGCGGCCGGCTTGGGGTGGCGGCGTGATCGGCGCCCGCTTTGGCGTCCGCGACTCAGGGGCGCCGTTCGCCGAGCGGTCCCGGGGAACGCCCGGCGCGCTTCGCCTTCGATTCCGCCCGGTCGCGGGCCGATCGAATGGCCGCACGGACCACAAACCCGGCGGCATAGCCGACCTGCAGCGTGATGACCGCGATCAATGCGGCCAAGGCGGCCGGTCCCGCCCCTTGCGCCATTCCGACCGCGATGGCGGCAACCGCCGCGGCGCCGACCAAAACGCCGACGAAAACCATCAGCCTGAGCGTGGCGCCGCACCCCGCACCCAGGACGAACAGACCCGCAATCAACCATGCGCCCATAAATCGGCTTTCCCGTGAGGAGCAACCGTCAGAACTCAGGCGCTCATCGTCGGCCGGCGGCACGCCGCCATGTCGGCGCTAAATATAGGGGGCCGCGATGCGTCCTGATAGCCGTCCTGGTGAAATCCGACCTGCATTATCGAGGTGAGAAAAGATCAACACAACGTAGCAATAATTCGACATATTTGTTCCCGTATTATCTGGTCATAACCAATGATATGCATTGAAAATAGCCAGGTGGGCAAATCAGCCGAAACTATGACAATAACTGTTACGCCCGATTTACAAAAATCTTCTACAGAGGACGCAAAACGGGATTGACATCGATGACCACCAATTCGATCATCTTCAGCGAAGCGGGGCGAGGTGGATGATTATCATTCACATTTCCTTGAAGAGCCCGCGAGGAAGGCGGCCGGTAAAGCCGGCCTGAAGCGCGCACCTTCGCAGTCCGGTTATCCCCCTTACGCGGCGGATAGCCGTCTTCATCAACAACATCCCCACTAAAAACACGGGGTAGCCAAATAAACCGGTGCCGGGGGTCAAGCCCTTTGCGTCTTTTCGATGTGCAAGGGAGGCACTCCCTCTGTCTGCATTCTGGGATCATCCCCAACAACCTTCCAAAGCAACACACGAAACCGGAGGAATCGTCGTCGTCTTTGGCGGAATTTGAGTAGGAGAGGCTTTTATGGCGAATGTCCTATCTGCTCTGGCGACGCGTCGGCGCGAGCAGTGCACGCAGGAACGGCATTGGCAGCCTGTTGTCGCTCCCGGCGCCGGCGCGAGCTTTGCGGCGCCAAATCGTCGCGCCGGTGCGGCGGCGGCACGGATCACCTGGCTGCGCGGCCAGGCTGCCGTCGTGGGCGGCGGCATCAAGCGCGGCTTCGATTTCACCGGTGCATTGGCCGCGATCGTCGCGCTGCTGCCGCTTTTCATACTGGTCGCGCTGGCGATCAAATTGTGGGACCGCGGCCCCGTTTTCTATCGCCACCGGCGCATCGGCCTGAACGGCGTTCCGTTCGATTGCCTCAAGTTTCGCAGCATGGTGGTGGACGCCGACGCGGTCCTGACCCGCCACCTCGCGCGCAACAGCGAGGCGGCGCGCGAATGGCAGGAAACCCACAAGCTGAAACGCGACCCGCGGGTGACCCCGCTCGGGACCGGCATGCGAAAAACCAGTCTCGACGAGCTTCCGCAGCTGTTCAACATCCTGAAGGGGGAGATGAGCTTTGTCGGGCCGCGCCCGATCGTCACCGCGGAAGTCCCGAAATACGGCGAATGCATCACGCATTATTTGCGCGCGCGGCCGGGTCTTACCGGCGCATGGCAGGTCAGCGGCCGCAACGATGTCGACTACCCGACGCGGGTGGCGCTCGACCGGGCCTATATCGAGGATTGGAGCTTCCGGCGCGATCTCGCAATTCTCGCCAAGACCGTCCGCGTCGTCGCCACCGCGCGCGGCTGCTACTGAGCGTTTCCGGGGCGTTACCAAACATTTAGGAAAATTCGCTTTTTCTTCTAACCGTCGTGACGCAGGGGTTTGTCATGCAGATGGAAGAACATCACGTGTTCTTCGCGGCCGAGACGGGTTCGTCGCTGCTCGAAACCATGCAGCAGTTGACGCCGTGGCTCGACCGCAACGCCATCCGACCGATCGAATTCAAGCACATGGTCACGCCGTCCGGCTCGATCGAGCTGCAGCTCACCTTCCGCACCCGCGAGGAAGCGAGCCGCTTCGAGCGCGCCTTCTGCCAGGTCGAGGCCGCCTGAATCAGGCGGCCGGCCGGCGGCCGAACAGCCGCCGGAGCTGGTCCTTGGCGGCTTCCAATGTCTTGCGGCGCCCGGCCGGCAGATTCTCGCCGGCGCGGTTGATGTAGAAGGTCAGCATCGACATCGCCGAGCGGAACGGCGTCGATTTCCGCCGCCGGCTCCGCTCCGCCGACTGCTTCAACGACGCGGCGATGTGCTCCGGGCTGTCGGATTTGAACACATCCTGCTCGAGGTCGAGCGCATCGCTGGTTTCCATCACGTCGGCCGACCAGCGATACGGGTTCCGCGCGCTGCGGGACGGCCGCGCCGCCGGCTTGCGCGTTCCTCGCGCTTTCGCCATCGCATCCTCCGTCTTTCCGTCCGAAGAACCCCGAGCGCGTGCTCTCCGTTCCGGTGCTGCCGGTCGGCGGAACCCGGCTCGTCCATGCGGTGTTGAACGAGCGCGGCGGGGGTCTTTGAAACCCCCGCTTTCGCTTTTAAACCTTGGCTTTAGAGGACACCGCACCATGGCCCTGACCGTCGGCGACTTCTTTATCGAGCGGCTGCATCAGTGGGGCGTGCGGCGGATCTACGGCTATCCCGGCGACGGCATCAACGGGGTCTTCGGCGCGATGCGGCGGGCGGAAGGCAAGATCGAGTTCATCCAGACGCGGCATGAGGAGATGGCCGCGTTCATGGCCGCGGCGCACGCCAAGTTCACCGGCGAGCTCGGGGTCTGCATCGCGACCTCGGGGCCGGGCGCGGCGCATCTGATCAACGGGCTGTACGACGCCCGCCTCGACCACATGCCGGTGCTGGCGATCACCGGCCAGCAGGCGCGCGGCGCGATCGGCGGCCATTACCAGCAGGAAGTCGACTTGCCCGCGATGTTCAAAGATGTCGCCGGCGCGCTGGTCCACACCGCGACGACGCCGGCGCAGGTCCGCCACCTGACCGACCGGGCGGTCCGCATCGCGATCGCGCGGCGCCGCGTGACGGCGATCATCTTCCCCAACGACCTGCAGGACCTCGAATACAAGGAGCCGGCGCGGGCCCACGGCACGCTGCATTCCGGGGTCGGCTACAAGGAGCCGAAGGTCGTGCCGTTCGAGCAGGATCTGCGGCAGGCGGCGAACGTGCTCAACGCCGGCAAGAAAGTGGCGATCCTGGTCGGCGCCGGCGCGCTGCACGCCACCGACGAGGTCATCGCGGTCGCCGAGAGGCTCGGCGCCGGGGTCGCCAAGGCGCTGCTCGGCAAGGCGGCGCTGCCCGACGACCTGCCCTGGGTCACCGGCTCGATCGGGCTGCTCGGCACCGAGCCGTCGTGGAAGCTGATGACCGAGTGCGACACCTTCCTGATGATCGGCTCGGGCTTTCCCTATTCCGAATTCCTGCCCAAGGAAGGCCAGGCGCGCGGCGTGCAGATCGACATCGCGCCGGAAATGCTGAGCATCCGCTATCCGATGGAGGTGAACCTGGTCGGCGATGCGACGCACACGCTGCGCGCGCTGCTGCCGCTGCTCCAGGCCAAGTCCGGCAACGGCTGGCGGCGCGACGTCGAAGGCTGGACGCGGGCCTGGTGGAAGACGCTCGAGGAGCGCGCGATGCAGCCGGCCAAGCCGGTCAACCCGCAGCGCGTCGCCTGGGACTTGTCGCCCCGCCTGCCGGAGCGCGCGATCATCACCAGCGACAGCGGCTCGTGCGCCAACTGGTACGCGCGCGACCTCAAGATCCGCCGCGGCATGATGTGCTCGCTGTCGGGCGGGCTCGCGTCGATGGGGGCCGCGGTGCCTTACGCGATCGCCGCGAAATTCGCCCACCCCGACCGGCCGGTGATCGCCCTCGTCGGCGACGGCGCGATGCAGATGAACAACATGGCCGAACTGATCACCGTCGCCAAATACTGGCGCCAGTGGCAAAGCCCGCGCTGGGTTTGCGGCGTCTGGAACAACGAGGACCTCAACCAGGTCACCTGGGAGCAGCGGGTCATGGAAGGCGACCCGAAATTCAACGCGTCGCAGCGCATCCCCAACGTGCCCTACCACAAATTCGCCGAGCTGATCGGCCTCAAGGGCATCTTTGTCGATAACCCCGACCGGGTCGGCGCCGCCTGGGAAGAAGCGCTGGCGGCCGATCGGCCGACGGTGATCGAGTTCAAGACCGATCCCGAAGTGCCGCCGCTCCCGCCGCACATCACGCTGAAGCAGGCCAAGGCTTTTGCCTCGTCGCTGCTGACCGGCGATCCCGACGAGGGCGGCATGATCATGGGCACGGCGCGCCAGGTGCTCGCCTCGGTGCTCCCCGGCAAGGGGAAATAAACGGGAACCCGCCTTGGGGCGGCGCGTTGGCGGTCGGGGTCCGCGTCATCGCGCCGTTCAGGAGACCGCATGACAGCGATCGGGAACAAGCCGCCAAGGCCGACCGCCGCGCGCGACATCCTTGTCATCGGCGGCTCGACCGGTGCGCTGGATCCGATGATCCAGCTCGCCTCGGCGCTGCCCGAAAACTACCCCGGTTTCCTCTTTATCGTCTCGCATATCGGCGCCAATCCGAGTCATCTCCCCGAGCTCCTGGCACGGGCCAGCCGGCTTCCCGCCGCTCACGCGCGGCACGACGAACCGCTCGAGCCCGGCCGCATCTACGTCGCGCCGCCCGACCGGCATATGCTCGTGACCGAGCGCCGCGTGCTGCTGAGCGCGCAGCCGCGCGAGCATTTCACCCGGCCGGCGATCGACCCGTTGTTCCGCAGTGCCGCCCGCGCCTTCGGCGACCGGGTGGTCGGCATCGTCCTGAGCGGCTCCGGGAGCGATGGGGCTTTGGGCCTTCAAGCCGTCCAACGCGCCGGCGGCATCACCGTGGTGCAAGACCCGAGCGATGCGATTTCGCGGCAAATGCCGGAGGCCGCGCTGCGCGCGGTCGCGGCCGATTATGTCGTCGATGCGACGGCGCTCGCCGCGCTCATACCGGGGTTGGAGCAAGCCGTCGCCACGGCGCCGCCGAAGCCCGCGGTGGAGGTTCGCAGCGGCGAGGACTTGTCGACCCCCGTCGCGCTGACCTGCCCGGAATGCGGCGGCGCGGTCCGCGAGGTGGTGGGCGGCGAGCTGCTGAGCTACGCCTGCCATACCGGCCACCGTTTCAGCGCCGATGAGTTGCTTGCCCATCAGCGGAACGATGTCGAGCGAGCGGTCATGGTGGCCATCAGGGTGCTGCAGGAACGCGTCGCGCTGTGCCGCAGGATGGGAAGCGACGCGGCCCGCGGCGGACGCCATCATGGCGTCGCCTATTGGCAGCGCGTCGCCCGCGAGGCGGAAGATCAGCTCAACGTTTTGCAGCAGTTTCAAAGGTCGCCCGAGGCCGGGACCGCCGCGCACGACGGCGACGCACATCCCGCTGCCCTGCCGGTTCCAGAGCCGGCCAAATAAGCGCCGAGCGCTCAACCTAGGTTAGCGACACGCGATCGGGCGGCTGATTAGCTGGGTCGGCGCTCCCTCGGCGAAGGAAAAAAACAAGACCATGTCCGTGACCGTCGAAGTCCGTCTGATCGCTGTCGATCTGGGCGAGACGATGCGGCAGATGCGGATGTGGCTCGACCATAACAAGGTCGTGCCAAACGCGTTCCGCCAGTCGGCGTGCCCCGGCGGACTGGCGGTCCATGTCGAATTCCGCCTTCCCAACGACGCGACCACCTTTGCGCTCAAGTTTGCCGGGCATGTGCTCGGCGAGCCTCCGGTGATGCTCGGCGGCAAGGCCGCGGCGTTGCCGCGCAATTGACGTTGCGCGTTCCACAGACTGGCTGCAATCTCAATCGCTTGCCAAGCGTTAGCGCGCCGAGGAGGCGATGTGGCGGAAGAGCGGCAACTCATCATCGGCATCGGCGCGTCCGCCGGCGGCGTCGAGGCGCTGCAGTCGTTCTTCCGGGCGCTGCCGGAAAACGGCAAATTGTCGTTTATTGTCGTCATGCATCTCGGCGAGGGACGCGAGAGCGCCCTGCCGGAGATCCTCGCGCGCTGCACCAGCCTGCCGGTCCAGCCGGCACGCAACGGGGCGGCGATCGAACCGGGGCACGTCTACGTGCTCGCGACAAACGCGGTGCTGACGGTCAAGCGCGGTCAAATTCACCTGCGGCAGTCATCCGCCACCGCTCGGGAGCGGCACCCGATCGACGTGTTTATGAGCTCGCTGGCGGAGGATTGCGGCGAGAACGCCGTCGCCATCGTCCTGTCCGGGGTCGGCTCGGACGGCACGCTGGGCACCAAGGCGATCAAGGAACGCGGCGGGCTGACCATCGCCCAGCAACCGGACCACACCGTGCCGCGCCACCCGGAGATGCCCGCCAGCGCCATCGCCGCCGGCGCGATCGATCTCGAAATCCCGGTCGAGGTGATGGGCGCGAAGCTCGTCGAATATGCCGACGGCGTCGGCCGGCTCGACCTCGACGGCCAGCCGCGGGCCCGGCGCGACGACATCAGCCGGGCGCGGCAGACGATCTGCGAGATTCTGCTCGATCACGTCGGCCACAATTTCTCGGGCTACAAGGAGCGCACCATGCTGCGGCGGATCGAACGCCGCATGCAGGTGCTCGACCTGCACGACATCGACCGCTACATCGCCCGGCTGCGCGAGGACCACAGCGAGGTCGCGCAGCTTTTCCGCGACCTGCTGATCGGCGTCACCGCGTTCTTCCGCGACAAGGAAGCGTTCGACACCCTCGCCGAAAAAGTCATCCCGCGGCTCTTCGCCGGCAAGGGGGCGGCGGACACGATCCGCGTCTGGGTGCCGGGCTGCTCGACCGGCGAAGAAGTCTACTCCATCGCCATCCTTCTGCTGGAGCACATGGCCGGATTGAAGAACCGGCCCATCGTGCAATGCTTCGCAACCGATATCGATGAGGCGGCCATTGCCGCCGCCCGCGCCGCCGCCTACCCGATCACCATGCTGCGCGAGGTCGGCCCGGAGCGCATCGACCGCTATTTCACCGGCGACGGCACGATCTTTACCCTGACCAAGGAGGTGCGCGACGTCTGCATCTTCTCCGCGCACAGCGTCATCCGCGACCCGCCGTTCTCGCGCATCGACCTGATCTCCTGCCGCAACCTGCTGATCTATCTCGACACCGACCTGCAAACCCAACTGGTGCCGGTGTTTCATTACGCGTTGCGTCCGGGCGGTTACCTGTTCCTCGGCAGTTCGGAGAACCTGACCCGCCACACCGACCTGTTCAACCCGATCGACAAGCGGCACCGGATCTTCCAGCGCCGCGACAACGCCGCCAATCTCGGCGGGTTCTCGCTGGTGATGCCGGGTACCCGGCCGCTGCCGCTGCATCAGCGCCCGGCAGTGCGCGGCATCGACGGCCTGCCGCTGCGCCAATCGATCGAGCGCCAGATCATGGAGCGCTTTGCCCCGGCGCATGTCGTGGTCAACCGGGCCGGCGACATCGTTCATTACTCGACCCGCACCGGCAAATACCTGGAAAACGCGGCAGGTGCGCCGACCCGCCAGGTCGTGGCGATGGCGCGGCGCGGCCTGCGGCTCGAGCTGCGCTCCGCGCTCAACGAAGCGATCGAGACGCACCGCATACAGGCCCGCTCGGGGCTGACGATCGATGTCGACGACCGCACCCAGACCGTCGACCTGACGGTCGAGCCGTTGCCCGATATCGATGGCGACCCGCTCTTTCTCATCGTCTTCACCGATGTCGGCGCGCCGCGCGGCGACGACGAACCGCCGGCGCCGCCGGAGTCGCGCCAGCGGGCCGATGTCGAGCATCTCGAACACGAGCTGCGCGACACCCGCGAGCGCCTGCAGTCGATGGTCGAGGAATACGAGACGGCACTGGAGGAGCTGAAATCGGCCAACGAGGAACTCGTCTCGACCAACGAGGAGCTGCAATCGACAAACGAGGAGCTGGAAACCTCGCGTGAGGAGACCCAGTCGATCAACGAAGAGCTGAACACGGTCAACAGCGAGCTGCACCGCAAGGTCGAGGAGCTCGACCGCACCAACGACGATCTGCGCAACCTGTTCGAAAGCACACCGATCGGCACGGTGTTCCTCAACCGCCACATGGTGATCCGCACCTTCACGCCGGCGATCACCGCGATCTTCAACCTGATCGCCGGCGATCGCGGCCGGCCGTTGACCGATATCGCCAACGACCTCGAAGGGGTCGATCTCCGCCATGAGATCGAGGCGGTGCTGCGCAGTCGGCAGGGCAGCGAACGGCGCGTCGTGCGGCGCGGCCACCGCGCGCATTACCTGATGCGCATCCTGCCCGACCATACCGCCAGCGCCGATGGCGGCGTGCTGGTCAGCTTTATCGACATCACGCCGATGGTCGAGTTCGAGCAGCATCTGCGCGAATTCAACGAGGGCGCCGACACCATGCTGCAGATGGTGCTGCAGATCGCCGACGCGACCTTGTCGGTGGCGCCGCAGGAAGGGACGGAGACGGAAGCGGGCATGAACCGCCTGCGCTGTCTGAGTGCGATCTACAAGCTGCTGTCGCGCGTCGGCTGGAACGCGGTGGCGCTGCGCGACCTGATCACCGACGAGCTCGGGGGGCTCGGCCTCACCATCGCGGCGCGGGCCAGCCTGGCCGGCCCCTCGGTCTCGCTCAAGCCCAAGGCGGCGATCGTGCTGGGCCTTGCGCTGCACGAACTGGTGGTGAATGCGCGGCGCCACGGCGCGCTGTCGGTCGACGCCGGACGAGTGGCGCTGGACTGGTCGGTCGACGGCAGCGGAACCGATGGCGCCGTCCTCGCCCTCGAATGGCGCGAGAGCGACGGCCCGCCGGCTCGCCGCCCCGACCAGCCGGGCTTTGGCCTCACGCTTTTCGAGCATCGGCTGCGCGACGAACTCGGTGCGCAGGCAAATGTCGAGGCAACCCCGACCGGCATCGTCGCGCGAGTCGCGATACCGGTCGGGGGCAATGTCACGCTCGGCCCGGGTTAGAGCTGCACCCGATTACGCCCGGGGACGTCATGGCCGGGTCGAGCCCGGCCATGACGAACCTTATCGCGCTTGCGCCGGCGCGGCGAAGCGGCGGCGAAAGCGCTCCGCGTCCGCCAAGCTGCGGAAACCGAGCTCGAATTCAAAGCCGCCGTCGCCCGGGCTCACCTTGAACTCGGCCACGGCGATGTTTTCGACATCCAGCCACGCGCGGATGCGCTCCATGGTGTCGTCGAACCGCGCGTCCGATGTTGCCACGCGGACGATCTGCGGATCGCTGAGCATGCTTGCCTCTTTACGGTGATGGCGGGGAGACGCCCCTCTCCTTGCGGCTCGCGTGCCGCTCGAACGATACGGCCAATTGGAGAAAGAGCCGGGCCCGTTTCGGGTTGGTCTGTCGTGCCGCGAGCTCGCGATAATGCTGGGCCCGCGCGCGCAGATACGCGGGCCCGACATTGTCGAGGTCTTGCGGCTGCTCCGACACCGCGGCCAGCGCCGCGGTGTCGTATTGCACCTGCTGCAAGTATCGCGCCGTCTGCACGGCATCGGTACCGGCGCGCAGCGGATTGCGGTAGGCTGCGGTACGGCGGCGCAGGCGCTCGGCGTGCTCGTCCATGCCGCCCATCATGCGCCGCCGCGGTCGGACACGCGCTAACGCAGGTTAAGCTGGTGGGCCGGTTTGACGGCACAGGGAAAACGTGTCGCGCGGGCAGGAGGAAACTCAACCTCTTTACACACGTTAAAGCGAATGAGGGGGCCGCGGAATTTCTGCCGGCCACGGCAAGCGAGGGAGAGGCGATGATGGAACGCACACCGGAGGGCCGCCCAGAGAGCCGCGTCGGGACACATCATGCCACGGTCTATGCCGCAGGCGCCTCCGAGGATCTGCTGACCGGCGGCCGATTGCTGCGGCGCGCTTTCGCCGAGGCGCCGTACCGAACCGCCGAGCGCGACGCGGCGGTCATTGCCGCCGACGATGCCGAGCCGCCGATCCTGCAGATCCACCGCGGGGTCGCCTACCGCTCGGTCAGCCTGCCCGACGGCCGGCGTGCGATTGTCGACATCATCCTCCCGACGGACGTGGTGGGGGTCGACAACGCGGTTCTCGGCCGCTCCAACCACGATGTCGTCGCGGCCTCGCCGCTCGGCTACCGCCAGCTCAGCGGCGCCGCCCTGCGCGAGTTGATGGCGAACCCGCACGTCGCGATGCGCGCCCTGGCGCTGATGGGCGAGCAGCGGTCGCGCATCGACCGGCACCTGACGGCGATCACCCGGTTCGATGCGCGCAGCCGCATCGCCTCGTTCATTCTCGGCATTTACGAGCGGTTGCGGCGCGCCGAGCTGATCTCCCGCCCGACCTTCAACCTGCAGCTTACCCAGGACCAGATGGCCGACCATCTCGGCATGACGATGGTCCATATCAGCCGCACCTTGCGCCGGCTGCGCGAGGAACGCCTGGTGCTGGTCGACCGGCAGGTCGTGATCGTCCTCGACGTCGACGGGTTGCGCGACATCGCCAGCGGCCTGCCGCCGGTCGCCGAGCTCGAAAAGGCCGCGCCGGCGGCACAACCCGTCAGCCTTCTGCACCCCGCCGCCCTCTCGCCCGATGCGCGATGAACGACCTGCTGGCGACCGCGCCGCCCTCGCTTGCGGCGCTCTACCGCGATGAGGCGGCCTGCCGGCGGTGCGATCTCTACCGCACCGCGACGCAAGTCGTTCCGGGCGAGGGCGACCGCGGCGCGGCGCTGATGCTGGTCGGCGAGCAGCCGGGCGACCGCGAGGACTTGGCCGGCAAGCCGTTTGTCGGCCCCGCCGGACGCCTGCTCGACCGCGCCCTCGCCGCGGCCGCGGTGCCACGCGACAAGGTTTTCGTCACCAACGCCGTGAAACATTTCAAATACGAACTGCGCGGCAAGCGGCGGCTGCACAAGCGGCCCGACGCCGGCGAGATCGAGGCATGCCGCTGGTGGCTCGACCTCGAACGCTCGCTGGTGCGGCCGCAAGCAATCCTGGCGATGGGCGCGACCGCGGCCCGCGGGCTGTTCGGCCGCGCCGTGACGATTTCCAGCGCGCGCCACGGCGTGCACACGCTGGCCGACGGCACCAAGGCGCGGGTCACGATCCACCCCTCGCTGCTGCTGCGCCTACAGGACGAAGCCGACAAGCTCGCGGAATACGAGCGCTTTGTCGCCGATCTCAAGGCGGCGGCGGCGCTTGCCGGTCTCGCCGCGTAGGACGAGGTGGCGGCGTTCGCCCGGGTCGGCGTCGCCATCGCCCTGACGGTTGTCGCCGGCAGCGTCGACGCGATCGGCTGGCTCAGCCTCAACCGGGTTTTCACCGCGCAGATGAGCGGCAATCTGGTGCTGCTCGCAGTCCATATCGCCGCCGGGGAGGAAAGCCATATCTGGCTCCAAGCCGACGCGCTGGCGGCGTTCCTGCTCGGCCTGCTGATGACCGGGGCGGCGATCGAGATCGGCGTCCGGCGGCGGCATCGCCGGATTTTCATGGTCGCCCTCGCGGTCGAGTTTGCGATGCTCGCAGCCTTCGCGGCTTGCGCTACGGCATTCGGCATCAGCGACAGCGGCGCGGTGCCGGCCGGCCCCATCGTTTATGGGCTGGTGGCCCTGGCGGCGTTCGCGATGGGGGCGCAGAACACCTCGATCCGCATGGCGCGAATCCTCTCGGTCTACACCACGCATATGACGGGGGCGCTGACCGGTCTCGGCGAGGCGCTGGTGGCCGCCGCCTTGCCGCTGGGCGCAGCGAGTGGGCGGGAGCGGCACGCCGGTGTGCTGGCGACGATCGCCCAGTCGCTCGCGTTGCTGCTCGGGTTTATCGCCGGGGCGTTGGCCGGAGCCTGGCTGTTGAAGATTGCCGGGCTGGCGGCGGCGATGAGCCTGCCACTGGCGCTGTTGGTCCTGGCCGCCGTGGTCGACGGGGTGGCCCCGCTGACCCGGTTCGACGAAGCCGCGGCGCCCTGACCTACTCGGTGCGCTTCGCGAGGTCGGCGCGCTCGCTCTGCACCTGCGCCGCGGTGACGGCCGCGGCGGCATTGCCCCAGCTGTTGCGGATGTAGGTCAGCACCGCGGCCGCCCGGCGATCGTCGAGCAGCCAGGCGAAGGCCGGCATCGCCGGGCCGGTCGGCGCCTGGTCGGTCGCGACGCTGCGCGTGCCGCCGAGCACGACGCGGATCAGCGAGGTCGGGTCGGCCGACTGCACCGACGGCGCGCCGGCGAGCGAAGGGAAAAGGTTGAGGACACCCGTCCCTTTCGGCGTGTGACAGGCAGAGCACTCGTCCGTGTAGATCGCCGCGCCGGCCTGCATTTGCGAATTGCCGGCATCGACCGGCGATGCTTGCGCCGCCTCCTCCTCCCCCTCCAGCCCCGGCTGGTCCTTCAGATACGTCGCGACGTCACGCAGATCGGCGTCGGTCAGCTTGCTGCTCGATTTGGCGACGACGTCGGCCATCGGGCCGGTCGCCGCGGCAAAGCGGTTGTGACCGGTCTTGAGATAGGTGACGAGGTCGTCCGCCGACCACGAGCCGATGCCGCGCCGCGTGTCGCCGCTGATGTCGGGGGCGAACCAGCCTTGCAGCGCATAGCCCTTGAGCGGGCGATCGAGATAGTCGCCGCCGGCGGTGTTCTTTGGCGTGTGGCAGGCGCCGCAATGCATCAGCCCTTCGACGAGATAGCCGCCGCGGTTCCACACGGCGCTCTTGCCGGCGACCGGCCGATACTCGCCGGAGTGAAAATAAAGCTTGTTCCACACCGCCATATCGGCGCGCTGGTTCAGCGGAAACGGCAGCTGGTCGGATGTCACCGGGTTGTGCACCGCCGGAACGGTGGTCAGATAGGCGCGGATCGCCAGCACGTCGCCGCGGCTCACCTTGGTGTAATAAGGGTACGGCATCGCCGGGTAGAGATGCGTGCCGTCCCGTGCCACGCCTTCGGTCAGCGCCCGTACGAAATCGTCGTCGCTCCAGGCGCCGATCCCGGTCTCGCGGTCCGGCGTGATGTTGGCGGCAACGACCTTGCCGAACGGCGTCTCGATCGCCATCCCGCCGGCGAAATCGGCGCCGCCTACCGCGGTGTGACAGCCGGCGCAATCGCCCGCCGCGGCCAGGTAGCGGCCGCGTTCGATCTGCGCGAAGTCCTGGCCGTTATTGCCGGCCAACGCGGCGACGGTCGATGCCGCCACGACCGCAACGGCGGCGACGGCCTTACGCATCGACCAGCGGCCCCGGTTTCTTCAAGTATTGCCGGCGGATTGCCGACGCCGACCAGAACGCCAGCGCGCCGACCGTGCCGGTCGGGTTGTAGCCGGCGTTTTGCGGAAAGGCGGTCGCGCCCATGACGAACAGGTTCGGCACGTCCCAGCTCTGCAGATAGCGGTTGAGCGCGCTGTCCTTCGGGTTGGCGCCCATGATCGCGCCGCCGCACAGATGCGATGTCTGGTACTGGGTGACGTCGTAGGGACCCTTGCGCGGCTTCTTGACAATCTCTTTCGCCCCCATCGCCTTGAGGATTTCGGCGTAGCGGTCGGTCAGGAACGCGCTCATCTTCAATTCGTTGTCGGGGAAATCGATGGTCATCCGCACCAGCGGCCGGCCGAACCGGTCCTTGTAGGTCGGGTCGAGATCGAGCCGGTTCTGGCGATAGCTGTAGCAGGAGCCGTGGCACGCGCCGCCGGAATAGATCGTGCTGAGATAGTTGTCCTTGACCGCCTGCTTCCATTTCGCGCCCCAAGAAGGCGTGCCGGCGGGAAGCGCCTCGATCATCTCGATCGGCCGTCCGTTGGTCTGCACCTGGCCGATATAGCCGCCGCCGATAAAGCCGTGCGGTCCATGGTCGAAATTGTCACCGTTGAACTCGTCGATGCACATGCCGATCGCACCGGACGCGATAAACGGATTGAAGACATATTGATTCTTGTCGAAGAAACCGATCGCGGTCGACATTACCTGGTGGGTGAAGTTCCGGCCGATCTGCCCCTCCCCGGTATTGGGGTCGTAGATCCGGCCGATCCCCGACAGCATCAGCAGCTGCACATTCCACAACTGGAAGCCGCACAGGATCACCAGCTCGGCCGGCTGCTCCCATTCCTGCCCCGAGCTGTCGACAAAGGTGACGCCGGTCGCGTGCGTGCCGCCCTTGTCGAGGTTGATCCGCGTCACCTCGCATTCGGTGCGCGCGGTGAAATTGTCTTTGCGCAGCAGCGCCGGCAGGATCGTCGTCTGCGGGCTGGCCTTCGAGTAATTGGCGCAGCCGAACCACTCGCAATAGCCGCAATAGGTGCACGGCCCCAGTTCGACGCCGAGCGGGTTGGTGTAGGCTTGCGACAGGTTGCCGGATGGTTGCGGAAACGGCTTGTAACCCATGTCCGCCGCCGCCTTGGCGAACAGTGCGTGGCCGAAATTCTGCTTTTGCGGCGGGGTCGGATAGGGCTGTGAGCGCGGCCCCTCGAACGGGTTGCCGCCCGGCTGGATGACGCCCTTGAGATTGCCGGCAGCGCCCGACGTGCCGCACAGATATTCGAACCGGTCGTAATGCGGTTCGAGCTCGTCAAAGGTCACACCCCAATCCTGGATCGTCGTGTCGGGCGGCAGGAACGCCGCGCCGTAACGCTGCGTCAGGTGCGATCTCAGCGTGAAGTCGCTCGGCAGGAAGCGCCAGGTCTCGGCGTTCCAGTGCACGCCGGCGCCGCCGGCGCCGTTGCCGAGCATAAAGGCCCCCCAGTCCCGCACCGGCAGCGCCTCCTGTCCCTCCTTGTTGCGGAAGGTCACCGATACCTGCGCCGGCCGCAGAAACAGCTCGTGACGGATGCGATAGCGCAGCTCGTCGGGAACGTAGGCGACGGGAAAGTCGGTGGCGGTGTCGCGCCACGGCCCGCGCTCGACGGCGACGATGTCCAGCCCCTCCTGGGCCAACTCGTAGGCGAGGATCGAGCCGGTCCAGCCGAGGCCGATGATCGCGACATCCTTGCGCGGCAGCTTGCGCGCCATCGCCCTACCCGTCCTTCCAGTCGGGATGGTCGGCGATGCCGACCGGCGGCAGCGGGAAGCGCTCGTTGTGGCGGTCGATCCAATCGCGGTAATCGTATCGGGCACCGGGGAAGCCGATCATCTTCCACGCCGCCATGTCCTTGTTGCCGCCGTAGATCGGGTCGGCGAAGAAGCCCTGCTGCGTGTCCTTCAGCAGCTGCTTGAAGAAGCTCCCCTGTTTGCCGCCGAGCGCGATGCTGCCGTTCTCGAGACCGGCGATGACGGCGTCCTTGTCGTCGTCGCCCAGCTCGACAAAGCGCTTGCCGCCATGCGCCTTGCGGCAGTGATCGTCGAGCGCCGCCAGCGCCTTGCGATAGTGTGCGGCGGGACGCAGCGGCGATTGCGGTCCCTGCTCCTTGGTGCCTTCGCGAAACGGCCCGCTGTTGTAAAGGCCGTCGTCACGGCCGTACGGCCCGGCGAGCTGCCGGTCGATATAGACCGCGCAGCCGGCGTCCTTGCCGCCAGGCGTCTCGGGGTCGGGCGGGATCAGGCGGTCGACCAGCGCCTCGACGGCGGACGCCTCGTCCGCGGTGAAGAATTGCCAGCCGCCGGGCTTGATCGATTGCGGTGGTTGCGTCTGATCGGTCGACCAGGGGAGCGCGCCGTGAATGATCGCCGCATGGCCGCGCAATGGTGAGCCCGCCAGGGCCAGCGCCATCGCGCCCAACACATCCCGCCGCTTTGGCCGCGCCATCTCGCCTCCCGGTTGCCTGGGAAACGAAGCGGCATTCGAGCGGTTCCCGTGCTACCGCGCGGGTTGACGACCGACCCGTCGGGGTTAGGGGTCGCCGACTTTCTTATGCCCGCGGATTTCCGACTGCTTCTGCGGATCGATATTGGGCGACATCATCAACGCGCCGCCCATCTGCGGCAATTCGACCGCGGACGCCCGGCTGCCGACACGGGTCCCGACCGGCGAGGCCCCGGTCGCCGCCTGCTCCAGCAGCGTCAGCATTTCGGTCGCGATGCTGGGGAGCGGCGGGCTGGCGATCGGCGGCGTCGGCGGCATGCCCGGCCGGACCAGCGTCGAGTACCCGGCGCCGACCGTCACCGTGCGGCCCTGCGCGCTGACAAACGCCGACCCTTCCTCGACTGACACCGTGCTCGTCTTGTTAGCCGAGACGGTGATCGTCAGCAGCGTGCCGCGAATGCCGATCGTCGCCGTCGGCGTCCGCAGCTCGTAATCGGCTTTGGGCAGCAGCCCGGTGGAGAAGCGCGCGACGCCCTTGGCGACCGACACCGCCACCTGCGAGCGCGTCGGGTCCGGGTCGAACACGAACCGGTCGAGCACGACCTCGGACATGGGGCCGACCGACAACTCGGTCCTGTCCTGGAACAGCACCTTCGAGGCGCTGGTCTCGCCGGTGCTGATCGTCTCGTTCTGAAAGACATCGATGCCGGCGCGCAGCGCAGCCTGCTCATGCGTCGAGGCGAGAGTGCCGGTGACCTTGTTGACGACCAGCGCCGCGGCGCCGATCTGCGCGTCGGCGAAGGCCGCGCCGCCCCACGCCGTCACCACCGCCAGGACGGTCGCCGCCATCCCGGCATTCCGCTGCAAGCGCCAGCGCCGCTCCGTCATCGCCGTCTCCCGCGCCATGCCGCTCAAAACCGCAGGGTCCCGATAATCGAGAAAATATGGTCCTCGAACCGCTCCGAAGCATCGTTCGAGAAATTGCGATCGTAACGGTAGTCGAGGTCGACCTGAACCGGCGTCCCCATGAAGTTTACCAGGCGGATGCCGGCGAGCGGGATGATCCGCTGGTCCTGGCGGTCGCTGCTGACCGCCGGATCGCGGCTGTCGTACCACTGCGCGTCGGCGAACAGCCCCAGCTTGCCGAACACCATATCCGACGCGAATTGCCCTGTCGCCAAGGGCGTCAGGGTCAGCAGATCGACATCGATCTCGCTGTAATGCGCCGGCCGCGGCACGCCCGGCGTGGGCTGCTCGGCGCCGTTGTAGATGAAACCGGGCGTCGCAATCAGCTGCGTGTGGAACGGCGTGAGCTCCGGGAACACCATCGGCGCGGTCGTGCGCAGCACGACGCCGCTGCGGAACTCCTGGTCATGGGTGAAATCGTCGTAGCCGACGAGCAGGTTCACCGATTGCAGCGGCATCGGCTGCGGCGGGTAGTAATTGAAGATCGCGTCGATCGCGTCATAAGTGAACTTGCGCGTGCCGCTGCCGCCGTAGGGCCGGTCGACCAGCGTCCCCTGGAGCAGGTATTCGCCGCCAATCGCCACCCGCAGCTTGCCCGCCGTGCCGAGATCGAAAATCGGTCCGGTATCGGCCGCGGCATAGCTGAACTCGACGCTGGGGAAATGCGTGTTGGCGTTCGAGTAGACGTCGAAATTCGATTGCAGCACCACATCGCCGAGCTGGCGAATGTCGTTGACCGTCAACTCGCCAAACCCGACAAAGCCCGAATTGCCGGAAAAGGCCGGCGGGCGGCGCGGCACATTGGTCTCGAACGCACCGCCCCACCGCAACGTGACATCCGTCTGGGCCGGCTGGGCGGGCGCGGCCGCTCCCAACGCGTCAAGCGCCGCGCGCGCCGTCGCGTTGTTGGGATCGAGACCGAGGACCTTGCGATAGATCTGCCGCGCCTCGTCGGGGCGCCCCGCCGCCGCCAGCGATTGCGCATAGGCAAGATTGGCCGGGATGTCGTTGCCGTTCCCCAACAGGTTCTCGAACAGCGGCAGGCTGTTGTCCGCCGGGACAGTCTCGCCGAACGAAACGTCCGGCACTGCCAAGGTGCTTAGCGCGGCGACCGCGAGACGCGCGCAGAGACGGTGAACCATTGCGGTTCCTAAATTTGCCCAAAACCCCCAGGCAACCGTCTCACATAAGCGATTTATTGACAAGCAGGGTAAATCACCCGGAGCGGGAGCTTCCGTTCGGGAAGAACCGTTGACTGGGAATTGAATATCGATCGGCAAATTGCTCGCCAACCGACATATCGGACGGCAACCGGCCTGGCTTTGCCTACGTTGCGAATGGGGCGGGGCGGGCGCCGACAGCGGCGGCGCGTTATGCCCGTCGCTCTCCGATCGCGATCTGCTGCGGCACCAGCCAGCCCTGCAATCGGCAGGTCTGGACGCAGCGGTGCGACCTGTTCGACCGCGCCGCTGTCATCCTCGGCAAGGAACCGGCGGTCGTTTAGGCGGCGCTGCGCGTGTGCCGGGCCGCTGGAGTACCGGCGGCCGCCATCGACGCCAGGACCTTCTGCGGATTGGTGAACGCGAGATACTCGGCCGCGTAAGCCGGCGGCAGGATCTCGACCATCGTATTGTTCTCGACCCACACCTCGATCACGTGAAACGGGCCGCGGTTGCAGTCATAGCAATGCCAGCCGGCTTTTTCCGCGACCCGCTTGACCGTGTCGGCGTCGGTCTTGACGCTGAGCGCGAAATGCGTCGAGCCGTAGCCGCGCGGCGCGCGCTTCACAAAGCTGCCGCCGACCTCGCCGCCGGGTTCCAGCTCCGTTCCGGCCGGATAGACCTCAACCCCCGAGCCGTGGTCGTCGAGCTGCAGCGCGAAAAAGCTGCCCGGATTGGGCGGAAACGGCACGGCCTGGCCGCCCATCAGCTCGGCCAGCACATCGGCGGCCTGCTTGGGATTGGCGGCGGCGATCGACAGGTGATGGATCATGGACAATCCCTCCTCGAAATTCGCCGACAAGGTAGCATGAGACCGGACAGGCTGGAATTTGGTTCCTGCGCCCCTCAAAGCGCCCCGTCATTCCGGGTTCGGGCCTCACACCACCTGGTTGCGCAGCGTCGCCTCGCCGCGCCACAGCCGGTCGAGATTGTCGCGCAGGATGGCGATCACATTGTCCTCGTAGCGCCGCGTCTCGCCGGCGGTATGCGGCGTGATCAGCACGTGCTCCATGCCCCACAGCGGTGACGAAGCGGCCAACGGCTCCTCGACCGTAACGTCGATGCCGGCCCCGGCGATGCGATGCGCCGCCAGCGCCGCGGTGAGCGCCGCCTCGTCGACGACACGGCCGCGCGCGACATTGATCAGGGCAGCCGACGGCTTCATCGCCGCCAGCGCGGCGGCGTCGACCAGCCCCTCGGTTTCCGCCGTCAGCGGACAGCACAGCGCGACGAAATCCGCCTCGGGCAGGCGCAACTTGAAGGCGCCGGTCGGCAGCACCTCGTCGGCGGCGCCGGGGCCGGCCGCCGGGCTTTGCCGAACCGCCACGACCCGCATCTCGAACGCCTTGGCGAGCTGCGCCAGCCGCCCGCCGATCTGCCCCAGCCCGACCAGCAGCAAGGTCTTGCCGCCGAGCTCGTCCTCGCGCTGCGTCAGGTCGCCGATCATCTGCCGCCACACGCGCTTGTGCTGGTTGTCGCGCGCCTCGGGCAGCCGCCGCGCGAGCGCCAGGATCAACGCCATCGCGTGCTCGGCGACGGCGCGGGCATTGACCCCGGCGGCGCTCGCCAGCCGGATGCCGCGCCTGGCGAGCTCGCCGCGCGGAAACTGGTCGGTTCCGGCGCCGATCGACTGAATAAAGCGCAGCTTTCCCGCATGCTCCAACAGGCTGTTGCGCCACAGCCCGGAGATCACCAAGACATCCGCCTCGGGCAGCCGCGCCGCGAGCGTCTCGGCGTCGCGCACCTCGAACCCGGCGATGCCGGTGTCCTGCAACGCGAACCGCTCCTGCAGGCGATACGCGACATGCGCGAAGCAGATGGTGAGCTTGTCAGCCGGCGCAATCATGATCGACCTCGCGACATTATGGCCAAGCGTGCGGTTGACCGTTACGGTATGTTTACAGTAATCGCGCACATTAGCCGATCGCGACAGCGTGGCGCCGCAGTTCAAGGCCTGCAATGCGACTGATCATGGTCCCGCTTGTCTTCTCGGTCGCCTGTCTCGCTTATGTGCATCGCGACAAGATCATCGATCAGTACAACGCCGCCTACCCGTCCGATCCGGCGAAGGCCGCCGCGATCGACGCGTGCATCGCCCACAACAAGAATTTCAATCGCCTCGACAGCGACGACCGCCAGGCCTGCTACCGCAAATATATCCCCGCGGCCGCGATCGTCCTGCCGCCGAGCCCCAGCCCTTATTATTCATACAGCCCGAGCCACCTGCCGGGGAACGACATCCGCCGCCAGGAGGCCAATGACGGCTATCACCCGCTGACGGTGATCCCCTCCGCCCAAGCCGCGCCGCTGCCGCCGGCGGCCGCAACGACGCCGCCTCCCGCGCCGGCTCATCCCGTCTCACACCACCACGGCGCCGCGCGCCGCATCGCGGCGCCGGCCGCCCCGCAGCCGCGCTAGCCCGCCCGGTTCTGCACCACGACCTTGATCGCGTCCTCGACCCGGTCGCGGGCGTAGCGGATCGCGGTCGGCACCTCGGCGAGCGGGAAGCTGTGGGTGTGGATCAGCTTCGCGTCGAAGCGCCGTTGCGCGATCAGCGCAGCGGCGCGGTGCGTCGCGCTCCTGCCTTCGCCGCGAATGCCGAAGACGTAGATGTTGTTGCGCACGAGATGCGCGAGATCGACCATCACCGGCTCGTGCGGGAACGCCGCGAGGCAAATGCGCCCGCCGCGATTGACCATCCGCCCGGCCTCGTTGAGCGCGTTCGGCGCACCCGAGCATTCGAGCACATAGTTGACGCCCTTGCCGCCGGTCAGCCGCATCACCGTCGCGACCGGGTCCTCGCGGCCGACATTGACCACATGATCGGCGCCAAGCTTTCGGCCCATGTCGAGCCGGCTGTCGCGCGTGCCGGTGAGGATCACCGGCTGCGCCCCCAGCGCCTTGGCGACGCCGACCCCCATCAGCCCGATCGGCCCCGGCCCGACCACCACCACCGGCTCGCCGGCGATCACCCCGCCCATCACGTCGAGCCCGTACATCGCGGTGCCGGCGGTGACGATCAGCGTCGCCTCGGCATCGCTGATCGAATCCGGGATGTGGACCATGGTGTTGACGTTGTTGACCGCGTATTCGGCGAACCCGCCGTCGGTGGTGAAGCCGTTGGCGCGGTGGCCCTTGGAATGCCAGCCGTAATTGAGGCACGAGGTGTACATGCCCTCGCGGCAACGAGGGCAGCGGCCGCACCCGGCATGGATCTCGACCGCGACCCGGTCGCCGACCGCGAACTCGTCGACCGTCGGCCCGAGCTTGACCACCGTGCCCATGTATTCATGGCCCGGCGTAAAGCCCTTGTTGAACGGCAGCTCGCCTTCGATCATCGCCGGCACGCCGTGCTTCAAGACCTCGATGTCGGTGGCGCAGACCGCGATCGCATCGATCCGCACCAGCACCTCGGCCGGCCCCGGCTCCGGTACCGGCTTGTCGACCAGCGACAATTCCTCCGGCCCGCCCAGCACCCACGCCTTCATCTTGTCCGGGATCGGGTATTCGTTGCGACGCGCGGAGGTCATGAGTTTCCTTTGGGCATGGCCGGTAGCAGCGGCGCCGTGCGCGGGCCGTGAGCGCTGGCGTCAGCGGCCGGAAGGCGGGTCGACCGGCACCGTGCCGAGCTCGCCCGGCGTCGAGATTTCGAGGATCTCGACATCGTTCGAGGTGCGCAGCTCGTTGTGAACCCAGCCGCCGGGGATGAAGATCGAGTCGCCGGCTTCCATCCGCACCGTCGGGTGGTCCTCGAATTCGAGCTCGACCCAACCCTTGAGGCAATAGACGAACTGGCTCTCGCAGGTGTGGTAGTGCCAGCCGGTCGGCTCGGTCATGCCGTTCTTGGCCTTCATCAACTGGCCGCGCATCTTGCCGGCGCTGCCTTCCGAGATGCCGAGATCGCGATAGGTGAAGAAGTCGCGGCGCCCCGGGGTCATCACCGGCGCCTTGGCGCTGGTATGGACCGGCTTCATGCCGGAGGAAACGCTGATGGGCGAAACGTCGTTGGCCATGTCACCCTCCGTGGAAATGGTGCGACAGCATAGGCCGCCGCGCCGCGGATGTCATTCCGCGAAGCCGACCTCGACTTGGACGCGCCTTACCACCGCCGGGTCTCGGCGTAGGCTCTGGCGAACACGCTCGCCACCGTCCGGTTCGGCTCGGCCGTGCAGTAATCGAGCGCGAGACCGATGATGCTGGGGATCAACCCCACATTGATGCTGGCGGTGCCGAAACGCCGCGCCGTGTAGCCGATGTAGAACATCGACGCCTGGCCGCGATCGTCGGGGGAGAGCGCCAGCAATTCGCCGCAGCGCGCGCCCCGGATGCTGACGAAATGGTCGGCCGGAGTCGGGGCCGGCGCCGCTACCGGAGCGGGCGCCGGAGCCGGCGGGGCGGCCGGCGCCGGCGGCGCGGCGGGTTGCGGCTGGGCGCAGGCAAACAGCAAGCCCGACAACGATAAGATGGCCAGTTTCGCCTTCATCGCGTTGCTCCCCATTTGAGGAAAAACATCTCAACGATCTGTCTATGGCGCTTCGCTGCAACGAGCGCTAGGGTTTAGGTCATCTTGCGAGGCGCCCGCGCGCACCGCAAGCGCTTCGTGCGTCGAGAGGAACCAGGCCAAACATTTTCGAGGGAGGCCGAGCGATGACCAGATATCTCCTCTGCATAGCGCCGATTGCCTTGGTTGCATGGAGCGCCCCCCAGGCGCACGCCACCCCGGCGGCGAGCGCCATGACCAGGCAAGACGGCGCCATGGCGGCAGCCGGAAAGGACGCGCCGCTGGTTCTCGTCCGCGGCGGCAGAGGCGGTGGGGGCGGCGGCGGTTTCAACCGCGGCGGCGGCAACTTCAACCGCGGCGGGGGCGGCGGCAACTGGTCCGGTGTGGCTGCCGGCAATCGGGGAAACTTCAACGGCGGCAACAACATCAACCGCGGCAACATCAACACCGGCAATGTCAACGTCAACCGCAACGTCAATGTCAACCGCAACGTCAACGTCAACGGCGGCTACGGCTATCACGGCGGTTACTACGGCGGGTATGGTTGGGGCGGCGTCGCTGCGGGTGTGGCGGTCGGCGCCGCGGTCGGTGCCGCCGCCGCCAGCACGCCGACCTATTACGCCCCGGCGCCCTATTGCCCCTATCCCAACTACCCCAACTGCGGCCTGTAGCCAGCTCTGCGCCGAGCCCTCCCGGAGGGGACGGCGCCGCTGACGAGGGGCGTCCGGTTTTCCGCCTCCGGCGCGCGTTACGCACGGTCGCTGGCGCTCAACGACGCGTCCGCGCGTTGATGCTTCGCAAGCAGGCGTCTTCAAGACGGCGGTCAGCCGGTTGCGTGGGCGAAATACAGTCCGGCAAACACCAGGACGGTGCCGACCCCCATCAGCCCGATGGCGACCGGGGCGCGCGCCCGGCCCTGGCGGCCCTGATGCAGGCCGACGCCCATCGCGACAAAGCCGATCAGCGTCATGAGGTTGAGGCCGTGATAGACCTCCCGCGTCAGCGCCTCCATCAGAACCGCTGCGGGTCGAAGGGCGCGATGTCGATCGACGGCTTGCGCCCCGTGACCAGGTCGGCGACGACGCGGCCGGTCATCGGCGCGCAGGTCATCCCGACATGGCCATGGCCAAAGGCGTAGATCACATCCGGTGTCGCCCGCGACTGCCCGATCACCGGCAGCGAGTCCGGCAGCGACGGGCGATGCCCCATCCACACGCTGATGCGGTCCTCGCCGTGATGCGCCGCGAGGCCGGGCAGCATCCTGCGGCCCTGCTCCAGGAGGATGCGGGCGCGGCGCCAGTCCGGCGGTGCCTTGAGCCCGGCCAGCTCGACCGTGCCGGCAAAGCGCAGCCCGGTATCCATCGGCGTCGCGACAAACTTGCCGTCGCCGTCGGCGGTGGGGATCGTCGGCATGATTTCGGGGTCGCGGATCATCAGGTGATAACCGCGCTCGGTCTCCAGCGGCACGACATCGCCGAGCGAGGCGGCGAGCGGCTTCGACCAGGCGCCGGCGGCGACCACCGCGCCGTCCGCGGCGAGTTCGCCCGCGTCGGTGCGGATCGCCGTCAGCCTGCCGCCGTCGAGGCGAAAGCCGTGCGCCTCGGCGCGGATCACCGCGCCGCCGTGGCGTACAAAATGCTCGACCAGCGCGCTCACCAGGCCGAACGGGTTGCTGGTGTGCCCGTTCTCGCGCACCAGCAGGCCGCGCACATAGTCGCGCGACAGGGCCGGTTCGAGCTGGCGCAGTTCGTCGGCGTCGAACGCGTCGACCTCGACCCCGTTCTCGCGCCGCAGCGTCCAGGCGAGACCGTCCTTCGCCAGCGACTCCGGCGAGCGGTAGACGTACAGGTGCCCCCGCTGGTGCACGAGGTGCTCGGCGCCGGCGTCGGTCACCAGGGGCCGCAGCGCCGCCAGCGTCGCGCCGACCAGCGGCCGCAGCGCCCGCGCCTGGGCATGCACCTTCTCCGCGGTGCCGGCGCGCACGAACCGCCACAGATAGGGCAGGACCGCCGGCAGATAGGTCCAGCGCAGCGACAACGGCCCCAGCGGGTCGCGCAGCCAGCCCGGCACCTTCCTGACGATGCCGGGGGCCGACATCGGCGTCACCGACGAGGCATTGAACGCACCGGCATTGCCGAACGAGGCGCCCTCGCCCGGCGTGTTGGGATCGATCAGGAAGACGCTGTGGCCGTCGCGCTGCAGATAGCTCGCGACGCAGATGCCGACCATGCCGGCGCCGATCACCCCGACCCGCCTGCCGCTCCCCGCTGCCATGCCGCTCTCCCCTTCGTTCCCGCAGCATGGCCTCGTCACCCGCAACGGGCAATGCCGCGGCGAGAATCGGCGGCCGCGGTTGCGGCCGCCGCGGCGCCGGAAGAACCACGTTAACCCGCCGGAATTGGCCGAATTCTCGGCGATTCGTTGCCACTTCGGCGCCGAACGCGGAAGTTGTCGGGCCATGACCGCAGCCGTCACCCGCCTGCCGACGACGACCGTTGACGAAGCACCGCTCACCGAGGGCGGGGCGCGCCAGATCACACCGGCGCGCCTCGTCGAGGCGATCACCGCGCTGCACGCCGCAGGGCGGCGCTACAGCCGCGAGCGGCAGCCGCTGGAATGGGCGATGCTGCAAAACAACCTGGGCAATGCGCTGGCCGCGCTGGGCGCGCGGGAGCAGGGCACCGAGCATCTCGAAGAAGCGGTAGCCGCCTATCGCAGCGCGCTCGAAGTCTATACCCGCTCGCGGCAACCGCTCGAATGGGCGATGACGCAGAACAATCTCGGCGCGGCGCTGCGCAATCTCGGCATTCGCGAGGCAGCCCCGGCGCGGCTGGAAGAGGCGGTCGCGGCCTATCAGGAAGCGCTCAAGGAATACCGGCCGGAGCGCGTGCCGCTCGACTGGGCGATGACCCAGCACAATCTCGGCGCCGCGCTGCGCAGCCTCGGCGAGCGCGAGCCGGGCACCGCGCGGCTGGAGGAGGCGGCCGCCGCCTATCGCCAGGCGCTGCGCGTGCGCACCCGGCAGCGCGCGCCGCTCGACTGGGCGATGACCCAGGTCAATCTCGCCAATGTGCTGACTGCGCTCGGCGAGCGGGAGACCGGCGGCCGCCGCCTGCGCGAGGCGGTGCTGACCTATCGCGAGGCGCTCAAGGAGTACCGCCGCGACCGCAGCCGGCTCGACTGGGCGCGCACCATGGGCAATCTCGGCAACGCGCTGTCGAGCCTCGGCGAGCGCGAGAACGAGGCCGGCTGGCTGCGCGAGGCGGTCACCGCCTATCGCGAGGCGCTGCGCGAATATCCGCGCGAGCGCTGGCCGCTCGACTGGGCGATGACGCAGAACAACCTCGGCAACGCGTTGGCGCGGCTCGGCGAGCGCGACAACGGCATCGGCCGCATGGACGAGGCGGTGCAATGCTACCGCGACGCCCTCGCCGAATGCACGCGCGAGCGCGCGCCGATGCAATGGGCGATGACGCAGAACAATCTCGGCGGCGCGCTGCTGCGACTTGGCGAGCGCGCCATGGGCACGGCGGAGTTCGAGGCGGCGGTCGGCTGCTTCAACGACGCGCTCGGCGTGTTTGTAGCGGCAAGCGCGATCTACTATGTCGAGGTCTGCTGGGAGAACCGCGACCGGGCGCTGGCGCTGCTCGCCGAGCGGCGGAGCTTTACACCGCAAAACCGGCCGATAACTGTGCCGGCAACGCCGCCGGAGGCAGCGGAGCCCGACATCCCGGCACCGCGCCCCGAGCCGGCCGAACCGCTGCTATTTAGCGGCCTTTAGGTATTCGACCAGCGCGCCGTCGAGCCGCGCCAGTTCGCTCTCCAGCCGGTGCACGAAATCGGCGCCTTGCAGCCGCAATTTGGCCGGCGTCGGTTCCCGGATGGAGCCCAGGATGTCGCGAATGCGGGTGACGCCGAACACCTCGGTGCTGGCGTGCATCGCCTGCACCGCCGCCTCGAAAGCCGGCACATCGCCCGCGCCCGCGGCCTGGTCGATATCGGTGACGATGCGCGCCGTGTCGATGCGGAAATTGTCGATCAGCGCCTGCAGCGCCTCGCCCTCCTCGCCGAGCGGCGCCATGCCGCGATCGGCGGCGACCGCCGCCTCGCCGGCAAAGCGCGGGTGCGAGGCCAGTTCCGTCACCACGCCGCGCGGCCCGGCATCGGCCGGCTCCGGCGCGTCGAGCGCGGTGGCGAGGGCGCCCAGCAGCCGCCGCGGCTCGACCGGTTTGGGCAGCACGGCGTCGAGGCCCGCAGCGCCGCCGCGGCGCTCCGCGATGTCCGGGCTGTCGCCGGTGAGCGCGATAATCGGCAATGTCGCGCGCGCCTTGCGGCATTGCCGCGCGGCGCCGTAATCGGCGCCGGCATAGCCGGTCAGGTCGATCACCAGCGCGTCGATGTCGCGCGTCTCCAACCCCTGGCGGGCGTCGTCGGCATCCTCGGCGAAATGGACGATATAGCCGCCCCGCGCCAGGATCGAGCCGAGGATCTTGCGGTTGGCCGGATTGGCGGTGGCGACCAGGATTTGCTGCCGCCGCCGTACCGGCGCCTGGGCAAACGGCGCCTGGGCAAATGGCGCCTGGGCAAGCGGCGCCCGGGGAGGCGCCGTCCGCGGCGACGCAAAGCCAACCGGCTCCGCCGCGGACGGCGGGGGTGCGGGACGCGGTGGGTGTGCCGCAGCCGGAACCGGCGCGGCGACCGGCGGGGGCACCGGCTCGTCGATGCCTATCGGCGTCTCCATCGGCTGGGGCGACGCCGCCGCGCGGAGCGGCGCGATCTCCTGGAACGGCCGACGGGCCGGCGGCGGCTCGGGTGCCGTCAGCGGCTCGGTCAGGAACCAGTCGGCCGGCTCGACACGCAGTGCGTGCAGCGCAGCGCGCAGTGCGGCATGGGTAAAGGGTGCCGGCAGCACGCCGTCCAGATCGCCGTCGGCCAGGCCGATGACGCTGTCGATGCGCGCCTCGTCGGCGATAAAGAGCAGGTAAGGCGGGTCCGACGCGTGTTCCTCGGTCGCGCGATGCGCCCAGCTCAGCCCTTGCAGCACGTCGCCGCGTCCGTCGACGACCATGACGCCGCGGCGCGGCCCGCCGTCAAAGCCGGCGAGATACTGCAGCGCCGCATCGCCGGCGCCGATCCAGCGCGGATCGGCGCGCCAGGCTTCGAGCGGCTCGATCAGCTCGCCGACGAATTCCGCATCCTTGGTCACGATCAGCACCGGCAGCTCGGCCAAATCGAGCGGCAGGGCGAGCGAGGCCTGGTCGACCGCAAAGGGCAGCTCGACGGTCAGCGACAACCCGCGCCGCGGATCGCTGTCGGCGGCGAGCCGGCCGCCCATCAGGCCGGCCAGCCGGTGGGCGACCGCCAGCCCGAGATGACGGCTGTCGTCGTCGAATTCCTCCGCTTCGCCGGCGGTCTCCAGCCGGCGATCGGCAAAACCGCTGGCGACCGTCAGCCGCAGGACGATTTTGTCTTCGGCGAGCGCCGCCGCGGCGAAATCGACCCGCAGCCGGGCCTTGTCCACCTGGCGGATCGCGTTCGTCACGAGGCAGATCAGGATCTGGCGAAACTGGTGCGGCCAGCCGCGCAGCTGATAGGGCAGCCGCGGGTCGATGCGCAGCGCCAGCGTGACGCCCCGCTCCGCCGCCGGGGCGCGCAGCGCCGAAATCGCCCCGTTGGCCAGGCGGTGCAGATCGAACGAGCGGGTCTCCGGCGCGAAGCTGCCGTCGTCGATCTTGACGTAATTGAGCATGTCGTCGAGCTGCTGCAGCATCGCGCGCGCGTTCAGCCGGGTGCGCGCGAGCATGTCCCGCAGCTCCGGGTCGAGCGCCTCGCGGTCGAGCGTGCTGCCCATCCGCGCGACGGCGCGCAGCGGACCGCGCAGATCGTCGCCGAGCACCGCCAGGAACCGGTTCTTCGCCGCGTTCGCCGCTTCCGCCGCGGTCTTCGCCGCCGTCAGCCGATGCAGCACGGCGCCGACATAGGCCGGCAGCAGCGCCATCGCCGCGAGCATGCCGCCAGCGAGCAGCGGGCGGTCCCACCAGAAGGACGTCGCCAACACCACCGCGGCAAAAGCCGCCAGTTCCAGGACGATCGTCACGACCAGCGCCCTGACCCCGTGGTGCTCGCCATTGGCGATGGCGATATAGCAATAGACGACCGCCAGCGCGGCGGTCAGCCCGTCGCCGGCGGCGAGCAGGATCGACAGCAGGGTCACGTCGGAAATCAGCGCCGCGTAGCGGCGCAACGCGGAACGCTGCGGCTCCAGCACGATATTGAGGAGAAAGAGCCACGCAGCGGCAAGGTTGAGCGAACCGATCAGCAGGCAGGGACCGATCGCCGGATCGCCGGGCAGCGCGGCCAGCAGCCCGAAGACGTAGGCGAGGATCAGCGCGGCGAGCAGAACGCGGGCGATGGTCTGGCGGCATTCGCCGCCAAGCTGGTCGCGCAGCCGGGCGACGACCGCATCGAACCCGCGCAGCGCGACCGCAAAGCCGACCAGCGCGGGCGCGAACAGCAGCGCCGCGACCAGCACCATCCCGGTCCGCGGCGCGCCCAGCATCGACAAACCGCCCGGCAGCGCAGCGAGTCCGATCGGCGGCAACACGCCCGCGGCAACCAACGCCAGAGCGACAACGCGCGGCGAACCGATGAGCGGGCCGGGAAAATGCGGCCATCGCCATGGCCGCGCTGCGGCCTCACCGCCAGAAACGTCCGGGGACTGATCAGGCGATGGGTCGGGCACGCTGACCACGTCGCATTCCCCGCAGCGGAGCCTTTGTCTCGATGGCGCGCGATTCTATACGAAGCCTCACGCGACGGCGATTTTCCCACTGCCGGGTCTCGCCCGATCGCCGGTGAGAACCAAGCCGACTCAGCAGCTTGGATGCCAAATAGCCGAACCCGGCGGCTGCATTGCGCGCCGCGATGCGAGCGTGATGGGCGAATCGGCCGTGAGGCATGGCGGGCGGCAAGGCGGCTACGGCATCACCAGCATGCCGACGCGCAGCACCGAGGCGATGCTCGGATCGCTGATCGGGATCTGCTCCTCCGGATTGTACATCTTCAGCATCAGCGGCCCGATGCCGTCGCCGATCACCACCGCGGCGTCGGCCGTCCCGTCCTGGCGGGTGAGAAAGACGATGTCGCCGATCGCCGCCGGCACCGACGGATCGACATAGGCGAGCGCACCGGGGCGCAGCAGCACCCCCAGGCGCTGCGAGTAGTTGCGGACGAGAAACCCCGTCTCGCTGGGGCGCAGCAGCTCGTCGAGCGGCATCTGCTCGACGCCCGCCTCACGATCGAGCGCGAAGCGGTGCAGCCCGTCATCGCCGACCTTCATCCGCCCGCACACCGGCAGCGACACCGGCTCGCCCGGCGCCGCGGCGGCGTAGCGGATGCTGCGTTGGAACGCATATCGCTCCAGCGCGCCGAGCCGGCTCCATCTGCCGCTGTCCTTGAGCAGCGAACGCGGCACGCGCGGCAAGAGCTGCTCGATCGGAACGCCGTTCTTGAGCTGCTCGAGGTTCTCGGCGATGCGCCGTTCGAACAGGCCGGCCAGCTCGTCCGCCGATAGGCCGTAAAGCCGGGCGATCTTGTCGATCTCGTCGCCCTGGATCATCCGGCTGGCCATTTCCATCCGGTGATAGACCGAGAGCGTCATGCCGATCGCGTCGGCGACCTGCTGCATGGTCTTGCCGTGCTTCTTGCGCAACTGCGCGAGCACATAGCCCGCCGCCGCGGCGCCGCTGGCGATGCTGCTGCCGACCACCTCCTGCTGGGCGCGCTGCCAGCGCTTCACCCCTTCGGCCGGGTCGCGACCGCTGACCACCGGGATCTCCTCCGGCCGGCAGCGCAGGATCGCGGCCAGGTTGGCGAGCTGCAAATTTGTCAAGCGGCGCTCACCGCTTTCCATTTTCGACACGGCCGATTCGCCGACGGGTGGGTCCATCATGCGCCCGACCTGCGCCTGCGTCATCCGACGCCGCAACCTTAAATCTCTGATATTGTTGGGAAAGACGATTTCAGATCGAGCTCGCACCTCTCCCTCCGTATGGCAACATTGAAAATTTCCCGGTTATCGTCAAGCTGTCACGCGCGGGGAATCGGATTCGGGCATCCTGATTCGCTGGGTTCCGCGCCGGTCCTAGCCGGCGACGGAAAGACGGTGGATACGGGCGGAGCCGCTGGGGAAGACGCCGCGGGGGAAGACGGTCGGGTGCGGAACACAACAAGGATGCGGCCGGTCATATGCAGACCGCGATGCCGTCCGGAAACGGCGGCGCCGCGCTTCGGCCGTGCCGAATGCCTCGAGCAGCTCCTCGAAGCCGTTGTCGACATCGCCGACCGCGACGACATCCACCAGGCCGCCGAGCGTCTCGCCCGGGTGCAGGAATGGATCAGGCGGGAGGCCGAGGCGGCCGCCGCCGACCCGATCTTCGCCGCGCTGCGGCTTGCTTCCTGAAAAAGGCGGCGACAGCGTCATTGAACCTGCCCCGCAGTGCCGAGCTGGGCTTCCAGCTCGACGAATTTCTGGGCGATCGATTGCGGGTTCGCCTGATAGGCGCCTGACGCGATCGCCTGCTGCAACTCGCTGACCTTGGTCTGGTCGATGCCCGGCGTGTTGCTCGCCGCGTCGAGGATCGTTTGCAGCAGCGCTTCGGTTTGCCCGACATTCGCGTCGTCGACCGCCGGCGCGACGGCAGACGCCGCCGCGGCCGCGCTCGCGGCGGTGTCGGTAGCCGCCGTCCCGGCCGTGCCGGCGGTCGTCGCCGCGGGCGTGACCGGGTCGGGCGTGCTCACCCCTCGGATCGGATCAGGCATAATCGCGTCTCCCGCTCGGCTCGGCGTCGTCGGAGCCGCCCTCCTCCCAGTCCGTCTTGTCCGGGAAGATCGTGCGCCAAGTCGCGGCGAGTTCGTCGAGCGCAGCCCGCGCGGCTTGGACCGCTTCGCTGTCGTCCCCGGCATTGCCCTTGAGGATGGCGGCCAGGACATATTGATACACGCTCGCGAGGCACTCGCTCAACGCGCCTGGCGCGGCGCCGGACAAGCCGAGCATGAATTCGACCACCCGCGCCGCCGAGGCCAGCGCGGTTGCCTTTTCGACGCGCTCGCCCGCGGCGATCGCGGCTTCGGCCCGCAACAGCAAGGTGCGCGCGGCGTCGAGCGCCATCTTCATGAAATCCTCGGGCGCCGCGCCGATACCCTCGATCGCCCGATAAGCCGCCGCAGCGCCGCCTCTTTGCCGCATGCCGATCACGGTGCGTCTCCTCAACCCGAAGTTTGCTTGAAATACGCCGACAGAAAGCTGCTGACCGTGGTCAGCTGATTGAGCGTGGCCTGCGCCGCGCTGAATTGCTTGGTGAGCGCCTGGGTCTGGGCTGTCGCCTCGGCTTGCAGCGCCGCGATCTGCTTATCCATCGCGGCAATCGAGGTGTTGAGGCCGCCGATATGGCCGACAATGGTGCCCGAGCCGCTGGCAAGCGCGGCGTTGACGACGCTCGACAGGCTGCCGAACAGGCCCTGGCTGATCGTCACGCTGCCCAGGCTGCCGGTGACCCCCGGCTGGATCTGCAACGACAGCCCTTTGAGCGAGCCCGGCGCGGTCACGGTCAGAACGCCGCCGGTGCCGCTCGCCGCGAGGCCGTTGATCGTGCCGGCAACGACCCCGTTGGCGTTGCTGGTCACGTTGACGGCGTAGGTGCCGGGGGGCGCCGACGCAATCCCGGCGACCGCGACGTTCGGGTTGTTCGCGACGCCGAGCGCGCCGAGCAGCGAGGCAACCGCCGCATAATTGGTCTGCGCCGCGCTCTCGAACGCGTCGTTGTCGAGCGAGATCGTGCCGCCGCTGGTGATCTGGAAGCCGACCGAACTCAGCGAATTGAACGACGAGGCCCCCGCGGCGCTGCCGACGCCGATCTGGGCGGTGAGGGCGTTGAGCAGGCTTTGGCGCAACTGCTCGACGCCGACATCGCCGAGCAGCGGTCCCGCGCCGGCCGAGGGCGAAAAGGCGCTTTGCTGGCTGATGGTCGCGAGCGTCTGGTTCAGCGCCTGCACGACGCCCTGGGCGGCGGCGTCGAGCGCGCCGGTGCTCTGGCTGACCGTCACCGTCGCCGCGCCGGCCTCGGCCAGGGTCAGCGTAAGGCCGGGGACCACGCCGGTGATGGTGTTCGAGCCGCTGGTGATCGAGATGCCGTTGAGCGAGAACCCGGCGTTGGCGGCGCTTTGGGTCACCGACAGGCCGCCGGAGACACCGGTGTGATAGCTCAAGCCGGCGAGCCCGCCGGTGCCGCTGACGGTGAAGGCATTGGCGGCGCCGGAGCTGTCGCCGGTCAACAGGAGGCGATAGGTGGAGCCGTCGAACAAGACGCTCGCCGTCACCCCGGTATTGGCCTGGTCGATCGCCGCGGCAATCGCCGACAGGGTCGACGAACCGCTGGTGATATTGACGGTGACGGCGCTGCCGCTGCCGATTTGGATGGAGATCGACCCGGAACCGAGGCTGGCGCTGGCGCTCGCCGAGCCCGACGAGATCAGCGTCTCGGCCGTGGCGAGATGGATTCCGGTCAACGAATACGTGCCGACCGGCGCGTCGTTGGTGACCGCGGCGGAGACGATGCTGCCGGGCGTGCTCGATACGGTGCGCTGCGTCAGCGTATCGATATTGGCGAGATCGCCCAGCGCCGATTGCAGACCCGACAGCGCGCTTTGAATTTTCCCCAGCGCGGAAATCTGCGCCTTCATGGGGACTTCCTGAGTCTGCAGCGTCGCGGCCGGCAACTGGTTGGCGGCGCTCGCCTGCTGGATCAGCTGGCTGATCTGGTCGGAGCTCAGGAGGTTGGTAACGGTCGCCATAGACTTCTAGGTCCGACTCCTGTGCCGAGACCCGTCCCCGCCGGATGAGCGGGGACGGGTTGCCTCCGGCGTCCTTGCTACTGCAGCAGCTTCAAGAAGGATTGCTGCAGCTGGCTCGACTGAGACAGCGCCGAGATGCCGGCCTGTTGCAGAATTTCCTGCTGCGTCAGCTTGGTCGACACCTCAGGGATGTTGGCGTCCTGCACCACCGCTTGCGCTGCCGTGAGGTTGGTGTTCGCGGATTGCAGGTTGGACACCGTCGCCTGCAGCCGCTGCTGCGTCGCACCGAGTTGGCCGCCGACATTTTCGAGCTGCTGCAAGGCGTACTGCACGACGTTGAGAGCCGCGGTCGCGCCCGCCGTGGTGCTGACATTGACCGACGACACCGCCGACAGCGCCGACGAGGTGTTGAGGCCGATATCCGATGACGCCGGCGCCAAAGCAAAGCTCTGGTTCGATTGCAGGGTCACCAGACCTTGCACGGTCGCGCTGGTGTGGGACGAGTCGATCGTGGTGGTCGTCGTACCGCCGGCGGCCAAGGAGCCGGAGCCGGAGAAATTGGCGATCGAGATGTTGTCGCCCTGCGCGTTGGTCAGGATCAGCTGGTTGTTGGCGTTGACGGTCGCCGCGACGCCGGTGCTGCCGGTGTTCTCGTTGATCGCGTTGACCAGCCCGGCCAAGCCCGACTGCGACACGCTGGTCACCGTCGCGGTGATCGTCACCGGGTTGGTCTGCGCCGCACCGTTGCCGTTGCCGAGGGTGAACGAGAACGAGCCGGCGGTCACCGTGAACGCGGCGCTGGTATCGGCGACGGCGGTGACATTGGTCTTGCTGGTGATCGCGTTGATCGATTGCGCGATGCCTTGCGCCGATTCGTTCTTCGCCGACACCGAGTAGCTCGCATTGCCGGCCGAACCGGAGACGCCGACCGAGCCGGTGGCGTAGAGCCCGATGCCGCCCGAGGCGATCACATAGGACGCGCCGGTGTTGTCGGCCACCGCGCCGGTTCCGACGCCGTTGGTCTTGAAGATGCCGGCGCTGGTATTGGCGCTCGACTGGAACGCGCCGATCTGGTTGGACGCGGTGCTGCCCAGCGACAGGCCGATCGTCTGGCCGGCGCCCGGGCCGACCTGGAAGTTGACGCCCTGGAACGTACCGTCGAGCAGGTTGACGCCGTTGAAATTGGTCTGCGTCGAGATCGTCGAGATCTGCGTCTCCAACTGCGAGACGACCTGCTGCAAGGCGGCGAGCTGTGACGAGGTCGAGCCGCCATTGGCCGCCTGCGAGGCGATCGACAGGATGTTTTGCAGGATGTTGACCTGCTGGGTGATCGCGCCGTCGGCGGTTTGCACCAGCGAGATCGCCTGGTTGGCGTTCGAGGTCGCCTGGTTGACGCCGCCGATCTGGGCGGTGAAGCCTTGCGCCGCGATGTAGCCGGCGGGGTTGTCGGCCGGGCTGTTGATCGACAGGCCGGTCGACAGCTGCTGTTCGAGGGTGTTCGTGGTGTTCGTCGTATTGGCGAGCGAATTCAATGCGTAAAGCGCGTTGATGTTGGTGTTGATAACGCCGGATAGCATCGCTTGTCTCCTCCTGCCGACGGCCCGGGATGCTTCCCGGCGCGGGTTGGGGTGACCACGCAACCGGCGAGCGAACCGGTATGGTTCGACGCCGGCGACGGGCCGTTCACCCCAAAGGAGACGGACGCTTGCGGATTTTGTTGCGCGGGTTGGGTGGGGGCTTGCCGAGAAAAATCGCTTTTGACGTTTATCGCGGGCAAGTTTTATTTCGAATTTTAGGCAAACCGCCGCCGCCGGGCGGAACCGCAGGGAGCTCGCCGGAAGATGCCGCATGTCGCGGCTTACGGCAGCCAGGCGCGTTTCCACGCGTCGAGATGATCCTCGAGCATCCAGTCGCGCAGCACCGCTTGCCGCAGCCCGTCACCGGCTTGGCGAAGCGCGTCGCGGTCGGCGACCAGCTCGCGGATCGCGCGAATCCAGTCGCGCGGCTTGTTGCGGGTCCGCACCACCGGCAGCGACCCCTGATACGGCAGGATATCGGTGCACAGCACCGGATAGCCCAGCACCCCGTATTCAAGCAGCCGCAGATTGCTCTTCGCCTCGTTGAACGGGTGATATTCGAGCGGCGCGACGGCGAGGTCGAGGTCGAGCGAGGCCAGTTTAGCGGCGTAATCGTGCAGTTCGACCCAAGGGTGGAACTCGGCGACATGGCGCTTCAGCCCATCCGGGCACAGGCCGAGGAAAACCCAGTCGACCTCCTTCGCGGTAGCCTCGACGACCGGCGCGATGATCGCAAGATCGCCCATATGGCCGATCGCGCCGGCCCAGCCGACCCGCGGCTTGCCGTCGCGCCGCCCCGGATCGAGGCCGAGCCAGCGCGCCTTCTCCAACCGGTTGGGCACGACGACCGTCTCGCCGCATAGTGTCCCGTAGGCCCGCGCCATCGGTTCGGTGCTGCACACGAAGCGGTCGCACAAGGCGAGCGCCTGCTTGATCCGTTCACCGATATCGGCGGCAATGTTGGGCCGGTGTGCGCTCTTCGGCGGCAGGTTGGTGATCAGGTCGTCGAGCTCGAAGATGCGGAACGCCTTCGACGTTTGCTTGACCCACTCGATGACCTCGATCTGGCCGGGTTCGAGCTGGCGCTGGAAGACGACGCTGTCGGGCGCGATGCGCGCGATCTCGGGCGGCGTCATCAGCCGCATCGTCTCGAACGTATGGACCAGGCCCGATTTGAACAGCGCCCGGCTCGGCGCGATGATGCGGTATTCGCCGCAACCCTCCCGATCGGCGCAATAGACCAGCACCCGCTCGCGCGGCCGGAAATCGGGGTCCCAGGTCGGCGCGCCCTCGACCTCGACGGAGAAACCCATACCGAATGACGACAGGTTGCGGTTATAGGCCGGGTCATAGGCGATGCGCGGCATCCATTTGCGGAACATCGCCAGCTTCTCGCGGGCAAAGCGGGCGTTACGCTCCGCCACCGCCTTGTTCTCGACATTGGCGCGCTGCGAGACGCTGGTGTCGTGCAGCAACCGGGCATACGGCGTCCAGACCACGAGATAGCCGGCGTCGCGCGCGCGCAGGCAATAGTCGACGTCGTTGTAGCAGACCGCGAAATCGGCTTCGTCGAACCCGCCGAGCGCGTCCCAGACCGCGCGCCGGGTCACGCAGCACGCCGCGGTGACGGCGGACAAATCCTGCGGCACCAGCAGCCGCCCCCAGTAGCCGATCGCATTGCCCGGCTCGCCGTTATACGGGTGGTCGGCCGGCGTGCCGTAGCCGACGCCGAGGATCACCCCGCCATGCTGGATGCGGCCGTCGGGATAGGTGAGCTTGGCGCCGACCACGCCGACCTCGGGCCGCCGCGCCAGCACCATCATCTCGCCGAGCCACGCCGCATCGAGCGGCGCCGCGTCGTTGTTCAAAAGGCAGATGTATTCGCCCTGGGCGGACTCCCGCACCGCGCGGTTGTTCAGCGCGGAGAAATTGAACGGACCCGGCTGGCGCAGGACCCGGATGCGGCTGCCGATCTCGGCGAACTTGTCTTCGATGCCCTGGAGATAGGCGCGGGCATCGGCTTCGTCGCTGCCGTTGTCGACGATGATCAGCTCGTAATTCTCGTAGGCCGTGAGGCCGAGCACGCTCTCGACGCAGCGCTTGAGCATCGCCGGCTGGTTCTTGGTCGGCACGATGATCGAGACCAGCGGGTCGGGCCCGTCATGGCGATACCGCACCCGGCAGGTATGCGCCGGAACCCCCTGCTCGACGCTGCCGGCAATGCCGAGCCGGTCGAGATGCGCCTGGACGATCTTCGGCATGTCGGCACAGATCGCCTCGGCCGGACGGCGCGAGCGGCCGGAATTGACCAGCCGATAGTAGAGGACGTCGGCGACGTGGCCGAACCCGTCGGGGCCGAGGCGTTCCGCCAGCCGCAGCGCGAGATCGTATTCCTCGGTGCCGTCCCAGGCCGGGTCGAACCCGCCCATCGCCGCGAACACCTCGCGCCGCACCGCGACCAGCGCCCCGACATAAGGCAGGCCGCGCATCAGGTCGATGTTGAAATCGGGCTTGAAATGCGGGCTGCTCAGCACCCCTTGCGGGTCGATCCGCGCCTCGTCGGTATAGAGCGCCTGCCATTCCGGATGACGCCGGAAGGCATCGGCGACAGTGAACAGCGCGTGCGGCGCCAACTGGTCGCCAGCGTCGATCAGCGCGACGAAATCGGCGGGGCAGGCCGCCAGGACCCGGGTCAGTTCGCTTGCCGCCGCCGTCTTGGCGACGTGCCAGGCGATGCGCGGCTCGGCGTCGAGCGCGACCGGCGGCGGCGCTTCGGCGACGATATGGAGCAGCCAATCGCCGGCGATCTGCGAGCCGAGCGAGCGCAGGGTCAGCACCAGGTTGGCTTCGCCGCCCGCGGGCAGCACCATGCCGAGCGCGAGTTTCGGGACCGCCGGCCATTGGCGCAGCCGCTCGGCCACCCAGTCGGCGCGTGCGAACGCGGCCGTGCTGCGCGCCATCAGCCAGCGCGGGAAAGCCTCCTCGACCGCCGGCGGCGGCGGCAGAGCGCGCCCGTCGATGGTCTGCACCACGACACCCTGCCGCTTGGCGAGCGCCGCCTCGGTCACCGCACGCTGCAAACGGTCGCGGGTTTCCTGGGCTTCGTGTTCCGCACGGGTCAAACGCTGCGTCAGCTCGGCGATGGCGTGTTCCTGCGCCTGGCGTTGCGCCCGGGCTTGCACCAGGGCCTGCACCGCCTCGCCGAGGACCGGCACGAACAGCTCGCCGGCGCGGGCCGACTGGTTGGCGATGTCGTCGCACACCGTATCGAGATGCAGTTCGCCGGCGCGAAAGGCGTCGTAGACCGAGGCGATCCAAGTCGGCAGCGGCGCCGGCGTCGAATCGCTGTTCCGCCGGCGACGCAGTTCCGGCGCCAGAAACGCGTCGATCGCGGCCTCGTCCGGCCGCGGCCAGACGATCCCCAGCTCCGCGGCGATACGATCGGCGACGGCGCGCCAGCCGCGTCCGCCGATCAGTTCCTCGTAATGCACGATGATGCGCGGTTTGCCGCGCGTCGCGCGTTCCGCATCGAGCAGATGGCCGAGCCACAGCATCAGGCCGCGGGCGGTGCCGATCCCGTCGCGCGCGGTGAGCGAGGCGGCGACGTCGAGCGGGTGGCGCAGCGCCAGCAGATAGCAGGGCTCGACACCCTCCGCCGCCAGCAACGGCGCCCAAAGCGGCATCAATCGGCACAGCCGCGGGTCTTTGATGCCCCAGAGCGGCGCGCCGGCGAAGTCGCGATGCAGCAGCGCGACGATCTCGTCATACGCCATGCGGCCGGCGGCCCCGTTCTCGAAGCCCGGCGGCGGCGTACGGATATCTTCCCAAGCCCAGCCGAGCGCCGCCATCAGCCGCTCGTGCACTTTGACGATATCGGCATGCTCCCAGTAGCCGCGCGGATTGTCGCTCGTGGCCGGCATCAGCTGCTCGCCCAGCACCACGCCGAGGCGATGCAGCATCCCGGTCAGGGCCGACGTGCCGCTGCGATGCATGCCGAGCACGACGAGCGCGGTCGAACCGGCGAGAGCGCCGCCCGGGCCGGACCGCAACCCGCTCGTCGCCTTTTCGGCGAGCGCGATGTCATTCATGCCTGAAGTTCCCCCGCCGAAAACGTTAACACGAATTTGCGGAATTCGTCATGCCAGGAATGCGCCGGCCAGTCAGGGCGTCAGGTCCCGTCAGGGCGTCAAATACTGGAACAGCGTCAGGTTCTGCACCTTGGCGAAAGAGAGCTGCGCGGCTTGCAGCGCCGTCACGGCCTCGCTGTAGTTGGCCAGGACCTGCGGCAGGCTGGCCGATTGGATATTGGAGATGGCCGCGTTCGCGTCGGCGCTCTGGGCGCTGGTCTGGCTCTGCACCGACTGGATTTCCGCGAGGTTGCTACCCAGCGTGCCCTGCGCCGACAGCACGCTGGTTTGCGCACCGCCGATGCTGGCGATGACGTTTTGCAGCGCCTGCTGCGCCTGGGAGATTTGGCCCGCGGTGTTTTGCGGCATGCCGAGAGCGGTGATCAAATCCTGAACGGTCTGAAAGAGGCTGGTGCTGGCGCCGGGCTGCACGGCGAAATTGTCTCCCGCCGCCGGCGTGCCGGTGACCTGCACCTGTATGCCGCCAAAGGCGAGGTCGGAGCCGGCGACATAGCTGCCCGACGCCACGACGCCCGAGGTCGCGTTGTACCCGGCGCTGCCCGGCACGCCCTGGCCGCTGGTTACTTGATAGGTCAGGCTCGAGCCGCTGCCCGCGAAGCCGATGTCGTACTGCGTGCCGGCAAGCGCCGCCGCGCTGACCTGGGACGCGCTGGTCACGCCGTGGGCCAGCGCGTAGGCGGCGCCGGTATTGCCGCCCGCGGCCGAGACCGCCACTCCCTCGGTGCCGGCGGGAATGTTCATAAAGATGCTCTGGCCCGAGATCGACGCGGCTACGTTGAGCGACGGCGCGATGGTGACCTGGTTGCTGCCGGCATCGCCGCTGAACACCACCTGGCCGTTCGGCAGTTGCGAAAAGGCCGGGGCGTTCGAGCGCGTGCCGGCAAACAGGTAAGCGCCGTTGGCGCCTTGCGTGTTGGCGAGCTGCACCAGTTGCTGCAACAGGGACTGCGCCACGCTGACGTTGGCCTGGCGGTTCGATTGGTTGGTGGCGCCGTTGGCCGCGGTGACGGCGGTCTGCTGCAGCTGGGCCAGCAGGTTGGTGACCTGCTGCAGTGCGCTGACCCCGCTTTGCAGCGTCGTCTTGGCGGACTGGCCGTTGGCCTGATCATAGGCCAGCGTGCCGACCTGGTTGGCAAAGCCGATGACCTGCCCTGCGCCGCCGGGGTCGTCGGCGGCGTCGAGCAGGGTCTGCCCGGTGGCGATCTCGCGATTGAGCTGGTTGACGTTGTCCTGCTGCTGCATGAGGTCGGCCAGCGACCCCAGCAGGAATTCGTTGGTGCTGACGCGCATGGCTTAGGCCGCGACCGCGGTGAGGAGGGTTTGAAACAGCGACTGGGCGCTGGCGATGATCTGCGCCGCCGCCTGGTAAGCCTGCTGGAAGCTCACCAGGTCGGCCGCCTGCTCGTCGAGATTGACGCCCGAGATCGATTGCTGGACCGACTGGATCTGCCCCATCAGCCCCTGCGCGGCCTGGGCATTGAACTTCGCGGTCTGCCCGGCGCTGCCGACCTGGCCGACCAGCACGCTGTAAGCGCTGCTGAGGCTCTGGCCGGAGACGATGTTCTGACTGGCGATCCCGGTCATCGTCAGCACGTTGCCGTTGCTGTTGATGCCGCCGGGGGTCAGCGAAAAGCTGTCGCCGGCCGCCGCGGTGCCGGCGGAAAGCGAGACCGCCGCGACCTCGCCGGCGGGCGCAGGGGGGCTCGGATAACCGACCCCGATCGCCGCGCCGCCGCCGGCGTTGAAGCTCCCGGAGGCGATGACCGTGTTGCCCGCGGAGAGCACGTCGAAGCTCGTCGCCGAAGTGAATTTGACGGTCAGGTTCTGGCCGAAATAGCTCGCCGGCAGGATCACCGCCCCGGCCGGCAGCGAACCGCTCGCCGCCGCGCTGAAGGCGCTTGCCGAGACATTGCCGAGATTGTTGCCGGGCGTGGCGACATAGGGCGAGGCGGCGGCGATCAACGCCGGATCGCTGGCGGTCAGCTTCAAGGTCTGCGCGGCGGTGGCGGTGGGCTCGACCTCGAACGAGTCGCCGGTATCGATGGTGCCCGAAACCGCCAGCGTCATGCCGTCGAGGGTGAGGCTCGGTCCGCTGCCGAGCGCGGACACCTGTCCCGTCGCCGTGTTGGTCGCCTCATAGCCGCTCGCGGTCTTGGTCACGATGAAATTGCCGGGGAGAAAGGCGTTGGTATTGGTGATCGCGGCGGTCAGCGTGCCGCTGCCGGTATTCGCCTTGTCGGCCAGCACGGTCGGCCCGCCGACCGCGAACAGGCCGGCCCCTTGCGCGCCGTTGAGGTCGAGACCCAGCGTCTGCTGGGTATTGACCGCGGCCGCGAGCGCCGCCGCCAAAGCACCCACCGAATTCTGCGCCGCGACCAGCTGCGCCTGGGCGCCGAGCACGCCGCCGATCGTCCCGCCGCCGAGGCTTGCGGTGATGTCCTGCCCGGTCGGCTGGTAGATGACCGACAGGCCGCCATCGCCATAGCTGCCCGATGCCGCGACCAGATTGGCGGCGGTGCCGCCTTGCACCAGCATCGCGCCGCCGGTGGTGAAGATGCTGATCCCGTTGTTGGGGGCGCTGACGACGTTGACGCCGAGCTCGCTGCCGAGTTGCGTCACCAGCGCATCGCGCCCGTCCATCAGCGCGTTCGGCGGGGTCAGGCCGGAGGCGGTCTGCGCCTCGATCTGGGTGTTGAGGTTGGCGATCTGCTGCGCCAGCGTGTTGACCTGTGCCACGGCGTTGCCGAGCTGCCCGTTGAGCGACCCGAGATTGGCGGCGAGCTGATTGCCGACCGAATTGAAATTCGCGGCCAGCGCATTGGCGTCGCTGAGAAAGGTTTGACGGTTCGGCAGGCTCGTCGGATCCTGGCTGATCCCCGCCATGCCGGCAAAGAAGCTGGTGATCGAGACGCCGAGCCCGCCGGTGCCGCCGGACGCGACCGGGAAAATCGCGGTCAGGTTCTCCGCGCTGTTCTGCGCCACCTGCGCCGACTGGTTGGCCGAGGTCGCCGCCACCATCTGGGCGAAGACGAACTGGTCGTAGGCGCGCTGGATCGAGGTGACCTGGGTGCCGAGCCCCGGCCCGTTGAGCCCGCCGGGAAGCTCGGTCTGCTTGACCGACTCGACGTTGTAACCCGGCGTGTTGACGTTGGCGGTGTTGTTGGCGACGGTCTCCAGCGCCATCGTCGCCGCATCGAGACCGGTGCGGCCGGTATCGATGATCTGACCGAGACCGGTCATCCTAGCCGTGCCCCAACAGGCGGCCGCCGCCATCGCGCAGCCCGCTCGGCACGCCGCGGCGCCCACGCAGCTCGCGGTCGAACTCGGCGAGGCGCTCCAGACAACGCTGCTCGGAGCAGCCGACTTCCTCGGCCAGCGCCGTCATCGCGTGAGCAAGCTCCGCCGGCACGAGCGGCTCCATCGCGCGCCGCCGCTCCTCCAACCGGAGCATTTCGTCGATCAGGCGGGCACGACGCTCGCGCATCCGCGACGCGACCTCGCCCCAGTGCTCGGCACGGCCGTTGCGCTCGACGCGAAACAGCCGCGTGAGGCGGCGCGCGATGCGGTATTCTCGTTGCGTCAGCAGGGCGCTGTCATCGGCCATGACGCGGTCACCCTGCTTATCGCGACGCCACGGCGAAATTCGCCGGCAACAGCGAGACCGGCTGTCCGGGTTCGGGCGCCGGCTGGCTCGGCACGGGTTGCGCGGCATCTGCCGCCGCGACCGACGGGCCGGTCGCGACCGCGTGCAGCTTGCCGACGTAATTGATGTCGGTCGCCCAGCCGCCGGCGATCAGCGCCTGGGCGTAGCCGACGGAATCTTCCCCTTTGCCGAGCACCGCGCGATAGCGCGGGCTGTTCCGCACCAGCGCGACAAAATCCTGCACCGACGCCTCGGCGCTGGGATAGGCGCGGAAGGCGTCGGTGATCGAGATCAGCCGGCCGTCCTCGTATTCGTGGGTTGCGGCGTCGACCTTGGCCCCGGTCCAGGACGCGCCGGCCTTGATGCCGAACAGGTTGTTGCCGACCACCGACCGGCCCCAGCCGGTTTCGATCGCCGTCTGCGCGAGCAATATCTTCGGCGACACGCCGAGTTGCTGTCCGGCCTGCTGCAACAGCGGCATCAGCTTTTGCGCAAAGGCGGCAACGTCCTCCGGGGAGGCGCCGCCCGAGGCGTGTCCCGGCTTCGACTGGAAGGTCGTGCCGCCGGCGCCGGCCGGCGCATTCGCCGCCGCATTCGCCGCTGCCGCTCCCGTGCCGAAAGCAAAGGCGAGCTTGGGGTTGATGTGCGTCATCAGCGCCATCGCGGTGCCGGCGCCGGGGTTGCTCAGCCCCTGGGCGATCGCCGCCGCAAGCGGCCGCGTGCCGTTGCCCTGCCAATAGGGTCCGAGCGGAAATCCGGCGCCAGCCGCCGCGGCCGGCTGCGGCGACGATGGTGATGGCGATGCCGCGGACGGATCGCCGGCTCCGCCCGCCGCCTGCGCCTGTTTTTTCTGCAGCGAGCGGACCAGCATGTCGGTAAGGCCCATCTTCTCGTTGGACATCACCGCCTGGCCGATGGTCCCGGCGAACATCTGGTTGACGACATCGCTGCCGGTGCCGCCCGCCATCGGCAGCGCCGTACCGTCGTTCTGGCGCATCAGGTTCTGCATCAGCAGCGCGCCGAATTGCTGCGCGACCTTGCGCATCCCGGCGGGATTGTCGACGGCGAGCTTCTTCAGCCCGGCCAGGTCGTTGGCGCCGCTGGTCGCGGCGAGCGTCTGGGCAACGCCGAGATCCACCTCAGATCACCTTGATCCGCGCATGCAGCGACCCCGATTGCTTCAGCGCCTGGAGGATCGCGATCAGGTCCGACGAGGTCGCACCGATCGCGTTGAGATTGCGCACGATGTCCGAGACGCGCGGCGCGTTGGTCAATTCGACGACCTTGGCGGTCTTTTCCTGCGCCTTGACCTGGGTGCGGGGAACCACCTTGGTGGTGCCGTTGCTGAACGGCCCCGGCTGCGACACTTCCGGGGTCTCGTTGACGGTGACGGCGAGACTGCCGTAGGCGACCGCCGCCGGGCCGATGCGGACATCCTGGCCGAGCACGACCGTGCCGCTCTGCGCGTCGATGACGACCTGGGCGACCGGCATCTCGGTCGCCACCTCGATCTCCAGCAGGTCGGCGACAAAGCGCACCTGCGCGCTGGGCGCCGGCGGCCCGCGCACCGCGATCTGCGCGGGGCCGCGCGCCTCCGCGACCTGCCCCATGCGCGCATTGATCGCCGACGCGATCCGCGCCGCGTTGCCGAACGAGCGCTGGTCGAGATCGAGCAGGATCGTGCCGTCGGCGGCGAACGAGGATTTGGCGGTGCGTTCGATGATCGCGCCCGAGGGGATTTGCGCGACGGTCGGGATGTTGACCGTGGTCGACGAGGCCTGCCCGCTCGCCTCGAAACCGCTGACCAGCAGCGAGCCCTGGGCGATCGCGTAGACCTGGCCGTCGGCGCCGCGCAGCTCGGTCATCAGCAGCACGCCGCCGCGCAGGCTCTTGGCGTTGCCCATCGCCGAGACCGTGACGTCGATCTTCTGGCCGACCTGCAGAAACGCCGGCAGGTCGGCGGTGACCATCACCGCGGCGACCGCGGTCGGCTGCAGGAACGCTGCCGGCGGCAGGGTCAGCCCCATCTGCCGCATCATGTTCTGGATCGCCTGGACCGTGTACGGCACCTGCGTGGTCTGGTCGCCGGTGCCGGCGAGACCGCCGACCAGGCCATAGCCGATGAGCTGGTTCTCGCGCGCGCCCTCGACCTGCACCAGTTCCTTCAGCCGGTCCGCCCGCGCCGCGGCGACGCCGCACGACAGCGCGACCGTCAGCAGCAGGCACAGCCGGGCTAATTGGTGAACCAGTCGCCCGGCCATGCTTCGCTCACTGTCAGGAACAGGCGCTGGAACCAGCCCATCTTCGGCGCGAGATAGGTCTCGCCGTCGCCGCTGAACTCGATATGCGCCTGGGCCATCTGGGTCGACGACACGACGTTGCCGGACAGGTCCTCCGGGCGCACCACGCCGGCGATGCGGATATACTCCTTGCCGCCGACCAGCTTCACCTCGTCGTTGCCGGCGATGACCAGGTCGCCGTTGGGACGGATGCGCTGCACCATCGTCGAGACGGTGGCGGTGAAGGTGTCGCTCTGCGCGGTGCCGCCGCTGCCTTGCAGCGCGTTGGCGGTGCTGACGTCGATATTCGGGTTGAACTTGGTCGTCGAGCTCGAATGGCCGAACGAGGTCGGCAACCCGAACAGGTTGTTGACGTTCTGCTTGACGCTGTCGTTGCGGCCGAGATTCTGGCTGACGTTTTTGGTGGCGCTGGCGTTCTGCGAGATCTGCACCGTGACGATGTCGCCGACCTGCCAGACGCGGTGATCGCGGAACAGTTCGAACCCGCCGCCGCCCTGCACGTTGCCCTGGTAGATCGCCCCGTTGGTGACCGGCCCCTCGGTCGCCTGGTCGCCCGGCAAGTGGGCGAGATCGGCCAGCATCTGCCCCTGCGTCTGCGGATGGGTACAGCCCGCCACACCCCCGCCGAGCAGCAACAGCACCGCGGCCGGAGAAACGCGTGAACTCACGTCGCGGCCTGGGTCAGGTAGTTCAGCATCTGGTCGACGCCCTTGGCGGCCTCGGTGTTGAGCTCGTAGGCGCGCTGCGTCGCGATCATGTCGATCATCTCGTCGACGACCGACACGTTCGACCCTTCGAGATAACCCTGGGCAATCGTGCCGAGCCCGTTCTGCGTCGGCTGCCCGGTGATCGGCGCGCCGGAAGCCTGCGTCTGCAACGCCAGATTGTTGCCGGTGTTCTGCAAACCCGCGGGGTTGATAAAGCTCGCAAGCTGGATCACCCCGAGTTGCGACGGCTGCGCCTGGCCCTGCAAGGTGATGCTGACCGTGCCGTCCTGGCCGATCGTGATGCTCTGCGCGCCGCGCGGGATGGTGATCGGCGGCTGGAGCTGGTTGCCGAGCGCGGTGACCACCTGCCCCTGGGCGCTGACCTGGAAGCTGCCGTCACGGGTATAGGCGATCTGCCCGGTCGGCAGCAGGATCTGGAAATAGCCCTGGCCGTTGATCGCGAGGTCGAGCGCATTGCCGGTCTGTTCGAGACTGCCTTGGGTGACGACCGGCTCGGTGGCGATCACATTGGCGCCGGTACCTTGCTGCAAGCCCGACGGATAATTCGTCGCCTGCGAGGTGAAACCGCCGGCCTGCGTCTGGTTCTCGTAAAGCAGGTCCTGGAAGATCGGGCGCACCTTCTTGAACCCGGTCGTATTGATGTTCGCCAGGTTGTTGGAGATGACGTCCATCTTGGTCTGTTCGCCTTCGAGGCCGGTGCGCACCACGGCCAGCGACTGCATCATGGCTTGCTCCTTCCCGCGCGTTCAGCCGAGGCACGGTCAGCTCAGGCTCAAGGGGCTGCTCTGCCCTTGGCCCTGGCTGATGGTCTGGTGCACGAGCTCGGTCTGCATCTGGAACATGCGGGCGTTCTCGATCATGCTCATCATCAGCGCGACCGGGTTGGCGTTGCTGCCTTCGAGCGCGCCGACCTGCAGCCGCACCGAGGCGTCGGGCACGGGCTGCCCGCTCTGATCGGCAAAAAGACCGTCGGCGCGTCGGTGCAGCGTCGTCTGCGGCGGATTGGTCAGCAGGATGCGATTCAGCGTGGTGATCTGATCGGCCGGCGTGCCGAGCAGCACCCCGGAGATCGTGCCGTCCTCGCCGATCGTCACGCTTTGCAGCGGCGGCAAGGTGATCGGCGCACCGCCGGCGCCGAGCACCGGGTTGCCGGCGCTGGTCTCCAGCATCCCGGTCTGCGAGATCGAGAGGGCGCCGTTGCGGGTCAGCGCCGGCGTGCCGTCATTCGCCTGCACCGCGATCCAACCCGAGCCGCCGACCGCGACATCGAGGCTCCGCCCGGTCTGCTCGAGCGCGCCGGGCTTGAAGTCGGCAGTGTCTTCGCTGCTCGCGACGTCGACGCGGTCGGGCAGGCCCTGGCCGACATAGGGCTCGGCCTTGAACACCGGCTGCTGCGCCTTGAAAGCGGTGGTGCTGGCATTGGCGAGGTTGTTGGCCGCCGCGGTCATCCGGTCCATCGTCGCATTGAGGCCGGACGCCGCGAGGTAGATCGCCTGCTGGCTCATCCGCCGGCTGCCTGCTCAGGGCCTATTATTGCAGCGTCAGCAGGCGCTGGACGTCCTGCTGATCGACATTGATGCCCTGGACATTGGCCTGATAGGCCTGCTGGGCGACGATCAGGTTGACCAGCTGCGTCGACAGGTCGACGTTGGAACCTTCGAGCGCGCCCGATTCCAGGGTGCCCAGCCCGGCGGTGCCGGGCGGGTTGGTGACCGCGGCGCCGGACGCCGCCGAGGCCAGCCAGTTGTTGCCCTGAACCGCGGTCAGTCCTTGCGGGTTGACAAAGCTCGCCAGGGCGATGGTGCCCATCAGCTTTGTCGCTCCGTTCGAATACTGCGCGAGGATGTTGCCGTTGGGGTTGATCGACAGCCCCGAGAACTGGCCCCCGCCATTGCCGTTATTGTCGATCGAGCTCACCGTGAACGGCAGGTTCGAGAGGGTCGTGCCGGTGAATTTCTGGGCGATCGACAACGCCGCGGCACCATTCGGTGGCGTGGCGCTGACCGTGCCGCTGCCGGCGGTCAGCACCCCCGAGCTGTTGAAGGTCAGCGTCCCGCCGGCGCCGGAGCCGATCAGGGTCCCCGTGGCGCTGCTCAGCCCCCAATGCGTCTGCCATTGCGGCGGCGAGCCGGAACCGCTGACCTGGGTGAAATAGGTCGTCAGCGTGCTCGGCGTGCCGAGGCTGTCATAGACGGTCGTCGTGGTGCTCTCGTTGTAGCTCGCCGGGTCGGTGATGCTGAACGGCGTCGTTGCCGTATCGATCTGCGGGTCGGTCGACGGCAGGTTGACGTCCATGGTCAGCGTCGAGGTCGCGACCGGCGTGAGATTGGCCTCGCTGATCTGGATCGGCCCGATCGGCCCCGTGGCGGTGCCGTTGCTGCCGCTTGCCACCGGCGAATAGCCGAGCACCGCGGCGCCCGTATCGTTGGTGATGACGCCGTTCGCATCGAGTTGCAACGACCCGTCGCGGGTGTAAGCGAGCCCGGACGGGGTCTGCACCTGAAGGAAGCCGTTGCCGTTGATCGCGATGTCGAGCGGGTTGCCGCTCTGGCTGATCGTGCCCTCGGTGAAGAGCTGCGACAGGCTGTTGGTCAGCACCCCCTGCCCCGGGATCGCGCCGCCGGTGGCGCCGGCGAGCGAAGCGCCGTAGAGGCTGCTGAAGTTCGGCGTCGAGGCCTTGAAGCCGTCGGTGCCGACATTCGCGATATTGTTGCCGATCGTGTCGAGGTCGGTCTGCGCCGCCTGCAACCCGGTCAATTCGACGGAGAGAGTCATCGCCGATCCTCCTCAGCGCGCTAAAACACTTCCTGAACCGCACTCAGCGCCACCGGCGCCAGCCCCCCGCCCAGATCGAGCATCGTGCCGTTCTGGCCGCCGAGCACGACCGAGGTGACCGGAACGACCGCATAGGGCGTCGCCGTCACCGTCGCCGCGCTCGAGGCGGCGGTGGCCTTGATCGAATAGGAATAGGTGCCGGCGGGCAGCGCCTTGCCGTCGAGGCCTTGCCCGTTCCAGCTGAAATTCTGGCTGCCCGCCGCCACCGCGCCGAGATCGACGACATCGACGATGCTGCCGGAGGCGTCGGCGATGGCCAGTTTGACGTCCGAGGCGGCGGCGGACAGGTTGAACGCGCCCTGCGCGGTGCCGCCCGCCCCGAGGATCAGCGCGTTCCCCGCCACCGCGACATTCTTGCCGACGAGCCCCGCCGCCTGAACCCCGCCGCCGGTGCCGAGCGTCTGGTTCAGCGTCTGCACCCCGCTGGCGGTCGAGAATTGCGCCAGCTCCGCGGCGAGATCGCTGGGGTTCTGCGGGTTGAGCGGGTTCTGCTTTTCGAGCTGGGTGGTCAGCAGCTTGAGAAAATCGTTTTCGTTCAGCGTCGTGTTGGGGCCGTTGGCGGCGCTCGGCGTGTTGGCGGCGTTCTGTAGCTGGGTCCCGACCGGCAGGGTCGTTACCGTGGCCGGCATCACGCTGGCGGCGGCGGTCATGGTCGTTCCCTCCGTCGCCGCTAGATCGCCAGCGTGCGCAAGGCGAGCTGCTTGGCGACGTTGAACGCCTCCAGGTTCGCCTGATAGTCCTGCTGGGCGGAGATCATGTTGACCATCTCGTCCACCGGGTTGACGTTGGGCATCTGCACATAGCCCTTGCTGTCGGCGAAGCTGCTGCCGGGGTCGTAGACCGTGTGCGTCGGCGCGTCGCTTTCCACCACCGCGGCGACCCGCACCCCGCGCATGCCGACCGAAGCCGGGTCATCCTCGCCGTCGCCGTGCAGCGAGGCGGCCTGGAACACCACCTCGCGCGCCCGGTACGGCTGGCCGCCGGCGCCGACCGCGCTGTTGGCGTTGGCGACGTTGCTGGCGATGGCGGAGAGCCGTTCCGATTCGGCCGACATGCCCGAGCCGGCAATCGACAAGGTGCCAAAGAGCGACATCCGCTAGCTCCTCAACTGCCGCCCGACGACTGCGAGCCCGACCCGGTGATCGCGATCATCAGCATGCGGACGGTCTGCGACGCAAAGGTCGCCGCCGCTTCGTATTGGACGGCGTTCTCGGCCGCCGTGACCTTTTCGTGGTCGAGATCGACACTGTTGCCATCGAGCGTCACCTCGCTGCCGGTCTGGTACTTGACGAACTCGGCGCCGCCGCCGGTATCCGACGGGGCCAGCTGGCGCTTGTCATCGACCAGCCACAGCTTGCGGGCCGGGACGGCCGCGGCGGTGCCGGGCCGCGGCGCCATCGCGGCGCCCATCGCCGCCGAAAAATCGAGATCGACCGCCTTGAACCCCGGCGTGCTGGCATTGGCAATGTCGGCCGACAGGAGTTCCTGGCGATAGGCGCGCAGCGCCAGCGCCTGACGAAAGAAATCGAGACCGGTGTCGATCGCCGCGGCCATTACCGGCTGCCGGATTTGCCGTCACAACACTGGTTCACCGCAACGACCTCCTTCAGGCCCTGGGCCGGTATCGGCAGAGAACTTTTGCTCACTTGCCGAATTTCCATTTTTCGTTATGATTGAGAAAATTTTCGTCAAACGCAAGGGAAAACTGCGATGGCCGCGAAGTATAGCCTGAGCGCTGTTGCCACCGTTGCCGCGGTTATCCTCTGCTTTGCCAAATCTAGTGGATGTCTTGCCGAAGAGATACAAGATCACGCGGGTATTCGTGCCGCCATCGAAGCAGCAATTCAGCCGCGGCTCGCGGCGCTGCGCGATGCTCAGGGCGAAGTCGAGGTCGGCGTCATTGACTCGCGACTTCGCTTGCCGGCCTGCGCCAATATCAGTGTCGATCTGCCGCCGGCCAATTCTGCGATGATGACGGCGAAAGTCGTCTGCCCGTCGCCGAGCTGGACGCTCTACGTGCCGGTTCGGCTCCATGCGTGGGTCGATGCGGTGGTGGCGGGGGCGAACCTGGCGCCCAATACCCCGCTCAAACCATCTTTGTTGAGCCGCGGTCGGGCCGACGCCCTCGCCGGGACCGGCGGGCTGATCACCGACCCGCGCCAGGCCGAAGGCAAGATCCTGCGCACCGGCGTCATGGCCGGCGCCCCGATCCTGTCGTCGCAGCTCGACCTGCCGATCTCGGTGCATCGCGGGCAGCGCGTCACGCTGACCCTGAGCGACCCGGTGATGACGATCAAGGCCTCCGCCACCGCGCTCGACGACGGGAGGATCGGCGACACGATCTCGGTGCAGAACAGCGACAGCCAGAAGACCTTGCGGGCCACCGTCGCCCGCGACGGCGGGGTCGAGATCAAATTCTGACGGAGGCGGGCATGGCGGCTGGAAGCGCAAACCTAGCGGGATTGATCGACGAACTGCGCGAGATCCTCGAAGCCGAGCGCCGCGCCTTGCTGAGCGGCACGCCGGCGGCGATCAACCAGATCACCCAGCGGAAAATCCGCGTCGCCGAGCTGATCGAGCAGGCCACCGCCGGTCCGGGTGCGCCCGGCCCCGACGCCGATCGGCTCACGCCGCTCGCCCGCTACAACCAGGAGAACGCCGTCATCTGCGCCGCCATGCTGCGTCACCTGACCGCCGCCATCGACCGGTTGCGCCGGCACGACCCGCATCGCTCCTACGGCCCCGATGGCAGCGAGCAAACCCGCTCGGCCCAATACGCGCTCGGCGCCGCCTGAACCGCGTCTCTCTCCGCCTAAGCGTCGAATTCCTCCGGCGGCGCGAAGCGCCCGTCTTGCGGCAGCGCCGGGAGCGGCATGCCGTCATCGCGCGCCGCTTTCAGCCGGTAGACGTAAGCCAGCACCTCGGCGACGGCCCGGTAGAGTGCGACCGGGATTTCATCGCCGAGATCGACAAAACGGTTGATCGAGCGTGCGAGCGGCGGCGCCTCGACCACGGCGACGCCATGCTCCTCGGCGACCGCGCGGATACGCAGGGCGATGAGGCCCGTGCCCTTCGCGACAAGCCGCGGCGCGCGCATGCGCTCCTCCCGGTAGGCCAGCGCCGCGGCGAAGTGCTCCGGGTTGACGACGACGACATCGGCCTTCGGCACTTCGGTCATCATCCGTGCCCGCGCCAGCTTCAGCCGCAGGCCGCGGATGCGGCGCCGGGTCTGCGGGCTGCCGTCCTGCTCCTTCTGCTCGTCCTTGATCTCCTGGCGGCTCATCTTGAGCTGGTCGCGGTGCTGCCACAGCTGGTACGGCACCTCGAACACCGTCGCCACCGCCAGCGCCACCGCGAGGATCAGGAACACCTCGTTCGCCAGCGTCGCCACATGGTGCAGGGCGTAGGGCCAGGTCTCGCCGGCGATGTGGAAGAAGTCGCGCAGCCAGCTCTTCATCAGCCAGGCCGCGACGGCGCCGACGACGATGAACTTGGCGATCGCCTTGACGATCTCCGCCAACGCGGCGCGCGAAAACAGCTTGCCGAAGCCCGTCAGCGGGTCGATGCGGGTCAAGTCGGGGGTGATCGGCTTGGCCGAGACGATCCAGCCGCCGATCGCGAGATCCGCGGCAAAACCGACCGCCGCCAGGATCAGCATGAAGGGCGCCAGGATCATCACCGCCGGCCAGGCGATCTCGCCGGCGAGGGTGAAGAGGCGCGCCGGCTCGCGCATCGCTTCGGGCTGCAGCGTGAAGCCGATGCGCAGCGACGTCTCCAGCAGCGCGATGAACCGTTCCCCCGCGAGCCACAGCAGCGCCGCACCGGCGATCAGCACCGCCGCGCCGGCGACGGCATGCGCACGGACCACCGAGCCTTCTTCGCGCGCCCGCTGGAGGCGCCGCGGAGTGGCCTGCTCGGTTCTGTTCTCGCCGGCCGACGTGTCGCTCACGGCGCCGCTCCCGCGCGCAGCACGGTGCCGGCCAGCGCCAATCCGGCCTCGATGATGTGCTCGACAGCCGGCACGAAAAACGGGATCAGCGCGATGACCGCGGCAATCCCGACCCACATGAACACCGAGAAGCCGACCGACATGACATTGAACTGCGGCGCGACGCGCGACACGAAACCGACCGCGAGATGCGTCGCCAACAGGACCGCGATGACCGGCAGCGCCAGCCACACGCCCATCTGAAAGAGCAGCGCGCCGGCCCGCGCCAAGGCGCGCCAGCCGTCGGCGCCGATCCCGCTGCCGGCGGCGATCGGCACCACGGCAAAGCTCTTCACCAGCACCCCGAGCAGCACGAGGTGGCCGTTCAGCGCGACAAACAGCAGCAGCGCGACGAGGCTGAAGAAATTCGCCATCACCGGCACCTGGAAGCCGCTCTGGAAATCGAACATCGCGGCAAAACCGAAGCCCATCTGCATGCCGACAAACTCGCCGGCCAGGGTCATTGCGGTCAGCGTCAATTGCATCGCAAAGCCGATCGCCAGGCCGACCAGCAGCTGCTCGACGACCAGCGTGACGGTCGCCCATGAGAAATCGAGCGGCGCCGATTGCTTGACCGTGCCGGCCACGGCCACGGCGACGACAAAGGCCAGCGCGACCTTGGCGCGCATCGGGATCGACACCGAATTGAACGCCGGCGCCGCGCCGAACAGCGCGAGAATGCGCAGGAAGGGCCAAAAGAACTGGCCGATCCAGCGCGTCAGATCGGCGTCGGTAAAGCTCAGCACCGCGTCACCGGCCGATCCGCGCCGTCGCCATCGCGGCGTGCTGGAGATAGGCCGTCATGCGCGCGCCGCCCCACGATGCGACCAGGAACAACACCAGCAGCACGGCAAAAAACCGCGGCACAAAGCTGAGCGTCAGGTCGTTCATCCGCGTCGCCGCCTGGAGGATGCCGATCGCCAGGCTCGCCGCCACCGCGGCCAGCAGAAACGGCGTCGACAGCATCAGCACGAAACCCATCATCTCGCGCGCTGCGGTGACGATTTCGGCGGGGCTCACCGCAAAAACCCCTCCGCCAGCGAGCCGATCACCAGCGTCCAGCCGTTGACCAGCACAAACAGCGCCAGCTTCAGCGGCAGCGAGACGCTGGTCGGCGACAGCAGCATCATGCCGAGCGACATCATCACCGCGGCGACGACGATGTCGATCACCAGGAACGGCAGGAAAATCAGGAAACCGATCTGGAAGCCGGTCTTCAGCTCCGAGGTCACAAAGGCCGGCACCAGGATCGAGAACGGCACCTCCTGCGCGCTCGGATAGGTCTGGCCGCCGGCCAGCTTGAGAAACAGGCCGAGATCGTCGCGCCGCGTCTGCTTGGTCATGAACGCGCGCAGCGGGCCTTGCGCCTTGGTCAGCGCGTCCTCGGTGGAGATCTTGTTGTCGATCAGCGGCTGTATCGCCTCGCTGCCGACCCGGGTGAACACCGGCCCCATCACGAACATCGTCAGGAACAGCGCGAGGCCGATCAGCACCTGGTTGGGCGGCGTCTGCGTCAGCCCGAGCGCCTGGCGCAGCAGCGACAGGACGATGATGATGCGGGTGAACGACGTCATCGTCAGCAGGATCGCCGGCAGGAACACCAGCCCCGCCATCAGCAGCAGGAGCTGCACCGGCACCGTGTAGCTCTGGCCGCCATGGCCGTCGGGCTTGATGTCGAGCGCGCCGATGCCGGCGGCGTGTGCCGCGCCGACGCCGAGCGCGAGGACGAGCACGGCGGCCAGCGCGGGCAGCAGACGGATCAGCCGCGCCATCGCCCCACCGCGTTCCTGACCGCCTCGCCAAAGCGGTCCTCGCCCGCTTTGGCCGGCAGCCGCTCGTCGAGTTCGCAGATCAGCGAGACCGAGGCGGAGCCGACCCCGATCACCAGCTGCCGCACGCCGATCTCGACCACCAGCAGCCGCTCCCGCGGCCCCAACGCCAGCGACCGCAGGATCGTGCAGTCCCGCGCGCTGCCGAGGCCGACCCCGGGACGCATGCGGCGCATCGCCCAGATGCCGCCCCACAACAACAGCACGATGATGCCGAGCGTCAGCGACAGCGAGCCGAGCCCGTCCGCATCATACGGCACGGTGCGCTCCGCCTGTTCGACGACGGCTTGCGGCCGCCGGCGCCCCAAGCGCGCCCCCTCCTCCGCGTGCGGGGGAGGGCTGGGGTGGTGGGACGAGCCGCGGCCCAATCATTCGACGATCAGCGTCGCGAACAGGATGTTCTGCACGAAAGCCCCGCTCGCCGCGCCGGCGGTCAGCTTGGCGATACGCTCCG
>DASZOZ010000127.1:0-44658 GCA_035550515.1 Allostellaceae bacterium
GTCATCGAGCGCACCAACTGCCGCATCAAGGACTTCCGTGCCATCGCCACGCGATACGACAAACTCGCCCGCAACTTCCTCGCCGGACTATCCCTCATCGCCGCGCTGATCTATTGGTGCGTTTGAGTCCACACCCTAATACCCCCGCGCCCAGTCGATGACGTTGCGCAGCGGCCGGCCGGCGAGATAGGCGCGCAGGTTGTCGCAAAACAGATCGACCCCGCCGTGGCGGTCGCCGTCGCTGATGCTCGATGTGTGCGGGGTGATCACGACGCGCGGGTCGGACCACAACGCCGCGCGCGGCGGCCGCTCGAACTCGCCGACATAGACGTCGAGCGCCACGCCGCGCAGCTTGCCCGCGGCCAACGCGGCGACCAGCGCATCCTCGTCGACGATCTCGCCGCGCGCGACATTGACCAGCACCGCGCCCGGCTTCATCGCGGCGAACCGCGCGGCGTCAAAAAGCTTTGTGGTCTCCGGCGTCCACTGGCAACAGACGATCACAAAGTCGCTTTGCGGCAAAAAGCGGTCGAGGTCGGCGGCCGCGCCGATCGCGCTGAACCCCGGCGGCAGGGCGGCCGGCGCCATGGCGTGGCGGCGCGTGCCGACCACCCGCATCCCGACCGCGGCGCAGAGCCGGCCGACCTCGCCGCCGATGCCGCCGGCGCCGACGACCAGCGCGGTCTTGCCCTCCAGCAGCACCGGGCGATAGGCGCGGTGATCGAACGCCCGTGCGTCCCGCTCGAGCGCGACGCGCTCGAAACTCTTTGCGAAGTAGAGGATGCCGGCGAGGGCATATTCGGCGATCGGCAGGGAATTCGCCGACCCGCGCGAGGTCGTGACCGCGACATCGCTGCCCCAGAGATCGCCGATCAGCAGGTTGCTGGCGCCGGCCGGGCGCTGGTGAAACCATTTCAGCCGCGGCGAGCGGGCGCGCAGATCGAGCGGGAACGGAAAGCCGCCGATGATGATTTCGGCCGCGGCGAGCAGCTTGTCGCGCTCCTCGCGCGTGCCCTGGCCGCCGGCGTTGCGGCCGAGATAGCGCGCCGCGGCGAAGGCGGGCCAGGTTTCGCGCATCTCGCCGTCGAACCAGCCGCCGGCATCGACGAGGCGCACCGACGGGTCGACCGCCTCGATCCGCGCCCGGTCGGCCGTGCTGAGACGCTGAATGGCCAGGATGTCGACCATGCCGGCTCAGCGTTTGCCGGCGCCGATATGGGCGATCGCGTCGATCTCCACCTTGATCTCGGGCCGCGCCAGCGCCGCAACCTGCACCAGCGTCGAGGCCGGGAAATTGCCGGCAAAGAATTCCTGCCGCGCCTTCCACACCTTCTCGCGGTTTTTGATGTCGGTGACGAACACCGTGACCTTGACGATGTCGGCCATGCTGCCGCCCGCCGCTTCGACCAGGTGCTTGATCTTGGTGAGGATGCCTTTCGCCTGGGCGTATTCGTCCTCGCCGGGCGACGTGGCGCCGGCGAAATAGGCGACGCCGTCGACGACGAGGCAATTCGACCAGGTGCCCGGCTGCGGTTCGGGGACCGCCGGGCTGGTGGCGCGAACGATGCTGCTCATGATGGGCCTCCGGTTCAGGAAATCGTGACGCCGCTGTCGACCGGCAGCACCTGGCCGGTCACCATGCGGCTCTCGTCGCTGGCGAGATAGAGCGCCATGCCGGCGATGTCGCCGGGCTCGATCAGCCCCAGCAAGTGCGAGTCCGCCAGCTTGGTGAGCGCGGCGTTGCCGGCGACCAGCCGCCGGACGCGCTCGGTCATCGTCGCCGACGGGGCGATGGCGTTGACCCGCACCTTCTGCGCCGCATAGGCGACCGCCAGCGAACGGGTGATCGCGCTGATCCCACCCTTCGCGGCGGTGTAGCAGTCGCGGCCCGGCACCCCCATCAGCGCGACATTCGAGCTCATGTTGATGACCGACCCGCCGCCGGACTTGATCAGCTGCGGGATGCCGAAACGGCAGCCGAGAAACGTGCCGTAGAGGTCGAGCTTGATCGCGCGCCAGAATTCGTCGAGCGGCGCCTCGACCGCGGTGTTGTCGGCGGCGGTCGAGCCGCCGGCGTTGTTGTGCAGCACATCGAGTCGGCCGAACTTGCCGACCGTGGTGCGCAGCGCCGCCTGCAGGCTGTTCGGCTCGGTGACGTCGGTGCGGATGGCGATCGCGCCGTTGCCCGCGAGATGCGCCGTCTCCTCGCCCGCCGCCGCGTCGATGTCGGCGATCGCCACGCGGGCGCCTTCGCGGGCGAAGAGGATCGCGGTGGCGCGGCCGATCCCGGTGCCGGCGCCGGTGATGAAGGCGACCTTGTCCTGCAGCCGTGCCATCGGGCTTCCTTTCCGCAACGCCGTCTCGCACGATAGTGCGGTGTTCTGTGGAGGAACAAGATGACCGACACGCGCCCCTTCGACCCGAGCCTGTTTAGCGACGCGGCGATCGACCCGGAGACGGCGAAGCTCAATCGCCAGATGATCGAGCTCTTGACGGGACAGCCGGAGTGGTGGGTGACCGGCCCGGCGGCGTTCCGCGCCATGCGGCGGCGCGGCGAGGGGCCGTTCCCGGCGCCGGTTTTCTCGCCCCGCGCGCGCACGATGACGATCACCGGCCGGGACGGCAATACGATCCCGCTGCGGATCATCGCGCCGCAAGGGCAGGCGCGCGGCGTCTATCTGCATCTCCACGGCGGCGGCTGGGTGCTCGGCGGCGCCGATATGCAGGACCCGATGCTCGAACGCATCGCCGACAATACCGGGCAGGTGGTGGTCGGCGTCGAATACCGGCTCGCGCCGGAGCATCCCTATCCGGCCGGCCCCGACGATTGCGAAGCCGCCGCCGCCTGGCTCGTGCAGAACGCGCAGGCGCAGTTCGGCACCGGCGCGCTGACCATCGGTGGCGAGTCGGCGGGCGGTCATCTCACCGTGGTGACGCTCCTGCGCCTGCGCGACCGGCACGGCTATGCCGGCTGGCGCGGCGCCAATATCGTCTACGGTGCGTTCGACCTGAGCCTGACGCCGAGCCAGCGCCAGTTCGGCGACACCCGGCTGGTGCTGCGAACGATCGACATGCAGCAGTTCTACAACGCCTTCCTGCCGACCGTGACGGAGCGGCGGGTGCCGGACATCTCGCCGCTTTATGCCGATCTCAAAGGCCTGGGCCCGGCGCTGTTCACGGTCGGCACCCGGGATGCGCTGCTCGACGACACGTTGTTCATGCACGCCCGCTGGATCGCCGCCGGCAACCCGGCCGAGCTGGCCATCTACCCCGGCGGCGCGCACGGCTTCACGCTGTTCCCCAACGACCTGTCGAAAGCCGCGGCGGCGCGGATCGACGCCTTTCTCGACCGCGTGCTCGGCTGACCGACCGGACCGGTCGTGCCGACCGACCTGACGGGCCCTAGCTGTCGGCAACAATGGAGAGAGCCATGCACGCCCATCGCCTGGACGCCTGCAAGACCGCCCCCGAGACGATAAAGACGATAAAGACGACGGTGACCGGCATGACCAATCCGTGGGACCGGCTGGCGCACGGCCTGCGTTGCCGGCATTCGGTCGACGCGCGGGCGCGGTCGGCATGACCACGATCCTGCAGATCGTCACCAGCCCGCGGCCGGATTCGTTCAGCACAAGGCTGGCGCGCGAGGTCACGGCGCGGCTCGTCGCGCGGCACCCGCGCGCCGAGATCATCGCGCGGGACCTCGCGGTCGAGCCGCCGCCGCATCCCGACCGCGACTTGTACGAAGCGATTTTGACCCCGACGGTCGATGGCAGCGACCCCCGTTTCGCACTGTCCGAGCGGTATATCGGCGAGCTCGAAGCGGCGGATTTTGTCGTGATCGGCACACCGATGAACAATTTCTCGGTGCCATCGACCCTCAAATCATGGATCGATCATATCGTGCGCATCCGCCGGACCTTCCGCTCGACGCCGCAGGGCAAGGTCGGGCTGCTGCGCGATTGCCCGGTATTCATCGTCACGGCGCATGGCGGTTTTATGAGCGACGGCTATCAGCCGGACTTCCTGACGCCGTATCTCCGCGCGATCTTCGCGACGATCGGTATGCCGCGGGTCGACTTTCTCTGCGCCGACGGCCTGTCGCGCGGCCCCGACGCCGTCGCCCGCGCGCTCGACCGGGCGCGCGCCTGGATCGACGAGACGCTGCAGCTGTAACGTCGGGCGTACGGTTCTATAATCCTTTGTGAACCATCGGAAAGGATCGCCATGCTGCCGCAGGCCGCCGCGTTGCAAGCCCTCCTCGACCAGCCCGGGCTCCAGGTCATGCCGGGCTGCGGCGACGGGCTGGGCGCTCATCTCATCGGCGAAGCCGGGTTCAAGACCGGGTTTGTCTCGGGGTCGAGCATCTCGGCGATGCGCCTGGCGATGCCCGACATGGACCTGGTGGGCTTCGCGGAGATGGCCGACGCGGTCGAGGCCTGCATCGCCGCGGCGCCCCACGTGCTGTGGCTCGCCGACGGCGATACCGGACACGGCAACGCCCTGGCGGTGCAGAAGACGATCCGCGCCTACGCCCGCCGCGGCGCCGCGGCGGTGCTGATCGAGGACAAAATCTGGCCGCGCCCGCTCGGCCAGGGCGGCGCCAAGCTGGTGGTCGACCGCGCGGCGGCGATCCTGCGCTGCCGCGCCGCGGTCGAGGCCTGCCGCGAAGAAGGAATCCTGCTGCTCGCGCGCACCGATGCGCGGACCTCGCGCGGTTTTGACGAGGCGCTGGCGCGGGTGAAGGCCTTCACCGCCGAGGGCGCCGACATCCTGTTTCTCGACTCGCCGCAATCGGAGGACGAGATGCGTGCCGGGATCGCGGCTTGCGACGGCAAGCCGGCGCTGGCAGTGACCTCGCCGGCCGGCAAGCATTTCATGCCGGGCGACGCCGAGCTGGAACGTATCGGCATCAAGCTGGTGGTCTACCCGCAGGATATCCTGGCGGCGAGCGTCCATGCGGTGCGCGCCGCCTTGGCGGCGCTGAAGGGCGCCGGCGCGAAGCCCGCAATGGCCAGCCCCGCCGAGTTGGCGACCGCGATCCGTGCCGCCGACTACCTGGCGCGCGACGCCCGCTGGCCGGACCCGCGGTGATGGCGGCATCGGTATCGAGCTGATGGTCCCGCTCTCGGTTCTCGACCTGTCGCCGATCATCGAAGGCGGCGATGCGGGGCAGTCGCTGCGCAATTCGCTCGACCTCGCGCGGCATGTCGAGGCGCTCGGCTATCGCCGCTACTGGATGGCCGAGCATCACAACCTGCCCGGCGTCGCCAGCGCGGCGACGGCGGTGGCGCTGGCGCATATCGCGGCCGGGACCGAGAAGATCCCGATCGGCGCCGGCGGCATCATGCTGCCCAACCACGCGCCGCTGATGGTCGCCGAGCAGTTCGGCACCTTGGCCGCGCTGCATCCCGGCCGCGTCGAGCTCGGGCTCGGCCGCGCCCCCGGCTCGGACCAGCTGACGATGCGGGCGATGCGGCGCAACCTGCTGGCCGGGGAGGATCAGTTCCCGCGCGACGTGGTCGAGCTGATCGGCTATTTCCGCCCGCCCGAGCCCGGCCAGCGGCTGCAGGCGGTGCCGGGCGCGGGGCTGAACGTGCCGATCTGGATCCTGGGGTCGAGCCTGTTCGGGGCGCAGCTCGCGGCGATCCTCGGGCTGCCCTTTGCCTTTGCCTCGCATTTTGCGCCGGCGGCGATGATGCCGGCGATCACGATCTACCGCGAGCGGTTCGACCCGTCGGCGCAGCTCGCGGCGCCGCATGTGATGCTCGGCGTCACCGCCGTCGCCGCCGAGACCGATGCGGAGGCGCGGTTCCTGTTCTCCTCGCTGCAGCAGTCGACGCTGAGAAACCGCACCGGCACGCCGGGCCGGGTGCCGCCGCCGGTCGAGAATTTTGTCGAATCGCTCGATCCCTACCAGCGCGCGGTGATCGACGACGCGTTCGGCGCGGCGGTGGTGGGCGGCCCCGAGACCGTGCGCCGCGGCCTCGAAAATATGATCGCCCAGACCGGCGCCGACGAGCTGATCGTCACCGCCAATATCTACGACCACGAAAAGCGCAAGCGCTCCTTCGCGATCATCGCCGAGGTCGCGGGGCTGGGGAAGGCTTAGCGTCGGCTCACTGGCGGAGAGGGAGGGATTCGAACCCTCGGTCCCCCGCAAGAGGGACAACGGTTTTCGAGACCGCCCCGTTCGACCGCTCCGGCACCTCTCCATCCGAGCGGGGGCCAGGAGTTAGCACAGCCTGGCGAAGACCATCAACCGAACAAAACAACGCGGCCCGATCGATTGCCGCAGGCGCACGAACCCGCGAGTTTCCCGGAGCGCCTTTTCGTCAGGGCGGCTATCGTGTCATACCGGACAGGCGGGGTAGTTTCGCAACGTGTCGGCTTTATCGCTCCCTGGCCTCGCCGTTTACATGCTGGTTCTGACGGGCGCCTTTGCGGTGCGGAGCGCAGCGGGTTTCGGCGCGGTATTGATCGCCATCCCGCTCTTGGCCTTCGTGCTCCCGGTTTCGACCGCGGTATCGGTGACGACTGTGCTGACCGCGATCACGTCGATCCACCAGGTGAGCCGCGACTGGCGCCGGGTGGACTGGCGGCAATTCACGCTGATGGCGTTTTATTCGGCGATCGGCATCGGGCTCGGGTTCTACTTTATCAACCTGCTCGACCCGCATGCGCTGCAACGCGCGCTCGGCGTGTTCCTGATCCTGTACTCCCTGTATTCGCTGGTGGTGGCGAATGCCCCGCCGGTGTTTCCGCTGCGCTGGCGCGGTGCGCTGGCGGCGGGTACGGGAGTCGCCGGCGGCCTGTTGGGCACGCTGTTCGGCGCCGGCGTCGGACCGATTTACGTGGTTTATTTCAGCGCGCTGCGCATGGAGCGCGAGGCGTTCCGGGTCACCATGAGCACCGTGGTGCTGTTGGGCGGCGTCGCACGCATTGCCGGCTATGCCCGCCTCGGCTTTTACGAAGGCTCCAACCTGGTGTTGATCGCGATCGGCCTGCCGCTGGTGGTTGTCGGCTCGTGGTCGGGCAACCGCATGGTGCGCCGGCTCGACCCGCGCCGGTTCACCCGGCTGGTCGGCGGGCTGATCTTGCTGAGCGGTGTGGCCCTGCTGCTCAAGTAACACCGCGCAGCAGGGCGACCCGCGGTCCCGGTCAATGGACGCTGACGGGTTCGAGGTCGTTCTGGCGAACCACGGCGTAAGCGATCGCGCGGTCGCCGATCACCGCCATCTGCGTCCCGTCGGCGGCGTGAATGGCGAAACCCGCGGTGCCGTCGACGGTGACGGGCTTGACATAGGCGATGTGCTGCACGCCCAGCATCGCCAGGTCGTTCACGGTCATTTGCCGCATGTCTTCAATGGTCTGCATCATCCTTACCTCCCCCTGCGCCGGTCTTCGGCCGGTCGGCAGGCGGTTGAAAATCCCCGCCGGGCGCCCCGGCGGGTCGGTGCTGTTCCGGCGCCAACTACTTGGAAGAACGGACCAGCGTCGGCTGAGTTCGCGTCAACTCGACGGCATCCGCCGCGCGCGCGCCGTCTTTGATCTCGATCGTGCGCACCCGGGTTTCGATCTGGGGCCGCATCAAATCGATGTGCAGCAGCCCGTTGTCGAGCCAGGCGCCGCGCACCTCGATGCCCTCGGCCAGCACGAACGAGCGCTGGAACTGGCGGGCGGCGATGCCGCGATGCAGGTAGACGCGGTTGTCGTCGTCGGTCTGGCGGCCGCGCACGACAAGCTGGTTGTCCTCGACGGTCAACTTGAGGTCGCTCATCGTAAAGCCGGCGACCGCCAGCGTGATGCGGAGCGAATTCTCGTCGACCTGTTCGATATTGTAGGGCGGGTAGCCGTCGCTCGGCACTTTGCTGACGCGGTCGAGCGCCCGCTCGAAATGATCGAACCCCAACAGGAGCGGGGAGTTGAACAGCGATAAACGTGCCATGGCGGCTTCTCCTCCTCACCGAGCGAGACACCCCGCCGGACCCGTTGCGGCACCCGGCGGCACGGTCTATTTGGGGATGCTGAGCACGCCAATCAAGCGAGCGCCAGCCACATCCGGCGTGCGCCATGCTGTTGCAATGGTTTCCGGCGCACCATATGACCGGCGAATCGCTTCGCCGAAGCGAATGGCATGGGCGGCACGTTGACAGAGGGCGGAAACCGATGACCCCAAAAAGCACGCGATGGCGGGTGTTCCTCGCCCTGCTGTTCAGCCTCAGCCTGGCCTTGACGCCGAGCCTCGCCGAGGCGCGCGCCGGCAGCAGCCACGGCAGCGCCGGGTCGAGCTTTGGCAGCCGCGGCTCGCGCAGTTTCGAGGGCAACGGCGCCTCGCCGCTCAGCCGCACGATGGAGACCCCGTCGGCCGGCTACGGCGCCGGTGCGGGCTTTGGTGCCGGCGGCGGCAGCTTCTTCTCGCGGCATCCGTTCCTGACCGGGATTTTCGGCGGGTTTCTCGGTTCGATGCTGTTTGGCGGCGGGTTTTTCGGCCACATGTTCGGCGGGTTGTTCAGCCTGCTGCTGATCGGGCTGCTGATCTTCTTTCTGGTCCGGCTGCTGGCGGGAGCCTTTGCCGGCGGCGGGGGCTTTGCGCCGCGCTCGGTCGGCGCCGCGGCGGCGCCGGCGGCACAGCGCTATCGCGGCCGCGACATCTATGTCGACGACGCCGACCTCAACGCCTTCCAGTCGCTGCACGCCGCGGTGCAGGAGGCCTGGGGGCGCAGCGACCTGGCGCAGCTGCGCCAGCTGATGACGCCGGAGATGCTGAGCTATTTCTCCGAGGAATTGACCAAGAACGCCAGCCAAGGGGTCGAGAACCGCGTTTCGAACGTGACCCTGGTCAAGGCAGAGCTGGCCGAGAGCTGGGAAGAGGGCGACCTGCAATACGCCACCGCCTATCTGCGCTGGACCGCGATCGACTACACCGTGCGCGTCGGTGCGCAGCCGGGCGCGCCGGGGGCGCTGGTCGCCGGCGATCCGCGGGTCCCGACCGAGGCGGAAGAGGTGTGGACCTTTGTCCGCCGCCGCGGCGGACAGTGGCTGCTGTCGGCGATCCAGCAGGTCTAGCCGCGGCGCGGTCCAGCCGTCATTCCCCCGCGGGCGGGGAACCCGGTCGACCCCGCTACCCCCCGCGCAGACCGCGCAGCCGCGGGTCGCCGCTCGGTGAGCGATCGGCGCGGAAGCCGGCGCTTTTCGCGGCGGTGACGATGTCGTCGAGAAAGCGGGCATAGCCCCGCGCCGGGTCGGGCATGGCCACTTGGCGCGCGGCATGATGGTGGCCCTGTTCGATCAGCTCCTCGCTCCGCCGCGCCGGCGCCAGAAAATAGGGCGTGTCCGGCTCGCCGGCATGGCGCCGGGTGCGGGTCAGCTCGAACCAGCCGCCTTCGTCCGGCGCCGAGGCGATCAGCACGCCGTGCGTCAACGCATGCGGCGCCCGCTCGTTTTGCGCCGCGTCGTTGGCGAAAGCGTCGCGGGGATAGGCCTGTTCGAGGGAGGCGCGGTCGTTGGTGTTGGCCCTGGCCATGTCCGCCCAACACCGCCGCGCCCGCCGGCGTTCCGCCCAATCGGTATCAAGATCAAGGCCAGGCCGCTAAGGCCAGGCCGCTTCCGGGGGCAGCGACATCAGGATCGCCTCGACATTGCCGCCGGTCCTGAGGCCGAACCGCGTGCCGCGGTCGTACAGCAGGTTGAACTCGACATAGCGGCCGCGCCGTACCAGCTGGTGACGGCGCTGTTCATCGGTCCAGGGCCGTCGCATCCGCTCGCGCACGATCGGCGCATAGGCGGCGAGAAACGCCTCGCCGACCGCGCGCACGAAGGCGAAATCGCGCTGCCAGTCGCCGCTGTCGAGATCGTCGAAAAAGATGCCGCCGGCGCCGCGCGGCTCACCGCGATGCGGCAGGTAGAAGTACTCGTCGCACCATTTCTTGTATTTCGCATAGGCGTCGGGTTCGTAGCCGTCGCAGGCTGCCCGCAGCGCCGCGTGGAAATCGGCGGCGGCGGTCTCGTCCGGGTAGATCGGCGTCAAATCGGCGCCGCCGCCGAACCATGCCTTGCGGGTGACGATGTGCCGCGTGTTCATGTGCACCGCGGGCACCAGCGGCGAGCAGAGATGCGCCACCAGCGAGATGCCGGCCGCCCAGAACCGCGGGTCGGTGTCGGCGCCGGGGATTTCCCGGCGGAATTCCGGCGCGAACTCGCCATGCACCACCGAGACGTTGACCCCGACCTTCTCGAAGACGCGGCCTTTCATCAGCGCCATCGTGCCGCCGCCGCCGCCCGGCCGTGTCCAGTCCTGGCGCGCGAAGCGCGCCGCCGGGGCTCCGGCGAATTCGTCTTCGATCGCCTCGAACTCGCGGCAGATGCGGTCGCGCAGCGCCGCGAACCAATCGGCGGCGCGCTGGCGCCGGGCGGTTTCGGGGTCGGTGTCGTCGGGCATCGTCACGGTCTCACTCCGCCGCCGTCGGGAAGCTGGCCGGTCTGGCGCAGCGCTTCGAACAGCGCGATCGCGCCGGCCTGCGCGACGTTGAGCGATCGCGCGCCCGGCCGCAAGCGAATGACGACGCGCGCCGCGGCCGCCGCGTGCACCTGCGGCGGCACGCCGGCGCTCTCGCGCCCCAGCAGAAGCGTGTCCGCCGCGGCGAACGAGAACCGATCGAGCCCGATATCGCCCGCCGTCGTCAGCAGTACCAACCGCGAATCCAGCGAGCGCCCGGCCACGAAGCTCGCCCAGGAGGCGTGCCGCGTGAGGCTGGCCAGTGCGGCATAATCGAGCGCCGCGCGCTTCAGCCGGCGGTCGTCGAGGACGAACCCGCAAGGCTCGATCAGATCGACCGCGACGCCGAAACACGCCGCCAGGCGCAGCAACGCCCCGGTATTCTGAGGAATGTCCGGCTCATAGAGCGCGAGGCGCAATGCAGATTTCCCTCAAGGTTGAAAAAAGAAGTCGCGGGCGGTGTCGCCACCCGGCGTATAGTGTTGCGTTCCCTGGCGATTTATGCGGCAGTCTGTCGCATAGTTCGGCTTCTTCAACGGTATAGCTTGCGGTCTCCCCGGCCGCCGGATGGAAGGCGGCCGCCCGAAGAGGTTTTGCATGTCGGATGTGGCGCAATCGCAGGTTTCTCACGGCCATGCCCATGACGGCGAGACGCGACGCGACTTCCTGACCCTGACCGCGACGGCGCTCGGCGTGGTCGGGGCGGTGACCGCGATCTGGCCGTTTATCGACAGCCTCAACCCCGCCGCGGATACGCTGGCGCTGTCGACGACCGATGTCGACCTGTCGCCGGTCCAGGTTGGGCAGCGGCTGACCGTCGCCTGGCAGGGCAAGCCGGTCTTTATCGACCATCGCCCCGAGTCCGAGATCAAGTCGGCGCAGGATGTCGACTGGCGGACGCTGCGCGACCCTGAGCCCGATTCTAAGCGGGTGCAGAAGCCGGAATGGCTGATCGTCGTCGGCGTCTGCACGCATCTCGGCTGCATCCCGCTCGGCCAGAAGCAGGGCGACGACCGCGGCCCCTACGGCGGCTGGTTCTGCCCGTGCCACGGCTCGCAATACGATACGTCGGCGCGCATCCGCGGCGGCCCGGCGCCGGCAAACCTGCTCGTGCCGCCTTATAAATTTACCTCCGACACCAAGATCACGATCGGTTAGGACACGCCATGCCCGTAACCGGAACCGGCCGGACGAGCCGGATCATCCGCTGGATCGACTACCGGCTGCCCTTCGTCGCTCAGCTCGAGCACGAGCTGTACGAATACCCGACACCGCGCAACCTGAACTATTGGTGGAATTTCGGCTCGCTGGCCGGGATCATGCTGGTGATCATGATCGTCACCGGCATCGTGCTGGCGATGCATTACACGCCGAATGCGGCGCTGGCGTTCGACTCGGTCGAACGCATCATGCGCGACGTCAATTATGGATGGCTGATCCGCTACATCCATATGAACGGCGCGTCGATGTTCTTCCTGATCGTCTACATCCACATTTTCCGCGGCCTCTATTACGGCTCCTACAAATACCCGCGCGAGCTGCTGTGGATGCTCGGCGTCGTCATCCTGCTGCTGATGATGGCGACGGCGTTCATGGGCTATGTGCTGCCCTGGGGACAGATGAGCTTCTGGGGCGCGACCGTCATCACCAACCTGTTCTCGGCGATCCCGGTCGTCGGGCAGAAGATCGTGACGCTGCTGTGGGGCGGCTTCACGGTCGGCAATCCGACGCTCAACCGCTTCTTCTCGCTGCATTACCTGCTGCCGTTCATCATCGTCGCGGTGGTCGGGCTGCATCTGATCGCGTTGCACACCCACGGTTCCAACAACCCGCTGGGGATCGACAGCCGCGGCCCGCAGGATTCGATCCCGTTCCACCCGTACTACACGATCAAGGACATGTTCGGGCTGATGGTGTTCCTGATCTTCTTCTCGATCTTCGTGTTCTACATTCCCAACGCGCTGGGCGATCCGGAGAACTACATCCCGGCCAACCCGTTGCAGACACCGCCGGAGATCGTGCCCGAATGGTATCTGCTGCCGTTCTACGCGATCCTGCGGTCGATGACATTCAACGTGCTCGGCATCCCCAGCAAGCTGGTCGGCGTCATCCTGATGTTCTCCTCGATCCTGGTGCTGTTCGTGGTGCCGTGGCTCGATACCTCGCGGGTGCGCAGCGCCACGTTCCGGCCGATCTACAAGAAGGTGTTCTGGCTGCTGGTGATCGATGTGCTGGCGCTGGGTTATGTCGGCGCCCACCGGCCGGAAGGCATGATGGTGATCATCGGGCAGCTCGGGACCTTCTATTATTTCCTGCATTTCCTGGTGCTGCTGCCGTTGATCGGCAAGCTCGAGCGCCCGCGCCCGCTGCCGACCAGCATCGGCGCGGCGGTGCTGCCGGCCGCCGCAGGGGGCAATTGACATGGTGAGGCTCATCTCCGCGTTGATCGCGCTGCTGGCGCTTGCGGCCCCCGCGGCCGCCCAGGAAGCGCCGCCGATCCCGCATCAGCAATGGTCTTTCCAGGGCGTGTTCGGCACCTACGACCAGGCGGCGCTGCAACGCGGCTTCCAGGTCTACAAGGAAGTCTGCGCCGCCTGTCATCCGGTAAAGCACCTATCGTTCCGCGACCTGACCGAACTCGGCTACAGCGAGGACCAGGTCAAGGGGATCGCCGCGCAATACCAGGTCACCGACGGGCCGAACGACCAGGGCGAGATGTATCAGCGCCCGGCCAAGCCCTCCGACCCGATCCCCGGTCCGTTCCCCAACGACCAGGCGGCGCGGGCCGCGAACAACGGCGCGCTGCCGCCTGACCAGTCGCTGATCGTCAAGCAGCGGGCGGGCGGCCCCGACTACATCTATGCGATCATCACCGGCTACAAGGACGCCCCGGCCGGGGTCAAGATGAACGCCAACATGTACTACAACGAGTATTTCCCGGGACATCAGATCGCCATGCCGCCGCCGCTGACCAGCGACGGCCAGGTGGTCCACGCCGACGGCAGCAAGCCGACGATCGCGCAGATGGCGCACGACGTGACCACCTTCCTCGCCTGGGCGGCCGAGCCGAACCTCAACGAGCGGCACCGCATGGGCGCCAAGGTGATCCTGTTCCTGGTCGTCGTCGCCGGCATCTTCTACGCCGCCAAGCGCAAGATCTGGGCCGACCTGCACGGCCATCCCTCGACCGAGCCCGGTCTCGGCGAGGATTAAATCGCCGTGATCTGCTAGGCTTGCCCGATGACGGATCCGGTCATCGGGATTATCGGCGGCAGCGGGCTCTACGAGATCGACGGGCTGACCGATGTCGCTTGGCGCCGCGTCGCCAGCCCGTTCGGCCAGACCTCGGACGAGTTTTGCCTTGGCCGGCTCAGCGGGCAGGCGGTGGTGTTTGTGCCCCGGCACGGCCGCGGGCACCCGCTGCCGCCATCGGCGATCAATTTCCGCGCCAATATCGACGCGCTGAAGCGCTGCGGCGTCACCGACATCGTGTCGCTGTCGGCGGTGGGCAGCCTGCGCGAGGACCTCGCGCCCGGCGATTTCGTGCTGATCGACCAGTTCATCGACCGCACCTTTGCCCGCGAGAAAAGCTTTTTCGGTCCCGGCTGCGTCGCGCATGTGTCGATGGCGCATCCGGTCTGCGGCCGGATCGGCGACACGCTGGCCGCGGCGGGCGCGGAAGCCGGGATCGCGATCAAGCGCGGCGGCACCTACATCGTCATGGAAGGGCCGCAATTCTCGACCTTGGCCGAGAGCAGGCTCTACCGGAGCTGGGGCTGCGATGTGATCGGCATGACCAACATGCCCGAGGCGAAGCTCGCCCGCGAGGCGGAGATCTGCTACGCGACGGTGGCGATGGTCACCGACTACGATTGCTGGCATCCCGGCCACGACGCGGTGACGGTGGAGATGATCCTGCACGTCTTGCTGGCCAATGCCGAAAAGGCCAAGGCGCTGGTCAGGCAGGTGGTGCCGCAGCTCGGCGCGCATCGGGGACCGTGCCGCCAGGGATGCCGGCACGCCCTCGACCATGCGCTGATCACCGCGCCGGCGGCGCGCGACCCGGCGCTGCTGGCGCGCCTCGACGCCGTCGCCGGCCGGGTGCTTGCGGTCAACGGCTGAGGGACGGCGATGAATGTCGACGGCCGCCCGATGCGGACGATCTGGCCGGCGCCGGACGGTCGCGGGGTCGAGATTATCGACCAGCGCCTGCTGCCGCACGAGCTGGTGATCGCGCGTCTCGCGACGCTCGACGAGGCGGCGCGGGCGATCAGGGACATGGCGGTGCGCGGCGCCCCGCTGATCGGCGCGACGGCGGCCTACGGCATGGCGCTGGCGATGGCGGAGAAGCCGTCCGACGCGATGCTGGCGCGCGCCGCCGCAATGTTGGCGGCGACGCGGCCGACCGCCGTCAACCTGCATTGGGCGCTGGCGGATATGCAACGGACGCTGCGGCCGCTGGCGCCGGTGCGGCGGCGCGAGGCGGCCTGGACCCGCGCGGCGGAGATCGCCGACGAGGATGTCGCGATCAACCGGGCGCTGGGCGAACACGGCCTGCCGCTGGTCGCCGCGGCGCAGCGCCGCAAGGGCGGCGGCCGGGTGGACATCCTGACCCACTGCAACGCCGGCTGGCTGGCGACGGTGGATTGGGGCACGGCGCTGGCGCCGGTGTTCCGGGCGCACGATGCCGGCATCCCGGTCCATGTCTGGGTCGACGAGACGCGGCCGCGCAACCAGGGCGCCAGCCTCACCGCCTGGGAACTGTTGCAGCACGGCGTGCCGCATACGGTGATCGCCGACAATGCCGGCGGGCACCTGATGCGCCAGGGCCGGGTCGATTTGTGCATCACCGGCACCGACCGCACCACCGCCAACGGCGACGTCGCCAACAAGATCGGCACCTATCTCAAGGCGCTGGCGGCGCACGACAACGGCGTGCCGTTTTATGTGGCGCTGCCCTCGCCGACGATCGACTGGTCGCTCGACAGCGGCGACGACATCCCGATCGAGGAGCGCGGTGCGCGCGAGGTGACGCACATCGCCGGCTGGACCGCACAGGGCGAGCGGGTCGAGGTGCGCCTCACCCCCGACGGCAGCCCCGCCGCCAATTACGCCTTCGACGTGACCCCGGCCCGCCTCGTCACCGGCCTCATCACCGAACGCGGCGTCTGCCCCGCCTCACGCGAGGGCCTGCTCGGCCTGTTCCCCGAACACCGCGACCGCGGCGCGGCATAACCCGCATTCTATCACAATGAGGCGGTGAGGCAGCGAGGCGCCGGAGGCACGGCGCCTCACCGTCTCGCTGCCTCATTGTTCAACTTCTTCGATCGCGGCGAAGCCGCATTTTATCACAGCGAGGCGGTGAGGCAGCGAGGCGCCGGAGGCACGGTACCCTCATCGTCTCACCGCCTCATTGTTCAACTTCTTCGATCGCGGCGAAGCCGCATTTTATCACAGTGAGGCGGTGAGGCGCCCGAGGCATGGCACCCTCACCGTCTCGCTGCCTCATTGTTCAACTTCTTGACCTTCGCTCATTGCGGCGTGCCGCGCTGGGCGTCGGCGGCTTCGTCGACGCTGGCGAAATAGAGCGAGGGGTCGGCGGCGCGCACGCGCGCCTCGGGCAGGCCGAGCTCGCGGCGGACGATGTTGGTGCCTTCGACCAGGCTGACGCATTTGTAATAGGCGATGCGGCGCGACAGCCCCTCGCGGCCGAAGCCGCAATCGGTGGTGACGATGAGTCGCTCGGGCGGGATGTATTCGAGCGCCTTGCGGATCAGCTCGGCGACATGCTCGGGCGGCTCGACCACGGTGTTGCAGTGGTTGATGACGCCGATGCCGATCTTCTTGTCGGTCTTGTACTTGCCGAACAGCGCCAGTTCCTTGCCGTTGCTGCTGCACGCCTCGAAGGTCAGCACGTCGCAATCGAGCTGCAACAGATGCGGCAGCGCGCGTTCGTAGCTCGGCACTTCCCAGTAGACGCGCTGCTGGTTGGGATTGCCCCAGCACGTATGCACCCAGATCTCGGCGTCGACGCCGACCAGTTGGCGGTTGAACGCCTCGGTCTGGAATTCGAGGTCCTTGTCGGTCGTGTCGGGGCGGGTGGTCATGCCGTGATGGCGCGGCTCCTCGACCTGGATCACCGGACAGCCGGCGGCGGCAAGCTCGCGGAACTCGGCGTTCATGATGTCGCACAAATCGAGCACCAGGGCCTTGTCGTCCCGGTAGTGCTCGTCCCACAGCATGCTGGCGATGCCGGGGCCGCAGATCGCGCCGAACTTGACCGGCTTGTCGGTGAGGCGCTGCGCCACCTGCCACACCGCGGCGTATTCGAGCGGGCCGCGGCTGAGCTTGTCGGCGACGATCGCCGGCTGATACGCCTCCTGCACCTCCCACAGGATGTGGCCGGGCTTCAGCCCGTGCCGCCCCATCCAGCCGCGCGAGGTGCTGCGGTGCCCGCGGATCCCGCCGAGGCGTTCGATCGGGTAGAAGAACCACGATTTGCCGCCGACATTGAGGTCGAACCGGCTGTCGCCGTCGGTGACGATGTCGAGCCCGGCCGCCTCCTGCGCGTTGATCACCGCGGCGACCGCGTCGAGATATTGCTCGCGGAACAGCGAATCGCCCATCGCCGCCTTGAACGAGCGGCCGTCGAGGTTCTGGTCGTACCACAGCGGCCGCGGATACGATCCGGTGATCGCGGTCGGCATGACCATGTCGCGCGTGGTCTTAAGCATCACATCCTCCCGGTCACACAACGTGTTGGGTGTCGTTCCACAGCCGGATCGCGGGCTCGGTCAGGTCGTGGTCGTAGCTGAGCGCGCTGACGCTGGCGGTGCTGAGCAGGAAACAGGAGCCGTGGACGACGCCCAGCCCGAGCCAGCGCGCCACCAGCACGCGCAGGAAATGCCCGCTCGAAAAGCACAGCACGTCGTCCTCGATCGCGCGCAGTTCGGCGATGACCCGGTCGGCGCGCGCACCGATCTGGTCCGGCATCTCGCCTTCCGGGCAGCCGTCGCGAAAGATCTGCCAGCCGGGCCGCACTTTGTGGATGTCGTGCGTGGTGATGCCTTCGTAATCGCCGTAATTCCACTCGACCAGCTCGGGCATCACCTCGCCCATCGCGCCGAACCCGGCCAGTTCGCAGGTCCGCGCCGCGCGCTGCAGCGGGCTGGTGAAGACCCTGGCGAAGCGGAGCCCGGCGAGCCGCGGCGCCAGCGCGCGGGCGTTGGTCTCGCCGCGCGCCGTCAACGGCAGGTCGGTGAGGCCGGTATGCTGGCCGGAAAGGCTCCATTCGGTCTCACCGTGACGGGCGAGGTAGACAATCGGATGCGGCATGTCTTCACCTGCGAGGATCGGCGCCTGCTGTATGATGGCACAAAATCATGGGAGGAAGCTCGATGAGCGATGAATTGCCGACCGCCGCGCGCGTCTCCGACCCCGGTCTCCGCGCGCTCTACCGGTTGGAGAACCGCTGGCAGGCCTGGCTCGATGTCGAGGCGGCGCTGGCCAAGGCGCAAGCCGAACTCGGCATCATCCCTGATGAGGCCGCCGCGGCGATCGCCCGGGCGGCGCGCTACGAGCTGATGGACCGCGCCCGGCTCGACGAGGGCTTCGCGCGCACCGGCCATACCATCGTGCCGCTGGTATGGGAGCTGTCGCGCGTCGTCGGCGAGCCGCATGGCGGCTGGGTGCATTGGGGCGCGACGACGCAGAACATCACCCAGACCGGCGACCTGCTGGTGCTGCGTCAGGCGCACGGCATCTTCATGCGGCAGATCGCCGACGCGCTCGACGCGGCGGCGGCGCTCGCCGAACGCGGCGCGGACATGCCGATGGCCGGCCGCACGCACGGCCAGCACGCGGTGCCGGCAACCTTCGGCTACAAGGTCGCGGTCTGGGTCGACGAGTTGTGCCGCCATGTCGAGCGCTTTCGCCAGGCGGCGCCGCGGATGTTTGTCGCGATGCTCGGCGGCGGCGCCGGCACCTACGCCTCGCTCGGCGAGATGGGACCGAAGGTGCAGGCCGGGATCGGCCGGCATCTCGGCTTCGGCTCGATGCGCGTGCCGTCGCGCGTCATCCTCGACCACCTCGCCGAGAATATCTGCCTGCTCGGCATGCTGGCGGCGAGCGTCGGGCGGATCGGCCGCGAAATCTATACGCTGATGAAGACCGAGTTCGGCGAGGTCGAGGAGCCGGTGCCGCCCGGCACGGTCGGCAGCTCGACCATGCCGCAAAAGCGCAACCCCAAGCTGTGCCAAGACATCATCGCCGCCGCGGCGGAAATCCGCGCGCTGGTGCCGCTCGGCCTCGAAGCGATGATGACCGAGCACGAGGCCGACCGCACCACCAGCCTGATCATGGACTCGGCCCAGAGCCGCGCCTGCATCGCCACCGGCGACATGCTGAGCCGGCTAGTCGAAATCCTGCGTGGGCTGAAGCTCGACCCCGCCCGGATGCGCGCCAATCTCGACCTCGGCGGTGGCCTCATCATGGCCGAGGCGGTGATGCTCGACCTCGGCCAGGCAATCGGCCGCCAGCACGCGCACGACGTCGTCTACGATGCGGCGATGGCGGCGGCGGTCGAGCGGCAATCGTTTGGCGACCTGCTCGCCGCCGATCCGCGCGTCACCGCGCATCTCGCGCCGGCGGAAATCGCCAAGCTGCTCGACCCGACCGCCTATACCGGGCTGTGCGCGCAGATGGCGCGCGACGCCGCCGACCGCGCCCGCGCCACGGCACGGGACATCCGGGCGGCATAGGCGGCGCCGGCGTCGGTCGAGGTTCCGTCATTCCGGGGCGGCCCGCGGGGCCGAACCCGGAACCCATGAACACCGGCTTGTTCAAGATGTCGGTGGCGCCGGAACGCGCTTTTCCAGGTCCGTGTGCATGGGTTCCGGGTTCATCGCTGCGCGATGCCCCGGAATGACGCAGGCGCGGAGCGCCGGGACGGCTATTCGGCGCGGTCCAGCGCGGCGACGATGGCGTTGACCATCGGGCGCATATGGAAATTGGCGGCGGGAACGATCGCCACCGTCGCACCGGCGGCTTCGACCGCGGCGGCGACAACCGGGCCGACGGCGGCGATCTTGGTTTTGGCAAAGCCGTCGGCGAGCAGCGGCTCGCAACCGCGAGTGCGGGCAACGGCGCGCAGGCGGCGCAGTTGCGGCTGGCTGGTGAAGGCGATCAGGTCGACCTCGCCCGCTGCCATGGCGCGGATCACCGCGGCGACCCGTTCTTCGTCGGCGGCGGAGGCATAGGCGTAGGGCAGCACGGGGTCGACGACCGCGCCGGCCGCCGTCAGGAAATCTCCAAGGTCGGGCGGCGCCTCGGGATAGAACTGAACGCCGATCCGGCGGCTCCGCAAATCCTCGCCGGACAAGGCGGCAATGATCCCGGCGGTGGTCGGCGGCCCGACCGGCAGGTCGGGTTTCAGCCCCAGCTCGCGCAGCCGCCGCGCGGGCTTGGGGCCGCGGGTGATCTTGCGGACCCGGGCCAGCGCCGCCGTGAACGGCGCCGCGAGACCCTGCGCCTCGGCAAGCTTGCCGAGGCGCCGCAGCCCCTCGCCGGTAAACAGGATCAGGTCGTCGGGCGGCGCCGCGGCAAAGCGCCGGAGCCAGGCGACGACCGGCGCCGGGTCATCGGCATCGCGGATCGCGACCAGCGGGCAGCGCACCACCGTCGCGCCGTGGCGTTCCAGCATCCCGGCGAGCACCTCGCCCTCGCGCGTCTCGGGGATGACGATGCGCCGCCCTTCCAGGGCCAAGGCCATGCTCATCACGCCCTTATAACGGGCGGATCAGCCCCACCGCCCACAACGCGCCGAGAAATACCACGATGACCGCGACGGCGCCCGTCACGTGTTGGCGCAGCGCGGGACCGAGCCGCATGGCCTGCCCTTGCTCTCGGCTCAGCCGGCGAGTCCGTTCGCCGCCACCGCGTGGAGGCGCGCGGCGCTGCCGGCGCCGAAGGCGTCGATGACGATCGCGAGGCGGGTGTCGCGAGGATAACCGGCGACGATCGCCGCCAGCTCGTCGAAACGCACGGCGCGCCGCTCCTCGATGCCGTCGGCAGCCTCGGCCAGGATCGTCACCGGCAGGCGCCCCGCGATTTTCGCCGCCGCCAGCTCGTCGACGATGTCCTGGACACGGCGGGTCCGCTCGCGCGCCGCGCGCCGCGCCGGCAGCAGCCGCACCACGCTCCACCCGTCGCGCGCGAAGCGCACCGCGCGGGTTGCCGCCGGCTCCGCCCCCAAGGCAGGCTCGGCATAAGCACCGAGCGGCAGGGCGTCGGCCAGGCTGTCGGCAAGGGCGCGGTCGTATATGACGACATTGGCCGCGTCGATCGCGTGTCGCGCCGGAGCGGGCAACGGGCCGCCGCCCGGCAATTCGACCAGCCATAACTGCCCGGGCGCGACGGCGGGAAGCGGTGGCGAAACAAGGCGACGCGATGGGAGCGCGGCGACGCCGGCGGGAGAGAACGTCTCGGTGATCGACACGAAAGTGCCTCCTTAGCTGCATTTTTCGAGCGCCCGCAAGCCGGCGGTTAAATCGGCGCTGTAGAAAAGTCATAATTCACATATTTGATCGCGTCAATAGGAATATTAAACTTATTAATTATGTATTATTTTGACGCAAAAAAAGCGAGACAAGAGTCCCGCTGTTTTCGCGGTGCGGTAGAGCTAGACGGGGCGGGTGATGCCGAGCAGCATGCCGACCGGGACCGCCATCATCGACATCAGGATGGCGATGGCGAGGGCGCGTTCAGCCGTCGACCATTTCCGCCAATCCGCCATCCAATCACGCATTTTAGCAACCCTTAAAACGGCGACCGCATTTCACGACATATAATAAGCACAGCTTCTAAAACATTGGTAAATGCGACGTATGCGGTGCATTGCCGCAGTGCAGCAATTTCCGCCAAAACAGGGAGGTCTTCATGCCCACCTACATCGCCCTCGCCAACTGGACCGACCGCGGCGCCCAGCAAGTCGGTGACTCGCCGGGCCGGCTCGATGTCGCCCGCAAGACCCTGGCAGAGATGGGCGGCGAATTCCGCGCGCTTTACATGACCCTGGGCGACTACGACATCGTCTTCATCTACGAGGCGCCAGACGATGCAGTTGCGGCGCGCTTCATGCTGATGCTCGGGCAGCAGGGGATGGTGCGCACTCGCACGCTCAAGGCGTTTCCGGAGGCGGCCTACCGCGAAATCATTCATTCGCTGCGCTGATTCACACCGGAACGGCAGGCGCGTCGCGGCTGTTACCCGGCCGTTACATCATTTCCGTGGCCCCGCTGCGACACTTTGTCCTAAGCTTCACGGCGGTCGGCGAGTGGAGTCCCCCATGAACGTCCACACCATCCTGCGCGGCAAAGGCAAGTCGGTTGTCACCATTCATCCCGACGCGACGGTCGAGCGCGCGGTCGCGGTGCTGCGGCTACGCGGCATCGGCGCGCTCGTGGTCAGCGACGACGGGCATAACGTGGTCGGCATCGTGTCCGAGCGCGACATCGTCGAGGCGCTGGGCCGCTACGGCAACGAGCTGCTCGAACTCCCCGTCGCGGAGGTGATGACCTCGCCCGTCGTCACCTGCGAGCCCGAGGACAGCGTCGCCGAGCTGATGGCCGAGATGACCAACCGCCGCATCCGCCACTTCCCGGTGCTCGACAACGGTCGGCTGGCGGGGATCGTGAGCATCGGCGACCTGGTGAAGAGCCGGCTCGACGAGATCGAGCACGAAGCGCATTCGATGCGCTCGTTCATCGCCGGCGCCGCCTAGCGGCTCTTCGCGCCGCACCGCGTGAAGTGTTGGCGGGTTCGCCCGCCTTCGGCGGCTGAACCATTGCCGCGGCGGGGCGCTTGCGGCTCAATAGCGGTATGAACCAGCTCCTCGCGGACCTTCGCATCGTCGAGTTCTCGGCTTTTGTCGCGGCGCCGCTGGGCGGCATGACCATGGCGCAGCTCGGCGCCGAGGTCATCCGCATCGACCCGCTCAAAGGCGGCATCGACCACAATCGCTGGCCGGTGACGGAGAGCGGCGCGAGCCTCTATTGGGCCGGGCTCAACAAGGCGAAGCGCTCGGTTGCGCTGGCGCTCGACAAGCCGGAGGGGCGCGAGCTGGCCAAGGCGATCGCCGCCGCCCCCGGCCCCGGCGCCGGGATCGTGCTGACCAACCTGCCGCCCCTGCCGGGGCTCGATTATGCCGGTCTCAAGACGGCGCGCGCCGACGTGATCATGCTGCGCCTGATCGGCAACCGCGACGGCAGCGCCGCGGTCGACTATACGGTCAACGCCGCGAGCGGCTTTCCCCTGGTGACGGGCGACGGCGACAAGCCAGTCAACAATGTGCTGCCGGCCTGGGACGTGGCGACCGGGCTCTACCTGTCGACCGCGCTGCTCGCCGCCGAGCGGCACCGCACGCGCACCGGTGAGGGGCAGGAGGTGGTTGCCGCGCTGGCCGACGTGATGCTCGCGATGGTCGGGCATCTCGGCTATATCGGGGACGTGCAGGTCAACGGCCGGTCGCGGCCGCCGCTCGGCAACGACCTCTACGGCAGCTTCGGGCGGGATTTCGCGACCGCCGACGGCCGGCGGGTGATGATCATCGCGCTGACCCCGCGGCAATGGCGGGCGCTCGGCCGCGCCACCGGGCTCGCCGCGGCGCTGGCGGCGATCGGCCCGCGGCTCGGCGTCGACCTCGACACCGAGGCCGGCCGCTTTGCGGCGCGCGACGCGATTGCCGCGATCGTCGCGCCGTGGTGCGCCGGCAGGACGCTGGCCGAGATCGCGGCGGCGTTTGCGGGCAGCGGCGTGTTGTGGGGGCCGTTCCAGGATTTCGCGACGCTGGTCAACGACGATCCGCGCTGCTCGACCGCCAACCCGCTATTCGCCGAAATCGACCAGCCGGGGATCGGCTGCTACCTCGCGCCTGGCCTGCCGCTCGATTTTTCCGCCGCGCCGCGCCAGCCGGCCCGGCCGGCGCCGCTGCTCGGGGCGGACACCGACCGCGTCCTCGCCGAGCTGCTCGGCCTGTCCGGGGCCGAGATCGGCCGGCTGCACGACGCCGGCATCGTCGCCGGCCCGTCGTCGGCGCGGACCGTCATGTGATCGCCATAATTGCTGCGTAGCAGTCCGCCCGACGCTTGGGGAAGCCGCCGTTTCGCCGGATTGCCGCACGATGCCCGATAGTTACACGCCGACGCCGAGAATCTTCGAGCATCGCCGCCTGCCGCCGCTGCCCGACCGGTTTCTGACGCCCGCCGATTTCGTCTGGGGCCATTTTCGGACGCCCGACGGCGCCCTGCTGCGCTGGGGTCATCTCGCGGCGCGTGCGCCGCGTGCTGATTGCGTGCTGGTCGGCGGCTTTGGCGACTTTATCGAAAAGCAGTTCGAGACGGTGCGCGACCTGGTGGCGCGCGGTCTGTCGGTCTGGTGCCTCGACTGGCGGGGGCAAGGCGGGTCGACCCGGCCGAAACACCTGCCGCACCGCCCCCGCGCGCGCCGCTTCGACCGCGACGCCGACGAACTGGCGCAGTTCGCCCGCGCGCAGCTGACGCCGGGGCGGCGGCATGTGCTGATCGCGCACTCGATGGGCGGCGCGATCGCGCTGCTGTGCCTGCACCGTCATCGCGACCTGTTCGACGCCGCGATCCTGTCGGCGCCGATGCTCGGCGTGCCGATCGGCAAGACACCGCCGGTGCTGCTGCGGGCGCTGACCGGGCCGGTGCGGTTCAGCGGGCTCGGCATCTGCCACCTGCCGGGAGTGTATCGGCATCGGCCGGACCAGCCGCCAACCCCCGAGCGCAGCCGCATCTCGAGCGACGCCGAGCGCTGCCGTCTCCGCCATGCGTGGATTTCCACCAACCCGGCGCTGCGCCTCGACCAGCCGACCTATGGCTGGCTCGACCCGGCGCTGTCGCTGATCACCCGGATCGGCAAGCGGCGTTTTCTCGGCGCGATCACCACCCCGATCCTGCTGGGCAGCGCCGGCCGCGAGCGCGTCGTCGCGCCGGCGGCGCATCACCGCGCGGCGCGGCACCTGCCCGACTGCACGTTGTTCGAGCTGCCGGACTCGAAGCACGAGCCGTTTCTCGAACGCGACGCGATCCGCGATGCGTGGTTCGACCGGATCGACCGCTTCCTGACCGAGCGGCTGGGTCTAGCGGCCGCCGATCAATCGACGTTGCGCAACTGAGTCCAGAAGGTCGCCGGTTCCGCCCCTTCGCGCTTCACCTTGACGAGACCGTGGCTGCCGGTGTCCTCGATGATGGTCACGGTCTCGCCCGACTTGAAGAACACGCAGCTGCCGTCGGCCAGCGATTGCGCCAGCCGGTCGTCGAAGCTGGTGCTCAGACCCAGGAACAGCAGGTTGAAGACCTGGTGCTTGTCGCGGCAGCCCCAGGCGGCATCCCGCGCGATGCGGTGCGGCGCCTCGGCCGCCTTGGCGATGCAGGGAATTGCAGCCAGCAATACGCCGGTCAGGAACGCGGCACCGAGTTTCGACATGGGATCCCTCATGACGGCTGAACCGAACGGGGGTCGCGCTGCTCCTCTGAGTCCGACACGGGAAGATGCAATGCGCTCAGCTGCGCGGGGCGTGCTTCGAGAGGATGCGCTGCAGCGTGCGGCGGTGCATCTTGAGCCGGCGCGCGGTCTCCGAGACGTTGCGGTCGCACAGCTCGAAGATGCGCTGGATGTGCTCCCAGCGCACCCGGTCGGCCGACATCGGGTCCTCCGGCGGTTCCGGCGTCTCGCCTTCCAGCGCCAACAGCGCGCGCTCGACGGCGTCGGCGTCGGCCGGCTTCGGCAGATAGTCGACCGCGCCCGCCTTCACCGCCGCGACCGCGGTCGCGATGTTGCCGTAACCCGTCAGCATGACGATGCGCGCGCCGGGCCGCGCCTCGCGCAGTGCGCTGACCACGTCGAGCCCGCTGCCGTCCGACAGCCGCAGATCGACGACCGCAAACGCCGGCGGGTTCGCCGTCGCGGCGGCGATGCCGCTGGCGACGCTGTCGGCGGTCTGGACGATAAAACCGCGCCGCTCCATCGCTCGCGCCAGCCGCTGGTTCAGCGGCGCGTCGTCGTCGACGATGAGCAGCGTCCGCTCGGATTCGGCGAGCCCCTGCAGCGGCGCGGCCAAGCCGTCGGCGCCCGGGACGCGGGAGGGTCGATCGATCGCATTCATACCGATTGCCTTTCTGTGGCGTCGCGCGCACCGCCCGGCGGCCGCGTCAAACTGCGCGTGGCAGTCTCCAAATTGGCACGATTCCACGAAATGACAACATGGGCGCCGCCGTCGATTAGGTTATCAAAATTTAATGTGGCGCCGCTGCGCTCCAGCAGGCTCTGGGCGATGAAGATGCCCAGACCCATGTGGTCCTGGTCGCCGGCGCGGGTCGAAAGATAGGGCTCGCCGAGCCGTCCCAGCAGATGCGGCGGGAAACCCGGCCCGTCATCGGCGATTTCGACCGTCACGCTCTCGCGGTCCCAGAAAATCGTCACGCTGACCTCGTGCCGGGCGAATTGTACCGCGTTTTGGATGAGGTTGTTGAGCCCGTGCATGATCTCCGGGCTGCGCTGCACCGAGGGTTCGTCATCCGCCGCGTCGCCCGTGGTGGCAAAGATCAGCCGGACGCGGGAGTCGCGATAGGGCGTCCCGGCCGCCTCGACCAGCGCCGAGATCGGCAGGCTGGTATAGGGCGAGCCGCCGCCGTCCTCGACCGGCTGCTGCGCCAGCTCGGCGAGGATGTGCCGGCAGCGTTCCGATTGGCTCAGCAGCAACGCCGCGTCTTCGGCATGCGGCGAATCCGCAGGCAGCTCGCGCGCCAGCTCCTTGGCGACGACGGCGATTGTCGCCAAGGGGCTGCCCAGCTCGTGCGCCGCCGCGGCGGCCAGCGCGCCGACCGCCGAGACCCGCTGCTCCCGGGCCAGGGCGAGCTGGGTCGCCGCCACCGCATCGCGCAGCCGCCGCGCCTCCTGTGCGACCGACAGCGTATAGCCGCCGATAAAAATCGTGGCGATGACCAGCGCCACCCAGATGCCGAGCACGAGGTCCGGCGGGAAGACAAAGGGGGTCGCACCCCGCCAGGGGAGCGGGTCGTGCACGATGCCGAGCACGGTGATTGCCGCCACGGCCAGCGTCGCCAGGGTGATCACCGGACGCCGGGACAGGGCGGTCGCCGCCACCGTCACCGGCGCGAGCATCAGGATCGAAAACGGGTTTTCGAGCCCGCCGGTCAGATAGAGCAGCACCGCCAGCTGCAGCGTGTCATAGGCCAGATACAGCGCCGCCGCGGTCTCGCCGAGCCGCGTGCCGGCGCGGTGATAAAGCAGCGCCCCGAGATTCAGCAGTACCGAGCAGCCGACCGCGATCAGCGCCGGCAGCAAGGGCAGCCTGAACCCGAGCAGAAAATGCACGGTCAGGATCGTGACCGCCTGGCCGGTGACGGCGACGGAGCGGATCAGCACCAGGCGCCGCAGGCTGATGCGGTCGAACGATGTGCGCGGCTCGCCCGCCGCTGGGCTGGTGGATGCGTTCACGCGTCTTTCTTACCCGTCATGGCCAGGCTTGTCCCGGCCGGCCAATATCGGACGATCCGGTCGCATGAGCCGGCCCGCGATGGAGCGCGCTGCATGGTCTGGCCCGGCGGCCGACAATACGCCATATAAGCCCGATGGCCGCACCCGTCATAAAAGTCGATAATCTGGTCAAGCGTTACGGCGACACCGTCGCGGTGGCCGGCATCAGCTTCGCCGTCGGGCGCGGGGTGACTGCGGCGCTGCTCGGCGGCAACGGCGCCGGCAAGACGACGACGCTGTCGATCCTTCTCGGCCTGCTGCTGCCGACCGCGGGCAGCGTCGCGCTGCTCGGCGAGGACGTGCTGCGCCATCGCCACCGCATCCTGCCGCGGATCAATTTCTCCTCGCCCTATGTCGACCTGCCGCATCGGCTGACCGTGCGGCAGAACCTGTCGGTCTATGCCCGGCTCTACGGGCTGACGCAGCGCCGCGAGCGCATCGCACGGCTCGCCGAAGACCTGCAGATCGCGCGCTTTCTCGACCGGCCGGCCGGCAAGCTGTCGTCGGGGCAGAAGACGCGCGTCGCGCTCGCCAAGGCGCTGCTCAACGAGCCGGAAGTGCTGCTGCTCGACGAGCCGACCGCCTCGCTCGACCCCGATACCGGCGACTGGGTGCGCTCCTATCTCGAGGATTACCGGGCGCGCACCGGCGCGACGATGCTGCTCGCCTCGCACAATATGGGCGAGGTCGAGCGGCTGTGTTCGCAGGTGATGATGATGAAAGCCGGCCTCATCGTCGACCGCGGCAGCCCGGACGAGCTGATCGACCGCTATGGCCGCACCAATCTCGAAGAGGTGTTCCTGCACATCGCCCGCGCGCCGGAAATCGAGCCGGAGACCGTGTCGTGACCGCGCAGAATATCGGCCTGGTGTTCTCGCCCGGCCGGGTCTGGGCGATGCTGCTGCGCTATCTGTACATCCTCAGGAGCTCGTGGCCGCGGACGCTGGAGCTGCTCTATTGGCCGACCCTCCAGGTCATCATCTGGGGGTTCATGAGCCAGTTTTTCTATCAGAACAGCTCGTATATCGCCCGCGCCTTCGGGGTGCTGCTCGGCGCGGTGATGCTGTGGGACCTGATGTTCCGCAGCCAGCTCGGCCTGTCGATCTCGTTTCTCGAAGAGATGTGGTCGCGCAATCTCGGCCAGCTTTTCGTGACGCCGCTGCGGGCCTATGAATGGGTGATCTCGCTGTTGGCGATGAGCGCGATCCGCACCGCGATCGGCGTCGTCCCGGCGATCCTGATCGCGATCCCGCTCTATCACTATTCGATTTTCGACATGGGCTGGGGGCTGATCGCCTTTGTCGTGGCGCTGATGGCGATGGGCTGGGCGATGGGGCTCGCCGTGGCGGGGCTGATCCTGCGCCACGGGATGGGAGCGGAGAGCCTTGCCTGGACGGTGTTCTTCGCGCTGTCGCCGGTCAGCTGCGTCTATTACCCGATCACCACCTTGCCGGCCTGGCTGCGCCCGGTCGCCTGGAGCCTGCCGCAGACCTACGTGTTCGAAGGCATGCGCACGGTGATGTTCGAGCATGTCTTCCGCCTCGATTACATGCTCGCGGCAATCGGGCTCGACATCGTTTTCATGGCGGTCGGGGTCACGATCTTCTTTGTCGCATTCCGCAACGCGCGCCGCCGCGGCGCGCTAATGCAGATGGGGGAATAGGCAGCTTGCTTGCCCCTAGTCCCCTATTGTGCCGAGCCCCGCTTCTTGCGCCGCCCTATCCATCGTCGCCAGGACTGCGTCAAGGCGTACCGCCAACTCCAGATAGGCGGCATCGTACAGCGTCAAATTATGATGCCGCGACAGAGAACGGGTCATTCCCCACGCGTTCCGATCCGTTTCGGCGTCCGCGGTAATTCGCAGCCGACTCAGCCTTCGCAGGCATTGATCCGCATAGTCGTCTGTACAGCGTCTGCGCCGGACCGCGGTTCGTAGGGCGTTGGCCACCTCCAAGCGCCAGAGGGTCGGGACAGTCGCTCCTTCGGTGATGACATGGCGCAACGCCGTTCGCGGCGCTTCACCGCGCTCGTCCCGGAAAAGCCATGCCACCGTCATCGAGGTATCGACGACGATGCTCAAAAGCGCCGTCCCTCATCGATCAATTCGCGGATCGATACGTCGCCCAGCGAATAGTTCTCGCGCTCGGCCAGTATCTCTTCCGCAGCCGCAGCCGCGTCCGTAAGGGCATCGGCATCGCTGCGCCGAATAATGATGTCGTTTCCTCGGGTCTCGATGTCCACCCTCTCTCCGCCATGGAGGTCGACCGCCGTTACGATGTCAAGAGGCAAACGGACAGCTAGGCTTTTCCCCCATTTTCCAATGATCGCCCGAGTCATGACGTCTCCGGTACAGTGATCGAGATATCACAAGATATTCGACCACTGATGCTACAACAAATTCATTCCGGGCCGCTGACCCCGGCATCCGCGAAGGTGGCCATGCCGTTATGGCAGGCGGCGGCGGCCTTGAGGACGGCGATCGCCAGGGTCGCGCCGGAGGCTTCGCCGAGGCGCATGCCGAGGTCGAACAGCGCCGGCTTGCCGATCGTGTCGAGCAGGCGGCGGTGGCCCGGCTCGGCCGAGACATGGGCGACGACGCAATGGTCGAGCGCGCGCGGGTTGACGGCGTGGAGCACGGCGGCGGCAGCCGTGCAGGCAAAGCCGTCGAGCAGCACCGGCACGCGGCCCATGCGCGCCGCCAGCACCGCGCCGCAGATCGCCGCGAGCTCGTGGCCGCCCAGCCGGCGCAGCCATTCGAGCGGGTCGCCCGCCGCGTCCCGGTGGCGCGCGACGGCGGCGGCGACCACCTCGCGCTTCCGGTCGAGCGCGGCACCGGCGACGCCGGTGCCGGGGCCGGTCCACGCCTCGGCGCTGCCGCCGAACAGCGCCAGGCACAGCGCCGCGGCGGACGTCGTGTTGGCGATCCCCATCTCGCCGAGCGCCAGCACGTCGAGCCCCGGCTCGACCGCCATCATCCCGTAGGCGACGGCTCTGGCGCAGTCGCTTTCGTCCAGCGCCGGCGCGTCGACGAAGTCGGCGGTCGGCGCTTCGAGGTTCATCTCGTAGACGCGCAGGTCGGCGTCGAAAACCTTGCAGAGCTGGTTCACCGCGGCGCCGCCGGCGATGAAGTTCTGCACCATCTGGGCCGTCACCGCCGCCGGGTAGGCCGAGACGCCACGCGCCGCAACCCCGTGATTGCCGGCAAAGACGCAGGTCCGCGGATGATCGAGCCGCGGCGGATGGTGGCCTTGCCAGGTCGCCAGCCACTGCGCCAGCTCCTCGAGCCGGCCGAGCGCGCCGGCCGGCTTGGTGAGCTGCCGCTCGCGCAGCGCCGCCGCGGTCCCCGCCGCCAGATCGGGGCCGGGAAGATGCGCGAAGAGCGCGCGGATTTCGGCGAAACTGGCCGGCATCTCCGGCATGGGCGTCTCCGCTGAAGGACAAAGGAAATTATCTAGCAGCAAAAGGCGTTATGGTCGCGGTGATGATCTTTGACCAGTTCATGCTGGCGACCGGGCTGCTGACCCGGCTTCCGGTCGCCGCTCCCGAGACCGAGGAGACCACCGTCGCGGAGGCCAGTTGGGCTTTCCCGGCGGTCGGCGCCGGGATCGGCATGATCACCGCCGCCGCCTTTTTTGCCGCGTCGACCGTGGGGTTGGGCGCATCGCCCGCCGCGCTGCTGGCGATCCTCGTGGGCGTCGCGGTGACCGGCGCGCTGCACGAGGACGGTCTCGCCGATACCGCCGACGGCTTTGGCGGCGGTCGCGACCGCGAACAGAAGCTGGCGATCATGCGCGACAGCCGGCACGGCACCTATGCGATGCTGGCGCTGATCTTCAGCATCGGGCTGCGTGCCGGGGCGCTGGTCGCGATCGGCTCGCCGATCGAGGCGGGGCTGGCGCTGATCGCGGCGAATGCGGCCTCGCGCGGCGTGCTGCCGGTGATCATGCGCGGCCTGGCGCCGGCGCGCGAGGACGGGCTCGGCGCCGCCGCCGGGACGCCGGGACCGGCGCCGATGCTCGTCGCGATGGCGATCGGCATTTTTGTCGCGCTCGGCATGCTGGGGCCCATTCGCGGCGCGGTGGCGCTGGTGCTGGCGGGGATCGCGGTCGCCGCGACCGCGATGCTTGCGCGGCGGCAGATCGGCGGCTACACCGGCGACACCCTCGGTGCCTGCCAACAGATCGGAGAGATCGTCATGCTGCTCGCGGCGGCGACCAGATGAGCGACCAACGACCCGACGTCATGTCGCCCTTCAATCCCGGCCAGGTCGGCGCGGGGAATGCCGGCGTCGGCGCCGTGACCACCGGCTTCTGGTGGGTGCGCCACGCGCCGGTGGCGCATGAAGGCCGCATCTACGGCCAGAAGGACATGCCGTGCGATTGCAGCGATGCCGCCGTGTTCGCCGGTCTGGCGCGGCAGCTGCCGAAGAAGGCAGTGTGGGTGGTCAGCAATTTGCGCCGCACGCACGAGACCGCGCAGGCGATCGTGCGCGCCGGGCTGCCCGGCCCGAGCGCCATCCCCGGCCCGCACTGCCAGGCGCTTCCCGATCTCGCCGAGCAGAATTTCGGCGATTGGCAAGGCATGACGTACGAGGAGCTGCATCGCTCCCGCGGCGGCGCGTTCCATCGCTTCTGGCACGGTCCGGCGCATCAGCGCGTGCCGGGCGGCGAGAGCTTTGCCGATGTCATGGCGCGCGTGTCGTGGGCGATCCTGCAATTGGTGGAGGCGCATCGCGGCAAGCACATCATCGCCGTCGCGCATGGCGGCACGATTCGCGCGGCGCTTGGCCTGGCGCTCGGCCTCGAACCCGAGCACTGCCTCGCTTTCACGATGGAGAACTGCTCGCTGACCCGGATCGACCATATCGAGGGGCCGGGAATGGGTCATAACTGGCGGGTGATCACCGTCAACCGGCCGCCAAAATAGGCCGCTATGCCCGGGGTATCGCCCCGGTTCGAATGACCGTCGGACATCGTGCGGCCGCTGCCGGGCGGCGAGTTCGCGGAAACCGGTCTTTTATCGTTTTGGCCTTGTCGGACGGGTTCCCGGCGTTCAGCGTGGGGCGCTTGGGGGAGACGGCATGCGGTTCACGATCGCTTTCAAGGTCTTCAGCATTGCCATCGGCTTGCTGGCGCTGATGGTCATTGCCGCATTGGTCGGCCTGCGCATGACCCGCACGGTCGACGATCTGCTCGGCGAGCTGATTCACGATTACTTTCCGGCCTATTCGACCCTTGCGCACGCCAACACCCGCAATGTGCAGGAATCCGCCTATATCCGCCGTCTGATGCTGGCCCTCGCGGAGCACCCGCGCGACGAAGCGAAGATTGCCGACCTCCGTCGCCGCGTGGCGGACGCCGCCGCCGACAGCGACTTCGGCATCGCCGAGACCCGCCGCCTGCTCAACCGGCAGATCCTCAAGAGTCTCAGCCCGAGCGACAATATCGAGATCGCCCGGCTCGACACCGAGATAGCGTTCCTCCAGGAGCAGCGGAAGAAGTACGAGCTGGTCTTCGCCAAGCTGCTCGATGCGGCGCGCAACGACGACGCCGAGGCGGATTCGCTACTCCAGGAGCTCGACAATGTGCGCGACGAGTTCGACCAGCACATCGCCGAAGCCCAGCTCGATATGCGCGGCATCGCCGAACGCTCGGTCGGCGGTACGCAAGCCCATCAGCGGCGTGCCGTTGAGATCAGTTTCCTGCTGGTCGTGGCCGCCGGGTTGTTGGGGGTGACCGTCGCCGCCGCGGTGACGATGGGGCTGGTGCGTCCCGTCCGCCGGCTGGTGGCGGGAACCGCCGCGGTCGAGGGCGGCGCGCTCGACACCGTGATCCCGGTCACGTCGCGCGACGAGATCGGCGACCTGACCATCTCCTTCAACAACATGGTCGGCGAACTGCGCCTCAAGGCGCGGGTTCGCGACGTTTTCGGCAAATATGTCGACCCGCGGATCGTCTCCGGCCTGCTCGACAATCCGGAAGCGACCGATCCGCGCGCCTCGCGCCGGCAGATGACGATCCTGTTCTGCGACATGCAGAGCTTCACCAGCTTTAGCGAAGGCATGACGCCGGCCGGGCTCGTGACTGTGCTCAACCGCTATCTGAGCGTGATTTCGGAGCCGGTACGGCGTAACCAGGGCATCATCGATAAATATATCGGCGATGCGGTCATGGCGTTCTGGGGCGAACCGTTTACCGGCGCCGAGGAGCACGCGCAGCTCGCCTGTTTGGCCGCCATCGAGCAAGTCGCTGCCGTGCCGGGCTTCCAAAAAGAATTGCCGGACCTGACCGGGCTCCGGCGCGGCTTGCCGCCGATCAACGTCCGGGTCGGCATCGCCACGGGCGAGGTCGTGGTCGGCAGCATCGGCTCGGAGATGACGCGCAGCTACACGGTGATCGGCGATACCGTCAATTTCGCCTCGCGCATCGAAGGCGCCGGCAAAGCCTACGGCACGCGCATCCTGATCAGCGAGGCGACGCAGCGCCTCGCCGCCGCCGCGGTCGAAACACGTGAAATCGATTCGGTGCTGGTTATCGGGAAAAGCGAGCCCGAACGGATTTTCGAACTGCTCGGCCGCAAGGGCGAGGTCGGCGCCGACCGCCTCGAATTGCGCGACGTCTTTGCCGCCGCACTCGTCGCCTATCGCGAACAGCGCTGGGATACGGCCGAGACCGGCTTCCGCCAATGCCTCTCGATCATCCCCGAAGATCCGCCCAGCCGGATCTTTCTGGATCGCATCGCTCATTTCCGCGAGGACCCGCCCGGCGCCAATTGGAACGGGGTGTGGGCGCTCACCAGCAAGTGAGGCGTCGCCGGCCGCCGCGTCGAGAGATGCATGCGTCGGAAGGTTTCGCGGTTGGAATGATTCGCCGTAAAATCCGGCTCGTTGTTGACATCGCCGGGAGCGCGGCTTATCTCCGCCTCCCTGCGGTCCGCGCGGGATGCCCAGGTGGCGGAATTGGTAGACGCGCAGGTTTCAGGTACCTGTGGCAGAAATGTCGTGGAAGTTCGAGTCTTCTCCTGGGCACCACCCGGCGGCCGTACATGACCAATCACCTGCATCGCGGTGACCTGCCCGAGGGGATCGGGTTCGGGCCGGCGGTCGCCGTCGATACCGAGGCGATGGGCCTCAACCCGCATCGCGACCGGCTCTGCCTCGTGCAGTTGTCGGGCGGCGACGGCGACGCGCATCTCGTACAGCTTAGGCCGGGGCATTACGAGGCCCCGCGCCTGAAGGCGCTGATGGCGGACCCGGCGGTGACCAAGCTCTTTCACTTCGCCCGCTTCGACCTGGGGATGATCTATCATTACCTCGGCGTCATGGCGGGGCCGGTCTATTGCACCAAGATCGCCTCGCGCCTGGCGCGTACCTTCACCGACAAGCACGGGTTGCGCGATCTGTGCAAGGATCTGCTCAACGTCGACATCTCGAAGCAGCAGCAGAGCTCGGATTGGGGCGCCGACGCGCTGACCGAGGAGCAGCTGCGTTACGCCGCGAGCGACGTACTGCATCTGCACGCGCTGCGTGCGAAGCTCGACGCCATGCTGGCGCGCGAAGGACGCGCCGACCTGGCCCGCGCGGCTTTCGGCTTCCTGCCGACGCGCGTGCTGCTTGACCTGGAAGGGTGGGCGGAGCAAGACATCTTCGCACATTGAGGGGCGGCGGCAGCGCGGCCGCCGCCGGATACCGGCCGAAGCCCGGCGGGCGATGGGGGACCACGCGACGCCGTCGTTTAATGGAGGATGCCCTGGCGAGCCTCCCGGCTGCCGAGCCGACCGACCGCCACGCCGCGTCGCTGGCACAGGACATCGCCGTCGGGCGGCGGGTGATCCGTGCCGAGATCGAGGGGTTGCGGCGCCTCGCCGAGACGCTCGACGGGGCTTTCGGCGCCGCGCTCGACCGCTGTACCGGCGCGCCGGGGCGGGTCATCGCCACCGGGATCGGCAAGAGCGGCCATATCGCCCGCAAGATCGCCGCGACGCTGGCCTCGACCGGTACGCCGGCCCAGTTCGTCCATCCGGCGGAAGCGAGCCATGGCGATCTCGGCATGATCGGCGCCGGGGACGTGGTGCTGGCGCTGTCGAACTCCGGCAACAGCGCCGAGCTCGGCGACATCGTGGCTTACACGCGACGGTTCGAGATCCCGCTGATTGCGCTGACCGGCGATACGCGGTCGAGCCTCGCCGAGGCCGCCGATGTCGTGATCCTCGTGCCGCAGGCGGCCGAGGCCTGTCCGATGGGACTGACGCCGACGACGTCGACCACGATGATGCTGGCGCTCGGCGATGCGCTGGCGGTGGCGCTGCTCGAACGCCGCGGGTTCTCCGCCGAGGATTTTCAGCTGTTCCATCCCGGCGGGTCGATCGGCCGCAAGCTGCTACGCGTCCGCGACATCATGCATACCGGCAATGCGGTGCCGCTGGTCGCGCCCGACACCGCGATGTCCGAAGCGATCCTGGTGATGACCGCGAAAAGCTTTGGCTGCGTCGGGGTCTGCGATGCCGGTGGGAGGCTCATCGGCATCATCACCGACGGCGATCTGCGCCGGCATATGAACGACGGTCTGTTCGGGCGCTCCGCCTGCGAGATCATGCACGTCGAGCCGAAGACCATTACTGCGGCCGGGCTCGCGGCCGAGGCGCTGGGGACGATGAACCGGTTCGCGATCACCGCGCTGTTCGTCGTGGACGCGGAAGGCTACCCGGTCGGCTTTCTCCACATGCACGACTGCCTGCGGGCCGGCGTCGCATGATCGGCCGCAACACCGCGCGCGCGCTCGGCGCTTCCGGCCGCCTGCTGCGGCCCGGGAATGCCGTGACCGCGGTCAACGAGTGGCTGTCGGGCCTCCCGGGCAACCGCTACAGCCGGCGGGTCGCGCTGCTCAAGGTGGCATTGCCGGCGCTCGGCACGGCGCTGCTGCTGCTCGTCGTCGTCTGGCCGCGGGTGGCGCCGCTGTTCGAGCGCTTTCGCTTTGCCGCGATCGACCTGCGCGAGGCGCGCGAGCTGCGCATGATCAGCCCGCGTTACGCCGGCACCGACCGCAACGGCCGCCCCTACGTCATCACTGCCGCGGTGGGCCGCCAGGTGCCGCAGCGCGACGACGTGATGGCGCTCGACCAGCCCGTCGCCAATCTGCGGAGCCATAGCGGCGCGAAGATCGTCATCTCCGCCGATAGCGGGGTCTATCAGACGCAGACTCAGTTTCTCGACGCTTTCGGCTCGGTGACCCTGAGCCAGGAGGACGGGTCGACATTCAAGACCAGCAGCGCGCGGCTCGATGTCGCCAACAGCGCGGCGGAGGGCCATGCGCCGATCGAAGGCCACGGTCCGCGCGGCGACGTGACCGGCGAAGGCTTCCGCATCATCGACAAGGGCGACATCGTCATCTTCACCGGGCACTCGACCGCCTTCCTGAAGAGCGTGAAGGAAGGAACGCCGGCAGCGCCGCCTCCCGCGGTGCCGGCGCCCATCGCCCAGGCCGCGGCGCAGATCGAGACCAAGGTGCAGCCGACGCACCCCGCCGCCGCCCGCCATGCCGCGCATGCCGCGGCGGCCAAGCCGGCGCCGCATCATCCGGCGAAGAAACCGGCGCACCATAAGCCGGCGGCCAAGAAGCAGGATTAGACGATGCGTCCCGGACCGCTGCCCCTCGCGCTCGGATTGGCCTTGGCCCTGGTGTCTCAGGTTTCGGTGCCTCAGGTTTTGGTGCCCCGGGCCTGGGCGCAGCTTGGCTCGACCGACCCCGGTGCGCCGATCAGCATCCAGGCCGATAACGGTCTCGAATGGCAGCAGAACCAGCAGCTTTACATTGCCCGCGGCAACGCCCTCGCCTCGCGCGGCCCGGCCAGCATCAAGGCGGATACGCTGATCGCCCATTACCGCGAAGCCAAAGCCGGCGCCGCCACTGCCGGCGCGGCCAACACCGCCGCGACGGGGATGGGAGGAAATAGCGAGATCTACCGGGTCGAGGCCGATGGCCATGTCACCATTACCCGCGACACCCGCACCATCGTCGGCGACCATGCCGATTACGATCTCGACCAGGGGATCGGCATCGTTCGCGGCAAGAACTTGAAGATGACGACGCCGACCGATGTCGTGACCGCGCGCGACGCCTTCGAATGGTACGACCAGAAGCAGATCGCGGTCGCGCGCGGCGACGCGGTGGCGACGCGCCAGGGCGGCCGTACCATCAAGGCCGACACGCTGACCGCCTATATGGTCAAGGTCGCTGCCGGCCAGCCCGGCGCCCCGCCGGCGGGCGCTCCCGGGCAACCTGTCAAGCCGGCCGCGGCCAAACCCGCGGCGCCGCCCGCCAAGGCGGCGGCGCCCGGCGGCGCGTCTTCGGGCAATGCCCCGGCGGGCGAAGAGTCCAAGATCAACCGTATCGATGCGCAGGGCCATGTCGTGGTGGTGAACGGCCAGGACATCGGGCGCGGCGACTACGGTGTCTACAACGCCGTCACCGGCATCTGTACGCTGCTCGGCAACGTCACGATCACCCGCGGCGCCGACGTGATCACCGGACAGTACGCGGTCATGGACCTGAACTCCAATGTCAGCCGGATCATGCCCGCCTCGACCCTGCCCAACGGCACGCGGCAGCGGGTCCAGGGCCTGTTCGTCAAACAGGACCTCGAACACGCGGCGGGGGACAAAAAGCCCGCCGCCGGCCAGAACAAGAAGGGACAATGAATGCACGGCGGTGATCGCGACGATGCCCGGCGCGATGACGACCGGGACGAGCCGTTCTTTCCCGACGGCTTCGTCCCGCAATGGATCAGCCCGGCGCCGCCGGCGCGCGGCTCGGTGCCGCGGCTGGTCGCCGACAACAAGGGGCTGGCGGGCCGCGGGCTCGGCAAGAGCTTCAAGAAGCGCGTCGTGCTGCGCGACGTCAACGTCTCGGTGCAGCGCGGCGAGGTGGTCGGCCTGCTCGGGCCGAACGGCGCCGGCAAAACCACCTGCTTTTACATCATCACCGGGCTCATTGCCTCGGACAGCGGCACGGTCAACCTCGACGGCGAGGACATCACCATGCTGCCGATGTACCGCCGCGCCCGGCTGGGGATCGGCTACCTGCCGCAGGAGGCGTCGATCTTCCGCGGCCTCACGGTGGAGCAGAACATCAGGGCGATCCTCGAAGTCGCCGAGCCCGAGCCGGAGGCGCGCGAGGCGATGCTCGACTCGCTGCTCGCCGAGTTCTCGATCAGCCATCTGCGGCGCGCGCCGGCGATGGCCCTGTCGGGCGGCGAGCGGCGGCGCTGTGAAATTGCCCGTGCGCTGGCCACCCAGCCGCATTTCATCTTGCTCGACGAGCCGCTGGCCGGTATCGATCCGATTGCGGTCAACGATATCCGCGACTTAGTGAAGCACCTCAAAGACCGCGGGATCGGGGTTTTGATCACCGACCACAATGTCCGGGAGGCATTTCAGATTGTAGATCGGGCATATATCTTGCATGAAGGGCGTGTGCTGATGGAGGGCGCGCCGGCCGACATCGTTGCCGACGCCGAGGTCAGGCGCGTTTACCTTGGTGAAAGGTTCAGCCTATAAGCCCGCTCCGAACGGAGCATCGGCTTGAACAGGATCGGTTTTTCCCAGCAATTGGCGCTTCGCCAGGGCCAGTCCCTGGTGATGACGCCGCAGTTGCAGCAGGCGATCAAGATGCTGCAGTTGTCGAACCTGGAATTGGCCGATTATGTCGATGCCGAGATCGAGCAGAATCCGTTGCTCGAACGCGGCGAGAGCGACGGCGAGGACGGGCCGGCCTCGGTCGAAGCCGACCGCACGGAGACCGCCGGCGCCAATGCCGCCGCGGCGCCGGCCGGCGAGTTCTCGGCGGAGGCGGTCGCGCAATGGGACGCCACGCGCGGCGGCGAAGGCGACGGCTCGATCGATTTCAGCGGCGGCGACCAGCCGTGGCGCACCCGCAACGGCGCCGGCGGCGGCGACGATTCCCCGGCGCTCGACCAGGCCGCGGCGCGACCGCGCACGTTGCGCGAGCATCTGCTCGAACAGATCGGCGCCGACCTGCCCAACCCTGCCGATAAGGTCATCGCGGTCCTGCTGCTCGACCAGCTCGACGAGGCGGGCTATCTGCGCGGCGACCTCGCCGAGGCGGCGGCGCGGCTCGGCTGTACGGTCGACCGCATCATGCCGGTGTTGCGCCGGCTGCAGGAGCTCGACCCGCCCGGGGTGTTCGCGCGCGACCTGCCCGAGTGCCTGGCGCTGCAACTGCGCGACCGCAACCGGCTCGACCCGGCGATGCAGGCGCTGCTCGACAACCTGCCGCTCCTCGCCGCGCGCAACGCCGCGGCGCTGATGCGCCTGTGCCATGTCGACGGCGACGACCTGGCCGAGATGATCGGCGAGATCAAGTCGCTGGACCCGCGCCCCGGCCTCGCCTTTGACGCACCGCAGGCGCAGCCGATCGTCCCGGACATCCTGATGCGGGCGCAGCCGGATGGCGGCTGGCTCGTCGAGTTGAACGCCGAGACGCTGCCGCGGGTGCTCGTCAACAACCGCTACTACGCCCGGATCAGCCGGGCGACGCGCAACAAAAGCGAGCGCGACTACCTCACCGACCGCTTGCAGGCAGCCAACTGGCTGGTCAAGTCGCTGCACCAGCGGGCGACGACGATCCTCAAGGTCGCGGCCGAGATCGTCGAGCAGCAGGACGGGTTCTTTCGCCACGGCGTGCAGTCGCTGCGGCCGCTGATCCTGCGGGACATCGCCGATGCGATCGGGATGCACGAGAGCACGGTGAGCCGTGTCACCGCCAACAAATACATCGCGACGCCGCGCGGCCTGGTCGAGCTGAAATACTTCTTCACCTCGGCGATCGCCGCCTCGCGCGGCGGCGAGGCGCATTCGGCGGAGGCCGTGCGCTTCCGGATTCGCCACCTGATCGACCGCGAGCCGGCGGAAAGCACGCTGTCCGACGAGCGGATCGTCGAGCTGCTGCAGGCCGAGGGCGTCGACATCGCCCGCCGCACGGTCGCCAAATATCGCGAGGCCATGCGCATTCCCTCCTCGGTGCAGCGCCGGCGCGAGAAGCTGATGGCGCTCTAATCGGCTCGCGGGCTAGGGGGAAACGGTGTAGGGTCGCGGCGTAGTGGGGGAGCGAAATGGCGCGGCGCACGTTTCACATAGCGCTGATCAAACCGTCGCATTACGACGATGACGGGTATGTGATCCGCTGGCACCGCTCGTCAATCCCGTCAAACAGCCTCGCTAGCGTCCATGGCCTGCTCGCCGATTGCGCCGAGAAACAAGTGCTCGGTCCCGATGTCGATATCCGCATCGAGGCGGCCGATGAGTGCAATACGAGGATCGACGTTGCGGCTATCTCCGCCCGTATCCACCGCGCCGGCGCCGGTTTTGTCGGTCTTGTGGGCGTGCAGTCCAACCAGTATCCGCGCGCGCTCGACCTGGCGCGCCGCTTCCGGGCAGCGGGCCTCGTCGTGGTCATCGGCGGGTTTCACGTCAGCGGCTGCCTGTCGATGCTGCCGGAAATGCCGCCAACCCTGCGGGAGGCGCAAGAGCTCGGCGTCATCCTCTATGCCGGGGAAGGTGAAGGCCGGTTCGGCCAATTGCTGCGCGACATCGACCGCGGCGAGGCAAAGCCGGTCTACAACTACATGCACGACCTGCCTGATCTGGAAGCCGCGGTCGCACCGATCCTGCCGCGGCACGTCGTCAAGCGGGTCGCGGGCGGCGGGTATGCGAGCTTTGACGCCGGCCGCGGATGCCCGTTCCAGTGCAGTTTCTGCACGATCATCAATGTGCAGGGCCGCAAATCGCGTTACCGCTCGGCGGACGATGTCGAGGCGATCGTGCGCGCCAATGCGGCGATCGGGGTGAACCATTTTTTTGTCACCGACGACAATTTCGCCCGCAACAAGAACTGGGAGGCGATTCTCGACCGCCTTATCGAGCTGCGTGCATCGGGCATGGCGATCCGGCTGCTGCTGCAAGTCGATACGCTGTGCCACAAGACGCCCCGCTTTATCGAGAAAGCTGCGCGGGCGGGCTGCAACGCGGTGTTTATCGGGCTGGAAAACATCAATCCGCAGTCGCTCGCCGGCACGAAGAAACGGCAGAACAAGATCTGGGAATATCGCGAGATGCTGCAGGCTTGGCGGCGGCAGCACGTGATGACCTGGGCCGGCTATATTCTCGGCTTCCCCACCGATACGCCGGAATCGATCGCCCGCGATATCGAGACGATCAAGCGCGAGCTGCCGATCGATATCCTCGAATTCTTCTGCCTGACGCCACTGCCGGGGTCGGAGGACCACAAGCGGCTCTATTTACAAGGCGTCCCGATGGACCCCGACATGAACAATTACGACCTGGAGCATGTCACGACCGGCCATCCGCTGATGACCGAGGAGGTCTGGAAGGACGTCTACCGCGACGTGTGGCGGCGCTATTACAGCGACCAGCACGTGGAGACCGTGCTCCGCCGCGCGGTTCGTGACGGTATCAAAGCCCGGAAAGTGGCGGACGTGTTGACCGTGTTCTCGGGAGGGCTGAGGATCGAGGGCGTCCATCCATTACAGCTCGGGGCTATCCGCCACAAAGCGCGGCGCGAGCGGCGGCCGGAGCTCGGGTTGGAAAGCCCGCTGATTTTCTATCCGCGCCGGTCCTGGGAGGTGCTGAGGACCGCCGCGGCATGGGGTTCTCTGTACTGGCGGTACCACCGGATCAAGCGGCGCGTCCTGGCTGACCCGCGGCGGATGGATTATATCGATGCGGCTCTTCGGCCGGCCACCGAGGAACAGGAGGTGCCGGATTTCGTCCGCGCCTTCGCGGACAAGATCCCGCGCACTTATGGCGCCCCGACGCCGGCGGCGATGGCCTGAGGGCAGGACGCCGCGATGATCGCGCGATACTCGCTCACCGCGGGGAGCAATCTTCAACGCGCCGGGAGCGCGGAGACCTCGCATGGATGCTGAGCAGAGCGCCGGCGACCTCGCCGATCTGGTGACGCCGCGCGGCGTCATCGCCCAACTGCGCGCGCCGACCAAACGACAGGTGCTGCAAGAGCTGGCGCGCCGCGCCGCGGCCATGACCGGCATCGCCGATAAGCGCATCTACGACGCGCTGGCCGAGCGCGAACGGCTGGGGACGACCGGGATCGGCAACGGCGTCGCCGTCCCGCATTGCCGGCTACCGGACCTCACCCGCCTGCACGGGGTTTTCGCGCGACTGGAGCGGCCGGCGCCGTTCGAGGCGATCGACGACCAGCCGGTCGATCTGGTGTTCCTGCTGCTGGCGCCGACCGACGCCGGGGCCGAGCATTTGAAGGCGCTGGCCCGCGTCTCGCGCCTGCTGCGCGACAAGGCCATCTGCGAAAAGCTGCGCGGCGCCAACAGCGCCGACGCGCTCTACGCGCTGCTGACCGGCGCCGCGGCCGGGTAGCGTGGATCCCCGGGTAAGCCCGGGGGGAGGGAAATTCCCCGGTTTACAGCACGCCTTCGCCCTTCAAGGCGGCGACCCCGCCGGCGTCGATGCCGAGCCAGCTCTGCAATATGTCGGCGGTGTCCTGGCCGAGCGCCGGCGAGCCTTTGACGCGCACCGACTTGCCGTCGATCCGCACCGGCCAGCTCGCCATCTTGTAGCTGCCGTTATGGTGCTGCACGGTCTGCATAAAGCCGCGCTGCTCGAAGTTCGGATCGTTCTGCAGTTCCATCGTGTCGAACACTGCGCCGGCCGGTACGCCCACCGCGATCAGCTTTTCCATGACCTCGCGCTTGTCGTGCTGGCGGGTGTACTGGTTGATGATCTCGTCGAGCTCGACATTGTTCTTGACCCGGGCGTCGCCGTTCGAGAAGCGCGGGTCCTCGACCAGCTCCTCGCGCCCGATCAGTTTCATCAGCCGGCTGAAATGCTCGGGGTTGGCGCGGCTGGTGGTGATGTAGAGATAGTCGTTGGGGCCGCCGCCCTTGCACTGGAAGAGGCCGGCGGGCGCATTGTTGCCGGCGCTCGGCTTGGCGCCGCGGCGCTGCGCCGGCTTGCCGGTGCGCGCCATCGTCGCAAAGCAGGTGCGCATGTAGTGGATCATCGCGTCCTGCATCGCGACTTCCAGGCGGCGCCCGACGCCGGTGCGGTTGCGCTCGTGCAGCGCGCCGAGGATCGTCGCCGCCATCAGCATGCCGGTGCCGGTGTCGCCAAAGGAGAGGCCCGGCTTGACCGGCGGCTGGTCGGGCCAGCCGGTGACGCTGATCGGCCCGCCGGCGGCCTGCGCGATCATGTCGAAGGCGAGGCCCTTCTCGTAGGGGCTGCCGGTCGCGAAGCCCTTGACCTGGCAATAGATGATGCGCGGGTTGATTTTCTTGACTTCGTCGTAGGAGAGGCCGAGGCGGTCGATGGTGCCGGGCGCCATGTTCTCGGCGACGATGTCGGCCTGTTTTATCATGTTCTTGACGATCTCGAGGCCCTTTGGAGATTTGAGATTGATCGCCAGCGACTTCTTGTTGACGTTGAACTGGTAGAAGTACCAGGGGTCGTCATCCGGCTTGCCGGGGCGCAGCCGGCGGCCGGGATCGCCGCGGCCGGGGTTTTCGATCTTCACCACCTCGGCGCCGAACCAAGCCAGCACCTCGGTGCAGGTCGTGCCCGCCTCGAACTGGGTAAAGTCGACGACCTTGATGCCCTGGAGAAAACCGAAATCCTGGACGACGTCGCTCATCGCTGCTCCCTCCCGCGAACGGATTTGCCGCAGCGTGCGCCTTATCGCGGTCAGCCGCAACGGCAGCGTTGTCGTCCCGGCTTTCGCCGGGACGACATGTAACCTACTCCGCCGCGTCCTTGACCGCGGCCAGCTCATAGCGCTGCATGGCGAGCCCGATGGCCTCGTCCCAGCCTTTCTGGCGGACGTCGAACTGCACCTCGTCGGGGCCGAGATATTTGAGGTTGGCCGCGCCGCCGCTCACCGCCTGCATCGGCGTCGCCTCGCGCTCGTCGTGGCCGTGCATCTCCATCGGCACCTTTCGGACGCCGGCGGCTTGAAGCTCCTGCGCGGTCGCCCCGAGATCGTCGACCTGGAAGCCGATATGGTGAATGCCGCGCAGGTCGGAGGTCTGTCCCGGCCCGAGCTTCGGGGCGTCGGCGTCGCCGTATTTGAGGATCGCGAAATAGATGTAGCCGTCGCTGAGCCAGACACCGTTCTCGCCGGTCGCGCTCGGCCGGCGGTAAAGCTCGGTGAGGCCGAAATGCTGCTTGTAGAACTCGGCGGTCCTGGCCGGATCGTCGGTGACGAGCGCGATGTGTTTGATGCGTGCCATTCCCGTTTCCTCCCTTCCAGAGACCATTTGCCGTTGCCCGCGCAGCGCAGCAATCCTGCGCCGGCGGTCTCCTACCGCTTCGGCGGGTGCGCCCGCACGAACTCCTCGTTGACGTCGGCGCCCCAGCCGGGGCCGGTCGGCAGCAGCAGGTCGCCGTCCGTGATGACCGGGGGAACGGTGACGATGTCGTCTTTCCAGCTCACGTCGTCGATGTCGATCTCCATGACCTTGAAGTTGGGGATCGCGGCGCAGAAATGCGCGCTGATCAGCGAGCCGAGATGGCCGTTGAA
>DASZOZ010000128.1:0-19907 GCA_035550515.1 Allostellaceae bacterium
GCATTTCGCCCTGCTGCGCGAGATCGCCCGCCGCCACGACCTCAAGGTGCTCAGCATGGGGATGAGCGCCGATTTCGAGACCGCGATCCGCTTCGGCGCGACGCATGTCCGCGTCGGCACCGCCATCTTCGGCGCTCGCGGGTCGGTGTCGATGGCGGCGAAGTGACCGCACGGAACCGCAGGATGGGTTGAGCATCGCGAAACCCATCGCCACGCGGCGAATTGATGACGGGTTTCTACAAAAAATGCCCCGAACGCGTCGCCTTGGTGATCAGGTAGCGCTCGTTGTGGCCGTTGGCCGGGAAGACGTGCGGCACGCGCTCGACGACGGCGATGCCGTAGCGCTGCAGGGCGGCGACTTTTTCGGGGTTGTTGGTCAGCAGCCGCACGGCGGTGAAGCCGAGTTGGCGGAGCATCTCGGCCGCCGGAGAATAGACCCGTTCGTCGGCGTCGAAGCCGAGCTGCTCGTTGGCGTCGATCGTGTCGAACCCGGCATCCTGCAGCTGATAGGCGCGCAGCTTGTTGACGAGGCCGATGCCGCGCCCCTCCTGGGCGAGGTACAGCAGAACACCGCCGCCAGCCGCGGCGATCGTCGCGATCGCGCCTTGCAGCTGCTCGCCGCAATCGCAGCGCAGGCTCGCCAGCACGTCGCCGGTAAAGCATTCGGAATGCAGGCGGACCAGCACGCCGGTCGCCGGGTCGGGGTTACCGATCAGGATCGCCAGATGCTCGGTCCCGCCGTCGCCGGGGCGGAAGGCGACGAGACGGGCGTCCTCGGCGCCAGCGAGCGGCACGCGCGCCTCGGCGACGCGCTCCAGCGCGGCGGTCGCGGCGCGGCGGTCGAGCACGGCGTTCATGTCGACGACGGCGAAATCGGCGCGCCGGCGCGCCAACGCCGCTTCGGTCGGCACCAGCCACAACACGACCGCGGCGGGCAGCAGGTCGGCGAGCTTGGCGAGCGCGACGGCCGCCAGCGCCCCCGGCTCGGCGCTCGCCGGCTGCGGGCCGAGGCCCGGCGGCTCGGCGCCGAGCGACGCCGCGGGGTCGGCCAGTTTGCGGATCACCGCCGCCGACAGATGCGGCGCCACGGTGACGCGCACCGCGCCCGACAAGTCGCTTCGCGAAGCAAGCCCCAGCGCGACCGCGCGGCGGCGGGTCACCACCACCGACAGGCGCCGGCTCGACATGTTGCGCAGGAGATTGAGGCTGGTTTCGGTCACCATCTCGGCGGCGACGGCGAGCACCGCGCCGTTTTCGCCGTCGAGCAGCACCGCATCGCCGCGCCGGAAGGCGACGATCGCGGCGTCGAGTGCCCGCCGGCTGCCGGTCGGTGAACTGTTTGCTGCCTCAGCCACTCCGCCTAACCCCTTCCTGCCGCGCGCTAAATGACCAGCGCACCGGCGCCGGCGCAAGCAAAACCGGCGGCATGGCTGGGCCGCGCGCGAAGCGCCCGTCACCGGTAGGGAGATGGTTGCGGGAAAAGCCCGCGGCAAGACAGACCACCCGGCAAGGACTGACAACACCCGCGTGCACCGCTAGAATGTCGTTGCGTTGAAACGCCCTTTTCGCGGGAAACCGGGGATGGCGTCGCTTGGCGCGGCGAATAACGCGACGATCCTTCAAGAGGACATCGATTTGCCGATTCCGATGTTCAGGGTGCCGTGAACGCCATCCGCAAGATCCTGCTTGTCGACGACGACACAGCACTGCGCCAATCGCTGGCCGAGCAATTGGAACGCGACGGAGAGTTCGCCGTCGCCGAATACGAGACGGCAACGGCGGCGCTCGACGCGGTCAAGCGCGAGCGGTTCGACGCCATGCTGCTCGATGTCGGCCTGCCGGACATGAACGGCCGCGATCTCTGCCGCGAAATTCGCAAGGCGGCGATCAATGTGCCGATCCTCATGCTGACCGCGGCGGACAGCGAGGGCGACACGATCCAGGGGCTCGATGCCGGCGCCGACGATTACGTCACCAAACCGTTCCGGCTCAATGTGCTGCTGGCGCGGCTGCGCGCGCATCTGCGGCAGAGCGACCATCGCGACGACGCCGTCTTCGCGATCGGTCCCTACACCTTCCAGCCCGGCGCCAAGCTGCTGACCGACCCGGCACGGCGCAAGAAGGTGCGACTGACCGAGAAGGAAACCGCCATCCTGCGCTACCTCTACCATGCCGGCGACCGGGCGATCGGCCGATCGACCCTGCTCGGCGAGGTCTGGGGCTATAATGCCGGCGTCACCACGCACACGCTGGAAACCCATGTCTACCGGCTGCGCCAGAAGATCGAGCGCGACCCGGCCAACGCCGAAATCCTGATCACCGAGCCCGGCGGCTACCGCCTGCAGCCCTGACGCGGCACCGCTGCTAGCCGCCGCGATAGTCGCGGGCGATCAGCAGCGTATAGGTTCGGCCGCCACCGGGTCCGGTCGTGGTGGTGATCGTCTTCAGCCGGGTCACGTCGGCAAAGGCGGGGTGCATTTGGCCGGCGACGTTGTGGATCGTCACCGCCAGAAAGCTTTCGCCGCGATGGCCGCTGAGGTTGTTGTCGAGGTCCCACTGGTTGCTGATGCCGGGGATCGGGTCCCAGGCGACCGCATCCAGCGGATGCGGGTGCACGTAATAGACCAGCGCGGCGAGGATCTCCCGGTCGTCCGCCATCAGCCGCAACCCGGGATGCGCGGCGAGTTCCTGGCCGACCTGTTGGCCGAGCGTCCGCCAGCCGCGCAGGCGATGCAGCGGATCGAGCTTCGCCGGGATGCGCGAACCCGGCGCCGCGGCGAGCTCGCTGCCGCCGAACACAGCGACCGCGGCGGCGACATGCAGCACGATCGCGACAATAAAGATGCGGCGCCAGCGGCGCGCCAGCATTGCCGCCACCGCGACGACCGCCGAGACATAAGCCGGCGCGGCCCAGTTCGGTTGTGCGCGGGACAACAGGCCGACGGTCGTGACGATCGCCAGCGTCGGCCAGGTGAACGCGAGCAGCAATCGGGCCGGCGGCCCGGCCCGCCGCAGCGGCGCCGCGGCGATGGCGAGCAGCGCCACGGCGTAAATCGGCCCGAACACGCCGAGTTGCGACACCAGGAATTCGAGCAGCGCGCGCGGATGGAAGAGGGGGCCGCCCAGCTCCGCGTTGTTGCGGGTATGCACGTACGTGGCGAAGCCGTGGCTCCAGTTCCACCACAGATTCGGCAGGTAGAACAGCGCCGCGATCGCCAGCGCCGCCGCGAGGCCGCGCCCGTGATGCCGCTCGCCGCGGCTCGACAGGACGAAAATGACGGCCGACAACAGCCAGTAGACCATGGCGTATTTCGCCAGCAGGCCGAGCCCGACGGCGATCCCGGTCGCGATCCACCAGCGCCAGTCATCCTCCTCGCGCGCCCGGATAAAGGCGTATAGCGCGGCCGCCCAGCACGGCAGCAGCACCGCGTCGGTCGAGATCAGGTAGGCGGAAAACGAGACGCCGGGCAGCGTCGCATAGGCCAGCGCCGCGCAAAACCCGAGGCGCCGGTCGTAAAGCCGGGCGCCGACGACATAGACAAAACCGGCGGCTGCGGCGTGCAGCAACGGCGCCGACAGGCGGACCGCGAATTCGCTGTTGCCGGCCAGCGCCGTGGTCAGCGCGATGACCCAGGCGACCAGCGGCGGCTTCGAATAATAGCCGAGCGCCAGATGGCGCGACCAGAACCAGTATTGCGCTTCGTCGGGGTAAAGCCCCGCGGTCTGGACCGCAAGCCACACGAGGCGGGCCGCGGTCAGCGCGGCGAGCGCCGCGACGGCGAGAACGCCGTAGGATGGCCCGCGCTCGGCTCGCGGCAAGCCGTCTCGCGCCAAGGCTGCCGCTGGCGCCTCGTTCGTCGCTGGTTCACGACCGGCGACCATGGGGCCTTCGCAGCATGGGTGGAGTTCGCCGGCGCGGCGAACCGGCGGATGCGCCGGCTGCGGTCACGCGGGTTTGAACGCGACGGTCGAAACGCGTCGGATTTTCGTCTTCTGGTCGCGCGATCAATTGGCTAGCCTGTCGCGGTCGCACGCTCGAACGGGAGAGATCAGATGCGCAAGACGATTTTCGCCGCCGCCGCGCTGCTCGCCACGGCAATCGGCTGGGGTTACGCCCAGGCGGCAAACGAAGTCTATCACGGCACCCTGAGCGGCGCGGCCGAGGTGCCGCCGGTCGCGGGCAGCGGTGCGGGCACCGCCACGGTCAACCTCGACCCGGCGACCAAGCAGATCACCTACAACGTCACTTACACCGGGCTCAGCGGCCCGGCCGCCGCGGCGCATATCCATTGCGGCGCGGCCGCCGGCGCCAATGCCGGCGTCGCCGTGCCGTTCCCCAAGACCGCCAGTCCGATCACCGGCAGCGCGACGCTGACCGATGCGCAGATGGCCGATCTGCAGGCGGGCAAGTGCTATGTCAATGTTCATACCGCGGCCAACAAGGGCGGTGAGGTTCGCGCGCAGCTGACCAAGTAGTCACAGCCGCGACCGTACCGGGACGGTCGGATGCGGGGGGCAGGCGCCGCTGTCCCCCGCACGCGGGCTGATCCGCACCAGCAGCTGGGCGGTAAGCCCGCAGGCCGGCGAGTAGCAGCCGCCAAACGCTTGCAGCGTGGTATCGCGAAAGACCGCGCGGACCACCATGTCGTCGCGCCGCCAGACATACTCGGCCGCCCCCTGGTAGGCGGTGGTCGGCCCCGGCAATGTGCCGCAATGCACGTCGGGCGCGCCGTAATCGCTGTCGAGCGCGAGGAACACCGTGCGAAACGCGCCGGCATTGACGCCATGCCGCGGTCGTTCGAGCTGGATGCGCTTGAGCCCATGCGTCGTCTTGTCGATCTGGTAGTAGGCGATCAGCCCGATGCCGCCGAGATCGATGTCGTGCACCACCAGCGGGGCATAGCTGTCGCCAAAATCGATCGGGTGCGGCAAGGCGACACCGCGCGCCCCCAGCGCACGCTGCACCGCTTCGGGCGATTCACCCCAGCGCGTCCCACGCCAGGCATCGTCGAGCCCGCTCGCCAGCGCCCGCCCGCCGAGCAGCAGCAAAAAGACGAGCGCCAGGCCGCGCACGGCTAGAACCGCAAGGGCAGGTTGCGCACCGCCGCGCCAAATGAGGATTGCGGCTGCGACGGCGTTTCGCCGAGCTGGCGCTCGCGGGTCCGCACGCAGGCCCGGGTCTCGGCGAAGACGCCCAGCCAGCCGGCGGCGTGCGGCAGCGCCGCGAGCAGACAGGAATCGTAGTCGGTGTAGGTCCGCTCGGCGGCGCAGCCGAAGGACGGCCGGTCGGCGCGCGCGGCGGTGAGAACGATGCGGTTCGGCGCGGTCATCGCGCCGCGCGCGAACGAGCCGCTGTAACAGCCGGAGATCACCACCACGGTCGGCGCCTTCCCGCAGCCGGTGTTCAACGCCTGCGCCAAGGCGGCCGGCCGGAGCATCTCGTCGTCGCGTGCGAGATAGATGCCGAGGCCCTTGGCGCCATGCGAGGTGATGAAGACAAAGCAGCCGTCTCCCGGCTGGCCGTGCAGTGCGGCGATGCGGTCGAGCACCCGTTTCAGCGTCGCCGGCTCGGCCGCCGGGTCGCGCGGGCCGGCGCTGGCCGCCAGCCGGTGGATGTCCGCCGCGGCGACGCCGTGCTCGCCGAGCCACAGCCCGAGCGCCCTGACGGCGTTGTCGAACACCGGCTGGGCCGTGTCTCCCGCGACCAGGACGGCTTGCCAATGGCTGACCGCCGGCGCGCGTGGTGCCCCCGCTCCCATCGTTAAGATCGCAGCGAGGAGCGCGGCGCAAAACCGCACGGCGAATTGCAGGGCAGGGAGCGGATTTTTCACGGCGTCGAGGTTGATTCGCGGGTGTTCAGCTTGTAGGCCATGACATACAGCACGCCAGCAATGTGGCATCGTTTCGGCGATCGCGTCCAATACGCGTGACGAAGCACATCTATCCATCCGTCGTGCAGCAAATAGGTGGATCCGATGGCAGCACCCCTTGCCGAGAAGGCCTGCACCCCGTGTCGCGGTGCGATCCCGCCTCTGACGTCCGACGAGGCCGAATACCTGCGCGAACAGGCGCCGGACTGGGACCTGGTCGATCACGCGACGCGGATCGAGCGGACCTATCGCTTCAAGAATTTCCGCGAGGCCTTTGCCTTTGTCGAGCGCGCCGCGGCACTGGCGGAGGCCGAGAGCCATCATCCCGATATCGGTTTCGGCTGGGGCTACGCGACGATCTCGCTGCGCACCAAAAAAATCAAAGGGCTCCATGAGAACGACTTTATCATGGCGGCAAAGCTCGACCGCATCGCCGCCGAGAACGCGGTGCCGGCCTAGCCGCAACGAGGAGCGCCAGCAATGTTCGACGCCGAACGGGTCAAGCGGCTTACCCGGCCGCGCGGATTGCCGTTTCAGATCGGCAAGATCGGCCATATCGTGATCAATGTCCGTGATGTCGCCAAATCGGCGGAGTTCTACACGCAAATCCTCGGCTTCCGGATCTCCGACGTCTATCCCGACGAGATGGTGCCCGGCGGCATGGTGTTCATGCGCTGCAACACTGACCATCACGGGATCGCGCTGGTCGGCTCGATGGATGAGGCGGCGGACAATATCGAGCTGAACCACATCGCCTTTGAGGTGCCGAGCCTCGACGATGTGATTCGCGCCCGCGACCATCTGCAGCGCCACCAGGTGCCGATCGATTTCGCCGGACGGCGCCGCGCCGGCTGCCAGATCGCGGTCGAATTCCGCGACCCCGACAATCACCGGCTCGAGATATATTGGGGCATCGACCAGATCGGCAGCGACGGCCGGGCGCGGCCTTCGCACGAATGGGACGGCAAGCCCTCGATCGCGGCGGCGCTCGCCGCACCGGTCCCCGGCCAGGACCTGACCCTGCGCGACCCGTCGCTGCTCAAGGGTTAGCGACCCGCCCGCGGGCTGAAGTCGCCCTTATCCGGCCATGATGACGAAATTCGCGTGAATTGCCGCACTACCCTTCCGCCTTGGCCTTCAACAGGTCGCGGATTTCCTCGAGCAGCACCTCGGTCCGGGGCGGGCCGGCCGCGGCCGGGCCGATATTGAGCTTCAGCCGGTTGATCTGCTTGACGAGGATGAAGACGGCGAACGCGACGATGACGAATTTGATGATCGCGTTGATAAACAGGCCGTAATTGATGGTGACGGCGCCCGCCGCCTTGGCGGCGGCGACGGTCGGGTAGGACCCGCCCTTGATGGTGATAAAGAAATCGCTGAAATCGATGCCGCCGAGTATAAGCCCGATCGGCGGCATGACGATGTCGTTGACCAGCGAATTGACGATCGTCGTAAAGGCCGCGCCGAGAATGAGACCGACCGCCAGGTCGACGACGTTGCCGCGGACCGCAAAATCTCGGAACTCACGCCACATCGCCGTCCCCCTCCGGTTGCGCGGCTTCGCCGCGTTGCGCGCCGTCCAGTATAGCACCATCGCCGCGCCGGTTTGACTGGTTGCGGTGGACAAGCCCGGTCGGGCATCTTGCCGGCGATGAAAACACCTGCGCCAACTCCTGCTCCTGCCGACCGCTATACGGTGATTGTCCGCGGCCTCGCGGTGATGTGCAGCATCGGCATCCGGCCGGAGGAGCAGGACGTGCTGCAGCGCGTCCGCGTCTCGGTCGAGCTGACGGCGCCGGAGGGAGCGGTCTTTCCCGGCGAGAACCGGCGCCGGGTGATCAATTACGAGAAGGTCGTCGCAGCGATTCGCGAGATCGCCGCGAGCGGCCATATCGATCTGTGCGAGGGCTTTGCCGAACGGGTGGCGGCCGCCTGCTTCGCTGATCCGCGCGTCGCACGCGTCAAGGTGACGGTCGAAAAGCTCGACGTGTTCGCCGATGCGGACGGTGTCGGCGCGATCCTGGAACGCCGCCGGCCGGCGTAAGTCGCATGACCCCGACGATCTTCGGCATTCTCAACATCACCGAGGATTCGTTCTCCGACGGCGGCCGGCATCTCGACCCGGCGGCGGCGCTCGCCGGGGCGCGCCGGCTGGCCGTCGAGGGCGCCGACGTCGTCGATCTCGGCGCAGCGGCGAGCAATATCGACGCGAAACCCGTGCCGCCCGGCGAGGAAATACACCGCCTCGCGCCGGTAATCGCGGCATTGAGGGCCGCTGGCGTGGCGGTCTCGGTCGACAGCTTTGCGATCGAGACGCAGCGTTTCGCGCTCCGCGCCGGCGCCGCTTTCCTGAACGACATCCAGGGGTTCCCCGACGCCGCGCTCTACCCCGAGCTGGCCGCGTCGGCGTGCCGCCTCGTCGTCATGCATGCGGTGCAGGGACGCGGCCGGGCGCAGCGCGTCGGCGTGCCGGCGGCGGAGATCTGGCCGCGCATCGAAGCGTTTTTCGCCGCGCGCATCGCCGCGCTGGAAGCCGCCGGCGTCGCACGCGACCGGCTGGTCCTCGACCCGGGCATGGGGTTCTTTTTGAGCAGCGAGGCCGCCGCGTCGCTCGCCGTGCTGGCCCGGATCGACCGGTTGAAGCGACGCTTCGCGCTGCCGGTGATGGTTTCGGTGTCGCGCAAGTCGTTTCTCGCGGCGGTCACCGGGCGCCAGACCGGCGACCGCGGCGCGGCAACGCTGGCCGCCGAACTTTATGCGGCGGCCAAAGGCGCTGACTTTATCCGCACCCATGACGTGCGGGCGCTGCGCGACGGGCTCGCCGTCGCGGCGGCGCTCGCGCAGGCCGAACAGGCTACTGAATAGCGACCCGGTAGGCTTCGCAGCTTTGCGCGCCCGGACCGTTGATCAGTTCGCAGCGCTGATAAAGGCTGCGGCCGAACGAGACGGCGTCGCCATTCCAATCGCGCCAGGCGGCCTGGTCGTGTTCGTTCATCAGCGGCTTCAGTCGCTGCGCGACCTGATACCGATGGTAGGCGTCGCGCGCAAACGGTAGCGCCACCAACATGACCAGAGCCAGGGCGACGACGGTACCCAGGATCCTGACCATCGCGAATGCGTCCCTTCCGATGGAGGTAGCGGTTGATCGGATTGCGCGAACCATACGCGCCACCGGGTCGCGACTCCACCGGCAGCGCTAGCACGCAACCTGAGCGAGGTTAAGATACCGCCGAACCGGAAAGTTGAAAAGAGGGCGCGTGCACCGACGTCCCGGCCCACCGGTTACCGCGGCGTGACGCGGATATCCAGCCATCCCAGCGCGGTAACCGTCGCGCGATCGCCCGGGCGCAGCAGCACCGTGGTCATCGCCGATTCGACGATCGCCGGGCCGGCGATTTCCTGGTTCGGGGCGAGCGCATCAAAATCGAAGACCGGGGCGGTGACCATCGCACCGTCGAGATAGACGGAGCGGCTGGCAAAGGGCGCGGCCGGCGGCGCCGCCGGCAGGCTCGGCTCGCGCGGCAGCGTGTCGAGGATGCCGGCGACGGTGACGCGGGCGTTGACCAGCACGCTTTCCTGCTCGGGCATCGCATAGGTGTAAAGCGCTTCATGGCGGCGGTGAAAGCGCTCGACGATCTGCGGCAGCGGATCGGCGGCGGACCAATCGACCCCGTGGGCGACCCCCTGGGCGACCCCCTGGGTGCCGTCGTCGAGCGGCACCGCGATTTCGAAGACCTGCTCGCCGTAGCGCATATCGACGGCGCGGCTGGTGCGAGTCGGGCCGGCGAACGAGGTGCGGAGCCGCTTAAGTCCCTCGGCCTCCATGTCCTCGAACAGGCGCTTTACTGCGCTGCCGTCGAGCGCTCGGGTATCGCCGACATGGCTGCGCGACACCTCGAAGCGCAGGTCGGTGGCCAGCATCCCCCATGCCGACAGCACCGCCGCCACACGCGGCACCAGGACCTTGCCCAACTGCAGTTGGCGGGCGATCTCCGTGGCGTGCAGTCCGGCGGCGCCGCCGAACGCGAACAGCGCAAACCGCCGCGGGTCGACGCCCCGCCGCACCGAGACCAGCCGCACCCCCTCGGCCATGTTGGTATTGACGATGCGATGGATGCCGTGCGCCGCCTGCAGCCGCGCGACCCCCAGCGCGGCGGCGACCCGATCGACCGCCTGCGCCGCGGCGTCGCCGTCGAGCCGGCGCGCGCCGCCGAGAAAACGCGCGGGGTCGAGATAGCCGAGCACGAGATTGGCGTCGGTCACGGTGGCGGCGGTCCCGCCTTGACCGTAACAGGCCGGGCCGGGCGTCGCGCCGGCGCTTTGCGGGCCGACATGCAGGATGCCGCCGGCATCGACCGTCGCGATCGAGCCGCCGCCGGCGCCCAGCGTGACGATGTCGAGGCTGCCGAGCGCAATGCGGTGCTCGCCGATCTTGCGGTCCATGACCAGCGCCGCCTCGCCGTCGACCACGAGGCAGATATCCGTGCTGGTGCCGCCCATGTCGAACGGGATCAGGTCCGTCGCGCCGGTCAGGCGCGCCGCATGGACGCTGCCGGCGACGCCGCCGGCCGGTCCCGACAGCACCCCGCCGGCGGCGAGCCGCCCGGCCTCGGCGATCGGCGCGACCCCGCCATGCGACTGGATGATCAGCGTCGGCCCGCGGTAGCCGGCCTCGGCGAGCCGCGCCTCCAACCGCGCCAGATAGCGCGACAGCACCGGGCCGATATAGGCATTGACGACGGTGGTCGAGACGCGCTCGAACTCCTTGATCTGCGGCAGCACCTCGGATGACAGCGAGACATAGGCGCCGGGCAGGGCCGCGCGCAGGATCTCCGCCGTCTCGCGTTCGTGCGCGGGGTCGCGCCAGGCGTGGAAATAGCAGACCGCGACGGCCTCGACCCGCTCGGCGCGCAGGATGTCGACGGCCTTGGCGAGGGACGCGTGGTCGAGCGGGATTTCGACCCGGCCGTCGGCCCGCATCCGCTCGCGGACGCCGAGCCGCAAATGCCGCGGCACGAGCTGCACCGGCGGCGGCAGGCGCAGGTTGTAGCGGTCGTCCTTGAGCCCTTCGCGCATCTCGATGACGTCGCGATGGCCCTCGGTGGTCAGCAGCCCGGTGCGCGCGCCCTTGAGCTCGAGCAGCGCGTTGGTCGCCACCGTCGTGCCGTGCACGATGCGCTCGGCCTGCGCCAGCAGCGCCGCCCGGTCGAGCCCGAGCCGCGCCGCCAGCACCGCCAGCCCCGCGATGACGCCGATCGAGGGATCCTCCGGCGTCGACGCGACCTTGGCCAAGGTCGCCGCACCCCCCGCGTCGATCGCGACGAGGTCGGTGAAGGTGCCGCCGACATCGATGCCGATGCGGTACATGGGGTCAACCCCCACCCTAACCCTCCCCCGCTTGCGGGGGAGGGGATACGAAGCCGCTTAGCGCATCGCGTTGGCGGGCGTTGTCGCTTCGCCTTGCGGGGGCGCCCCAACCGCCACCGCCGCCGGATTCGAGGACAAGGCGGTCGCCGGGACGGATCACCAGACCGGTTTCCTTGGTGCGGATCGCGCGCGGCGGCTCGTTGCCGGAATAGAGGCGGTAGCGGTGTGGCGCGCCGTCTTCGCCGCCGAGGATGCCGCAGGCGCCGTAGACCACGCCGTCGCCGGCGGTATTGGCGAGCGCCGGTTCTTCGGTCTCGACCACCATCTCGACGATGCCGCCGGGGCCGCCGCAGTACTGTCCGTCGCCGCCTGAATCGGGGCGGAATTCATGGCGTTTGAAGAACAGCGGGAAGCGCACCTCGGTGACTTCGAGGCTGCCGAACTTGATCCCGCCGGCGGCCTGCCACTCGCCGGCGCCCGGCCAGCCGTCGCCGGCGGACGACGCGCCGCCGCCCGGCCGCGCTTGAAAGAAATGCCAGATGAAAGGTCTGTCGGTCCGCGGGTCCCTGCCCTGGATGGCGATGCGGAAACGCCGGCCCCAGCCGGCCATCGCGCGCTCCGGGCAGGACGGCGCCAGCGCCTTGATGATCGCTTCGAGGATTTCCTGGGCGCAATGATTGGTCGCCAAGGTCACCGGCGCGCCGGGATTGGCCCATACCACGGTGCCCGGCTTGGCGACGACCTTGATCGGGCGGAACGTGCCGTCGTTCTTCGGCGTATGCGGGTCGATCAGGTAGGACAGCGCGACCACCACCGCCGAATACATGTTGGGATAGGACGAGTTGACGAAACTCGCGACCTGCGGATGCGAATCCGTCAGGTCGATGGTGAGGTCGCTGCCCTGTTTGGTGACCGTGGCGCGGATGTGGATGTCGGTGTTGCCGCGCCCGTCGTCGTCGAGCAGCGCCTCGCCGCGATAGACGCCGTCCCGCCATTCGGCGATCACCGCGCGGGTCTGGCGCTCGGCGCCGTCGAGCACCGCCTCGATCGCCGCGTCGGTGACGGGCCAGCCGAACTCTTCGGCCAGCGCCAGCACGCGCCGCTCGCCGACATGCGCCGAGCCGATCATCGCCGCCAGATCGCCGCGGAAATCGCGCGGGTGGCGGACATTGGTGGCGATCATTTCCATCACGTCGCGCCGCAGCGCGCCGCGGTCATAGAGCTTCAGCGGCGTGATGCGGATGCCTTCTTGCCAGATGTCGGTGGCGCTGGCGTTGTAGGCGCCGTGCGTCGCGCCGCCGATATCGCTCTGATGCGCGCGGTTGATCGACCAGAAGCGCGGCTTGTCGCCGTTGGGCCCCGGCGCGAAGACCGGCACGAACGCGGTGAGGTCGGGCAGGTGGTTGCCGCCGTGATACGGGTCGTTGAGCAGGAAGACATCGCCGGGGTGGATGTCGTCGCCGAAAAATTCCGTCACCGCGCGCGCCGCGAAGGGCAGGGCGCCGACATGGATCGGCACATGCTCGGCCTGCGCGATCAGCCGCCCGTCGACACCGCAGATCGCGGTCGAGAAATCGCGGCTCGAATTGAGGATTTGCGAATAGGCGGTGCGCAGCATCGCCTCGCCCATCTCGGCGACGATCGCCAACAGGCGGTGCTGGATCACCGAAACGGTGATCGGGTCGACGGAATTGTCACGACCGGCCAAACCGCATCCCCCTGCCATGCCTACAGGCACTTCACGACCCAGACCGTCGTCGTGTTGAACTCGCGGGCGTCGGCGCGGTCGGGGCCGCCTTTAAAGGCTTTGGAATCGAGCACCCGGTAGCCGCCGGGGCAAAGCTGGGTGGCCAACCGGCGGTTCGGGCCCTCGGCGCCGCCGGCGATCGGCGGACTTTCGATGCGGAAGGTCCGCTCGCCGATGCGGGTGAAGTCGGACTGGTTCGGCGAGCAGCCGGCGAGCGCCGCGACAATGAGAGGCAACAACCAAAACCGCATTTCCCCGAACCCCCGCCCCAAGATGCGTGCCCGCATTTTACACCCGCGAGCGCCGCGGTGCCAGGAGCCGGGGGTGGGTGCACGGTCGCGAAAGCTTGTTTTGCGGGAAGCGGGCGCCGGTGATTTGTTGCCGCTGTCGAAGGGCGAACGCCGCGCGCGGAGGAAGGCCATGGCCGCCAGCATCCATTGGAGCAAGCCGTTTGTATTGGCCGGGTTGGTTGCCGTCGCCGGCTGCGCGACACCGCTGCAAACCGCCGCGCTGCCCGCCGGCCCGATCCCGCCGGGCCAGGCCCGCATCTGGTTCTACCGGATCTACGACCCGTCGCTCAGCCGCAACCTGGCGAATATCGACCTCAACGGCGCGCGCGTGGCGAGCGTGCCGCCGGGGGCCCCGGTGGTGGTCGATGTGGCGCCCGGGCCCTATCACATCGCGCCGGAGAGTGTCGGGGTCGATACCAACCAGACCCGCGACGTCACGCTGGCGCCCGGCGAGGAGGTCTTTGTCAAGATCACCGATGATCCGTCGTGGATTTCGGGCGGCGACGTGACGGCGTTCCACCGCGACACCTTCTACGCCTGGGTGGTGCCGCCGCAGACGGCCAAGGCCGAGATGCGCCTGCCCATGTGAGCCCGCCGATGTGAGGTTTGGCTGCCGTCAGAAATTTTCGAGGCTCAGCACTTCGTCGTCATAATCGTAGGCGAAAATCTCCGCGTGCCGACCCCAGTCGATGACGGTGCCGAGCACGCGCTCCGCTTCTTCCTCGGACAGGTGGTCTTCCAGCTCGCGCAGGAAACGCGTGGCGGGGGCACGGTGACCCGGCCGCTCGTCCAGCACCCGGCGGATATGCGCCGCGAGCGGGATATGCTTCATCAGCGCGTCGGCAAACATCTGCTTGCGCTCCTGCATGTCGGCGTCGGCGTAATGGCGGCCGGGTCCGGTCAGGTCGATGTCGCCGCCGCTGACATTGGCGAGGCCGAGCAGCTGCAGCGCCTCGAGCAGCGGAAACAATTCGTCGTCGTCGAGGCTCACCTCGTCGGCGAGGTGCGGCAGGTCGGCATGGCCGTGGAAGGGCGCCTCGGTCAGGCTGTCGATCAAACCGGTGAGCTGCTGCACCGCGGCATCCGGCAGGCGGTAGCCGACGCTGATCGGCTCGGCCTTGAGCCCGCGCCGGCCGTCGCGGCCGGGCACGGTGGTCAGCAAGCCGTAGACCTGGTCGACGATCTGGCGGAATTGCGGGCTGTCCCACACGCGCGGATGCGGCATCGGCACCGGGATTTCGGCGTTGATGCGGCCCGGATCGCTGCCGAAGATCAGGATGCGGTCGGCCATCTCCACCGCCTCCTCGATATTGTGCGAAACGATGAGGATTCCCTTGGTCGGGATCCTGCTCTCGCTCCACAAATCGAGCAGGTCGTTGCGCAAGGTCTCGGCGGTCAGCACGTCGAGCGCCGAAAACGGCTCGTCGAGCAGCAGGATATCGGGGTTGACGACCAGCGCGCGGGCAAAGCCGACGCGCTGCCGCATGCCGCCCGACAGCTCCTTGGGGTAGGCGTTCTCAAACCCGTCGAGCCCGATCAGGTCGATCGCGTCCACCGCGCGCCGGCGCCGGTCGCCGGCGGAAATGCCTTGCGCCTCGAGCCCCAGCTCGACATTGCCCAGCACGGTGAGCCAGGGGAACAGGGCAAAGCTCTGGAATACCATCGCGATGCCCTGCGCGGGGTCATGCACGGTTTGCCCGCGATACTCGACCCGGCCGTCGCTCGGCGGGATCAGGCCGGCGAGAATGCGCAGAAACGTCGATTTACCCGAACCCGATTTGCCGAGAATCGCCACGATCTCCCCTTCGCGCAGCGAGAAATCGACATGTTCGAGCACCAGCCGGCCGATGTGGTCGGGGGTGCGGTAGGTCTTGCACACGCCGACGGCGCGCAGCAGCGGGGAGGCCGTCCCGTTCATCATCCCTCCTCCTCGTCAGTCGAGCCGCAGCCGCTCGGCCGCGAGGTTGTAGAGGCGGCGCCACAGCAGCCGGTTGAACGCCAGCACGTAAAGGCACAGCACGCCGATGCCGAGCGTGATGCGCGCCGCCTCGCCGCTGGCGGTGTACTGCGCAATATAGGCGCCGAGGCCGGTCGCGGTGAGGGTGGTGTTGCCCCATTGCACCACCTCGGACACGATGCTGGCATTCCACGAGCCGCCCGCCGCGGTCACCGCGCCGGTGACGTAAGCCGGAAAGATCGCCGGCAGCATCACCCGCCGCCACCACAACAGCCGCCGCACCCCCAGATTGCTCGCGGCCAGCCGGAGCTCGGCGGGCAGGGAGATGGTCCCGCCGATGACGTTGAACAGGATGTACCACTGCGTGCCGAGGATCATCAGCGGGCTGAGCCAGATCTGCGGGTTCAGGTTGAAGCGCAGGATCAGCACCACGGCGGCCGGGAAGAACAGGTTCGCCGGGAACGCGGCGAGAAACTGCACGACCGGCTGGGCCCGGTCGGCGATGTGCGGCCGCAGGCCGATCCACACGCCGATCGGCACCCAGATCGCCGAGGCGATCGCGATCAGCACCAGCACCCGCACCGCGGTGATCGCCCCGAGGACAAAGGTCCAGCCGATCTCGCGCGGCGGGACGGTCTGAAGAATGAAGTGCACGACCCAGGCAATGGATGCCAAGGTCGCGAGCAGCAGCACGACGTCAAAGCCCCGTTCGGCCCAGGCCGGCACCCCCGCCGCGTCGCGTCGCGTCCGCGTCGGCCGGCCCCGCCAGCGGGCAAACGCGGTGAACAGGCTGTCGAGACCGCGGTTGAGGGCGAGCACGCCGGCCTGCACCAAATCGAAGAGCTGCGCCCGCTGCAGCACGATGAGAAACCAGGGGCGCGGCTTGTCCTCATCGTCGCCGAGATCGTCCTTGAACTTCTGCGACCACGCGAGCAAGGGACGGAACAGCAGCTGGTCGTAGAGGATGATCACCACCAGCATCACCAGCACCGCATAGCCGATCGCGCCGAGGTCGCGCTGCTGGATCGCGGTGGCGATATAGGAGCCGATGCCCGGCAGCATGATCGTCTGGTCGGAGACCGTGATGGCCTCCGAGGCGACGACAAAGAACCAGCCGCCCGACACCGACATCATCATGTTCCACACCAGCGCGGGAATGCCGTGCGGCACTTCCAGGCGCCAGAAGCGCTGCCAGGTCGACAGGTGGTACATGCGCGCCGCCTCGATCAGCTCGCCCGGCACGGTGCGCAGCGACTGATAGAGGCTGAACGTCATGTTCCACGCCTGCGACGTGAAGATGGCGAAGATCGCGGCGCACTCGACCCCCAGGAGGCGCCCCGGGAACAGCGCGATGAACCCGGTCACGGTGATCGACAGGAAGCCGAGGATCGGCACCGATTGCAGGATGTCGAGAACCGGGATGAGGATTTTCTCGGCCGTCCGGCTTTTCGCCGCGAGCGCGGCGTAGCCGAGGCTGAACAACAGCGAGAAGACGAGCGCGGCGCCCATCCGCAGCACCGTGCGCAGCGCGTATTCCGGCAGTTTCCACGGATCGAGGCTGATCGGCAGCGCGTCGCCGATCTGGTAGTGCGCGCCCATCGCCATGCCGCCCCAAGCGACCAGCGCGATCGCGCCGAGCACCAGCGGCAGGGCCACCAGGTCCCAGTAATTGGGGCGCAGCCGTGAGGGCCAGGCGATGAGGGGAAGACCCCAGCGCTGCTCCATGACCTCTCATCGGCAGGGTTACGATTGGCGGCGCTACCTCTACCTCAGTGCGGCGTTGGCGGCGAGCGGCGATTTGCCCCCCATACCCTCTGCCTGTGACAGGATTGCGTCATCGGCCAAAACGAGGATGATGCGCCGATGTCCCTCGTCGATCTCGCGCGGCTGCGCGCGGCGCCGCTGCGGCGCGACCCGTTCGAATTTGTCGTGGTCGAAAACTTTCTCGCGGCCGACGCGATGCCGTCGCTGATCGACGCCTTCCCGCCGGTGCCGGGTCACGGCAGCTACCCGCTGTCCACGCTGGCCTGTCCGCCGTTGTTCGGCCGTCTCATGGCGGAGCTTCAAGGTGATGCGATGCGCGCGGCGGTCGAGGAGAAATTCGCGATCGATCTGTCGCGCCGTCCGACCATGATCACGCTGCGCGGCTATAGCGACGGCAAGGACGGCGGCATTCACACGGATTCGGCAAGCAAGCTGATCACGGTGCTGCTTTACATGAACCGCGAGTGGACCGACCCCGCGGGCCGGCTGCGGATTCTGCGCGGGCCCGGCGATCTCGGCGACTACGCCGCGGAGGTGGCGCCTTTCGCCGGCATGATGGTCGCCTTTCGCCGCAGCGAGACGTCGTTCCACGGCCATCAAGCGCATGTCGGAAAGCGCCAGTCGGTGCAGCTCAACTGGGTGACCGACGGGGCCGTGGTGCGGCGGGAGATCGGTCGGCATGTCTGGTCGGCGCGCCTCAAAGCGCTCAACCCGTTTCGGCGGCGCGGATAGCGCCGCGGATAGCGATTGCCAAATTTCCCGCGGCTGGTAACGTCGGGAGCAATGCAGCCGGGGGGCACCAACATTTGTTAAGCAGCGCGCGCCGCTTTTGTCGAAGCGCCGGGATCGTCGTCGCGGCGCTGATCGCGATGGTCTGCGCCGTCGGCGCTGCCTGCGCGCAGGACGGCATCGTCGACGAGGTGAAGCTCGGCGTCCTCGCGCACGGCATCACCTTTTACGAGGACCCGGTCGAGACCGGCGTCGACATCAACGGCGAGGCGTATTTTCACCGCCTGTTCGATCCGCTCGACGTGTTGGGGATGGCGGTCAGCTTCCGCCCAGATGTCGGCACCAGCATCGCCACCGACGGGACCACCAGCATCCTCTACGCCGGCCTCAGCATGGACATCGTGTTTGCGCGCGATGTGTTCCGGCCGGGGGACGGATTCTTTATCGAAGGCGAGTTCGATATGGCCGTGCATGACGGCTATCTCGACGGCGGTCCGCCCGACAGGAAGGATCTGGGGTCGCGGTTTCTCGGACGCCGTGCCGGCGAGATCGGCTATCAGATCGATCCGCAGTGGAGCATCTCCGCGATGATCGACCACATCGGCAATTACGGCCTGGCCACCCCGAATGCCGGTTTGAAGACCGCCGGCATCAGGATCGGCTTCAAGTTCTAGCTTCGTCGTCATGGCCGGGCTTGACCCGGCCATCCATGTCTTCGGGGCCGTGCGGGCGTCCGTGGATGCCTGGATCAAGTCCGGGCATGACCATACCCGGGTTGGTGCACCGGCTCGCCCGGCGCCGCTCGCTTCAATCGAGCGCGCGCGGGTCGTGCATGCATTTCTCGATTTCGGAGGCCGCGGTTTGCCGCGCCGCGGTAGCGCTGGTCTCGGTGCCGATGGCGATCACTTCGCCGCGGTCGCTGCCGATGGTCAGGATGCTCCACTGCCAGCGCGCCGGGCCCAGCCGGCAAATCACCGCGCGCAGTATCAGCTCCTCGGAAAACGGCGTGTCGAGAAATTCCGCGGCCGACCAACTCGGCAGGTCGAACGTCGTCATGTGAGGGGTTTCGGCGTCAGTCGCAGGTTGCATTCCTCGAGCCGTGTTTCGCAGGAACCGTGATACCGACCGGTAAGCGACCAACGTGCTGCATGATTAACCTGGCTGTCCGTCGCGCCGCGCCGCGAACGGAGGCTCCGCCGGCAAAGAGCGTTGTTACTTCAGCAACTTGCCTGGATCTGTGGCAAGAACGCAACGCTGCGATGAAAACACCACTTTTCGCGTAATCCGCATATGATATTCCTAGATCACATTATCATAAAGCAATAACATTGGGCAACGAAGGCGCTGCGCCTTCGCCGAGTCATTCGACCATTCAGATTGGGGGAGCAATGAGCATCAATCGGAAAACCCGCACCGTGGCAGCGCTGGGCGGCGGCACTGCGGCGCTGGCGATGCTGACCGGACTTGCCGGTGCCCGCGCCGACGACCTGCAGCTCAATCAGCAGCTGCTCAACCAGCGGGTCGACCAGCTCGCCGCCGTGGGCCTCAACCCCGGCGCCGGCGCGGTATTCTCGGTCGATAACGGTCCCGCCGCCGGCGCGCCCGTCACCGCCGGCAGCTTCCCGCGCTCGATCCTGATCCCCGGCACCGACACCTCGATCAGAGTGTATGGCCAGATCACCGAGATCATGGACTACTTCATGACCGGCGGTAATCCGAACTCCAGCCCGCAATCGAGCACCGTCGGCACCAACGGTCAGCTGCAGTCGATCCCGTTGCAGGGCACGGTCCAGCGCGCGCGCGGCAACGGCATCTTCTGGCAGACCCCGCGTGAATCGAAGATCGGCTTCGAGACCCGTACCCCGACCCCGTTCGGCGAAGCCCGCACGGTGATGGAGTTCGACTGGGCCGGCTCGACCGCCTTTGCACCGGGCGGCGCCAACCCGACCTCGGTCTCCGACAACCTCGTGCCTCGTATCCGCTATGCGTACGGCACGTTGGGCGGGCTGCTCGCCGGTCAGGCGACCTCGAACTTCTCCGATCCCGACGCCAACGCCGAAGTCATCGACTTTGGCGGCAATGTCGGCGAGCCGGGCCATGTCCGTGTGCCGCAGGTGCGCTACACGATGCCGGCCTATTGGGGTTCGTCCTTCTCGGTGTCGGCCGAAACCCCCGAGACCGTC
>DASZOZ010000129.1:0-18445 GCA_035550515.1 Allostellaceae bacterium
GGGAGCCGGAGGTGGCGGCGGCGCAGCCACCACTGGAGGCTCGGAAGCCGGCGGCGGCTCCGGCGGCGGAGGCGGCGCGGCCACCACGGGAGGCGGCTCGGGAGCCGACGGCTCCGGCGGCGGTGGTGGAGCGGCCACGACGGGCGGCTCGGGAGCCGGCGGCGGCTCCGGTGGTGGTGCAGCCACGGCCGGCGACGGCTCCGGCGGTGGTGGCGGAGGCGGTGGCGCAGTCACGGCCGGTGCCGGTTCGGGCGCAGGCGGCGGTGCCGGTTCCGGCGCAGGCGGCGGTTCGGGCGCAGGCGGTGGCGGCTCGGGGGCCGGCATCAGCCGGGGGCGGTTTTCCTCAACCGCGGGCGGCGCGGCGGGCGCGCCCTTGATCTTGTCCTCGACCAGCCGGCGCAAATCGTCCTGGAAGCGATCGCGCAGCCGCGACGCATCAAAATCGGTGGCGCGCCGGATGATGATCGCCTCGGCGATTTCGACCATTTCCGGCGCGATCTCGTTGTCCGGACGCGCCACGAATTCGGTCGGGGCGAGTTCCTCCTGCGTGCGCAGGGTCGAGATCATCAGCCCGCCACGATACGGCTCGATCAGCGCCGGGCGCTCGCTGTCGCCGATGCGGATATGGCCCAGCGCCGCGCGGCCGCTGCGTTCCATCGCGAGGCGCAGGGCATGCACCGTATCGGCCGCCAGTTGCCCCTCGGGATGGATATAGCAGCTGGAGTCGATATAGAGCCGGTCGACCTGATCGCGCGGAACGAATTGGTCGAGATCGATGATGTTGCCGAGGCCGCTGCCGAGCCTGCCGAGCTCGTCCTCGGTGACCGTCACATAGCGGGATTTCTCGAATTCATAACCTTTGACGAGCGCATCGGTGGCGACCACGTCGCCGGTCTTGGCGTCGACATACTGCTCGGTGACCGGGTTCCCGGTGCGTCCGCTCAGCAGGTCGAGCTTGATCCGCCGGGAGTTGCTGGTCGCCGCGGAGAGGTAGATTGGACAGGAGACCAGCGAAAGCCGCAGAGACCCGTTCCATACCGCTTCAGCCATCCGCCATTTCTCCACTGACCGCTCACGCGGGGGTTATATAGCACGCTGGTTCGGTAAGGGATCAACCTCGCCGGGAACCGCCGACAAGATCGTGCCAATCGATCGCATCGCCCCGTTTTAGCGGCGTTCCGGCGGGCGGCATCGGATATTTGAGGCCGCTGGCGCAGTTGAACAGCACGACGCGCTCATGCGCGCCGACCCGCCCGTCGGCTAGCGCCTGACGATAGGCGGCAAATGTCGCGGCGCCCTCGGGGCACAGCAGGAACCCTTCGGCGCGCCCGACCTCGTTCCAGGCATCGGCGATCGCGGCGTCATCGACCGCGATCGCAAACCCGCCACTCTCGCGCACCGCGCGCAGGATCAGGAAGTCGCCGACCGCGACCGGCACACGAATTCCCGCCGCGAAGGTATGCGCATCCTGCCAACGCGGGGCATGCTCGACGCCGTCTTCCCAGGCCTTGACCATCGGCGCGCAGCCCGCGGCCTGGACCGCGACCATGCGCGGCCGCTTCTCGCCGATCCAGCCCATCCGTTCCAGCTCGTCGAACGCCTTCCACATGCCGATGAGCCCGGTGCCGCCGCCGGTCGGGTAGAAGATCACGTCGGGCAGCTCCCAGCCGAGCTGCTCGGCGAGTTCGAGACCCATCGTCTTCTTGCCCTCGATGCGATAAGGCTCGCGCAGCGTCGAACAGTTGAACCAGCCGACCGCCTTCTCGCCCTCGGCAACGAGGCGGCCGCAATCGTCGATCAGCCCGTCGACGAGGAACACCTCGGCGCCCTGCATCGCGATCTCGCGCACATTCACCGCCGGCGTATCGTCGGGGCAGAAGACATAGGCTTGCATGCCGGCGCGGGCGCAATAGGCCGCCATCGCCGCGCCGGCATTGCCGTTGGTGGGCATCGCCATGGTCTTGATCCCGAGCTCCTTGGCCATCGAGACGGCCATCACCAGCCCGCGCGCCTTGAACGAGCCGGTGGGCAGCCGGCCTTCGTCCTTGACCAGGATTTCACCGCCCGGCGCGATTTGCGACGCGATGCGCGGCAGCGCCACCAGCGGCGTCACGATCTCGCCGAGCGAGACGATATTCTCCGGCCGCCGCACCGGCAGCAGCTCGCGATAGCGCCACAGGATTTGCGGGCGCGACGCGAGCTTGTCCTTGGTGAGCGCCTCGGCGGCGCCGTCGAGATCGTAACGGACCAGCAGCGGGCGCCCGGCCTTGGACAAGCCTTGGATGACGTCGGCCGCGTAACGCTCCCCGGTCAGGCCGCATTCGAGATGGGTGACAAAGGTCGGCAGGTTGCCGCTGGTCCAGTTGTAATCTTCCACTTGGAGCTCCCGCAAATCACGCCGCGTGGCCGCAGATAACTCCGCGAGCGGGAGCTCGTCGAGTCTTAGGGCCAACCGGAAATGATCCGCGTCATTCCGGGGCGGTCCGCAGCGGTCATCAGAGAGCCTCGGCCACGACCCGCATCGCGGCGGCATCGGCGCCGGGCAGCACCAGCGTGCCGACCCAGCTGTCCTTGGCGAGCTCCTGCCAAGCCTGCAGCCGGTCCTTGATGCGCGCCGGCGGACCCACGAGCGAGATTTCGTCGATCAGCGCATCGGGCACCGCGGCGGCGGCCTCGTTGCGTCGGCCGGCGAGAAAATGGTCCTGGATCGCGGCCGCCGCCGCCTCGTAGCCGAGGCGCTTTGTCAGGTCGTTGTAGAAATTATGGCCGCGCGCCCCCATCCCGCCGATATACAGCGCGAGGCCGGGGCGCAGCCGGTCCATACAGGCCGACACATCGTCGCCGACCGCGACCCGGACATAGGGCGCCAGGTCGAAATCGTAGAAATTCCGCGGCTTGCCGGCCTTGCTGCGGCCTTCGAGGATCGGGCCGATCATCACATTCGGCTTATAGGGCGAAATGAAATAGGGCAGCGCGCCGTCGGCGACCTCGCCCGCCATACGCAACCCCGACGGCGAGATCGGCGCGGTGTAGATTTTGAGGCTCGGATCCCCCTGGCCGATGCTGCGCAGCGGCTTGCCGAGCCCGGTCGACCCCGGACCGGTATAGGGGATGTCGTAATGCGCGCCGTGATGCTCGAGCGGCGCCTTGCGCTCCAGCACCTGGCGGATGATCGAGACATACTCGCGCGTGCGCTGCTGCGGCCGGCCGAACGGCACGCCGTGCCAGCCTTCGACGACCTGCGGCCCCGACGGGCCGATGCCGCACAGGAAACGGTTGCCGCTGAGCGCCTGCAACGACAACGCGGTCATCGCCGCGCAGGCCGGGGTGCGGGCAGGCATCTGCATGATGCCGGTGCCGGCCTTGATCCGGCTGGTGCGCGCCAGCACCCAGGTGACCGGGGTCACCGCATCGGTGCCGTACGCCTCGCCGGCCCAGACCGCGTCAAACCCCAGCCGCTCGGCCTCCCACACCAGGTCCATGCCGATACCGCCGTCGTTGGCGGCAAATTTCAGGGTGGTCGCGAGCTTCATCGGCCGGCTCCCGCAATAAGCCCGCGTCGGCTCATACCAGGAACTCCTTGGCCGCCTTGGCGATGCGCTCGACCGAGCGCAGCCACTCGTCGAGCTCGCGGTCGAACGGCTCCACCATCACATGATCGATCCCCACCTCGGCAAAACCCCGCAGCCGGCCAGCGAGCTCGTCCTCGCTCTTGCCGTCCCAGGCGGCGCGCAGCGACAGCACGAAATCCGCATCGGGGCGCTCGGCGCGGAGCTGCGTCGCCAGCGGCTTCGCCTGTTGCGGGTTGGCGCGCGAGCCGTGCCAGCCGTCGTAGCGCGCGGCGCGGCGCAGCGCCGGCGCCGAGGTGCCGCCGATCCAGATCGGGATCGGCTTCTCGGGCTTGGGCATCATGCGCATATTGTCGACCTCGGCGGGGATCCAGCGGGCCAGGAAGGAGACCGGATCGTCGCTCCACACCGCGCGCATCAGCGCGATGCCCTCGTCCATGCGCCGGCCGCGCTCGTTGAACGGCACGCCGAGCGCGGCGAACTCGGCCTCCATCCAGCCGACCCCGGCACCGAGGATAAAGCGGCCGGACGACAGGTTCTGCAGCGTCGCGAGCTCCTTGGCGAGCGGCAGCGGGTGGCGCATCGGCAGCACCAGCACGCTGGTGCCGAGGCCGATCCGGGTGGTGAACGCGGCCGCCCAGGTGAGGCTGAGGACCGGATCGTAAAACAGCGGCGACGGTGGATACATCGCGCCCGCCGGGGTGATGATGTGTTCGCTGGTCCAGACATCGGCAAAGCCCAGCGCCTCCGCCTGTATCGCGGCCCGCTTGATGCCCTCCGGGCCGGCCTTGCGGCCGATCTGGGGGAGATGGATCCCGACCCGCATCGCCTTGCTTCCCACGCTCGTTCAGCTTCAACCTGCGGCAAAGTGAGCCGGCGGGGCGTCGCTGACAAGACATTGCCGCGGCGGGGACGCCGCGTCATGCTGCTGCGAACAATGGTGGAGGGGGCGTTTCGCCGCCGGTGGGGAGACAAACATGAAAGCGCTCGTCGCAATCGCCTTTATCGCCGCGTCGCTGATGCTCGGTTTCGCACTCTCGGCCTGCTCGGACGAAATGGGCGCGAACTACTACGAAAACGAGACGCATGGCGGCTATCCGGGGCCCGGTACGCGCTCGCCCGGCCGCGACAGCTAGAGTCGCGCGCTCGACAAAGGTCCCGCCGGCGGTTGACCATTGCCGGCGGGCGGTGATTACCTCCCCTGCCGCGGCGGGCGAAGGCCCGCCCGGTGCGGCCAAGTGGGAGGTATGACGCCATGATCATCGATTGCCACGGCCATTACACCACCTCGCCGCGTCAGCACGAGGCATGGCGCCAGCAGCAGGTCGAGGCGCAAGCGGCCGGCAAGGCGCCGCCCCCTCGCCCGGCGATCACCGACGACGAGATTCGCGACACGATCGTCAACGGCCAGCTCAAGCTCCAACGCGAGCGCGGCACCGACCTGACGATCTTCTCGCCGCGCGCCGCCGGGATGGGACATCACCTCGGCGACGCCGCGACCAGCGAGGCGTGGGCCAGCGCGTGCAACGAGCTGATCCACCGCGTCTGCACGCTGTTCCCGAAAAACTTCATCGGTGTCGCGATGCTGCCGCAGAGCGCGCGGGTCAGCCCGAAGAACTGCCTCGCCGAGCTCGACCGCTGCGTCAACGAATACGGCATGGTCGGGATCAACCTGAACCCCGACCCGTCGGGCGGGCATTGGCAGGACCCGCCGCTCGGCGACCGCTATTGGTATCCCGTCTACGAGAAGATGGTCGAATACGACATCCCGGCGATGATCCATGTCAGCGCCTCGTGCAACCCGACGCACCACACGACCGGCTCGCATTACCTCAACGGCGACACCGCCGGCTTCAACCAGCTGATGGTCTCATCCGTCTTCAAGGATTTCCCGACGATCAAGTTCATCATCCCGCATGGCGGCGGCGGGGTGCCGTATCACTGGGGGCGCTACCGCGGGCTGGCGCAGGACGCCAAGCTCGGCCTGCTCAGCGAGCTGATGCTGAACAACGTATTCTTCGACACCTGCGTCTATCACCTGCCGGGCCAGGAGTTGCTGGCCAAGGTGATCCCGGTCGACAACATCCTGTTCGCCTCGGAGATGATCGGTGCGGTGCGCGGCATCGACCCCGAAACCGGCCACCATTACGACGACACCAAGCGCTATATCGACCAGCTGCCGCTGTCGGCTGCCGACAAAGCGAAGATCTTCGAGGGCAACGCGCGCCGGGTCTACGGCCGTCTGTCGAGGCAGATCGAGCAGCAGGCGGCGATGTAACGCAAGCGCCTCTCCCGCAGCTGCGGGAGAGGGGTCTTCAAGTCAGTTCAACCGCAGCTCGCTGATGTGCCGCGGGTCCTGTTTGAGCTCGCCGCGCTCGACTTTCTTGACGATGTCGACCAGGCGCTGGTTGGCGGCGGCGCGGATGCCGACCTGATCGCCCTCGCGCACGACAAAGCCGTTGAGATATTCGATCTCGGTGCGCCGGCCCTTGGCCATGTCCTGGCCCATCGACGGGCGCTGGTCGGGGGCGCCGCGCGGCGCGTGCAGGCGGTCGTGGTCGTATTCCTTAAGGGCTGCGGCGTCGCCCTCGCCGGCCTTGGCGATGACCTCCGGGGAGAGGTGGCCGATCTCTTCCAGCCGATAGCCGCGCGCCTGGCCGATGCGGATCGCCTCGCTGCCGAGCCGCGCCTGAAAATGACGGATCGCCTCGTTGTCGGCGCATTGCGAACCGCTGAGCCCGGTGGCGGCGGAGACGCCGTTCGCCATCGTGTTCTGGATCAGCTTGGTCCAGCGCTCGCCCCACAGGTTGTCGGTGACCTTGGCGCTGTCGGCGGTCGATACCAGGCGGCAAATCTCTTCCGCCCGCTCGGTGATGCGGCCGTTCGGCTCGCCGGTGCGGTAAACGGTATGCCGGCTGCCGCCGACCAGGCCGCCGCGATGCACCTGCCCCGGCGCATGCAGAGCGACCGAGATATGGCTGGCGATGCAGCCCATCACCTTGCCCCAGCCGACGACCCCGGCGATCGTCTCCTCGTTCATGCAATTCTGCAGCGAGACGACATAGCCGCCGGGCGACAGGTATTGCTTGATCAGCCGCGTCGCCCATTCGGTGTCGTAGGATTTGACGCAGACGAAAGCGATGTCGACCGGCGCCTCCTTGGCGAGCTGCTGCGCCTCGGTCAGGTGCAGTGCGCGGCATTTGACCGCAAACGGCTCGGGCCCCTGATGGTGGGTGATGCGGATGCCGTCGCGGTTGATCGCCTCGACATTCTCCGGCCAGAAATCGACAAAGGTGACGTCTTCGCCGGCCTTGGCCATATGTGCGCCGGTGTAGCTGCCGACCGCGCCGGCCCCGACCACGACAATCCGCTTGCCCATCGCTTGCCTCTCAAAATCGTTCGGGACAATGGTAGCCCCGGCCCGCAACGGCCGGCAAATGCGATCAGATCGAGGCCGGCCCCCACGGATTGACGAGCTCGACGCCGCACCCGGTGAAATCCCGCACGCCGCGGGAGAGGGCGGCTCCGGGCGCCGGCCGGGAGACGGGAGAGGGTCAGCGGTTGCGCTGCCAGTCTTCCTGCCACAGGAAATCGGGGCCGAGCACGTCGAGGTTGGGCGCACCGATCTGGCCCATCACCAGGTCGATCTCGCCGCGGAAGATGTCGACCGCCTTCTTGACGCCGTCGAGCCCGCCGGCGACCGCGCCGTAGAGCGTCGGCCGGCCGAAAAAACAGAAATCGGCGCCGAGGCACAGCGCGATCAGGATGTCCGCGCCGCGGCGCACGCCGCTGTCGAGCATCACCGTCATGCGGTCGCCGACCGCCCGCTTCACCGCCGGCAGCACGTCGAGCGAGGCCGGCGCCTGGTCGAGCTGCCGCGCGCCGTGGTTCGACACGATGATCCCGTCGCACCCGGCATCGGCGCAGCGGACCGCGTCGTCGGGCGCCATGATGCCTTTGACGACGAGATTGCCGGGGAACAGCTTGCGGTAGCGCTCGAGGTCCTTCCAGGTCTGGGCGTGCGCCGGCACCATCGAGCGGTTGAACTTGACCGTGTCCTCGGCGCTGGCGCCGGGCGGCAGATAGGGCAGCCAGTTGCCGAGCGGCGGCGTCCCGCCGTGGCTGATATACTCCCAGATCCAGCCCGGGTGCTGCAGCGCCTCGGCGAGCAGCGCCGGCTTGAGGCTCAGCGCCGCCTGCAGCCAGTTGCCGCGGATGCTGGCATAGCCGTTGCGGGTGTTGCGCTCGCGCTTGGAATGCACCGGCACGTCGACGGTCAGCACCAGGGTCGACAGCCCGGCATCGGCGGTGCGGCGGATGAGGTCCTCGGTCACCTTGGCGTCGCGCGCCGAATAGAGCTGGTACCACGAGTTCTTCGGCGCGACGCGGGCGGCGTCCTCGAGCGTCTCGTTGCTCGCGCCCGACTGGATGTAGACGATGTTGGCCTCGCGCGCCGCCTCGGCCAGCATCATGTCGGCGCCGCGGCGGAACAGTCCGGCGCTGCCGGTCGGCGAGATGCCGAAGGGGCTGTTGAATTTCTGGCCGAAGATCGTCGTCGACTGGTCGCGCTTCGAGACGTCGACCAGATAGCGCGGCAGCAAATTGTGCTTCTTGAACGCCTCGGTGTTGCGGTCGAGCCCGCGCTCATCCTCCAGCCCGCCCTCGATAAAGTCAAAGGCGACCTTGGGCAGGCGGCGTTTCGCCATCTGGTGCAGGTCTTCGATATTGATCGCGTCGTTCAGTCTCATGGCGTTTCCGTCCCCAAGCGCGGCGTTTCGGCGCGGCTTCCCAAGCGCACGCAAACATTGCGCATTTCTCGGCGACACGACAACGCGGAAGTGCACCGCGCCTAGCAGCTTCCCGCTGCGCGCAGTGCGCGTATGATCGCTGACGCTCAGCAGCGAGAGGTGCGACGATGACCGACGCTCCCGCGCCCGGGTTCAAGACCAACCCCGATTACCGTATCAGCTTCGAGCCGTCGCCGCGGCGGGTGCGGGTGAAATTCGCCGGCGAGACGGTCGCCGACAGCGTCGGCGCCCATCTGCTGTTCGAGACGCGCCACCTGCCGATCTATTATTTCCCGCGCGCCGATGTGCGGTTCGACCTGCTGCGGGCCACCGATCACCACAGCTATTGCCCCTATAAGGGCACGGCGTCGTATTGGAGCATCGCCGCCGGCGGCCGGGTTTCCGAGAACGCCGTCTGGGGCTATCCCGACCCGTTCGCCGAGGTCGCGGACATCAAGGAGTTTGTCGCGTTCTACTGGAACCGGGTCGATCACTGGTTCGAGGAAGACGACGAGATCTTCGTCCACGCGCGCGACCCGTACAAGCGGGTCGACGTCGTCGCTTCCTCGCGCCCGGTGGAGGTGATCATCGGCGGCGAGACGGTGGCACGGACGATGCGGGCGCGCTTCCTGTATGAAACCCGGCTGCCGACGCGCTACTACATCCCGCCCGAGGATGTCCGCATGGATTTACTGGTGCCGAGCGACAAGGTCACCGCCTGTCCCTACAAGGGCACCGCGCGCTATTGGTCGGTGCAGGTCGGCGACCGGCTCTTCCCGGACATCGTTTGGTCCTATGCCGAGCCGATTGCGGAATGCCCGAAGATCAAGGGTTATCTCTGTTTCTTTAACGAGCATGTCGACGAGATCCGGCTTGACGGCAAGCCGGTCCCGCGACCGATGACCCCATGGTCGCGGGACTGGGCGGAGAAAGCCGCGAGCGTGCCCGATCCGCGCGGACCGGTCCTTCGCCCTTAGTGCATGCTTGGTTTCGACAGAATTGCCCCTCAGCCTCCTTGGCCGGGCTTGGCCCGCGAGCAGCGATCGGACGGGGCATCAACGAGCCATCCGGCGCAATCTCGACCAATCCTGCAAGGGAGACGATGAGGCTTTGACCGGGTTAATTTTATTCCGGCGGGATTCTTTTGACTAGGACGAGCCGCGCGGCGCGTTCGACAAATGCGGCGCGTCGAGCCCGACGCCGACCAGATGGCCGAACAACTCGTCGATCTTGCGGTGGTCCGCCGCGGGCAGCGGCGGCTTCAGCAGCGAGTCGATATTGGTCCTGAGATGCGCCGGACTGCCTGTGCCGAACAGCACGACGTCAACCCCCGGCTCGTGGCGGACGTAACGATAACAGGCGTCGACGACGCTGCTGGCGCCGCCCTCATGGGCCAGAAAGCCGAGCGGATCCTCGTTCTCGGCCAGCGCGGCGGAAACCTGGCCCGCCGCCGCCAGGTCGCGCAGCGTCGCCTGCAGCCGCCCGGGCTGCGAGAAGACGTTGCGCACCGCGAACATCAAGAGCGTGCCGATCTTGTGCGCGCGGGTGAGCGGGAAGACGCGCTCGCGCGCGTTCTGATGCATCATCGAGAACCCGACCATCGCCACGTCCCACACCCCGTCTTTGGCGGCGCGGCCCAGCATCTCGTGCCGGAGGTCGTGCGGCGCGGTCTCGGTGATGCCGAGAAAGCGGAATTTGCCCTTGTCGCGCTCGCGCAGCAGCGCCGGCGCCAGCACCTCCAGCGCGTGGGCATAATTCGCCGGGGGAACGCCGTGCAACTGGTAGACGTCGATGTAATCGGTGTCGAGCTGGCGCAGCGAGTTGTCGAGCGCGGCGACGACGCCCTCCGGGGTCGCCCGTCCGCCGCTCCAACGGAACGGCGCCTTGGTGCAGAGCACGACGCTGTCGCGCGCCACCGCCTTGATCGCCTTGCCGAGCACGCTTTCGGTGCCGTAGGAAGCGGCGGTGTCGAACAGGTTGACTCCGAGCGCGATCGCCTGGTGCAGGATGGCGATCGCTCCCGCCTCGTCCCCGCCGGTGCCGAGCCCCAGCCGGCTGAACCCGCCGCAGCCCAGCCCGGCGACGCCGACCGTCAGGCCCGTCCGGCCGAGCGTGGTGTAGTGCATTGGGCGGTCTCCCGTAGGGTCCGAGGCGGCATCGACAATATGGCCATTCGATAGCTATATTTGGCGAATGAGTACCTATAGCGTCGCCGAAGCCAAAAACAAGCTGTCCGAGCTCATCAAACGCGCCGTCGGCGGTGAGGATGTGATCATCACGTCGCACGGCCAGCCGGTTGTCGAGCTGAAACCGGTTAAAGCGACGGCCCGTCCGATGACCGAAGCTGATTGGGAATGGCTGCAAGCCCATCGGGTCTCAAGGCTCGACCCTCGCAAGGACGCAGTGGAAATGGTGCGCGAGATCCGCGATGAAGGCGAGGCTTGAGCCGTTACCTCGACACCAACGCGATCATCGGTTTGCTGACTGCCGATCCGCTCACCGCGCGAGTGAGCGCGCTGCTGCGGCAAAGCGCCGAGCCATTGATCTTCAGCGACTTCGCGGCAGCCGAATTTTCGGCGGTGGTCGGGCGTAAGATGCGGATCGGGACAATCACGCGACGGCATGCCCTCGATGCATTGGCGACCCTGGATCAATGGAGCGCCCGCGTATTGCGCATCGAAATCGAGGCGGGGGATATCTCGCGGGCAGACTCTTTCTTGCGGCGGCTGGACCTTCCGCTGTTGGCGCCGGATGCAATCCATGTCGCCATCGTGCAGCGGCTGGGGGCGACGCTCGTCACCTTCGATCAGCGCATGGCGTCCGCTGCTCGTCGGCTCGGTCTGCCCGTGAGCGGTGCCTGACCGGCGCACAAAACATTGTCGTCGCGCGCGCCGATGCGCCATGCTTCCCGCAACCAATCAGGGAGGGCGCCATGCGGCTCGACGACGTCGTCAATATCGAAGACCTGCACCGGCAAGCCAAACGGCGCCTGCCGAAGATCGCTTTCGACTTTATCGAGGGCGGGCTCGAGGACGAACGCGGGCTGGAAACCAACACCAACGCGTTTCACAAGCACCGGCTGCTGCCGCGCTACCTCGTCGACGTCTCGAAACGCGACCAGACCAGGACGATCTTTGGTCAGACCTTCAACAGCCCGTTCGGCATCTCGCCGACCGGCGGCGCCGGGCTGTTCCGCTATCACGCCGACCTGATGCTGGCCGAGGCGGCGCGCGACGCCAACATCCCCTACATCATGTCGGGCGCCAGCAACGACACGATCGAGGCGGCGGCGAAGATCGCGCCCAGGAACCATTGGTATCAGCTTTACGCGGCGCGCGACCCGGCGGTGAACGCCGACATGATCCGCCGCGCCAACGATGCCGGGCTGGGGGCGCTGGTGTTGACCGTCGACACCCCGGTCGGCTCGAAGCGCGAGCGCAACATCCGCAACGGCTTTGCCAATATCCGCGGCGGGCTGCTGCAGGCGCTGTCGCTCAAGCCGTCGATCCTGGTCGAGGCGCTCGAGCATCCCGGCTGGATCGTCGAGTATTTCCGCCGCGGCGGCGGCACGCCGATGCTCGGCAACTGGCAGCCTTACGCGCCGGCCGGCGCCGATGCGGAAGGGGTCTACAAATACGCCTCGTCGGTGCGGCCGTTCAACGCGCAGACCTGGCGCGATGTCGAGCAGTACCGCAAACTGTTCCCGCGCGGCCTCGTCATCAAGGGCGTGATGAGCCCGGACGACGCGCTGCGCGCGATCGATGTCGGCTGCGACGGCATCCTGGTGTCGAACCATGGCGGGCGGCAGCTCGACCAGGCGCCGGGCTCGCTCGACGTGCTGCCGGCGATCCGCGCCGCGGTCGGCGACAAGCTGACGCTGCTGCTCGACAGCGGTGTGCGGCGCGGCGCCGACATCCTGATCGCGCTTTGCCTCGGCGCCGATTTCTGCTTCATGGGCCGGCCGACGCTCTACGGCGCCGCCGCCTTTGGCCTGCCGGGCGTGAAAAAGGCGGTCGAGATTTTCCGCGGCGAGATCGACCTGGTGATGGGCCAGATCGGCGCGCCCTCGCTGGATGTTCTCGGCCCCGACTTCTTGTGGCAGGACGAGCGCGGCAGAAACCGCTAAACTCGGCCGCGGTCGCGCAAAGGAGACAACGATGGCGAAAGCCTATTGGGTAGCGACGTACAAGTCGATCTCGAACCCCGACGCGCTGGCGGCCTACGCCAAGCTCGCGGGGCCGGCGATCCAGGCGGCGGGCGGCAGGTTCCTGGCCCGCGGCGTCGCCGCCAAGTGCTACGAATCCGGCCTCCTGCAACGCAGCGTCATCATCGAGTTCGACAGCGTCGCGGCGGCCGAGGCGGCGCATGACAGCCCGGGCTACCAGGAGGCGCTGCGCGCACTCGGCAACGGCGCCGACCGCGACATGCGCATCGTCGAAGGCGTGTGAGTACTTGGCCGCATAGCGGCCATCAAAAGAAAACACTGTAGCGCGGAGTGCGCCGAGGTTACGCAGAGCTCGCGAAGCGTTCCGAGCTCCTTCGCGCGCTCAGCGTAACCTCCGCGTTCTCTGCGCTGAAATTTTGATTTTTGGCGCGTCGCGCCAAGTCGGACAGGAGTAGCCCATGCCGCGTCTCGGATTTGGCGCCTTTCTCGCCCCGCACCATCCGGTCGGCGAGAACCCGATGCTGCAGTTCCGCCGCGATCTCGATCTCGTCGAGCAGCTCGACAAGCTCGGCTATGACGAGTTCTGGTGCGGCGAGCACCATTCCTCGGGCTGGGAGATGATCGGCTCGCCCGAGATGTTTCTCGCGGCGGCGGGCGAGCGCTCGAAGCGCATCAAGCTCGCCACCGGCGTCGTCTCGCTGCCCTATCACCACCCGTTCAACGTCGCGCAGCGCATGGTCCAGCTCGACCATATGACCGGCGGGCGGGCGATCTTCGGCTCCGGCCCCGGCGCGCTCGCCTCGGATGCCCACACGCTGGCGATCGACCCGATGACCCAGCGCGACCGCCAGGACGAGGCGATCGGCGTCATCCGCCGGCTGATGAACGGCGAGCGGGTGACCCATCGGAGCGACTGGTTCACCTTGCAGGATGCGGCGCTGCAGCTGCTGCCGCTGCAGGAGGAGATGCCGTTCGCGGTCGCCTCGCAGATCAGCCCGTCCGGGATGACCCTCGCCGGCAAGCACGGCTGCGGCGTCATCTCGATCGGGTCGCTGGCCGAGGAAGGGCTCAACGCGCTGCCGACGCAATGGGGCTTTGCCGAGGCCGCCGCCAGGAAACACGGCCAGACCGTCAACCGCAAGGACTGGCGCGTGCTGCTCTCCTGGCACATCGCCGAGACGCGCGAGAAGGCGGTCGATGAGGCGCGCAAGGGCCTGCTGCGCCATCACAACGAATATATCGTCGGCACCTTGCAGCGGCCTGGCGCGACGGCCTTCAAAGACCCCGACGAGGCGATCGAGAAGACCGCTTTCGGGGCCGGCGCGGCGGCGACGATCGGCACGCCCGACGATCTCGTCGCCCGGCTCAAGCAGGTGGTGGAAATGAGCGGCGGGTTTGGCACCGTGGTCGGCTTCGTGCACGACTGGGCCAACCCCGAGAATACCTTCCGCAGCTGGGACATGGTCGCCCGCTACGTGATCCCCGAGATCAACGGGTACATCGCCAAGCTGCGCGAGTCGCGCGATTTCGTCGCCACCAACCGCGGCGTCTTCGACCGCGCCAAGGAGGCCATCATGGCCAAAGTCATGGAGAACGAGGCCGCCGTCGCGGCGCTCGCCAAGACCAAGGGCTCGCGCCTCGGCGACGTCGCCTCGGCCAGCAACGCGATCGATTTCAGCAAGGTCCAGACGCGCGACGCGGCGAAATAGGCGGTCAGGTTTCCGCCTGCACGACGGGGAGCGCCGAGAGGAGCGGGATCGCGTGCGCGAGAAAGGCGCGCACCCCCGCTGTCGGCATGTCCGACGCCGCCACCAGGCTGACCGGCAGCGGCGGCGGCTCGTAATCGCGCAGCAGCCGCACCAGTGTTCCGGCCTCCAGTTCCTCGGCCACCTGATAGGACAGCACGCGGGTGATGCCGTGGCCGGTGCGCACCGCGACCAGCGCCGCCTCGATTTCGTTGACCGTGAGGCGCGGGGCGAGACGCACCACCCGTTCCCGGCGGCCGGCGCGGAACCGCCATTCCGACGGGAGCGGCCGTCCGATAACATGCACCACCGCGTGCTGCATCAGCGCCTCCGGTGTGCGCGGCTCGCCGCGCGCCGCGAGATAGCCGGGGCTGGCGACGACGATGCGGCGCACCTCGCCCAGGCGCCGCGACGCCGGCAACGTCTCGACCGGCGGGCCGATGCGCAGCGCGGCGTCAAGGCTCTCCTCGGTCAGGTCGAGATAGCGGTCGGCCAGTGTGAGCTCGGCCTGCATCTCCGGAAAGGCCTCGAGAAAGCTCGCGACGACCGGCGTCACATGGCGGCGCCCGAAGATCAGCGGCGCGGTGATGCGCAACAGGCCGCGCGGCGCCGCATCGACCGCCCGGTGCACCAGCTCGCCGTAAGCCGCCAGGACATGCCGCGCCTCCGCCCCGAGATGCTGCCCGGTCGCGGTCGGGATCAGCCGTCGTGTGGTGCGCTCGATCAGCCGGGCGCCGAGCCGCTTCTCCAGCGCCGCCAAGGCCCGGGTGATCGCCGGCGGCGAGCGGAGCAGCCGCCGCGCCGCGGCGGTCAAGCTGCCGGTATCGAGGATGGCGACAAACACCTAAAGCTCGTCGAACCGGTCCATCAATTATTCTCGGAAATGAAATTCTAGCTTTCAGTATCCACTTATTCTGCGCGGCAGAAGAAAGGATTATCTCTCTCGACGAAGGGAGAGAGAGCATGTCGGGCGATCTGATCGAGCCGCAATTCCATGTCGGTGAGCGCAAGGCACAGGCGCTGGCCGGGGTGGCGCCGCGCGGCTCGGCGATCCGGCATTTGATGCCGGATCAGCATCGCGTGTTCTTTGCCGCGCTGCCGTTTGTCGTCGTGGCCACCGTCGACGACGCCGGTTGGCCGCTCGCGACGATCCTCTCCGGTCCGCCGGGTTTTGTCGCCAGCCCGGACCCGGAGACGCTGTGGATCGCCGCCGCACCCGACAACGACGACCCCGCGGCGCCGTGGATCAAGCCCGGTGCGCCGTTCGGCCTCCTCGGCATCGACCTGGCGACCCGGCGGCGCAACCGCGCCAATGGCTGGATCGCCAATGCCGCTCCCGGCCGGCTGACCGTCGCGGTCAAGGAGAGTTTCGGCAACTGCGCGCAATACATCCATATTCGCGCGATCGGGCGCCGCGCCGGCGCCGCCGGGGCGACCGAAAGGGTCGCCGGCCTGGATGCGCGGGCCTGCGCGGCGATCGGCGCCGCCGACACCTTCTTCGTCGCCACCTCGGGTGGCGAGCGCGGTGTCGACATCTCGCACCGGGCCGGCAAGCCGGGTTTTGTGCGGATCGACGGCGACACGCTGACCATCCCCGACTATCCGGGCAACCGCTACTTCAATACCTTGGGCAACCTGCTGCTCGACCCTCGCGCGGGCTTGCTGTTTCCCGATTTCGACAGCGGCGACCTCCTGCTGGTGCAAGGGCGTGCGGAGATCGTCTGGGACCCGCCGGAAGGCCAACGGCTGCCGGGCGCCGACCGGTTGTGGCGGCTGAAGGCCGCCCGCACGTGGCATCGGCGGGGCGCGCTGCCCTATCGCTGGTCGCTGCAAGCCATGTCGACCAGCGCCGCGCTGGCGGCCGTCCGGTAGACGCGCACGAGCGGCATGCGGTGCGCGTCTAGGGGCGTCCGGCTAGGTGCGTCCGACTGGCCCGCGCGGGTCCGGGAGGCTCGCCTTCTTCTCGTCCCAATCCTTCGACCAGGGCGTGACCGGGCGCGGCAGCGGCGCGCCGTCCAACAGGATCGCGTCGGCCTGCTCGTTGAAGAAGCAGAGATAGCCTTTGATTTTCGGGCATTCCGGGATCGGCTCGGGATAGCACCAGACGATATCGGGGAAGACCCGGTCGCCGACCTTGACCGACCAGTAGCGCGCAGTGCCCTTGTAGGGGCAGGCGGTGACCTTGTCGCTCGGCACGAGGAGGTCCATGCGCACATCCTCGGGCGGGATGTAATAGCGGACCGGCAGCCGGGTCTCGAACAGGAACCGCGCCCGCGTGGTTTCGGCGACGGTCTCGCCGCCGACGATCACCTTGACCGGCCGCGAGGAATTGACGACATCGACCCGCTTGTACGGGTCGCGCGCATGGACAAAGACCTCGTCGTCCTCCTCGTACCAGTGATCGACCTTGTTCCAGTAGAACGCGACGTAATCCTTGATCGCCGCGACCTCGGCAAACGGCTCGGGGTAGCCCCAGACCGCGTTCTCCGACACCCGGTCGCCGGCCGCGATGCTCCAGTACGACGCGGTGCCCTTATACGGGCAGTAGGTCGAATGGTCGGCCGGGCGCAGCAAATCCATCCGCACGTCGGCACGCGGGAAGTAATAGACCGGCAGATGCCGCGTCTCGAACAGCAGATGCGCGGCCGTGCTGTCGGCGATGGTCTCGCCGTTGAACACGGCCCGCACCCGCCGCGGCGACGGCTCGAAGGCGATGCGGTAGTCGGGATTGGTGTGGAAACCGGGGGCTGGAGCCGGCGTCATCTCGGGTCTCCTGCTGGTATCGGCGAAGTATAGCCGAGGCTGCGCCTGGCGCGATGCTGCCGCGCGACGGCTTAATCCAGGTTGTCGCGTCGCCAAGAAATGCGCAATGTTCGCTTGCGCTTGAGAATCCATGCCGGGAATGCGCTTGGGGACGGAACCACCATGAGACTGAACGACGCGATCAATATCGAAGACCTGCACCAGATGGCGAAGCGGCGGCTGCCGAAAGTCGCCTTCGACTTTATCGAGGGCGGGCTGGAGGACGAGCGCGGGCTCGACCGCAACACCGAGGCGTTCAAAAAGCACCATCTGCTGCCGCGCTACCTTGTCGACGTCTCCAAGCGCGACCAGTCGACGACGATCTTCGGCCAGAAATTCAACAGCCCGTTCGGCATCTCGCCGACCGGCAGCGCCGGTCTGTTTCGCCGCGGCGCCGACATGATGCTGGCCGAGACGGCGCGCGAGAACAACATCGTCTACATCCAGTCGGGCGCGTCGAACGAGACGATCGAGGACGCCGCCCGGGTCGCGCCCAAGAACTCCTGGTACCAGCTCTATTCCGCGCGCGACGCCAAGGTCACCGAGGACCTGATCCGCCGCACCGCCGATGCCGGGCTGTCGACGCTGGTGCTGACCGTCGACGTGCCGGTGCATTCCAAGCGCGAGCGCAATACCCGCAACGGCTATGCCAGCATCCGCGGCAACTGGCTGCAGGCGGCGCTGTCGTTGAAGCCGTCGCTGCTCGCCGAGGCGATGCAGCACCCCGGCTGGATCTGGGAATACATCAGCCATGGCGGCACGCCGCCGCTCGGCAACTGGTTGCCCTACCTGCCGCCCGGCGCCAGCGCCGAGGACACCGTCAAGTTCAACCGCTCGATGGTGCCGGCGCACGCGCAAACCTGGAAGGACCTCGAGCGCTACCGCAAGCTGTTTCCCGGCAACCTCGTGGTCAAGGGCATCATGGCGCCGGACGACGCGATCCGCTGCGCCGATGCCGGCTGCAACGGGATCATCGTCTCGAACCACGGCGCGCGGCAGCTCGACCAGGCGCCGGCCTCGTTGGATGTGCTGCCGGCGGTGAAGCGCGCGGTCGGCGACCGGATGACGGTGATGCTCGACAGCGGCGTGCGGCGCGGCGCCGACATCCTGATCGCGCTGTGCCTCGGCGCCGATTTCTGCTTCTTCGGCCGGCCGACGCTTTACGGCGCGGTGGCCGGCGGGCTCGACGGCGTCAAGAAGGCGGTCGACATCTTCCGCGGCGAGATCGACCTGGTGATGGGCCAGATCGGCGCCCCCAACCTCGACGTGCTCGGCCCCGATTTTCTCTGGCAGGAAGACTGGCAGCGGAACGCCTGAGAATTGTCATTGCGAGCCGCCTGCGGCGGCTCACAATGACAGCGGATCAAGCCATCGCCG
>DASZOZ010000130.1:0-8338 GCA_035550515.1 Allostellaceae bacterium
CACGTCAAGGCCGACGTAAAGCACCTTCTCCGCCATTGCGTCCCCCGGTCGTCAACGCCGCGCTCGGTGACGCGGCACCTTCGACTGTGCGAGAGCCGCCTTCCGCTTCACACCGGCTCAAGGGACATACGGACTTAGCCGCCCATTCCTTCGACAGCTGCGAGTGGCGCATCTCGTCGCCGGTCTTCGGCTCGATCTTGATCACGTCGGCGCCGAGCAGCGCCATCTGATACGTGCCGAACGGCCCCGCGACATAGCGGGTGAAATCGAGAATGCGAATCCCGGCAAAGGGTTTGGTCATGCGGCTCCCAATCGGCTGGACGAAGGCGCTCGGCAGCTACGCCGCCGCGGATTTCTCCCGCACCGCCCGTGCCTTTTCCTTTTCACGGTCGAACTCGGCGCGGCGGCGGGCGATCTCGTCGGGCGACAGACGCGCGACGTTGGAGTAGTCGAGCTTCCAGTCGGGGTTGTCGCTCCAGCGCAGCGGGCTCTGCACCGTGGTGCGCGGTCCTGGCGCCGTCTCCAGCACGCGCAGCGCCAGCTCCAGCGTCAATGCCTGAGATTCCGGGTCGTGCGGCCGGCCCGCCGGGTTGCCGAGCGGGAAATCGCTGAACAGGAAGCGCGGGACGCCGGCATATTCGACGATGTCCTTGGCGCAGCCCATGACGACCGTCGGGATGCCGTGCTCTTCGAGGTACCGTGCGACCAGACTCACGGTCTGGTGACACACGGGTCAAACCGCGACGAGGATGGCGGCGTCGACCTTGTCTTCGGCGAGGCGGGCGTAAAGCTCGGGGCAATCCCGCTCCAGCGTCACGCGCTGGCTGCGGTTGGTCGGCGCGCCGTGAAAGCGCGGCGCCAACGCGCCGACCCGCCCGGACGTCACGACCTCGCGCAACAGAGGCAGCGGGAACCAGGTGTTGCTGTCGGTCGCCGTGGTGTGAAGGCGGTCGTAGCCGATATGCGAGATGCGCAGATCGTGGTCGATCGCGGTGTCGCCGGAATAGACCGTGTAGAACTTGGCCGCGCCGTTATAGGCCGCGCCCGGCCCTTGATCGCCTTTGTCGGGCTGGTAGGGCGCGGCCGTGGTCACCAGCCCGATCCGGCTTTGCGCCAGCGGCTTGGTCAGCGGCGTGAACGGCACGCCGGCATAATGCGCCCAGCGGTACGGCGCGCCGTAGCCGAGCGTCTGGTAGTAGGTGCTGATCCGTTCCCGGTAGGGGATCGGCACGTCATGGTCGGCCGCCTGGTCCGACCCGTCGGGGCGATCGGTCACTCTCACCTCTGCGAAAAATACGCGACGTCCTGCGGCCGGGGCTGCCAGTCGGGGTTGCTCGGCCATTCCTTGGTGCGGCCGGAGAATTCCTCGCCGTAGCGTACGCGAAACAGCAGGGTTCGCGTCGGTCCGGTGATCCATTCGTGCAACTCGCCGCGCGGGTGAACGACAAAACTGCCCGGTTTGACGGCGACGCTCTCGGTCGGGGTGCGCATCGTGCCGCCGCCCTCGAAGCAGAAATAGAGTTCGACCGCGTTCGGGTGGCAGTGATAGGGGCTGGTCTGTCCCGGCTCCCAGCAAGCGACCGTGACATCGCCGTCCCCGGCGCGGCCGAGGATCTTCTCGACGTGGTGCTTGGGATCGAACCGTTCTTCCGCCTTGAGATCGAAGCTGAGCATGGGGTCCCCGCAAAAAACGCGGCGTGGAGCTTATGCCGGCGGCGCGCGCGTCTCAATGCCGCCATTCGTTCGGGGGCGGCGTCGCCTCGTCGAACACCGGCGGCGGTGCGTTGAGCAGCACCGGCGCCGGTGCGGGCGCTTCGGCTTTCCGGGTCTCGCCGCCGCGGCGATAGCTTCTCGCGGCGCGTATCGTCAGGGGGATCGAACCGAGATACAGCGCGCCGATGGCCACCAGCGTCGGCCATGGCGCGGTCGTCGCGAAAGCCGCCACCAGGCCGACGCCGAGCAAGGTCGGCATCACATAGCGATGCGGGACACGGAATTTCTTCAGCGACAGCGTCGGCAGCCGGCTGACCATCAAGAGCCCGATCCCCGCCACCCAGACGGCGTTGAGATAGGGCGAGCGGGCGATCCAATCGCCCCATTCGAAGCTGGCGTACATCGGCATCATCACCAGCCCGGCGCCGCCCGGCGCCGGCACGCCGGTGAAGAAGCCGGCCGGCGGCGATGACGGCTCGGCCGAGAGCTGGGTGTTGAACCGCGCCAGGCGCAGCGCGCAGCATACCGCGTAGCCCAGGACGATGGTCCAGCCGACGCTGTGCAGCGCCGACATCGTCCACAGATACATGACCGCCGCCGGCGCCACGCCGAAGCTGACGAAATCGGAGAGGCTGTCGAGCTCGGCGCCGAAATGCGACGTCGCCTTCAGCATCCGCGCGACCCGCCCGTCGAGCCCATCGAACAGGCCGGCGACGATGATCGCATAGACCGCACCCTGAAAATTGCCGTTGAGCGCGAAGCGAATCGCCGTCATGCCGGCACAGAGCGCCAGCAGCGTCAGGATGTTCGGCACCATGCGGTTGACCGGCGCTTCCTGAATGCGGCGCACGCGCGTGCGCATCTGCGGCCGGCGGACCCGCACTTTTGGCGAGCGCATCTTTTCGCGGATGGTCGTCTTCATTGCGGCAGTTTACACGAAAACGCGCGTCAATGGCTGAAGCCTTCGCGCGGCGGCTCGCGGGCGTCGCGGTCGGCGAGCACGGTCTCGCCGCCGATCATGCGCTGCCCTACCGTGACCAGCGGCACGTAAGGCGGCGGCACGTAGATGTCGCAGCGCGAGCCGAAGCGGATGATGCCGATGCGCTCGCCGGCGCCGAGGCGCTGCCCGGCGAGCAGCGGGCAGACGATGCGCCGGGCGACCAGTCCGGCGATCAGCACGCAGGCGATGTCGGGCCCGTCATCGGGGCTGAGGCGCAGCGCGAGACGCTCGTTGTGCTCGCTGGCCTTGTCGAGGCTGGCGTTGATAAAGCGGCCGGGGATGTAGTGGCGCGCCGCCAGCAGCCCCGCCGCCGGCGAACGGGCGACATGCACGTCGAACAGGTTGAGAAAGATCGCGATGCGGGGCACCGGCGCGCTGCCCATGTCCAGCTCGGGCGGCGGCGGTACCGGTGCGACCGACACGATGATCCCGTCGGCCGGGCTGACGATCAGCCCGGCCCGCATCGGCGTCACCCGCCACGGGTCGCGGAAGAAATACACGATCCACAACGTCACGAGCAGCGCCAGCCAGCCGAGCGGCGGCCACAGCAGAAACAGAATCAGCGTCGCCGCCGCACCGGCAGCGACGAATTTCCAGCCGTCCGGGTGCACCGGCGCGATGATCTGTCGGAGCATTCAGGTCAGTCCGTCATTGCGAGGCGTGCGCCGCGCGCCGCGGCAATCTCGTGATCCAAGGCGGCCCGAGATTGCTTTGTCGCCCCGCTCGCCGCAATGACGATGAAACGACTACCGCCCTTCCCGCCGCCAGGCCGCGATCAGCGTGCCGACCGCCAGCAGCAGCGCGGCGATGCCCGGCAGCAACGGGGTCTCGCTAAACCCGGCGACGGTATAGTCCTCGTTTTCGCGCAGGCCGAGCCAGCCATGGCCGGCGGTGGTGCGGCCGGAGGCGGCGCGGCGAACCTCCGGCACGCCGTCGGCGATCCAATAGCTGCCGCCGCCGCTCGCCGCGACCAGCGGCGCGAGCTTGTCGGGGGTGGCGCGGACATCGGTGAACTCGACCGGGTTGAGCGGCCCGGCCGCGGCCAGGGCGGTGCGGGTGCCGTCGGTCACGCGGTAGAGCCCCATCTGGCTCACCGCCAGCGTGCCGGTGCTGCGGCCGCCATGCTCCGGCGTCAGCGTGAGGGTCGAGCTGCTGCCGTCGGGCGCCGTCACGGTCACCGGCTTGTCGTCGGGTTCCAGCGACTGCCGGGTGACCACGAGCCGGTCGCCCTCGATCACCGCGCGCAGGTCGTTCTCCTCGAGGTCCGGCTCTTTCATCAGCCAGTAGGCGAGCCGGCGCAGCAGCTCCGCCTGCGGTCCGCCGCCCTCGAAGCCGCGCGCCCACAGCCACATCTGGTCCGACAGGAGCTGTGCGACGCGACCCTGCCCGGAATGGTCGAGCACCAGCAGCGGCTCGCCGTGGTCGCCGGTCATCAGCGTCGTGCCGTGATGGACGCGCGCATCGATCTGGCGGAACCAGCGCCCCCAGCTCGGGCTGCCGCCGGGCTGCCCGGCGCCGGGCAGGTCGGCAGTCACCGGGTGGCGCCAGCCGAGCGCGGTCAGCGCGGGCTTGAACCCCTCTTCCTCGACGGCGCCGGACGGCTCGGTCGGCAGGATTTCGCCGAGCGGCGTGCGGAACAGGCTCATCGGCGTGCCGAAGCTCGGCCCGGTCGCTTCGAGGAACGCGCCGCCCTTGCGCACATAGTTGACCACGTTCTGGATATAGGCCTGCGGGATCACCCCGCGGCGGCTGTAGCGGTCGAAGATGATCAGGTCGAATTCGCTGAGCTTGACGTCGAACAGCTCGCGGATCGGGAAGGCGATCAGCGACAGCTCGCGGATCGGCGTGCCGTCCTGCTTTTCGGGCGGACGCAGGATCGTGAAATGGACGAGATCGACCGACGGGTCGGATTTGAGGATGTTGCGCCACACCCGCTCGCCGGGATGCGGCTCGCCGGACACGAGCAGCACCCGCAGCCGGTCGCGCACGCCGTTGACGACGACCGCGGCGCGGTTGTTGACCAGCGTCAGCTCCTGCGGTCCGGCATCGACCGCGAGTTCCACGATGTTCGAGCCGCCATGGTCGATCGGGATCGACAGCGGTACGTCGCGGCCGACCGGAACCATCTGCACATGCGGCGCGCCGCCGTCCTTGCGCCAGGTGAGCTTGGCTTCGGCCGCGGTGCTCCCGGCCGGCTCGGGCAGGTCTTCGACGCGCACCGTCAAGGGCACGTCCTTGCCGACCAGCCCGAAGCTGGGCGATTCCTTGACCACCAACCGGCGGTCGCCTTCGCCGGGACGGCCCGACAGCAGCACATGCAGCGGCGCGCCGAGCTGCGCGGCCACGGCCTTCGCATCGCCGCCCGGCACGTCATGCACCTCGCCGTCGGTGATCATCACCACGCCGGCGAGGCGCTGCCGCGGGATGTCGGCCATCTCGCGGTTGAGCGCGGCGAAGAGGCGCGTGCCGTCATCCCCGGTGCCGGGCTGCGGCTTGCCGGCCCGCACGACGCGGACGTCGAGATCGGGCTCCTGCGCCAGCCGGGCGCGCAGCGTCGCCAGCGCCGCCTCGCTCGCCGCGGCGCGGTCGCCGATCGTCTGGCTCGGCGATTCGTCGAGCACGACGACGGCGACATCGCGCTGCGGCGTGCGTTTTTCCTCGACCAGCGCCGGGTTGGCAAGGATCGCCAGCAGAATGACGACCGCGGCGGCGCGCCAGAAAATGCCGCGCGCCCGCCGCCAGACGCCGAACGCCAGGACCAGCAGCGCAATCGCCGCGAAAGCCGCGATCCCGGTCCACGACATCAGCGGCGCGAACGCGACGGTATAGGCGCTGACGCTCATGGCCGTGCCCGAGGAGCCGGTGAGCAGGCCGGCCGCCGGCCAACCGCCTGGTCATTCCGGGACGGCGCACCACGCCGGACCCGGAACCCATGAACAACACGGACCATCGCCTCGCTATGTTGCTGCGTCCGGATAAAAATCGCCGAAGCCCGTGTGCATGGGTTCCGGGTGCACGTCTGCGCCGCGCCCCGGAATGACATTTCTCGGGTCGGGGCTTGCGCCGGGACGAAACGGGGCGTGGCCGCGTTCATTGCCCGAGCCGCTCCAGGATCGCCGGCACGTGCACCTGGTCGCTTTTGTAATTGCCGGTCAGCACGTACATCACCAGGTTGACGCCAAAGCGATAGGCCATCTCGCGCTGCTGCTCGCCGCCCGGCACGCAGGGAAATTCCGGACGGCCGCTGCCATCGATCGCCCAGGCGCCGGCCCAGTCGTTGCCGCCGACAATGACGCTGGTGACGCCGTCATTGACGTGGTCCTCCGCCGGCTCGACCCAGACCTGGCCGCTGTTCCAGCGGCCGGGGAATTCGTGCATCAGGTAGAACGACTTGGTCAGCACGTGATCGGGCGGCACCGGGATCAGCGGCGGGATCTTCACCGCCCCGGCCAGTGTCTTCAGCCGCGCCGCCGACTGGCTGCCGCTGCCCAGCGGGCCGGGCGTGCTCTCGACCGAATCGCGCGTGTCGAAGAGGATCGTGCCCCCGGTGCTGAGATAGCGGTTGATGCGCTCGACGGCGCGCGGCGAGGGCGGCGCCTGCTCCCCGGTGACGGGCCAATAGAGCAGCGGGAAAAAGATCAACTCGTCGCTTTCGATATCGACCGCCATCGGGTCGGCGCTCTCGACCGCGGTGCGGCGGGCAAGGATCTGGTTGAGGCCCATGAGGCCGTCGCGGCTCTCCGCGTCCACCGCGTCGTCGCCGGTGCGGACATAGGCAAAGCGCAGCTCCGAGGTCGCGCGCACGACAAAATCGTCGTCGGCGCGCGCCGCCGCGGGCGTGAGCAGCACCACCAGCGCCAGCCCCGCGGCGGCCGGCGGAACGCGGCGGCCCGGCCAGCGCAAGATGCCGCGCAGCCCGTAGGCGATCAGCAGGTCGACCAGCGCGAGGATCAGCGCCGCGGCCAGCAGCGGCGGGCGGATATCGGTCTCGGCCTTGTGCGCGAAGGTCTCGCGCGCGATCCCGGCGGGCAGCGCTCCGACCGGCTTCAGCTCGCCGATCCCGGAGGCCAGGTTGAGCGCGCGGCGCGTGTCGGCGGTGCCGTAAAAGCCCGGCGGATGGCGCGGCGAGGCGGCGGCGGTGGCAATGTCCTTGGCGGCGATCGGCTGCGCGCCTGGGGCGGCGCGCTGCAACCGGCCGAACCCGTCGAGCGTCTCGAGCGGCGGCAGCGCCGCCTCGCCCGCCTCCGCGACGCCTTCGCTGATCGCCACGATGCGCCGCAGCATCTCGACAAAAAGACCGGACAGCGCCAGGTTCGACCACTCGGCATTCGCCGTGGTGTGCACCAGCACGATCCAGCCCTTGCCCTGCTTCTCGGCAGTCACCAGCGGCGTGCCGTCGGCGAGGCGGGCCCAGGTCTTGCCGGCCAGCGCGATGTCGGGTTCGGCCAGCACCTGGCGGGACACCGTCACCTCCGCCGGGACGGCCAGCCCGGCGAACGGGCTGTCCGGCGCAAACGGCGCCAGCCTCGCCGGCTGCTCCCAGCTCAGGGCGCCGCCGATCGTCCGGTCGCCGCGGCGCAGACGCACCGGCAGCAGGTGGTCGTCGGTCTCCGCGAGCCGCGGCCCGGCAAAGCGCAGCAGCACCCCGCCGGCCTCGATCCATTTCCCGACGGCCTGCTCCTCGGCCGCCGAATCGGGGCCGGAATCGGCGTAGACCAGCACCGCCAGCTCGCGTTTCAGCAGCTCGCTCGCCGGGCCGCGGCGGATCTCGGTGAACGGGTCGAGGGCGCGTTCGAGGTAATAGGTCTCGCTCAGCAAGGGCTGGCTGCTGCGATTGGCGGTGGCGGCGATGCCGACCGGCCGGCGCCGCCAGCGTTCGTCGACCAGCAGCGTCCCGCCCGCCGATTGCTCGCCCTCGATGTCGATGCGGGTGATGCGGTTGCGCAATTCGGTCGGCATCGGCAGCTTGACCAGGGTGCTGCCGGTGTTGGGCTCGATCGTCGCGCTCTCGCGGGCGAGCAGGGCGCCGTCCTCGTCGCTGGCTCGCACCGTGAGCGAACGCGGCAGCGGCGCCGGCAAGGTCTTCACCGCGATCGACAATTCCTTGCCGCCGCGCTCGCTCGGCGGGCCGCCCGGGGCGAGCAGCCGCGGCGCCGCGGCGGCGCCGGCGGCGCCGGCGGCGAGGTAGCGCAGCGTGCCGCGATCGGCCAGCGCCTTCGCCAGGTCCGCCGCCGCGCCGTCGTCGACATCGTCGCTGAGCCAGACCGCGCTGGTCCCGCCCGACATGTCGAGCGCGTTGAGCCGCGCCACCGCCGCCTTGCGGTCCACCGCCCACGGCTTCGGCACCAGCGCCTGCACCGCGGCGCGGGCGTCGGCGGCGCGCACCGGCTGCAACGGCGGCGCCGGCCGGTCGCTGGCCAGCGGCGCCGTGGTCAGCAGCACGACCTGGCGGTCCTCGCGCTCGGCCTCGGCGAGCAGCTCTAGCGCCGCGGTCTGCCGAGGCTGCCAGTCGCTGGCCGCCGCCCAGCCGTCATCGATGACCAGGATCAGCGGCCCGCTGCCGGCGAGCCGTGTTTGCGGGTTGAGCAGCGGATGCGCCAGCCCGACGATCACCAGCGCCGCCAG
>DASZOZ010000131.1:0-31291 GCA_035550515.1 Allostellaceae bacterium
CTACGAGACGCTGGAAGGCTGGCGCGAGAGCACCCGCGGCGCGCGCTCCTGGGTCGACCTGCCGGCCAACGCGATCAAGTACATCCGCCGCGTCGAGGAGCTGATCGGCGCACCGGTGACCATGCTCTCCACCAGCCCCGAACGAGAGGACACGATCCTCGTGCGCGACCCGTTCGCCGATTGATATGGAAAGAGCCTGCGCGTAATCTGGTCTAACACTAGTCGGAAGAGGCTCGTCTATGGCTAATGATGTCGGCGTGTACGACGCCAAAACGCACCTCACCGCACTTCTCGAACGCGTCGAACGCGGCGAGCAGTTCACGATCACAAAGCACGGAAGACCGGTTGCTCGTCTGATCCCGGTAAAGCGCGGCGATGAGGAACGCCGGCGGAAAGCGATCGAGAGGCTTTTGGTATTTAGGAAAGGCCGCAAACTTGGAGCGCCTCTCAAACAGCTGATCGAAGAAGGGCGGCGGTGACGTCACTGGTCCTCGACGCGTCGATCGTGCTTTGCTGGTGCTTTGAGGACGAGGCCACGGAGGCAACTGACGATCTGCTCCGGCAGTCTCAAACGATAACGATCGCAGTGCCTTCTCACTGGTTTATCGAAGTAACGAATGTACTGGCGCTTTCTGAGCGACGTGGTCGCATAACTCCGGCGGATACCACCCAGTTTATCGATCTATTGGAAAGCCTGATGATCGACCCCGATGAAGAAACACCAGCTCATGCATTTAATCGGACCCTCAGTTTGGCTCGCAACGAACATCTGACTGCGTACGATGCCGCATACCTTGAGTTAGCCATGAGGCTCGGCGTGTCGCTTGCGACTAAAGATAAGGCATTGGCGGATGCGGCGGTTCGGCTAGGCGTTCCGGTTTTGGGATTGGATTGATAAATACTCATTATGAGCATAAATAAACCCCATGGCCCAGCCTAAGCCTGCCGCACCGCCGTTCTTTTCGCCCTACAGCCACGAGTTCGTGCGGGTCGCGACTTGCGTGCCGCGGGTGGCGGTGGCCGATCCGGCGAAAAACGGCGATCAGGTTGCGGCGATGGTGGCCGAGGGAGATCGCGACGGCGTCGCGGTCATGCTGTTCCCCGAGCTGTGCCTGTCGGCCTATGCGATCGACGACCTGCTGTTTCAGGACACCGTGCTCGACGCTGTCGTCGGGCAGATCGAGCGGCTGGTCGAGCTGAGCCGCCACAAGCTGCCGGTGCTGGCGGTCGGTGCGCCGCTGCGGTGGCGCGGCCGGCTCTATAATTGCGCGGTCGTCATCCATCGCGGCCGCGTGCTCGGCGTGGTGCCGAAGACCTACCTGCCGAACTACCGCGAGTTCTACGAGCGCCGGCATTTCACCTCGGGCGAGGGGATCCACGCCGCGGCGATGGCGCTGGCGGGACAGGAGGCGCCGTTCGGCACCGACCTGCTGTTCCGTGCGGCCGGACCGGCCGGCTTCACCTTCCATATCGAAATCTGCGAGGACCTCTGGGTGCCGCAGCCGCCGAGCGCGGCGGGCGCCGCGGCGGGCGCGGAAATCCTGCTCAACCTGTCGGCCAGCAACATCACGATCGGCAAGGCGCAGATGCGGCGATTGCTGTGCGCGTCGCAATCGGCGCGCTGCATCGCCGCTTATGTCTATTCGGCCGCCGGGGCGGGGGAGTCGACGACCGACCTCGCCTGGGACGGCCAGGCCGGGATTTTCGAGATCGGCGACGGCCTCGGCGAGACCGAGCGCTTCAGCGCCGAGCCCGAGATGGCGGTGGCCGATGTCGATCTCGGCCGCATTCGCCAGGAGCGGATGCGCATGAACACCTTCGGCGACAATGCGCGCGCCGTGCTTGCGCACGTCCCGCCGTTCCGCGCGGTTGAGTTCCCGTTCACCACGCCATCGGAAGAATTCGCGCTCCGCCGCCGCGTCGAGCGCTTTCCGTTTGTGCCCGCCGACCCGGCGGCGCTGCGCGACAACTGCCATGAGGCCTACAACATCCAGGTCCAGGGGCTCGCGCAGCGCCTGTCGGCGACCGGCCTCAAAAGGCTGGTGATCGGCGTCTCGGGCGGCCTCGACTCGACGCAGGCGCTCATCGTCGCGGCGCGGACGATGGACCGGCTCGACCTGCCGCGAACCAATGTGCTGGCCTACACGCTGCCGGGCTTTGCCACCGGCGAGGGAACCAAGGCCAATGCCTGGCGGTTGATGAAGGCGCTGGGCGTGACCGGCGGCGAGATCGACATCCGGCCCGCGGCCAACCGCATGCTCGCCGATATCGGCCACGCCGCGGGGCGGGGCGAGAAGCATTACGACGTGACCTTTGAGAATGTGCAGGCGGGGCTGCGGACCGATTACCTGTTCCGCCTCGCCAACCACAACGCAGCGCTGGTCGTCGGCACCGGGGACCTGTCCGAGCTGGCGCTCGGCTGGTGCACCTACGGCGTCGGCGATCACATGTCGCATTACAACCCGAACGCCTCGGTGGCGAAGACGCTGATCCAGCACCTGATCCGCTTTGTCGCGCATAGCGGCGATGTCGACGCCGAGACCGCGCAAATCCTCGAAGACATTCTCGCCACCGAGATTTCGCCCGAGCTGGTGCCTGCCGGCGAGGACGGGGTGATCCAGTCGACCGAGAGCGTTGTCGGTCCGTATGCGCTGCAGGACTTCACACTGTTCTATGTGACCCGCTGCGGCTTCCGGCCGTCGAAGATCGCCTATCTCGCGTGGAACGCCTGGCACGACGCGAACCGGGGCGGATGGCCGGCGAACACCCCCGACAAGACCCGGCGCGCGTTCGACCTGCCGGACATCAAGCGGTGGATGCGCGTGTTCCTGACGCGGTTCTTCGAACAAAGCCAGTTCAAACGGTCGGCCTTGCCAAACGGCCCGAAGATTTCCTCGGGCGGCTCGCTGTCGCCGCGCGGCGACTGGCGCGCGCCTTCCGACTCGCATGCCGGCCCCTGGCTTGCCGAACTGGAGCGAGGTGTTCCAGACGCTTGACATCCTGCTCGTCCGCTTCGATGGGCTGATCGAGGCGGTGACCCGGCTGGGGCCGGTCTTGCCGCTCGCGATCGTGCTGGCGGTCGCGCTGGGCGAGGCGGTGTTGTTGCCGCGGCGGCCGTGGGCCAAAGGCGTCGCGGTGCTGGTCGTGCTGCTGTCCGGGGCCGGTTCGCTGGCCCTGCTGCGCTGGGAGCAGCAGCGGACGCACAGCATCACCGCCGACCAGGCAGCCGATCGCGCCGGGGCGGAGGCCTCGGCGCTGCAGGGCTTGTGGGCGCAATGGGACGAGCTGTCCCGGACGCTGCCCGCTCCGGCCAGCGAGCCGGACGGCAAGTTCGACACGGTCGATGACGCGCTCGCGTCGCTGAGTGCGAAGGCGGCGACGATCGGCGAGCAGATCGACGCGCTGAAATCCGGCGAAACCGGCCGCTCGATCGACCCGGCAATCGCCGCGAAGCTGTCGGACTATCTGCGCCAATTCGGCAGTTATCGCGTCGTGGTCTCGTGCGTGCCCGGCGATATCGAAGCCTATACCTATGCCAACCAGCTGGTGGCGATCCTCAAATCCGCCGGCTGGGACGCCAACGGGCCGGAGGCCACGCTGAACGTCACCGACAAGCCGGCGGTCGGCGTCATGGTGCTGATGCGCGACCCGACCGCGCCGGATGCGGCGAAAATCCTGCTCGGCGCGTTCAACCAGGCGAATATTCCCCACCAGCCCGGCATTTCCGCCGATGATGCGATCCCTGATACCGCGACGGTCGAGCTGTTCGTCGCGAAGAAACCGTGAAGAGGAGTTCGCTCATGCCGGCAGGCCGTGTTCACCTGACCGTCGACGACGCCCGCGCCATCGGCGAGCGGGCGATGCGCGGGATCGGCTACGACGCCGAAGAGGCGCGCATCCTGACCGATCACGTGCTCGACGCGGCGCTGTGCGGCTACGAGTATTCGGGGCTGGCGAAGCTGCTCAACGTGCCAGAGCACCGGCGCTTCCGGCTGCCGCGCGAGCCGATGCGGCTGCTGCGCGAGACCGAAGTCTCGGCGCTATACGACGGCGGCAACAACAACGGGATGATCGCCATCTATCGCGCCGCCCAGGCCACCATCGACAAGGCCAAGGCGCACGGCATCGCGCTGGTCGGTGTCACCAATACCTGGATGAGCGGCCGCAACGCTTATTTCGTCGAGATGATCGCCAAGGAAGGTTATGTCGCGATCCACACCGCGAGCAGCGGCGGCGCGGTCGCGCCGCTCGGCGGGGTCAAGCCGGTCCTCGGCACCAACCCGATCGCCTTCGCCATTCCGACGGACGCAGGCCCGCTCATCCCCGACATGGGCACCTCGGCCTTCATGGCAACCGAATTGCAGCTCCGGGTGCGCCGCAACGAGGCGCTGCCGGAAGGCGTGGCGATCGACCGCGACGGCCGGCCCACGACGGATCCGGCGGCGGCGCAGGCCGGCGCGTTGCTGCCCTTCGCCGGCTATAAGGGGTTCGGGCTGGGGCTGATCGTACAGGCGCTCGGCGTGCTCGGCGGCGCCGGCATGATCGAAGGTGCGGGCGACGGCTATCTGTTCATCGCCTTTCGCCCCGACCTGCTGATCCCGCTGGAACAGTGCCGGCGCGAGGTCAGCGCGCTGATCGCGCGCGTCAAGGCGGTGCCGCGCGCCCCCGGGGTCAAGGAGATCCGGATCCCCGGCGAGAACTCCTCGCGCAACCGCGAGCGGCTGCGCGAGGAGGGCCTCGATATCGACCAGCTGGTATATGACGAGTTGCACCGGATGGCGGGCAACCGGCCCTAGGGCTCAGACGCATACGGAAGGTTCGTCGTCATGGCCGGGCTTGGCCCGGCCATCCCTGCGGGATGGTGCGGGCGTCCGTGGATGCCCGGATCAAGTCCGGGCATGACGATATCTGGGTCGGTGCACCATCTGCCCTAGCGGATGATGCCGAGGCCGATAATGCCGATGACGATCAGGTAGATTGCGATCACGTAATTGAGGATGCGCGGCACCAGCAGGATGATGATGCCGGCGAGCAGCGCGACGATCGGCTGCAAATGGCTGACGCCAATAACCATTGAAGAGCCTCCCGGGGCCGTCTCGCGGCGGGGACCGATCGCCGCTTCCGGCTAACGTTAGAGGTTCGCGTCTGTTCCTGGAATTCGCCGAAAGGGTGGCGGCGCGGTGAAGACCGCGCCGCCATAGTCCGCGTTACGGTGCGGGCGTCAGCGTGATCGCGCCGATGCCGGCGGCAACATTGAGGCCGGTATTGCCTTCGATGCTGAGCGGCTGCAGCGCGACGGTGTTGTTCGACCCGCCGACCAGCGCATTGGCGCCGAGACCGACGCCGACCGTCGCGCTGGCGGTGCCGCCCGCATAGGAGCCGGCGAGGGCGCCCGGATGCATCGACGCGACCGGCGCGACCACGGTCCACACGATGATGCCGCCCGAGGTGTAGCCGATATCGGCGCCGAACTTCATGATATTGCCGGTGTAATGCTCATACTGGCCGCCCACCCCGGAATAGGTGCAGTTGAGGGCCCGCGACGAGCCGAAGATGAAACCGAACCCGCTCGCGACATTGCAGCTCAGCGTTCCGACTTTGACGGCGCCTTGCGCCATTGCCGGTCCGGCGAGGGCTGCGATCCCGACGATCGCGGAGAAAAGGGTTGCAGTCAGGCGCATGGTTTTCGACATCTCGCTGCTCTCCTTGTGAGCGATCGGACGGCCCCTTAGCTGACGGTACGGCCGTGACGACAGCAACTTAGCCGACGCGCCAATCTCGTCAAGGGCGCACACCGGCCAATGAATTGCCGCCGGCGTTAATACGCGCGCCGCAACAAAATCGATCCCGCGGCGAAGCGTCCGTCACCCGCCGCAGCACCGCTTTCGCCGCATCATGTCGCGAAGGCGATGCGTTTTTCTCATAACTTATCGGTTCGCCACTCGTATTTGGCATTGCTGCAAAACAACATCCTTCAATAAGCTGACCGGCGTAACCGGTATTGAGCTCGCGTGGCGTCTACCGCTTCCGGGTTTGCAATCCCGGAAATGAACAGGGAGGTATTGATGGCGAGCAATATTGGGGTTGGTGCCACCGTTCCTTGGTACAAGGAACCGACCAAGGATCAGTGGCTGGCGTGGTTCGCGGCCTGGGCGGGCTGGCTGCTCGACGCGTTCGATTTCACGATCTTCCTGTTGATCATGGTGCCGATCTCGAAGGATCTCGGCGTGCCGTTGGTCGATGTGCTCGCGGTCTTCACGATCACCCTCTGGTTGCGCCTGATCGGCGCCACCGCGTCGGGCTGGCTGGCCGATCGGGTGGGCCGGAAAATCCCGCTGATGATCTCGATCGTCTGGTATTCGGTGTGCAACTTCATCGCCGGCTTTTCGCCGAACTTTATGTTTCTTTTTGTCTTCCGGGCGTTGCTCGGCATCGGCATGGGGGCCGAATGGCCGGCCGGCGCGGCGTTGGCGATGGAGTCGTGGCCGGCGCGCTCGCGCGGCCTGATGAGCGGCATGCTGCAAGGCTCGTGGGGGCTCGGCTTCCTGCTGGCGAGCGTGGTCTACGGCCTGTTCTACGCACAGATCGGCTGGCGCGGCTGTCTATGGATCGGCATCCTGCCGGCGCTTGTCGTCCTCTACATCCGCAAGTTCGTCAAGGAACCCGAGGTGTGGCGGGAGAACCGCGCCAAGCAGCGGGTACAGAAGGAATTCAAGGCGCCGCTCCTCGAGATCTTCCGGCCGAAGGTGCTGCCGAACACGCTGACCGCCTGCCTGTGGATGGGCAGCAGCTTTGTCACCTACTATACCTGCTTCGGCTTGTTCGCGACGCATCTGCAAAAGGATCTCGGGTTCGGGCCGGGTGCCGTGGCGCTGCCGAACGCGCTGTCGAACCTGGCGATCTTCGCGTCGAGCTGCATCTGGGGGTCGATCGCCGACAAGATCGGGCGGCGCTGGGCGATGATCATCCCGGCGATGATCGGCATCCTGATCACGCCGTTCTATCTCGGCTTCTTTACGACGAGCTATCCGATCCTGGTGACCGCGTTCACCATTCAGGGCTTCTTCGTCGGCGCCATCTACGGCCAGAACCCGAGCTACCTGAACGAGCGGTTCCCGACCGAGGTGCGCGCGACCGCAGCGGGGTTCTGCTATCACCAGGGCGCGATCTGGGGCGGGTTGTGCGGACCGCTGCTCGGCATGTGGGCGGCCAGCGCCGGCGGCTTCGCGATCCCGATGCTGGTCACCACCATCGTCGCGCTGCTGGTGTTCGCGGTCTCGCTGCTGCTCGGGCCGGAGACCAAAGGCCAGGTCATGGTCTCGGACATCCAGCTCGCCGGCGCCGGCAACGACTAGGCGCCGGAAAGGGCCTCTCCCGCACGGGAGGGGCCCTTTTCATCGGCGCGCGATAAAGCTCCGCCCGACCAGCTGCCGGTGCAGCTGGTTGGTGCCTTCCCAGATTTGCGTGATCTTGGCGTCGCGCAGCAGCCGCTCGACCCGGTTGTCCTTGATGTAGCCGTAACCGCCGTAGAGCTGCACCGCCTCGGTGGCGATGCGCATGGCCAGGTCCGAGGCGCGCAGCTTCAGCATCGACGCTTCGGCCGCGATATCGCTTTCGGCCGCATCGACCAGCCTGGCGACATGCCAAAGCCATGCCTCGCACATCGCCAGATCGGTCGCGAGATCGGCGAGCAGGAACTGGATGCCCTGGAATTCGACGATGCGCCGGCCCGACTGCCGCCGCTCGTTGATATAGGCGACCGCATCGCCGAAGGCGGCGCGGGCGATGCCCAGCGCATGCGCGGCGACGCTCGGCCGCGACTTGTTGAGCGCGGCCAGCAACAGCGGCAGCCCCTGGCCGGGCTCGCCCAGCACATTGGCGCGCGGCACGCGGCAGCCGTCGAAGGCGAGCGCCGCGGTCGAGGACGCACGATGGCCGAGCTTGTCCTCCTTGCGCAGCACCGAAAAACCGGGCGTGTCTTTTTCCAGGTAGAGCGCAGTAATCGCGCCGCGGCCGTCACCCAGCCCGCTCCACTTGCCAAACAGCAGGACCAGGTCGGCGACGTCGCCATTGGTGATAAAGGTCTTGCCGCCGTCGATGACGACGCTGTCGTTGCCGGCGGGGGTGAACCGGGTCGTCATGCCGGTGGCATCGGAGCCGGCATCGGGCTCGGTGATCGCCAGGGCACATAATGCCCCCTCGGCGACGCGCGGCAGCAGCCGCTGCTTCTGTTCCTCGGTGCCGAAATCGATCAGCGGTTTCGCGGCGTGGAAATTGGTCGCCCAGATGATCCCGGTCGAGGCGCAAGCCGCGCTGATTTCGCGCACGCAAGCAAGGTACGCGGCATAGGAGAGGCCAGCGCCGCCATACGCTTCGGGCACGAACATCGCATTCAAGCCGAGCCCGTTGATCGCCTCGACGTTGTCCCAAGGGAATTCGCCCGAGCGATCATGATCGGCGGCGCGGGGCGCGATCTGGTCCCGCGACAACGCTTTGATGCTGTCGAGCAACTGCCGCTCTTCGTCCGCGAGCGGCGGCAGCCTATCGAGCCGGTCGAATAGCGGTGTCATCAATCGGCACCCGTCGAGCCCAGAACGATGTTCTGTTTTTGTTTTGTCAGGCGCCTCTCGGTAGCGCTAGTGTTCCGGCGCCGCGGGGGATGGGCCCCCGCGGTTTTCCAGAAGGAGGAGAGGGATGAAAATCCGTCTCTTCCTGTCCTTCAGATGGGGACGGCTCCACCTTAAGATCCGTCTCCGCCTGTAGGGACAGGGCGCCGGGGAAGTTGCAATCTTCCCCGGCTGCCCCTGGAAGATAAGCGGTTGCTGCGCCGCCAACAAGAGCGCGCGATGCGTGCCGCTAATCATCCCGGAACACTGGCTTGCGCTTTTCGATAAAGGCGGTCATGCCCTCGGTCGCATCGCGGGTCTGGAAGGCGAGGGTGTTGAGGTCGGCCTCGCGCTTCAACCCGTCGTCGAGCGTCCCGTCGAGCGCGCCCGTCACCGCGTCGCGTGCCAGCGCGAGGGCGGGGAGGCCGTAGCCCGTCATCTCGCGCGCGAAGCTCTCGCCGGCTTCGATCAGGTCGCCGTCGACCAGGCGGTGCACCAGACCGATGCGCTCAGCCTCTTCGGCGGTCACCGTGCGGCCGGTCATGATGATCTCCAAGGCGCGGGCCTCGCCGATCAGCCGCGGCAGGCGCTGGGTGCCGCCATAGCCCGGGATGACGCCCAGCTTGATCTCCGGCAGGCCGAGCCGCGCGGTCTTGACCGCCAAGCGGAAGTTGCAGGCGATCGCGAGTTCCAGCCCGCCGCCGAACGCATAGCCGTTGATCAGCGCGACCGACGGCATCGGCAGCGTGCCGAAGCGCGAGACGATGCGCTGCCCGTCGGCGATGCCGCGCCGATGCTCAGCCATCGACCGGGTCATCAGCTCCTTGATGTCCGCCCCGGCGCAGAACGCGCGGTCGCCGGCGCCGGTCACCAGCAACGCCCGGGCATCGCCGGCGGCAACCGCGTCCAACGCCGCGTCGAGTTCGCCCAGCGTCGCAAAGCTGAGCGCGTTGAGCGCCTCCGGCCGGTCGAGCGTCAGCAGCGCGAATTCGTCGCTGCGGGTCAGGTGGACGGTCATCGGCTCACCCGACGGCGTAGATGTCGTAGGCAATCTCCGCCCGCTCGCGAAAAGCCTCCCCCACGCCGATGCAGTGGAGCCGGTTGAGCCAAATGTAGCGCGTATGCGACGTCAGGAATTTCGGCGATATCCGGATGGTCTGGCCGGCGCCGACCGCCTCGCCGCGCAACACCCGGTCATAGCCGTCCTCGCCCCAATCGACCGAGCCGGAATAGGTGACGTAGATCAGCGCCCCGTCATTCGTCTCGATCGATAAGCGGACATCGAGGAGGGCCATGCCGTCCCGGCGAACCGTCAACCAGTCGCCGCCCAACGGCAGCAGTTTGCCCGATATCCTGGGTCCGGCGACTTCGCCGCTGGCGACGTGAATGTTGATGCGAAAGCCCTCCGGCACGGGACCTATGACCTCCCGCGTCCCAAGCTTCGCCGTCGCGGACATGACGTGCTCCAGGCGACACGCGAACATCAATGCCTCCTCGTTGCGGTTTATCCGCCGGTCCAGCGCACCGGGGTCGGCACAATGCGCCCGGAGCTCGCCCATTCGACCAGCTCGCGCTTCAAGATCTTGCCGCTCGCGGTCAGCGGATACGCATCCAGCGCGATGAAGTATTCCGGCATGTCGTATTTCGAGAGGCCCTCGCCATGCAGATGCGCGAGCAGCGCGTGAGCCTCGACGCCTTCGCCGTCGTGCCAGATCACCGACAGGCACACTTTCTCGCCGAGCCGCTCGTCGGCGACCGCGAAGGCGGCGCATTTGGCGACCGATTTGTGGCGCATCGCCAATTCCTCGATGCGCGCCGGGTGGATGTTGTGCCCGCCGCGGATGATCAGGTCCTTCTTGCGGCCGACGATCGCGAGGTTGCCGGCTTCGTCGAAGCGCCCGAGATCGCCCGACATGAACCAGCCGCCGCGGTTGAACGAATCCTCGGTCGCCCGCTGGTTGTCGAAATAGCCGAGCATCAGGCAGGCGCCGCGCCCGCCGATCTCGCCGGCCGCCCCCGGCGGCGCCTCGATATCCGGGTTCTCCTGGTCCCATAGCCGGATTTCATAGGCGGCGCAGGATTTGCCGCAGGTCGCGACGATGGTCTCCGGGCTGTCGCTCGGCAGCGTGTATTGGTGCGAGCTGTTTTCGCTCATCCCGTAGACGTTCTGCGGGGTGACGCCGCGGTCGAGAAACGCCTGCGCCACCTCGCGCGGGATCACCGAGCCGGCCATATAGAAGGTCTTGACGCGGCCCAGCCGGTCGAGATTGCGCCGCCGCATCTCGCCGAGGATGTCCATCGCATGGGTCGGCACGCCCATCACATATGTCGCACCGGTCGCGACGATCCAATCGAGCGGCGTCATGCCGGGCGGCGGTGAATTCACCACCAGCTCCATGCCGGCGACCATCGCCTGGGCGATCGCCACGGTGGCGATGTGGTGCGACAGCGGGCTCAACGACAGCAGCACCGTCGAACTGTCGTGGCGCCAGTCCTCGACCATCGCGCGGGCGTTGGCGAACAGCGTGTTCGACGAATGCATGACGCCCTTCGGCGTGCCCGTGGTACCGGAGGTGAAGGCGAGATAGACGATGCTGTCGGGGTCGCTCGCGGCCGGCGGCAGCGCGCCGCCTCCGGGGCCGGGGAACGGTGCCGCTGGTCCGGCATCGAGGGCCTCGCCGTCGAGGGCATAGACCTTGCGCAGAAAGGGCAGCGCACTTACCGCCGCGAAGATATCGGCGCGGCGCGCGTCGGCGCCGTAGCCGGGCTGCGCGAACAGCGCCGCGGCATTGGTGCGCTCCAGCAACCCGACAATCTCGGCGACCGTGTAATTCTGGTGCAGCGACGGGTTGCAGACATAGCCTTGCCGGGAGCAGGCGAGAAAGACGATCACCGCCTCGACCCGGTTGGGCAGCCACACCGCCACCCGCTCGCCGCGCTTGAGACCGGCGGCGTCGAGATCGGCCGCCACCGCGTCGACGGCGCGCAGCAGCTCCGCCCATGACAGAACCCGTGCCGCATCGCGCAGCGCCGGCGCGTCCGGCCGCTCGGCCGCATGCTTCCGGAGCAGCGTATGGAACGTGTCGTCGCGCCACAGCCCTTGCGCGTAACAGCGCCGCGCCGCCGCCGGGTCGTGCAAGGTGAGCAGGGTGTTGGTCATTCGCGATACGCCCGTTACGCAAACACTTGCCTTCGGGGGCGCGGAACTGGGAAGGTCGCCGCGACACCGGAAGGGAGGCGGGCGATGTTACAGGATTTGATGCCCTACGCGGAACGGATCGCGGAGAAGCTGAAGGCGCGCAAGGAAACGGTCAGCGTCGGCGAATCGTCGACGGCGGGGCTGGTCTCGGCGGCGCTGCTCGCGGTGCCCGGCGCCTCGGCCTATTTCATCGGCGGCGCGGTGGTCTACACGCGCACCTCGCGCACCGAGCTGCTGCGCGTCAGCGAAGAAGAATTCGCCGCGCTCAAGGACATCACCCCGTCGACCGAGCCCTACGCGCTGCTCTTCGCGCGCAAGATCAAGGAGCGGCTCGGCACCACCTGGGCGATCGGCGAAACCGGCACCGCCGGCCCGACCGGCAGCCGTTACGGTCACGACGCCGGGCATTCCTGCGTCGCGGTCGTCGGACCCAACGGCGAGCGCGCGGCGACGGTCGAGACCCGCAATGGCGACCGCGTGAACAACATGCGCACCTTCTCGATCGCCGCGCTGGAGCTGCTCGAAAAAGCGCTCGGCTGAGCCGGCGTTCACGCGTGGCGCTGCTGGGGCTGGCCGACTGGTACCTCGTCGTCGTCGCGTTGCCGGCCGGCAGTTTTCTCGGCGTGGTGATCGAGCGGCTGCCGCAGGACGGTGCGCCGCCGACCGGGCGCTCGCATTGCACCCATTGCGGCGTGGGGCTGGGCGCGCGCGACCTGGTTCCCCTGGCGAGCTGGCTGGCGGCGCGCGGCCGCTGCCGCCATTGCGGCGCCTGGCTCGGCTGGTTCTATCCCGGCGTCGAGCTGGCGGCGCTGACCATCGCGGTCTTGTCCCTCGCCGTCGACCGCGGCGCGGACGCCTGGATCGACGCAATGCTCGGCTGGTGGCTGCTGGCGCTCGGCTGGATCGACTGGCGGCATGCGGTCCTGCCCGATATCCTGACCCTGCCGCTGATCCCGCTCGGGCTGGCGCTGGCCGCGACGCTCCAGCCCGCGGCCTTGTGGGACCCGCTGCTCGGCGCCGCCGGCGGCTATCTGAGCCTCAGGCTCGTGGGCTGGGTCTATCGCCGCCGCCGCGGCCGGGACGGGCTGGGGCGGGGCGACGCGAAGCTGCTTGCCGCCGGCGGCGCCTGGGTCGGCCTCACCGGATTGCCGAGCGTGGTCGCCGGCGCGGCGATCGCGGGGCTCTGCGCGGCGGGCGCGATGATGCTGGCCGGGCACCGCCTCGACCGCCACTCGGCCCTGCCTTTCGGCCCGTTCCTCGCCGCCGCGACATGGCTGGTCTGGCTGTTCGGCCCGGCCGGCTTCTAGCCCCGCACCGCGGAGCGCGTGTGCGCCGGACATTGCCCGAGGTTGATTTCTCGCTGTCCAGCGGCTAGATCACAGCCCGCCCGCCTCTGCGTCCCCATCGTCTAGAGGCCTAGGACATCGCCCTTTCACGGCGGCAACAGGGGTTCGAATCCCCTTGGGGACGCCAGCTTGCCGGGCTGGTCGGCTCAGTTCGGGAGCCAGGCGGCGGTCCGGATTTCGCCGAATTCACGGGCGATCTTGCGCCAGGAAGCCCCCGCGTTCTCGGTGACGTAGACTTCGCCGAACAGGCTGAAGGCCAGGAGGCGGTTCGGTTCGGCGGGGTGGGTGGCCAGCCCCCAGACGGTGGCGTTGGCCGGGGCCGGGAGAGGCAGGATTTCCCAGGTCGCGCCGAAATCCGCGCTGCGGAGCACGTGGCCCCGCTCGCCGGTCGTGGTCTCGCCGCAGCCGGCGAACAGCACGGCCGGGTCATCGGTCTTGACCGCGATGCCGCGGGCATAGGGCAGCGGCCATTTCTCGCGGATGTCGAGCGACTGCCAGGTGTCGCCCAGATTGTCGCTGACGAACATCTCGCGCGCCGTGCTGGCGTAGAGCCGCTTCGGCTGTGTCCGGGCGACCGCCATGGCGTGGATGTCCGGGTCGTACAGACCCGTCTTGACCCGGGTCCAGCTATCCCCGCCGTCCACGCTGCGGAACACGCCGTCGATCTCGACCCCGGCCCAAACGATCCGGTGGTCGTCGGGGTCGACCACGAGGCCGGTGACGAAGGGGACGCCGATCGAGCATTCCGGGGCAATGTCGACGGCAAGCTTCTGCCAATGCCGTCCGCCGTCGCCCGAGCGATAGACGCCGGCGGGGCGGGTGCCGGCGAACAGGATGTCGGGATCGGCCGGGTCGATGGTCAGCGACCAGATCGTCGGCAGCGCATCGGCGCCGCCGCGGCGCTCCCATCGCTCGCCGCTGTCATGGCTCACGAACAGGCCGGTGTCGCCGGCGGCGAGAACGGTCCGCGGCTCGTGCGGATGGACCACGAGGGCCTGGATGCGGCTGTTGAGCGGGAAGGGGGCGCGGTGCCGGGTCCATGACTGGCCGGAATCGGGGCTGTGCCAGACACCCCAGCCGGCCGTTCCCAGGCAGATGCTGTAATTCGCCATTGGCCGCCTCCCATCGCCGCGCGTCAGCCACGGATGATGCCGCGAATTCGCGCGGGTGTCAGGCTCAGTGTGAGACGATGGCAATCACCGCGACGGCGGCGACCGCGACCGCCGCGCCCGCCCCGACCGCAAAGAGCACGCGCTCCCAGGCCGCCCGCGGAAACCTGCCGGGTCTCGCCGTCAACCGTCCCGGGCGTTCGGCGGGGCTGTCGAGAAAGGCCCGCATCCGCCGCGGGTTGGGCCTGATGACGACCATGGCGCTGCCTTTATGCAATTGGACTGCCTGCCGTCGATAACAACAAAACGCGGCAAATCCCTCCGACCGGAGCGATGGCCGTCGCGCCGCGCCGTGTCACGCGATTGCCATAAAACGGTAACCGCCGAGTCGCGGTTGGGCTGTTAAGAAACCGCCGGCCCGGCCCCGACGGGCCGCCCATACCCCCTTCCGGCGCTTTCCTGGCGTCCCTCGGACGGACCACAAAGCGAGCGTTGTTCATGCTGGTACTCGAAGGTTTGTCGCGGCGGTTTGGCGCCAAAAGCGCTGTCGCGGATATCTCGCTGCAAATCGACAAGGGCAGTTTCGTCGGCATCATCGGCCGCTCCGGCGCGGGCAAATCGACGCTGTTGCGCCTCGTCAACCGCCTGGTCGAGCCGAGCGGCGGGCGCATCCTGTTCGACGGCGTCGACGTCACCGGGCTGCGCGGCCGCGAGTTGCGGCAATGGCGCGCCCGCGCGGCCATGGTCTTCCAGCAGTTCAACCTGATCGGCCGGCTCGACGTGCTGACCAACGTGCTGATGGGGCGGCTCGCAACGGTGCCGGCGTGGCGCGCGATGCTGAGCTGGTGGCCCGACGCGGACAAAGCCGTCGCCCTCGCGGCACTCGAGCAGTTCGACATGGCGCCGCTCGCCGCGCAGCGCGCCGATCAGCTCTCCGGCGGCCAGCAGCAGCGCGTCGCGATCGCCCGCGCGCTGGTCCAGGAGCCGGAACTGGTCCTGGCGGACGAGCCGACCGCCTCGCTCGATCCGCATAATTCCCGCGTCGTGATGGATGCGCTGCGGCGCATCAACAGGCATTTCGGCATCACCGTGATCTGCAATCTCCATTCGCTGGAGATCGCCCGCGCTTACTGCGACCGCCTCGTCGGCATGGCGGCCGGCGAGATCGTCTTCGACGGCGCCACCGCGAGCCTCACCGACATCGCCGCCCGCGAGCTCTACGGCATTGCCTCGGAGGGCGGCGCCGCCGCGCCGCCGCGTGCGGTCGAGGCGCCGCTCGCGGCGCTGGGCCAGCCGGCCGGATGAGCCGGCGCCAACCGGATCATTGCTGCAGTCGAGGAGGGGAGAATGTTGAACCGCCGTGAAATCCTGCTGTCGGGTGCCGCGCTGTTGGCGACCACGCGGCTCGCCCGCGCCGACTGGAAGAGCCAGTACCCGGAGCTGACCTTCGCCGTCGTCCCGGCCGAGAACGCCTCGGGCGTCAGCGACCGCTACGCGCCCTATATGGACTATCTGGCAAAGCAGCTCGGCGTGCCGGTCAAGCTGCGGCTGGCGAACGACTATGCCGCGGTTATCGAGGGGCAGCGGGCCGGCAACATCCACATCGCCTATTACGGCCCCGCGTCGTACTCCAAGGCCTATCTGACCGGCGTCAAGACCGAGCCGTTCGTCACCACGCGAAACGGCTCCGGCGAGATCGGCTACTACTCGGTCATCTATGTGAAGGCGAGCAGCCCCTACCAGAAGATCGAAGACCTCAAGGGCAAGACCATCGGCTTTGTCGATCCGAACTCGACGTCCGGATACAACGCGCCGCGCTTCTACCTGCACAAGATGGGCATCGACGTCGACACGTTCTTCAGCAAGTCGATCATCACCGGGAGCCACGAGAACGGCGTCATCGCGGTGGACAAGGGCACGGTCGACTGCTGTGCCGACTGGTACAACTCCGAAGACGATTCCAACCTCACCCGCATGGTCAACAAGGGTATGGTGAAGAAGGAAGACTTCCGGCGGATCTTCAAGACCCCGATCCTGCCGGGCTCGCCTTACGCCTATCTCACCGACCTGCCGGACGACCTGAAGAAGACCATCGTCGCCGCGTTCATGGACGCGCCCACCAAGGACAAGGCGGCGTTCGACCGGCTGTCGGACGGCAAGGACAAGGAGTTCGTCGCCGTCACCCACAAGGACTATGCCGACATCGTCGAGATGATCCAGTGGGTCGACGATCAGCGGAAGAAGAAGGCGAGCTGACGCAGCGGATGGCCCGCCGTTCGCTGCAGATCGTCATGGCCGGGCCTGACCCGGCCATCCACGTCCCGGGGGCCGGGCCTGACCCGGCCATCCACGTCCCGGGGGCCGGGGCTGACCCGGCCATCCGGACCGCGGCTGCAAGCCTCTGGCCCGCCGGAAGGTCGGCTGGACGCCCGGATCGAGCCCGGGCATGACGGGGACGAGCGGGCTGTCGACGCCGCCGCTATTCGACCAGTGATCGCCGGCCTCCCCAGCCTGCCGCGAGGGCGGGTCGACCAACTCCTCGCAGCATATGGACGCGATGTGGCACGACGGCGGCGGCAGCACGCCGTCGTGCTCGGCGTGTTGCTGGTGCTTGTCGCAACCGCCGGGCGCTACGCCGAGATCGACCTGCGCAACCTGCTGCATCACCTCTCCGGCCTGACCAGCTATTTCGGCCGGATCATGCCGAAACTGCACGCCGACCACCTGACCGGCGATCTCGCCGACTGGTACTGGAACCTCGGCGGCTGGCTCAAGCTGTTGTTCGACACGGTGCTGATCGCCTATCTGGCGACGCTGGCCGGCGCGCTCGGCGCGGGCGTCCTGGCATTCTGCGCCGCCGAGAACCTGGCGCCGAGCCGCGCGCTGCGATGGACGGTGAAGCGCCTGTTCGAATTCTGCCGCACCGTGCCCGATCTGGTGTTTGCGCTGATCTTCGTCAGCGCCTTTGGGCTCGGCCCGCTTGCCGGCGTGCTGGCGATCGGCATTCACAGCTTCGGGACGCTCGGCAAGCTGTTTACCGAGGTGGCGGAAAATATCGACATGAACCCGGTCGAGGGTGTGCGCAGCACCGGCGGCCGGTTTGCCGATGCGGTGCGGTTCGGCGCGCTGCCGCAGGTGCTGCCCAATCTCGCGAGCTACACGCTGCTGCGCTTCGAGATCAACGTGCGTGCCAGCTCGATCGTCGGCTTTGTCGGCGCCGGCGGCATCGGCCAGGATTTGTTCGTCGCGATCCGCAAGTTCTACTACACCGACGTCAGCGCGATCCTGCTGCTGATCATCGTCACCGTGGCGATCATCGACCTGCTGACCGAGCGCATCCGCCATCGCCTCTCGCCGGTGGAGTACGCCGGATGAGTGCGCCGGTCTTCGGCGACAGCGCGACCGCTGTGCTCGACCGGCACAGCGCGCTGCTCGCCAGGTCACCGGAACGGCGGGCGATCGAAATCGGCGCGCCGCTCGCGCTTGTCGCGTTGACCGGCTTTTCGGTATGGTGGCTCGACATCTCGTTCGCGCAAATCCTGCCGGGTCTCGGCCAGCTCGTGAAATTCGTCGCACTGATGCTCCCGCCGACCGCCGGCGGCCATCTGGCGCTGTTTCTGCGTGCGATGGGCGAGACGCTGGCGATCGCGTTGCTGGGCACCCTCACCGCGTCACTGCTGGCCTTGCCGCTGGGTCTGCTTGCGGCAAAGAACACGACGCCCCACCCGCTGCTGCGCTTTGTCGTGCGGCGGCTGCTCGACGTCATCCGCGGCATCGACACGCTGATCTGGGCGCTGGTGTTTGTCGGCGTCGTCGGGCTGGGTCCGTTCGCCGGGGTGCTGGCGATCGCGGTGTCCGACACCGGGTCGTTCGGCAAGCTGTTCTCCGAGGCGATCGAGGCGACGCGGGCGCGCGAGCGCGAGGCGGTCGTCGCCTGCGGCGGCAGCGGCGGCATGGGCATCCGCTTTGGCCTGTTGCCGCAGGTGCTGCCGATCATCGCCGGCCAGATCCTCTATTTCTTCGAGTCGAACACGCGCGCGGCGACGATCATCGGCATCGTCGGCGCCGGCGGCATCGGCCTGCAGCTCTCCGAGCAAATTCGCACCTACGATTTCGACCAGGTTGCCTTTATCGTGCTGCTGATCCTGGCCGCGGTAGCGGCGATCGATCTTGTCTCGGGGAGGCTGCGTTTTGCCATCATCGGACGGCGCCGGAACCCCGCCTGACCGGCCGTGACCGGCCGCGGCACGCTGGTGCTGGTCGTCGGGCCGAGCGGCGCCGGCAAGGACAGCATCATCGCCGGGGCCGCCGCCCGGCTGCGCGGCGATCCCCGCATCGTCTTCGCCCGCCGGGTCGTCACCCGGCCGGCCGACGCCAGCGGCGAGGACCATATCGCCGTGTCGCCGGCGGAGTTCGCGGGACTGCGCAACGCCGACGGCTTGCTGCTGCACTGGACGGCGCACGGCCTCGACTACGGCTTGCCGGCTTTGCTTGCGACTGCGCTGGACGAGGGGAGGGCGGTCGTCGCCAACGTGTCCCGCACCGTTGTCGCCGAGGCGCGCATACGTCTTGCGCCGGTGCAAATCATCGCGGTCGAAGCCTCGCACGAGACGCTTGCCGCGCGTCTCGCCGCGCGGGGCCGCGAGACCGCCGCCGACATCGCCGCCCGCCTCGCCCGCTCCGGCGCGCTGGCGCCGACCGATGCCGACACCGTCATCGCCAATGACGGCACGCTCGACGACGCGGTCGAGCGCTTCGCCGCGGCCTTGCGCGGACTCGTCGATTAGAGCGCGGAATTCGCACGAGCTCGACCATTGTTTCGCCATGGCCGGGCTTGACCCGGCTATCGATGCAGATGGCTCGGAAGGTACGGGCGTCCGTGGATGCCCGGATCAAGTCCGGGCATGGCGATACCCGGATTGGCTCAGCGGATAGCGGCGCAGGAGGCGGAACGGTGCGTCGCGGCGCGGCTGGTGGAACAGGCTCAGCGCGTCGATCGCCAGCGGCTCCCGGCACAGCGGCGCCGCCAGCGGTTCCAGCGCCGGCGCGACGACGGCCGCTTCGGACGCGTCGAGACGCGCGGTCAGCGTCATGTGAAAGCGGAACTCGTCCATCACGTATGGATAGCCCCAGCGCGTCAGCAGCTCGTCCTGGCGCGGCGTCAGCCCGGCGCGGCGCCGGCGCGCCAGCTCGGTGTCGCCGGCGGGGGCACGAAAGCGGTCGAGCGCGCCGACGCAACGCTCCGCCAGCGCATGCAGCGGCGGGCAGGGCGCCGACAAGGTCAGCGCCCAGAACCCCGAGAGGCACGACAGGCGAAGGGGAGGGGCGGTGAACGGCGCTTCCCCGCAGGCCAGCGCGGCGACCGCCGCATCCAACGCCGCGGCGGCATATCCTGCGGCCAGCACGAAGGGCGGCTTCAGCGTCGCATGGAAGCCGTAGCGGCGCGGCTCCGCGGTGATCGCCCGGAGCCGCTCGGCATCGATCGCCGCGAGGACGGGCTGCGTCGCCGGATCCCCGCTTGCCGCATCACGGCCGAGCCACTCGGCGCCGAAGCGGGCCAGCGGTGAGCCGGGCGCCGGCGCGAAATAGACCGCCCAGCGGCCGCAATCCTCGCTCATGCCGGGCCGAGACTGGCCTCGATATACCGCCGGAAATGCGCGAGGCCGGGGGTGGTCTTGCCCGGGACCTTGGCGCCTTCGTCCCAGCGCCGCAGCCGCACCGCCTCGTCCGCATGGGGCTGGGCGATAAAATCCGCGGCGTCCTCGGCCGAGAACGGCCCGCCCTGCAAGTCGAGGCTGCGCACCGATCCCGCCGACAGCATGGCGAAATAGCCGGGGTCGGTCGCGGTCAGATAGCGCTTGGCGGGGACGTGCAGGCGCACCGGCTCGGTCACCTCGGCGCCGAACCAGCGCGCCAGCCATTCCCGGCCGAGCAGCTCGTGCCGGTCGTCGATGCCGCGAGCGGCCGGCGCATGGCCGAGATCATGGATCAGATGGCCGATATCGTGCAGCAGCGACGCGGTGATCAGCGCCGGCGTCGCATTTTCGGCCTCGGCCAGCGCGGCGCATTGCAGCGCATGCTCGAGTTGGCGGACCCGCTCGCTGCCGTAATCGTTGCCGCCGTGCCGCTCGAAACGCTCGAAAATCTGCTCGACCGGGGTCATTTTGGCCTCCTCCTATAACGCCTTGGCCGGGCTTGACCCGGCCATCCACGTCTTGTGCCCCCCGGGTTCGCGCATGAAGACGTGGACCCCCGGGTCAAGCCCGGGGGAGGCGGACCCTCCAGGGACCAGCCGCACGCCCGTCACGCGACGCGCTCGCCCGCCCGCCACACCTGGCGCGCGACCGGCATGCCGTCGATCACCCGCACCCGCACGAGGTCGGCGCGTTTGCCCGGCGCGATCTCACCGCGGTCGCCGAGCCCCAGCGCCTCGGCCGGGTTGCGCGATACCGTGGCGACCGCCTCGGGCAGCGCGATGCCGATCGCGTCATGCAGCAGGAACGCCGCGTGCAGCAGGCTCACCGGCGCGTAGTCCGACGACAGGATGTCGAGTTGCCCGAGCGCCGCCTGGTCGCGCGCCGAGATGTTCCCCGAATGCGACCCGCCGCGCACCACGTTCGGCGCGCCCATCACCACCGCCATCCCGCGCCGGTGCGCCAGCGCCGCAGCCTCGCCGGTGGTCGGGAACTCGGCGATCGTCATGCCGAGCTCGATCGCCTCGTCGACATGTTCGGCGGTGCCGTCGTCATGGCTCGCCTGCGGCAGCCCGCGCGCCCGGCCCATCGCCGCCAGGGTCTTGCGGTTGGCGTCGGCGTAGCGGCGGTTGAGGTTGGTCTTCTGCGCGATATAGGCCGCCATCTCGGCCTCGGTGTAGCCGAACTTGCCCTGGTAGTATTCGTAGTACTTCTCGATCGAAGCGAACTGCCGCTGCCCCGGCGTATGATCCATCAGCGACATGAGCCGTAAGAGCGGGTGATCGATCAGCGTCTCGACCGTGTCGACGATCGTCTCGTGCGCGACCTCGCAGCGCAGATGGATCAGGTGCTCGGCGCGCAGCGCGCCGTCCCGCTGGCAGGCGGCAACCGCGGCGACGGCGTCGTGCAGCATCGTCGCCCGCACGCCGTCCTGCCGCACCTCGCCCACGGTGATCGCGTCGAACACCGTGGTGATGCCCGAGCCGGCGATCTGCGAGTCATGCGCCAGCACCGCCGCCGGCATCGGCCAGCGCACGCCCGGCCGCGGCGCGACATGCTTTTCGAGATTGTCGGTGTGCATCTCGACAAGACCGGGGATGACGAAATCGCCGCCGCAATCGATCGCGCCGGGCGCGGCGCGGCGGCCGGCATCGACCGCCGCGATCGCGTCGCCGCGCACCGCGAGGCTGCCCTCGACGACCGTCTCGGCCGTGACGATCCGGGCGTTGGTCAGGATCATGTCGGCGCTCATGCGGCCATCCTCGGCGGTTCGAACTCGATGATGCGGGTGGCGACCGCCTCCCCTACCGCGCGGTCGTGAAAGACCCCGACGATCGCGGTGCCGCGTCGCCGCGCCTCGACGATCAGCGCGACGGCGGCGGCGCTGTTGGCGGCGTCGAGCGCCGCGGTCGGCTCGTCGAGCAGCAGGATCGGATGTTCGGCGACGAGGCCGCGGGCGATGTTGACGCGCTGCTGCTCGCCGCCGGAGAAGGTTGCCGGCGGCAGGCGCCACAGCCGGCGCGGGATCGACAGGCGCTCCAGCAGCGTCTCGGCCCGCTCCCGCGCCGCCGCGGCATCGACGCCCAGCCGGCGCAGCGGCTCGGTCACCAGGTCGAGCGTCGCGACGCGCGGGATGACGCGCAGGAACTGGCTGACAAAGCCCATCGTCCGCCGCCGCACGTCGAGCACGACACTCGGCGGCGCCTTGGCCATATCGACCACGCCGCCTGCGTGACGGACCAGGATATGGCCCTGCTGCACCAGGTAATTGCCGTACAGCGCCCGCAGCATCGTCGTCTTGCCGGCGCCGGACGGGCCGCTCAACACGACGCACTCGCCGGCCGACACCGCCAGGTCGGCGCCCGCCAGCACCGGCAACCGCAGGCCGCCCTGGTTGTGCAGCGTAAAGGTCTTCACCAGACCGATCGCGCGCAGTTGCTCGCTCATTGCAGCATCGACGAGACGAGGAGTTGCGAATAGGGGTGCTGCGGGTCGTCGAGCACCTGGTCGGTGAGGCCGGTCTCGACCACCCGCCCGCCGCACATCACCATCAGCCGGTGCGCCAACAACCGTGCGACGCCGAGGTCGTGGGTCACGACGACCGCCGCCAGCCCCAGCTCGTCGCACAGCCCGCGCAGCAGGTCGAGCAGCCGCGCCTGCACCGAGACGTCGAGCCCGCCGGTCGGCTCGTCCATAAAGACGAGGCGCGGCCGCGACACCAGGTTGCGGGCGATCTGCAGCCGCTGCTGCATGCCGCCGGAGAAGGTGAGGGGGATGTCGTCGACCCGCTCGGCGTCGATCTCGACCTTGCCGAGCCAATCGATCGCCGCGCCGCGGATGTCGCCGTAATGCCGTTCGCCGACCGCCATCAGCCGCTCGCCGATATTGGCGCCGGCCGACAGGCCGAGCCGCAGCCCGTCGCGCGGGTTCTGGTGTACAAAGCCCCAATCGGTGCGCATCAGCATGCGCCGCGCCGGCTCCGACAATTCGTAAAGGTCGGCGACCCGTCCGTCGCGCAGCCGGTACTCGATCGTGCCGGCATCCGGCGGCAGGCGGGCCGACAGGCAATTGAGCAGCGTCGTCTTGCCCGATCCCGACTCGCCGACCACGCCCAGCACCTCGCCCGGCCACAGCGCGAACGACACGTCGCGGCAGGCGGCAAGCGCGCCGAAATTCTTGCCGAGCCCGGTCACCTCGAGCAGGGGCGGTTCGGCCGCCGCCGGGGTCACATCGGCAAGGCTAAGGACGCTCATCCCAGCCCCCGTTTCTGCGTCATTCCGGGACATCGCGCGGCGATGAACCCGGAACCCAGGCACACCGACCTGGAAAAGCGCGTTCCGACGCCGCCGACACCTTGGATAAGCCCGTGTTCATGGGTTCCGGGTTCGGCCCTGCGGGCCGCTCCGGAATGACGGGCAGCGCAACCACGGGCTCCGGCCTGCGCCGGGATGGAGCGAAGGATCGTGCCGTGCGGCATCATTCCGCCGCCTTCGCGGTCTGCCGGGAACGGCAGTAATCGGTGTCGGAGCACACGAATAGGCGCCCGCCGCGGTCGTCGGTGACGACCTCGTCCAGGAACGAATCCGTCGCGCCGCAGATCGCGCAGCTCTGGTCCCATTGCTCGATCGCGAACGGGTGGTCGGCGAAATCGAGGCTCTTGACCGAGGTGTGCGGCGGCACCGCGTAAATGCGCTTCTCGCGGCCGGCGCCGAACAGTTGCAGCGCCGGGTTCATGTCCATCTTGGGATTGTCGAATTTGGGGATCGGCGACGGCCGCATCAGGTAGCGGCCGTTGACCAGCACCGGATAGTCGTACGCCGTCGTCACCCTTCCGTATTGCGCGATGTCCTCGTAGAGCCGGGTGTACATCGGGCCGTATTCGGCGAGCGCATGCATCTTGCGGGTCTCGGCCTCGCGCGGCTCCAGCCAGCGCAGCGGCTCGGGGATCGGCACCTGGTAGACGATGATCTGGTCTTCCGACAGCGGCGTCTCGGGGATGCGGTGCCGCGTCTGGATGATCGTCGCCGCCGTCGTCCGGTCGGTGGTCGCCACGCCGGTGGTGCGCTCGAAGAACCGGCGGATCGACACCGCGTTGGTGGTGTCGTCGGCACCCTGGTCGATGACCTTGAGCGTGTCGCCGGCGCCGATGATGCTCGCGGTCACCTGGATGCCGCCGGTGCCCCAGCCATAGGGCAGCGGCATCTCGCGGCTGGCGAACGGCACCTGGTAGCCGGGGATCGCCACGGCTTTGAGGACGGCGCGGCGGATCATCCGTTTGGTCTGCTCGTCGAGATAGGCGAAGTTGTAGCCGCCCGTCTCCGGTCTCGGCGCGTCGCTCATTCGGCGGCCTCGGCGTGCGGTCGGCTTTCCGCCCCCGGCCATGCGGCGCGCATCCGCCGCACCAGGTTCAGCTCGGCCTGGAAGTCGACGTAATGCGGCAGTTTGAGGTGCTGGGTGAAGCCGGACGCCTCGACATTGTCCGAGTGGTAGAGCACGAATTCCTGGTCCTGCGCCGGGGCGGTGACCTCTTCGCCCAGCTCCTCGGCGCGCAGCGCTCGGTCGACCAGCGCCATCGCCATGGCCTTGCGTTCGGCCTCGCCGAACGCCAGCCCGTAGCCGCGGGTGAATTGCGGCGGGACGGTCGCCGAGCCCTTGAACTGGTTGACCATCTCGCATTCGGTGAAGCCGATCTCGCCGATCACCACCGGAAAGCCGAGCTCGGGCGGGACGATCTCGACCGCGACCTCGCCGATGCGGATTTCCCCGGCGAACGGGTGGTTGCGGCCGTAGCCGCGCTGCGTCGAATAGCCGAGCGCCAGCAGATAGCCCTCGTCGCCGCGCGCCAGGTTCTGCAGCCGCACCGCGCGGTCGGCCGGAAAGCTCAGCGGCTGGCGGGTCAGGTCGCCGGGTTCGGCATCGGCCTCGGGGTTCGGCTCGATCAGCCCTTCGTTGTCGAGTAGCGTGGTGACGCGCGGCATCGGCTCGGCATTGGCCGCGGCCGGCGCCGGCGGCGCGGCCGGCGCCTCGCCGGCGGCGGCGAGCGCGAAATCGATCAGCCGGTGCGTGTAGTCGAAGGTCGGGCCGAGCACCTGCCCGCCGGGAAGGTCCTTGAAGGTCGCCGAAATGCGGCGCTTGAGCCGCGCCCGATCGGTGGCGAGCGGCACGCTGGCGGCGAGGCGGGGCAGGGTGGTGCGATAGGCGCGCAGCAGAAAGATCGCCTCGATCAGGTCGCCGCGCGCCTGCTTGACGGCGAGCGCGGCCAGTTCGCGGTCATAGACCGAGCCCTCGTTCATCACCCGGTCGACCGCCAGCGCCAGCTGCTCGCCGATCTGCGCGAGGCCGAGTTCCGGCACGTCCGGATCGCCGCGCCGCGCCTCGGCGAGCAGACGATGCGCCGCCGCGATGGCCTTCTCGCCGCCTTTGACCGCGACATACATGCTCCGCCTCCCTACTCCACGACCTGCGTCGAGCGCGGCACCGCCGCCAGCGCCGCGCCGCCGACGAACAGTAGATCGATCCCGCGCGGGAACAGCTCGGCCAGCGCCGCGCGCTCTTCCCAGAACCGCCGCCGCAACCCGGCCACCGACAGCCGGCGCCCGCCGCGAATGCCCGGCCCGCGCAGGGTCGGACCGGTGCCTTCGGTAAGGCCGCCCACTTCGATCACCAATGTTGCCGACCGCTCGGGGAACTCGGCGGTGCCGAGGGCGAATTGGCCGAGCGGCGGCAGCATCGCCGCATCGGCGACGAACGCGAACCGTGCCTCCGCCGGCGCGGCCGCGACCGGCGCGCCGCAATGGAAGGCGAGATAGGGCGCCGCCCCGGCCGCCGCGGCGTCCAGCCATACCGGCGTGTCGATATCGCACAGCGCCAGGGCGACCGCGGTTGCGGCCGGGCTCAGCCCCGGCGCGCAGGGCAGGTCGCCGGGCATCGTCACCACCGCCCCGGGATGAGCCATGGCGTCGAGGATCGCGCGGAAGCAGCGCTGCGCATCGCCCACCGGATCGGCAAAGCCGGGGCCGAGCCGGGCGAAATCGAACGCCGCCGGTGCCGCCAAGCCGGTCATTCGCCGCGCACCATCGTGAAAAAATCGACGCGGCTCGCGTTGACCTTGCCGGCTTGGGCCGCCTTCGCCGCCTCCTGCTGCGCGGCCAGCGGCGCGACGACGGTGCGCTCGATCGCGTCGTGCCGGGCCGGGTCCTGCAGCAGCGCGTCGAACAGCGCGACCAGCTCCGCCCGCCTCGCGGACCGCCCGGCGACATGGCCGAACCCGGTCCAGGTCACCTTGCCGTCGCGGTCGAGCAGCTGGACGGCCGCGCGGGTCATCGTCATCTCGCCGAGATTGAACGGCTGCCCGGTGCCGCCGATGCGGCCGCGCACCATGACAAGCCCGGTCTCGCCCGGCCGCAGGGTGCGGTAGTCCGGCTTGTCGCCGAGCGCCTGCCAGCCGGCTTCCAGCGCCGCGACAGGGGCCTTCGCCAGCACTGCCAGCCAGGATTGGCGGGCTTGGGTGCCGTTTGCCTGCTGCTCCAGTGATTTCATATTGATCTAGTCGTCTAGATGAATTATTCGGACCGTAGCGCCCATCGGGGGGCGCTGTAAAGCAGCTTATTGAAGCGAAAGATTGTGACAGTTCTGCCATTCGCCGAAGGCGTCACCCGCTGGCGCCAGATCGCCGAAGGCCTCGGCGAGGAAATCCGCGAGGCGCGGTTTCCCGACGGCCGTCTGCCGACCGAGCCGGAGCTTGCCGCCCGCTTCCGGGTCAACCGCCATACCATCCGCCGCGCGATCGGCGCGCTTGCCGACCAGGGCCTGGTGCGCGTCGAGCGGGGGCGGGGGACCTTTGTCGCCAGCGGTCACATCGATTACCTGCTGGGGCGCCGCACGCGGTTCAGCACCAATCTCCGGCGCGAGGGGCATGCGCCGAGCCACCGTCTGCTGACGGCGCGCCGCGTTGCGCCCGACGCCGCAACCGCGCGGGAATTGCGGCTGTCGCCGGCGGAAGAGATCATCGAGATCGAGGCGCTCGGCCACGCCGACGACGTGCCGGTGAGCTTTGCGGTCCACCGTTTTCCGGCGGCGCGTTTTGCCGCGCTTCCGGAAGCCTTCGCGGCCAGCGGATCGATCACCGCGGCGCTGTCGGCCTGCGGGGTTAGCGACTACACGCGAGAGGCCACGCGGCTGCTGGCGCGGCTGCCGAGCGAGCGCGAGGCGCGCTACCTGGAGCAGTCGACGACGCGGCCGGTGTTGCAGACCGAGTCCGTCAACATCGACGGGCAGGGCGTCCCGGTCCAGCGCTCCACCACGGTGTTTGCCGGCGACCGGGTGCAGATCCTCGTGGCGGACGGCGAAGGAGCCTAGTGCCGGGTATCGTCATGCCCGGGCTTGATCCGGACATCCACGGACGCCCGCACCATCCGGTGTGGATGGCCGGGTCAAGCCCGGCCATGACGATGAAGCGTCTGTATACGTCTGAGGGCCAAGCGCCGTCAGTCGAGGGCATTCTCCACGCATTTGGTGATTTCGGAGTTGGCCGTCATCCGCGCGGCGTTGAGGCTGCGCTCGACACCGGACGCGATCAATTCGCCGCGCTCGCCTTCGATCGACATCACGCTCCATTCCCACCGGGCGGCGCTCTGGCGGAAGATGAGGGCGCGCAGCGTCAGGTCTTCCGACAGCAAGGTGTCCAGAACCTCGGCGGCCGACCATCGCGGCAGGTCGAGCCCGACTGCGCGCGCCGGGTTCTCCATCGTGAGAATCATAAACCCGCTCTCTTTAAAGATGCCGCATTTTGCCAAACGGCGCGCCGCGTGTGGCGTGCGATTAAGGAGCAGCGCCATGCCGAAACGCGCGCACAAAACTGTCGCAGCCACGGGGATAAACAAGCGGAACCGCACCTATACGAGCGCGCGCAGGTCGGCGTGCAGCCGTTGCGGACCCTCCGCCCCGAACAGCGCGTCGATGGCACTGTGTTCGCGATGCCAGATCGGCAGCGCGGCGGCAAGCAGTACCTGACCCTGCCGCGTCAAACTGAGCCGCCGGCTCCGCCGGTCGCCGGGATCGACCGCCACGGTCACCAGCCCCCGGCGATCGAGCGGCTTGAGCGCCGCCGTCAGCGTCGTGCGGTCCATCGCCAGCAGCGTCGCGAGCCGGCCTATCGTGTTCGGGCCGCCCCATTGCAGCGCCAGCAGCAGCGAGAACTGGCCGTTGGTGAGGTCGAGCGGCCGGAACGCGGCATCGAACCGGCGCGCCACCGCACGGGCCGCACGCTGCAAGTCCAGGCAGAGGCAGACGCTGCGCGGCGGGAAGGCGATCTCGAAAGGTGCTTCGCTCGCGGTTGACATGAGGACATTATGTTGATATCAACCTAAATGTCAAGACCGCCCAACCGCTTATGGGGGCGGAACGACTTTAGGAGAGTGATATGCCGATCCAACCCTATCTCGCGTTCAACGGACGCTGCGAGGAGGCGATCGAATTCTACCGCACGGCGCTCGGCGCCGAGGTCAACACGCTGTTGCGTTTCAAGGAGAGCCCGGACCAGAGCATGGTCAGCCCGGAAAATGCCGAGAAGATCATGCATGCCGACCTCACGATCGGCGACGGCGTGGTGTTGATGTCGGACGGCATGTGCACCGGCACGACAAAGTTCGAGGGGATCGCCCTGACGTTCACCGTGCCCGACGAGGCCGACGCCGAACGGCGCTTCAGCGCGCTGGCCGATGGCGGCGAGGTGCGGATGCCGCTCACCAAGACCTTCTTCTCGCCGCGCTTCGGGATGCTCCAGGACAGGTTCGGCGTCGGTTGGATGATAATCGTCGCCCATCCCGAAGCCCACCGCCCGCACTGACCGGCGCCGGCGGCGGCCTGCTTAAATCCGAGGGTGCCATGAAACTCTACGAGTTCGCGCCGACGCGTTCGATCCGGGTGCGCTGGACGCTGCAGGAACTTGGGGTTCCTTTCGAGGCCGTTTCCGTCAATCTACCCATCGGCGAGCAGCGGCAGCCTGCGTTTCTCGCGCTCAACCCGGCCGGCAAGGTGCCGGTGCTGCAAGACGGCGAGATCACGCTGACGGAGTCGGTCGCCATCGTGCTGTATCTGGCGGAGAAGTATCCCGAAAAGGGGTTTGCGCCGGCTGGCCTCGGGGCGCGCGCCGAACTTGTCCGCTGGCTGCTTTTTACCGTCACTGAGCTGGAGCAGCCGCTGTGGCGGATCACCCGCCACAGCGTGCTCTATCCCGAAGAGAAGCGGCTCCCCGCCGAGATCGCGTTGGCGCGCGAGGACTTCCGGGACATGGCCGGGGTCCTGGACCGGCATATGGTGGACCGGGAGTTCGTGGTCGGCGACAGCGTCACCGTCGCCGATTTCGTGCTCGCCTACACCCTCGACTGGGCGCAGCTCGTCGACCTGCTCGGCGAGTTCCCGCGGCTCGAAGGGTACATGCTGCGGATGTACGATCGCCCGGCGGCGGCGATGCGGATCAAGGACGCCTTCGCCAGCACCCGGAGCGCGGTGCAGCGGCCTGCCTAGCGGATCGTCAGTCCGATCAGCCGCCTGGCGGCAGCGGTGACCGTGTCGAGACGGCGGCAGGTGTCGACCAGCTCGCCGTATCGCGCGGCGCCGATCGCCACGCCGTCGGCCAGCGGCTGCAACCGGCCGGCCAGCGTCTCGAAATCGAAGATGAACTCGCGGCCGGTGCCTTCCTTGGTGAAGGCCCGGCCGTCCTTGGTAAAGACCGTGATGCGCGGGCCGAACAGGGTGCGCCGCACCGTCGGGATGATCGTGACGCGGCGCATCAGGTCGAGCACCTCGGGCGGATCGCTCTCGCCGGGGCCGGGCCGGTCACCGCGCAGCATCGGATAGCCCCCCGTCACCGCGCCGTAGGCGGTGAAATAAGGCGTGCTGCCGACGCTCGGGGCCGCTCCCAGGCCGCGGCTGGCGATCGGGAAAAGCGGGCTCGGATATTCGGTCTCGAACCAGTTGACCACCGCCTCGATGCGGTCGATGTCGGCGTAGCTCAGCTTGTGCTCGCGGCACAGCGCCGCGGTCACATCGACATGCGCGATGTTGTAGCCGGCGGTCGAATAGACGCGGTACAGCGTCTCGAGGAAAATCCATTCCTTGCCGAGACCGGCGGTGATCTTCGCGATGTCGGCGCGGTTGTCGCCGGTAAAGCTGTAGCGCAGCTCGCCGCGGTGGCTGCCGGCATAGGCATGGTAGAACCCGGCTTCGCCTTCGAGCGTCGTCTCGCCGCCGGGCGTGCCGTGCCTGGCCAGCGCCACCGCGAGCAGCGCGTTGCGCACCGCGCCGCCCTCGCGCAGCGACCGGCCGCCGCTGCGGATGCCTTCGAGGTTGCCCGCGGCGAGGTTGACGCATTGGGCGATCGCGCCGTGGATCTGTTCGGCGTCGAGACCGCCGAGTTTCGCCGCCGCCACCGCCGCGCCGAAAATCCCGAACACCGGCCCGGCGTGAAAGCCGCGCGACATCACGGTCGGGATGAACTCCGCCGCCATGCGCTCCATGACCTCGTAGGCGGCGGCGACGGCGACCAGGAATTCCCTGCCCGAGGAACCGGCGATCTCGGCCGCGACCAGCGCCGCCGGCATGATCGCCGTGCCGGGATGCGTCAGCATGCGGAACGTGTCCCACTTGCCGCCGGCAAAGATCGTCTCGGCATCGACAAAGGCGGCGCCGGCCTTGGTGAGCTTCGCGCCGGAGCACAGCGCGGTCGCCGCGCCGCCGGCGCCCGCTTCCTCTTCCTGCATCAACGCGAGCGCCTGCCGGCTCGCCGGCATGTCCTGCGCGACCACCGCCGAGCTCACCGCCTGCAAGGTCACGCCCTTGGCGCGGTCCACCACCGCCGCCGGCAGGTCCTCGAAACGCAGCCCGGCGACAAACGCGGCGAATTCGCGGCTCAGCGACATGGCCGGCCTCGCGCTGCCCCTGTCACTTGCGGTTCTCCCGCACCGCCTGAGCGAAAGCGCGCACCGCCGGCATCGATTGATTGGCTGAGCAAGCCGCGAGCGCGGTCTCTTCGATCGCCTGGATCTGGCTGATCGACAGGTTGCGGACCTGGGCGCGCGACGCCTGATAGCCGATGAAGAACATCGCTGCGGCCGCCCGGTCGTCGTCGCTCGCGCCCAGTATCTCCGCGCAGGACAGCGTGCGGATGGGGATCGGCGCGGTGGATGCCGGCTCCGCCGCCGGTGCGGGCGGCGGCGCCGCGGCGGGCGGCGGGGGTGGCGGCGCGGGAGCCGGTGCCGGCGCCGGGGTACAGGCGACCAGCAGCGTCACGGGCAGCGCAACGAGGGCGAGTTTCGAGATCATGGCGTCTCTCCCG
>DASZOZ010000132.1:0-57429 GCA_035550515.1 Allostellaceae bacterium
GGCCACGAGGTCGGCACGCATCACCGGCTCGAAGTGGCGCAGCCGGTGCTGACCGACAGCGATCTCGACAAGATCCGCAACATCGAGAAGCTGGCGCAGGGCCGGTTCAAGACCGACACGCTCGACATCACCTGGGAGGCGGCGAAGGGCGCGGCGGCGATCGAGGCGGCGCTCGACGGCCTCTGCCACGCGGCGACCGAGGCGGTGCTGGCCGGGCACAACATCCTGATCCTGTCGGACCGGGCGACCTCGGCCGAACGCTGCCCGATCCCGGCGCTGCTCGCGACGTCCGCGGTGCACCACCACCTGATCCGCGAAGGGCTGCGCACCCGCACCGGCATCGTCGTCGAGACCGGCGACGCGGTGCAGGTGCATGATTTCTGCGTGCTGGCGGGCTATGGCGCGGAAGCGATCAACCCCTATCTCGCCTTCGCCACCCTCGAGCAGATCCGCCGCGAGACCGGCATGTCGCTGTCGGGCTACGAGGTGCAGAAGAACTATCTGAAGGCGGTCGGCAAGGGGCTGCTCAAGGTCATGTCCAAGATGGGCATCTCGACCTACCAGTCCTATTGCGGGGCGCAGATCTTCGACGCGGTCGGTCTCGAAAGCGCGTTTGTCGACAGGTATTTCACCGGCACCGCGACGACCATCGAGGGCGCCGACCTCTACGCCATCGCCAGCGAGGCGCTGGTGCGCCACGCACACGCCTATGGCGACGACCCGATCTACAAGGAAATGCTCGATGCCGGCGGCGATTATGCGTTCCGGCTGCGCGGCGAGGCGCATGCCTGGACGCCGCAGACCATCGGCAAGCTGCAGCATGCGGTGCGCGGCAACTCGGCGGCCGACTACCAGGCCTTCGCCGCCATCATCAACGACCAGTCGGAGCGGCTGTTAACCATCCGCGGGCTGATGAAGTTCAAGCCGGGCACGCCGGTGCCGCTCGACGCGGTCGAGCCGGCGAGCGAGATCGTCAAGCGCTTCGCCACCGGGGCGATGAGCTTCGGCTCGATCAGCCGAGAGGCGCACACGACGCTGGCGATCGCGATGAACCGCATCGGCGGCAAGTCGAACACCGGCGAGGGCGGCGAGGAGTCGGAGCGGTTCAAGCCGCTGCCCAACGGCGATTCAAAGCGGTCGGCGATCAAGCAGGTCGCCTCGGGCCGGTTCGGCGTCACCACCGAATACCTGGTCAACGCCGATGTGCTGCAGATCAAGATGGCGCAGGGCGCCAAGCCGGGCGAAGGCGGCCAGCTCCCCGGCCACAAGGTCGACAAGGCCATCGCCAAGGTGCGCCATTCGACGCCGGGCGTCGGGCTGATCTCGCCCCCGCCGCATCACGACATCTATTCGATCGAGGATCTGGCGCAGCTGATCCACGACCTGAAGAACGCCAACCCCAAGGCCGACGTCTCGGTGAAGCTGGTGTCCGAGGTCGGGGTCGGCACCGTCGCGGCGGGCGTCTCGAAGGCGCGCGCCGACCATGTGACGATCGCCGGTTACGAGGGCGGCACCGGCGCGAGCCCGCTGACCTCGCTGACCCATGCCGGCTCGCCGTGGGAGATCGGCCTCGCCGAGACCCAGCAGACGCTGGTGCGCAACGGGCTGCGCGGCCGCATCGCGGTGCAGGTCGACGGCGGCCTCAGGACCGGGCGCGACGTGGTGGTCGGGGCGCTGCTCGGCGCCGACGAGTTCGGTTTTGCCACCGCGCCGCTGATCGCCGCCGGCTGTGTGATGATGCGCAAGTGCCATCTCAATACCTGTCCGGTCGGCATCGCGACGCAGGACCCGGTGCTGCGCGCCCGCTTCACCGGCCAGCCCGAGCACGTCATCAACTACTTCTTCTTCGTCGCCGAGGAAGTGCGCGTGCTGATGGCCGAGCTCGGCTTCCGCAAGTTCGACGAGATGGTCGGCCGGGTCGACCGGCTCGACATGGTGCGCGCGGTCAATCACTGGAAGGCGCGCGGCGTCGACCTGTCGCGCATCCTCTACCACGAGCAGCCGGCGCCGGGCGTGGCGATCCACCATTGCGAGAAACAGGACCATCACCTCGACAAGGCGCTCGACAACGAGCTGATCGACGCGGCGCAAGCCGCGCTCGACAGCGGCGAGCTGATGCGCGTCGACAAGCCGATCCGCAACGTCAACCGTACGGTCGGCGCCATGCTGTCGGGCGAGGTCGCGAAACGCTACGGCCATGACGGCCTGCCCGACGACACGATCTGGGCCAAGTTCACCGGCAATGCCGGGCAGAGCTTTGGCGCCTTCCTCGCGCACGGCGTCACCGTCGAGCTGATCGGCGACGCCAACGACTATGTCGGCAAGGGGCTGTCGGGCGGCAAGCTGATCGTCCGTCACCCGCCGCAAGCGAGGCGCGAGCCGACCGAAAACATCATCGTCGGCAACACCGTGCTGTACGGCGCGATCGCCGGCGAGGCGTATTTCGAGGGCGTCGCCGGCGAGCGCTTCGCGGTGCGCAACTCCGGGGCGATCGCGGTCGTCGAGGGCACCGGCGACCATGGCTGCGAGTATATGACCGGCGGCATCGTCGTCGTGCTCGGCGAGACGGGGCGCAACTTCGCCGCCGGCATGTCGGGCGGCATCGCTTATGTCTACGACCCGCGGGGCAAATTCGCGAGCCTGTGCAACCAGGCGGGGGTCGACCTCGAAAACCTCGGCGAGGATGATGGCGGCGATGCCAATGACCAGGCCGGCCGGCCGCGCCAGCGCCCGATCGACGTGCACGACAACGGCATGGGTGACTTGCTGCGCCACGACGCGGTGCGGCTGCGCATCCTCATCGAGCGCCATCACCTACTGACCGGCAGCCAGCGTGCCCGCCGGTTGCTCGAAGACTGGGACAACACCGTCGCCGCCTTCGTCAAGGTGATGCCGAAAGATTACCGCCGCGCCCTGCTCGAACTGAGGGCCGAAGCCGAGGCCGCACCGGCCGCCGCGGCCGAATAACCCCTCGGTTGCGCCGGGCGGCTTGGCGAGCCTTGCGGCGATGCACCGCCGGCGCGGCGGCGACACCGCGCAGCTGCTGCGGCCGATGAGACGGCGCACGGCGATGCTGCTGGTCGGCGCCGCCGCGCTTGCGTCGCCGAGCGAGCGCAACAGCCGGGCCGCGTCTACCGCATCGGTGTGCTCACCGGGCTGGCGCCGACGACGCCGAATTACCTGGCGCTGTGGGAGGGGCTTGCCAAGCTGGGCTTTGCCGAGGGCCGGAACCTGGAGGTCGACCGGCACGGCTATTCGCTGAAGCCGGACGAACTGGCGGCGCACGCGGCCGCCTTGGCCGCGGCGGGCGTCGACCTCATCCAGTGCAGCGGTGCGTCCGCGTTTCGCGCCGCGCAGCACGCTACCGGTACGATCCCGATCATCGGCGGCACCGACGACATCGTCGGCGAGGGAATTGTCCCGTCGCTGTCGCACCCCGGAGGCAACACCACAGGCGTCACCATTCTCGCCGCGGAGCTGGACGGGAAGCGGCTGCAAATCCCGCTCGAACTGCTGCCCGACGCGCGCCGCATCGGCATTCTCGCCGGCGGCGACAGCATGACGCCGGCACGGCTCGACGCGCTGACCCGCCAAGCGCGCCCAAAAGGCGTAGAACTGGTCGCCCGCACGGCGCAAAGGGCGGAGGACATCGGACCGGCGCTCGACGCGATCAAGGCCGAGGGGGCCGCCGGGCTCAACGTTCTGGCGTCGGCGCTGCTGTTCTTCAGCTACCCGGCCATCATCGAGCGAACCGCGGGCTGCGCCTGCCGGCGATGTACCCGTGGCCCGACGCCTGTCGGCGCGGCGGCCTGATCGGGTACGGCCCCAACCTCGTGCGGATTTACGGCGATCAGCTGTCGCGCATCGCCGCCGAAATTCTGCGCGGGACCAAGCCGGCCGATATCCCGGTCGAGCGGCCGACGCATTTCTACCTGAAGATGAATCAGCAGACTGCCGCCGCCCTCGGGGTCACCGTACCGCCGCTGTTGCTGGCGCAGACCGACGAGGTCGTCGAATAAGGCGGCGCGACCGGCCGCCCGGCAGTCGCGCACGCCGGTGACCGCGTCGCCTCAGGCGTTGGTGTTGGCCGGCTCGGCCAGCTCTCCCAGCTCCATCGCCGCCGCGACGCCGAGCGCCGCCCCGGCGGCGACAGCCACCGCGGCACCTGCGGTCTGGCCTGGCGGTGAGGCCGGCGGCGCAGGCGGCGGCTGAGCCGGCTCGGCATCGACCGGCGGCACCGTCTGCAAGAACACCGCACCGGTCGCAAAGCGGACCCCCTTCTCGGCGAAGACCTTGTACATGCGCTTCAGGTATTCGCGCTGCACCCAGCTCGGCTTGACCGGACGCGAGGTGAATTTGAAGCGCAGCACCAGCGCGTTGTCGACGACCTCGGCGATGCCCTGCAGTTTGAGCGGCTGCATGATCTCGACCGCGAGCTCGGGATGGTCCTCCTGCATCGCCAGGCCGATCTGCTTGGTGGTCTTCCGCACCAGCTCGACATCGGTGCGCGGGTCGAACCGCAGATTGAATTTGATCGTCGCAAAGTCGCGGCTGAGGTTGGTCACCGCGCCGAGCTGACCGTATGGGATCGTGTGCAGCGGTCCGTTCTGGTGCCGCAGCCTGACCGACCGCACGCCGAGCTTCTCGACGGTGCCCTTCAGCCGGCCCGTGTCGATGTACTCGCCGACGCGGAACGCGTCGTCCCACATGTAGAACAGCCCGGAAATCACGTCGCGCACCAGCGATTGCGAGCCGAACGAGACCGCCAGCCCGAACACGCCGGCGCCGGCGATCAGCGGCGCGGTGTTGACCCCCAGCCCCGACAGCACCGTGAGCACCGCCACGACGCCGATCAGCACCGCGAACGCCGCGCGCATCAGCGGCAGAATGGTCTGCAGCCGCGTCGCCGGGGTGATCTCCTCGTCGTCATCGGCTTCGCCGGGCAAAGCCGGGCCCACCCCGCCCTGCAACTCGCGATCGATGGCCAAGCGCACCAACTGCCACAGGACATAGGCGCCGAACAGCGTCCAGACCGCGGCGGACACCGAGGCCATCGCCGCACGCGCACCGTCGCGCGTCATCTCGATCGCCTCGCTCCAGATCCGGGTCAGCGTGAGGGCCGCGACGACCAGGCCGATCGCGATCACGATGTGATGCACCGCCCGCGCGCGCATCTCGCCGAAGTCGAGCCGGCGGCCGGGAACCGACCTTGCCGGAAGCCACGCCCGTTCGGTGAGCCGCTCGACCACCAAGACGATAAACAGCACCCCCAGCGTCGAGCTGACCGCCCGGTAATACGACAGCAGCCCGAGCGACAAGCCGGCGACGAACGTCACCAACAGCCCGGCGATCATCAACAGGCCGATCGGCAGCCAGGCGCGCGCCAATCCGCCGCGGATCGCGCCGACCACCCCTTCGCTGGCGCGGCCGCGGATCAGCGACTCGAACGCCGCGCGGGAGCGGACCAGCATCGTGGTGTAACAGACGCAGACCACGGCCGCGATCAGCAGCCCGAGGACATGCGCCGCGCCGTTGTCTTCGTCGGCGAAACCGTAGCGGCCGAAACCGACCAGCGCACAGACGACGAAAATGGCGCCGGACAGGAAGACGCTCAGCCGCCGCGCCTCGTCGTCGGGAATGTCGATCAGCCGCGCAACCGGCTCGTGCGGCCGCAACACGGCACGGAAGATCAGCGCAAAGATCCGCCATCGCACCAGCACGTTCATCGCCAGGCTGTCGAGCCCCGGTGAGACGGCCGTATTCGCCAGGACATGCCGTTTCATCACCGTATAGAGCGCCATGAACACCGCCAGCCCGGCGATGTCGCTGGCCAGCATGCCGAGCAGCCCGAGCAGGCCCGGCTCGCCGGTCTCGCGCATCTTGCGGCGCAGTCGCTTGCTCAGGCCGCGCGTGGTCGCCCGCTCGGCCGCCAACGCGGCCAGCGCCGCGACGACCAGCCAGCCGATATCGAGCAGGACCCGCGCCGCCGACCCGGTCCGATCGAAAGAACGCCACTCCCGCGATAAGGCTTCGGGGATCGCCGGCACGGCGGCAATGTCCGCGACGATCTCGGCCTCGATCCGGGCGACGGCTTTTTCCTGCCATCCCGGCCCCGGCTCGACCGCCGCGGTCTCGGCGGCGCCGGCGCGACCCAGCAGCGTCAGCAGAATGACGGCGGCGGCGAGATAAGAACGCAGCGGCATCAGACCGATCTCCAGCGCGGGACCTCGGTCATGTTACCGCAAGTCGGGCGCGCAGTACCGATCGGCGCGAAGGGCGTTTTATTCGCCCTTCGCCGACGCCGCCCGACGCCGCGTCAGAGAGCCGCGAGCGTGGCGTTCAGCGTCTCACTCGGCCGCATCGCCGCCGATGTCTTGGCCTTGTCGGGCAGATAATAACCGCCAGTATCCACCGGCTTGCCCTGCGCGGCGATCAGCTCCGCATTGATCTTGGCCTCCTTGGCCGCCAGCGCGTCCGCCAGCGGTTTGAAGCGGGCGGCGAGGGCCGAGCTGTTGTCCCGCCCGGCCAGCGCCTGCGCCCAATACAGCGCTAGGTAGAAATGGCTGCCGCGATTATCCAGCTCGCCGACCCTCCGCGCCGGCGAACGGTTGTACTCGAGGATCTTGCCGTTGGCCTCGTCGAGCGTCTCGGCCAGGACCCGCACGTCCTCGTTCCCGCTCGTCTGCGCCAGGTGTTCCAGCGAAGCGCCAAGCGCCAGGAACTCGCCCAGCGAATCCCAGCGCAGATAGCCTTCGTGCTGGAACTGCTCGACATGCTTGGGCGCCGAGCCGCCGGCCCCGGTCTCGAACAACCCGCCGCCCGCCAGCAGCGGCACGATCGACAGCATCTTGGCCGAGGTGCCCAGCTCCATGATCGGGAAAAGATCGGTCAAGTAGTCGCGCAGCACATTGCCGGTGACGGAGATGGTGTCGAGCCCCTTGCGGATGCGGTCGAGCGAGAACCTGATCGCCTCGACCGGCGCCAGGATGCGGATGTCGAGACCCGATGTGTCCTCGTCCTTCAGGTATGTCTCGACCTTGGCGATCAACTGGGCGTCGTGCGCGCGCTTGGCGTCGAGCCAGAACACCGCCGGGGTGCTGGTCAGGCGCGCCCGGCGCACCCCGAGCTTGACCCAGTCCCGGATCGGCGCGTCCTTGACCTGGCACATCCGGAAGATGTCGCCGGCCTCGACCGGCTGCGACAGCAGGACCGTGCCGTCATCGGCGACCACGCGCACCGTTCCACTCGTGGCGACCTCGAACGTCTTGTCGTGCGAGCCGTACTCCTCGGCCTGCTGCGCCATCAACCCGACGTTCGGCACCGAGCCCATCGTCCTCGGGTCGAAGGCGCCATGCGCCTTGCAGTCCTCGATGACGGCCTGGAACAGCGTCGCGTAGCAACGATCGGGGATCGCGGCGATCACGTCGTGCAGCTTGCCGTCGGGGCCCCACATGTGCCCGCCTTCGCGGATCATCGCCGGCATCGAGGCATCGATGATCACGTCGCTCGGCACGTGCAGATTGGTGATTCCCCGGTCGGAATTGACCATCGCGAGGCCGGGCCGCTTCGCATAGGTAGCCTGGATATCGGCCTTGATCGCGGCCTTTTCGGCCTCCGGCAAGGTCTCGATCCGGGCCAGCATGTCGCCCACGCCGTTGTCGGGGTCGACGCCCAGCCGCGCCAGCGTGGCGCCGTGCTTCTCGAACACATCGGCGAAGAACACGGAAACGCAATGACCGAAGATGATGGGATCGGAGATCTTCATCATGGTCGTCTTGACATGCAGCGAGAACAGGATGTCGTCCCGCTTCGCGGCGTCGATCTGCGCGGCGAAGAAGGCACGCAACGCCTTGCGGTTCATCACCGCCGCGTCGATGATCTCGCCGGCCTGGAGCGGCGTCTTCGCCTTCAGCACCGTGACCGCACCATCGCTACCGACCAGCTCGATACGGGCATGGGTCGGCGCGGCGAGGGTCGTCGCGACCTCCGAACCATAGAAATCGCCGCCCGACATGTGCGCCACGCGGGTCTTCGAGTCCTTGGCCCAGGCGCCCATCTTGTGCGGGTTGTTGCGCGCGTACTGCTTCACCGCGCCGGCGGCGCGGCGGTCGGAATTGCCTTCGCGCAGCACCGGGTTGACGGCGCTGCCGAGCACCTTGCCGTAGCGGGCGCGGATTTCCTTGTCCGCCGGCGTCGCATCGCTGTCCGGATAGTCCGGCACGTCGTAACCCTTGCTCTGCAACTCCTTGATCGCCGCCTTGAGCTGCGGGATCGAGGCGGAGATGTTGGGCAGCTTGATGATGTTGGCCTCGGGGCGCATCGCCAGTTGGCCGAGTTCGGCGAGCTCGTCGTTGATCCTTTGCGCCGGCGTCAGCTTTTCGGGGAAGTTGGCGATGATGCGGCCGGTCAGCGAGATGTCCTTCAGCTTCATCTTCACGCCGGCCGCGCCGACGAAGGCTTGGACGATCGGCAGAAGGGAAAACGTCGCCAGCCCCGGTGCTTCATCGACCTTTGTCCAAACGATTTCGAGATCTGACATGCTTGCACCTCCGGGCGCCGCTTTCGTTTCGGCTGAGTTGATCTATGGCATCCTTCGAGGCCGTGCATTTCGCACCGGCCAAGCTGCGGCAGGGCCGCACGATAAAGGCCCGGTTATGGCGAGGCAAGCCGACGGAGCGAGAAACGGGCCGGCGCAACGCTCTGCCGCGGCCGGTTATTAACAACTCCGGCGAATGCCCCGAAAAAGCGCGATTTTTGCAACATGTAACGGCAGTTTACGGAAAGTTTACAACACCGCGAAACGGGCGCGAGTCGCCGGTACAGCAATTTCAAGCGGTTAGGAAATTTGCCTCTTTTCTAGGCAAAATCTTGTTGCACTTGGCTTACTTGGCGAAGCAGCCGCAACCCACCCCTTCTCCACAACGTTATCCACCGGTTTCGTGGAAATGTCGGCCATCGCCCGACAGCGCCGCGAAAAGCCCTGCAACATCCGGGACAAAGGAGACCAGCCGCGGAACCAGCGGGGCCGCAAAGCGCGACGCCACGATGTGGTCGAACAGCTCGGCGAGCGGCGACCAGTAGCCGGCGATGTCGATGACGATCACCGGCTTGTCGTGCAGGCCGAGCTGGCGCCACGAGAGAATTTCGATCGTCTCGTCGAGCGTACCGACGCCGCCCGGCAACACGGCAAAGGCATCGGCGCGCTCGGCCATCACCCGCTTGCGCTGGTGCATATCGGTCACGACGACGAGATCGCTGAGGCCGCGATGCGCAGCCTCGCGGTGTTCCAGGTGCACCGGGATGATGCCGGTGACCCGGCCGCCGCCGGCCAGCGCCGCATCGGCCGCGGCCCCCATCAGCCCGTTGCGGCCGCCGCCGTAGATCAGCTCGATGCCGCGCGCGGCGACGCCGGCGCCGAGTTCCCGCGCCGCCGCGCGGTAGCGCGGGTCCGCGCCCTGCGAGGAACCGCAATAGACGCAAAGCCGTCCGATCTGCCATGCCGACTGCCGCACGAAAAAGCCTGCCGAATTGCTGCCGCACCTCCTCATCCTCTCAACAAGCCGAGATTGCAAGCCGCCCGGTCGCGGCCTAAAGTCTCCCGGCAACCGAACGATGGGGAATTCGGTGCAACGGGTCATTTGGGGATTGGGGAGCGGCTTCGCGCTGCTCATCGTCGGAACGGCGCTGGTGCTGTGGACCAACAGCGCGCCCGCGCCCCGGGCGGTGCCCTCCCCGGCGCCGCCGACCACCGCCCCAAAGGCCGCCACCCCGCAAGTCAACGCGCCGCAACCAGCCGCGGCGGCGACCCCGGCCCCCAGCTTCGACATCGTCAAGGTCGACCCGAGCGGCCACGCGGTCATCGCCGGTCGCGCCGCGCCGGGGTCGAAGGTCGCGGTGCTCGACGGCAGCCAAAGGCTCGGCGAGGCGACCGCGGACGAGCGCGGCGAATGGGTGCTGGTGCCGAGCGCGCCGATGACCCCCGGCGAGCGCCAGCTGACGCTGGAATCCACCGACCCCGCCACCGGCGCCAAGACCAAGTCGACCGACACCGTGGCGCTGGCCGTCGCCGCGGCGGCGTCAGGCGGCGGTGCGGACGCCGGCACCGTCGCGGTGTTGCTGCCGGGCAATGCCGACCAGCCGGCCCAGGCATTGCAGACGCCCAACGCGCGGGCCGGCGACCTGTCTCTCGACACTGCCGAGCCCAACGACAACGGCGAGCTGATGCTGTCCGGCCACGCCGCGCCGAACGCGACGCTGCGGCTCTACGCCGACAACCGGCCGATCGGCACCGCCACCGCCGACGCGCAAGGGAAATGGTCGCTGGTCTCACCGCGGCCGCAGGACGCCGGCAAGACCGACTTGCGGATCGACCAGCTCGCGGCGGACGGTTCGGTCGCGCACCGCATCGAGACGCCGTACGAGCCGGCCGCCGCCGACGCCGCGACCGGCCGCTATACCGTGCAGGCGGGCAACTCGCTATGGGTGATCGCCCGCAAGACCTACGGCACCGGACAGCATTACACGGTGATTTTCGGCGCCAACCGCGAACATATCCGCGACCCCAACCTGATCTACCCCGGTCAGGTCATCACCCTGCCGAAATCCTGATCCCGCCGTCGGGCGCACCCTAGGCGTACAGCTCCGGCGGCAATACCGGGGCGGCGCGCGAACGCGCGTGCAGGTAGGATTGCCAGAACAGGCAGGCGGCCACCGTGCGCCAGGGCCGCCAGCGCTCGCCGATCTCGCGCAGCGCGCGCTCGCCGAGCCGGTCGCCCAGGCCGAGTTCGGCGGCGACGCCGAACTGCAGCCCGAGATCGGCCGCCGGCCAGACATCGTCGCGGCCGAGCGCGAAGATCAGATAGATCTCCGCCGTCCAGCGACCGATCCCCTTCAGCGCCACCAGCGTCGCCAGCGCCTCGTCGTCGCTGGCCTGGGCGAGCCGGACAAAGTCGAGCGTCCCGCCGGTGACCGCCTCGCACAGGCCGCGGCCATAGGCGGCCTTTTGCCGGCTGAACCCGCAGCGCCGCAAGGTCGCCTCGTCAAGCGTCAGAAACCGCGCGGGGGTCAGCGGCCGGCATTCCTCGTTGAGCCGGCGGAACATCGCCGCCGCCGCGTCGATCGAGACCTGCTGCTCGAGGATGATGTGGAGCAACGTCTCGAAGCCGTTGCGCCGGCGGCGAAAGCGCGGCGGGCCGGCGCGCGCCAAGATGGCGGCGAACACCGGCTCGCCGCGCAGCGCGCCGATGCCTTCATCCAGGCCGAGCGGGGCGTAGTTCAGGGGTCAACCCCACAATTTCGGGTCTGGCGGGTGGACGACACTGCCCTCGTAGCGCAGGCCCTGGTTGCGGTCGGCGGCGAGCAGCAGCGGCGCGTCGAGATCGACGACGCTCGCCTGCTGCGCGAGCACCAGCGCCGGCGCCATCGCCAGCGACGTGCCGATCATGCAGCCTACCATGATGCCGAAGCCGCGCTCCTTGGCGGCCGCAGCCAGCTTCAGCGCCTCGGTCAAGCCGCCGGTCTTGTCCAGCTTGATGTTGACCGCGTCGTATTTGCCGACCAGCCGGTCGAGATCCGCCGCGACATGGCAGGATTCGTCGGCGCAGACCGGGATCGGGTGGGGCAGTTCGGCAAGGGCATCGTCATCGGCCGCCGGCAGCGGCTGCTCGATAAGCTCGACACCCAGCGCCGCCAGGACCGGGGCCAGCGTCGCGAAATGCGCCGCGGTCCAGCCCTCGTTGGCGTCGACGATCAGCCGCGAGGCCGGGGCATGTTCGCGCACCGCCCGCACCCGCTCCGCATCGCCGTCGCCGGTCAGCTTGAGCTTGAGCAGCGGGCGCCCGCGCTGCGCCGCCGCCGCGGCGCCCATCCGTTCCGGCGTATCGAGCGACAGCGTATAGGCAGTGGTCACCGGCCGCAGCGGCGCGATGCCGACGAGTTCCGCGACGCTGCGATAGGCGCGTTTCGCCTCGATGTCCCAGAACGCGGCATCGAGCGCATTGCGCGCCGCGCCGGGCGGCATCGCCTGCTGCAGGCTCTCGCGGTTGAGCCCGGAAAAGACCGCGCCCTTCATCTTCTCCAGCGCCTCGAAGACGCTGTCGACGCTTTCGCCGTAATGCGGATAGGGCACGCATTCGCCGCGTCCCTGCGAGTCGCCGTCATGCAGCTCGGCGACGACGACGTCGGCGGTCGTCTTGCTGCCGCGTGAGATGACGAACGGCTGGGCCAGCGGCCATGACCGGCGGGTGACGTGCAATCGCTGCGGGTGTGGCGCCATAACAGATCAGATCGACAGGTTATCGACGATCGCGCCAACGCCGGCGCGGACCGGGTCGGTGCAGGGTAGCCCTAGCCGACGCTCGGTGTCGCGCAAATAGTCGCGCGCGGCAGCTTCCTCGAGCCCGGCCGTATTGATGCTGAGCCCGACACAGCGCGCCTCGGGGTTGGTCAGCCGCGCCGCCTCGATATTGCGCTCGATGCACAATTGCAGGTCGGGCAGCCTGTAGCCCGGCAGGCCGCGCATATGCGGCCGGGTCGGCTCGTGGCAGACCACGAGCGCGTCGGGCTGCGCGCCGTGGATCAGCCCCAGCGTCACCCCGGCGTAAGACGCGTGAAACAGCGAGCCCTGGCCCTCGACGACGTCCCAATGTCCGGGTTCGTTCGCCGGGCAGAGCCATTCGACCGCACCCGAGACGAAATCGGACACCACGGCGTCGATCGACACGCCGTCGCCGGCGATCAGGATGCCGGTCTGTCCGGTCGCGCGAAAATCCGACTTGCCGCCGCGCGCCTTGATCTCGCGGTCGATCGCCAGGGCGGTGAACATCTTGCCGACCGAGCAGTCGGTGCCGACGGTCAGCAGCCGCTTGCCGGGCCGTTTGATGCCGTTGCCGACGGCAAACTCCCGCGTCGGATGGCGCACATCGGCGATCTGCCGGCCGCAGCGCGCAGCGGTGTCGCGCAGCGCCGGAATGTCCGTCAGCCGGTGGTGCAGCCCGCTCGCCAGGTCCATGCCGAGCTCCAGCGCCCGCACCAGCAGTTTCTCCCAGCCGTCGCCCAGCACGCCGCCGCGATTGGTGGTGCCGACGATGACGGTCTTGACCCCGGCCTCGGCCGCCTCGTCGATCGTCATATCGGGCAATTCGAGATCGGCCTTGCAGCCCGGCAGGCGCAGCTGGCCCAGGCAGGCTTCGGGCCGCCAGAACGCGACACCGGCCGCGGTTTTGGCGGCGAGTTGGTCGGGGGCGTCGCCGATGAACAGCAGATAGGGGGTGCGCAGGGCCATGGGACAACCCTTTCGAGTGCCGGGCCGCGATCTTAGGGAAGCCCCTTGCCGCGCGAAAGACCCCGCTACCGGGCAGCGCGCGGCGGCGAATATGGCTAACGCCGGTTAACCCGAGATGGAGTCGACAGGCCGCGCGGAAGCCGCCAAGCTGACGCCGCTGGACGCAAGCGCGAAGGGGATTGTCGGTGGAGTGTCGATGATACGCGCGACCGCCTTTATGGTCGGCCTGCTCGTTGCGGCGTTTCTCGCCGGCTGCGAGTTGCCGCATCAGGATGTGGCGATGCGTGGGACCGCCGACTGGGTGCTGATCAACTATGTCGGCGACGTTTCCGACACGCTGCCGATCGCGCGGCGCCATTGCGCGCAATACGAGCGCCAGCCGGTATTCGTGCAAACCAAGGAGAACAGCGCGCTGTACCGCTGCGTAAAGCCCGGAGCCGCCTCTTAAACCCTATATTAACCTTAATGATCGATTGATGGAGAGGCGAGCCTGATGGCCGGGATACCGTCGCAATGGTCTTTTCGTTTGTAGCGTGGCGCGAGATGGCGCGGGTTGTTCGGCGCCACGGCCCGGTCGCGGCCGGCGTGGCGATCGTTGCGATTGTGTTGATCGGGCTGGCGGCCGCTGGTGCCATCCGGCAGTCAGCGAGCGATAAGCGGCTGGCGAACGAGCGCACGGCGAGCGCGATCGACAAGGCGAAGACCCTCCTCGATCGCGAGCGGCGCGATCTCGACGCGCTGGGCCGCCTCGCCGCAACCCGACCCGATGCCGCCGTCCAGCAATTCCTCGATCAGCTGCCGTTGCTGTCGTCCGGCACCCGCGCCGCCGCGATCGTCGACGCCAGCGGTGCGGTGCAGCTGCGCAGCGCCGATACGCTCGACCCGGCGGTGCTGGCAAGGCTCGCGGCCGACGCCCGTACGGCGCAGCCCGGCGCCATCTCCACCACTCAGGCGCTGTCCGACGGCGGCACGATGTTGGTCGGCCTGGCCAGCACCGTGCCGGGATCGGACATCGTCGCCCTGGTCGTCATCGACGCAAAGGCGTTTCCCGGTCTCGACCTGGTACGCGCCGACGGCTCGTCGTTGTTCGGAGGAACGGCCGCCGGGCCGACCTATGCCGTCGGCGACTTTCACTTGCGGCTGGCATCCCCGGCAAAGACGGCAACGCGCATCGTCCGGGCGCTGCCGTTTGTCGCCGCCGCGATCCTCGGGCTGGCGGCGCTGTCGATCGTGCTCGGCCTGCTGCTGTCGCGGTTGCGCGCGGCGACGGACCAGATCGCACAGCAAGCGGCCGTCGAGCGCACGCTGCGCCGCGAGCTGGCGTCCGCCGCCGCCGCGGTTGACCGGACCGATGAGATAAACCGCACCAAGTCGCGGTTTTTCGCCCAGGTCACGCATGAGCTGCGCACCCCGCTCAACGCGATCCTCGGCTTTTCCGAGACGATCCGCCAACAGATGTTCGGGCCGATCGCCAACGGCCGCTATCTCGAATATGCCCGCCTCATTCACGAAGCGGGCGCGCATCTGCTGTCGCTGATCAACGACCTGCTCGACAGCGCGCGCGTCGAAGCCGGAAAGATGGAGATTTCGCCGATCCGCATGTCCGCCGCCGCGCTGGGGCGTTCGGCGCTCGACCTCGTCGAGCTGCTCGCCGCGGAACGCGGCATCGCGTTGACCCATGCGGGGCTCGGCAGCTGCCCCGATCTCAACGTCGATCCGCGGGCGATGAAGCAGGTGCTCGTCAACCTGCTCTCGAACGCGATCAAATACACGCTGCCCGGCGGGCGGATCGAACTGCGCTTCGCGGCGCGCGACGACGGCGGTGCGGCGATCACCATCGCCGATACCGGGATCGGCATGTCGATGCAGGATCTGCGCGCCGCGTTCGAGCCGTTCGGCCGCGCCGGCGGAGTCGAGGTGCGTCGCCAACAGGGCACCGGACTCGGCCTGTCGCTGGCGCGCGCCCTGGTGCGGCTGCACGGCGGAGAGCTGACGCTGGTCAGCCAGCTCGACTTCGGCACCACCGCGACCGTGGTCTTGCCGGCCTGCGCGGTCTGCGCGCCGCCGGCAAAAGCGGCCCTGAGCGACGCGACCGCGAAAGCCGCCTGAGACCTCCCCCATCGATCGCGCGAATCGGGGCGAAGCGACAGCTTTTGCATCGTCTTGGCCGGGCTTGACCCCGGCCATCCACGTCTCGCGGTTTTCGACGGTTCTGATAAAGACGTAGACCCCCGGGTCGAGCCCGGGGGAGGCGAGGATATGGCAATGCCCAAGTTCACACCGATTGCGCGCCAGTGACCGACAGAAGCAACCCGGTCACCGGCTCGGCCGGATTTCGTCTGTGCCTGCTCTGGCTGACCGGCATGCAGCTGCGCCTGACGGTGCTGGCGGTGCCGCCGGTCCTGCCGCTGATCCACCGCGACCTGGCGCTCAGCGAAAAGGCGATCGGCGCGCTGTCGGCGCTGCCGGTGCTGCTACTCGGGCTGGCGGCCGTGCCGGGATCGCTGGGCGTGGCGCGGCTCGGCGCGCGGCGCGCCTGCCTGCTCGGCCTGGCGATCGTCGCGGCCGCCAGCGCGGCGCGCGGCGTGGGGCCGTCGGCGCCGATGCTGTACGGCATGACGCTGGCGATGGGGATCGGCATCGCGCTGATGCAGCCGACACTGCCGACACTGGTCAGCGAATGGTTTCCGGCCCGCGCCGGCTTTGCCACCGCGGTCTATGCCAACGGCCTGCTGATCGGCGAGGCGGTGCCGGCCGCGGTGACGATCCCGCTGGTTCTGCCGTTGCTCGACGGAAGCTGGACGGCGAGTTTTATGTTCTGGTCGGTGCCGGTGGCGCTGACCGCCGCGCTGCTGTGGCTGACGACGCCGCATCACGCGCGCGACCGGCTGGTCATGACCGTGCGCTGGTGGCCCGATTGGCGCGACCGCCGGCTGTGGCAGGTCGGGTTTCTGCTGGGCGGGACCGGCGGGCTCTATTTCTCGGCCAACGCCTTCATCCCCGACTATCTGCACGCCACCGGCCGCCCCGAGCTGGTCGGCCCCTGCCTGAGCGCGCTCAATGTCGGCCAGCTTCCGGCGTCGGCGATCGTCTTGACGTTCGCCCGGCGGCTGGCCGGCAGCCGGGCGGTGCTGGTCGCCTCGACCCTGCTCGCGGCGGCCGCGATTGCCGTGTTCCTCGCCCGGCCGGACCTTGCCGTCGTCGCCGCCGGCATCCTCGGCTTTTGCGGCGGGCTCCAGCTGGTGCTGTCGCTGGCGCTGCCGCCGCTTCTGGCTCCCGCGCATGAGGTGCACCGCATGTCGGCCGGCATGTTCGCGATCGGCTACCTGACCTCGTTTGCGATGCCGCCGATCGGCGGCGCGATCTGGGACCTGACGGGGGTCCCGGCGACAGCCTTCGGCGCCGCCGCCGGCTGCATCGCGCTGGCCTTCGCCTCGGCCGTGAGCCTTGCCGGTCTCGCCGCTAGAACTGCACCCGCTGGGTCAGCGCACCGTCGATGATCAGGTTGGTGCCGGTGATAAAGCTGGCCCGCGGGCTGGCGAGGAACACCACCGCGTCGGCGACCTCCTGCGGAGTGCCCATGCGCCCGGTCGGGTTGCGCCCCAGCATCGCCTTGAACATCTCGGGGTTGCGCTCTTCGACGATGTTCCACACCCCGCCCTTGAAATAGACGTTGCCGGGCGAGACCAGGTTCGCGCGCACATTCTTCGCCGCGAGATTGCGTGCCAGCCCCTTGATGTACGGGATCAGCGCCGCCTTGACGGCGGCATAGGAGCGGGTCGGCCCGTAAATCTCGGCCATCGCGGTGCTGCCGACCGCGACGATCGCGCCGGCCCCCGACTTTTCCAGATAGGGCAGCGCCGCCTCGCAGCCGAAGACGGTCGCCATCACATCGATCTCGAACCCCCGCCGCCACGATTCGGCATCCATGCCTTGCGCCAGCGCGCTGACATTGGCGACAAAGATGTCGATGCCGCCGAGCTGCTCGGCCGACCGGTCGACCCAGCGCTTCAGCCAGTCGAGGTCGCTGACATCGACATCGCCGCCGTAAGCCTTGACCCCTTTCTTTTCGAGCGCCGCGACGGTTTCCGCCACCGGGCCGACGCTGCGCGCGCACAGCGCGACGTTGCAGCCCTCTTCCGCCAGCTGGTCGACGATGGCGCGGCCGATGCCGCGCGTGGCGCCGGTGACCAGCGCCCGCTTTCCCTTGAGCCCGAGATCCATCGCTGCTGCCTCCCGTTATTCTCAGCCCCGGCCGGGCCGCTCGGGTGTAGACTACAAAGCCGGGGCCGCACCAACAACCGGCCCCAGCGCGGGAACCGCCTGCAGGCGCTTCGTATATGTCTCCTTCGGAACGGGCCGGCGTCGCACCGGCGCCACCGGCGATGCCGCCTGCCGATGTGGCACGGCAGAGCAAAGGCTGGCTGTTCGAGCTGCCCGATTTCCGCCGGCTGTGGCTGATCGGGCTGATCGTGTTCGCCGTGCGCTGGCTGGAGATGCTGGTGGTCGGCGTGTTTGTCTACCAGCGCACCGGGTCGGCGTTCGAGGTCGCGCTGATGACGCTGCTGCGCATGGCGCCGATGGTGATGTTCGGCCCGCTGATCGGCGCCTATGTCGAGCGCCTGGAACGGCGGCACGCGCAGGTCGTCGTCAGCATTTCCATGCTGCTGACCGCGATCGTCGTCGCGAGCCTGGCTTATGCCGGGCAACTGGCGGTGTGGCACCTCGCCTTGGCAAGCTTCTGCAACGGCATCGCCTGGGCCGCCGACAACCCGGTGCGGCGGGTGATGATCGGCGAGGTGGTCGGCCCCGACCGGATGGGCGCGGCGATGGCGGTCGATGTCGGCGCCAACAATGCGAGCCGCATGCTCGGCCCGACGATCGGCGGGCTGGTGCTGAGCAGCGTCGGGATCGCCGGCGCGTTCACGATCAGCGTGGTGTGCTACGCGATTTCGGTGATCGCCGCGCTCCGGCTGCGTCACCGCAACAGCTTCGCGCCAGCGGCGAAGGGGGCGGTGCTCGCGCATGTCATCGAAGGGCTGATGATCGCCCGGCGCGACAAGCGCCTCGTCGCGGTGCTGACGATCACCGTCACCTACAATGTCTTCGGCTGGCCCTTCACCAGCATGATCCCGGTGATCGGCCAGGACAGCCTGCATCTCGCACCGGGCGGGATCGGCGTCCTCGCCAGCATGGACGGGATCGGCGCCTTTATCAGCGCGGCGGCCATCGCGCTGTGGGCGCGGCCCCGGCATTTCGTCACGCTCTATGTCGGCGCCGTGCTCGGCTACATGACGCTGATGATCGGGGTGGCCCAGGCGCCGACCGCGGTGCTCGCCGGAACGGCGCTGCTCTCGACCGGGCTGGCCAATTCGGGGTTCAGCGTGATGCAGGCGACGCTGATCTACCTCGCCGCGCCGGCGGCGATGCGCAGCCGGCTCTACGGCGTGCTGTCGCTGTGCATCGGTTCGGGGCTGATCGGCTTCGTCAATATCGGGCTGATGGCCGAATGGGTCGGCGCGCCCTGGGCGACGACGATCAGCGGCGTCGAGGGGCTCGTCGCGATGGCGCTGACCTGGCGCTGGTGGCGCGAGATCGGCACCAGCGCCGCCTAGAAATCCTCAATGCTGATCATCACGTGACGCTTGCGGCCGGCGCTTAACTTGATCAGCCCCTGATCATTGGCGTCAGCCAGTGTCACCATCCTGGTTTCGGCAGGCACCGGCTGATCGTTGAGCCTTGCGCCGCCCTCGCGTATGAGGCGACGGGCTTCCGCATTCGACTTGGCAAGGCGCGCCGTCACGAACAGCGTGAAGACCGGAATGTCGCGGTCGAAAGCGCTGCGATGGATCGGCACCCGCGGCAGGCCCTCGACCCCGCCGCCGTCGCCGAACACCGCCGCCGCCGTGTTCGCCGCCGCCTCGGCCGCCGCGCGCCCGTGGCACAGCGCGGTCACCTCGGTCGCCAGCACCTTTTTCGCCGCGTTGATCTCGCTGTCGCGCAGCGCCTCGAGGCGGGCCACTTCGGCGAGCGGCAGCTCGGTGAACAGCTTCAGGAAGCGGCCGACATCGTCGTCCTCGGTGTTGCGCCAGTACTGCCAGTACTCGTACGGGCTCAGCTTCTCGGCGTTGAGCCAGACGGCGCCGCCGACGCTCTTGCCCATCTTGGCGCCCGAAGCGGTGGTCATCAGCGGCGTCGTCAGGCCGAACAGCGACTTGCCGGCGACGCGCCGGCCGAGATCGACCCCGGCGACGATGTTGCCCCACTGGTCCGAGCCGCCCATCTGCACGGCGCAGTCGTAACGCCGCGCCAGCTCGACAAAATCGTAAGCCTGGAGGATCGCGTAGTTGAATTCGAGAAAGGTCAACGGCTGCTCGCGTTCGAGGCGCAGCTTGACGCTGTCCTGCGTGAGCATGCGGTTGACCGAGAAATGCCGGCCGATGTCGCGCAGCAGCGGAATGTAGCGAAGCTCGTCGAGCCAATCGGCATTGTTGACCATGATCGCGTCGGTCGGCCCGTCGCCGAAGGTGAGGAATTTACTGAACACCTGGCGGATGCCGGCCATGTTGCGCGCGATATCGGCATCGGAGAGCAGCGGCCGCGCCTCGTCCTTGCCGGACGGGTCGCCGATCCGCGTCGTGCCGCCGCCCATCAGCACGACCGGCTTGTGCCCGGACCGCTGAAACAGGCGCAGCAGCATGATTCCCAACAGGCTGCCGATATGCAGACTGTCGGCGGTGCAGTCATAGCCGATATAGGCGGTGACGGCGCCGCCGGTAAGGCGCGCGTCGAGCCCCGCCTCGTCGGTGCATTGATGCAGATAGCCGCGCTCGTGCGCCGCGATGAGAAAGGGTGATCGGGTCGACATGGCGGCTCCCTCTAGCACAAATCCCGTCGCCGCGCTGGGGCTGATGAGCGGCACCTCGCTTGACGGCATCGATGTCGCGGCAATCGAGAGCGACGGCGAAAGCCGCGTCGCGGCCGGGCCGGCGCTGACCGTGCCCTACCCGGCGGATTTCCGCGAGCGGCTGCGGGCGGTGCTCGGCGGTGTCGGCGCCGTGCCGGCGGTCGAGGACGACTTGACCCGGCTGCATGCCGCCGCCGTCGCGGCGTTCCGCGAACGCCATCCGGGGGCGCGGTTCGGCCTGATCGGGTTTCACGGCCACACGATCCTGCACGCGCCGGCGCAGCGCGGCACCTGGCAGATCGGCGATGGCGCGCTGCTCGCCCGGCTGACCGGGTGCGATGTGGTCTGCGACTTCCGCAGCGCCGACGTCGCGGCCGGCGGCGAGGGTGCGCCGCTGGCGCCGCTCTACCACGCGGCGCTCGCCGCCGACCTGGCCAAGCCGCTGGCCGTGCTCAATCTCGGCGGCGTCGGCAATGTGACCTGGATCGGCGAGCCGGGGGAAATCTGGGCCTTCGATACCGGCCCCGGCAACGCGATGCTCGATGACTGGGCGCGCCGGCATACCGGGCAGGCGGCCGATTTCGGCGGCGCCTTGGCGGCGGCGGGACGCGTGTCGCGACCCCATGTGGTGCGATTCCTGGCCGCGCCCTATTTCGCGCGGAAGCCGCCGAAATCGCTCGACCGCGACGAATTCGCGATGTTCATGCCGCACGGCCTCGCCGCCGCCGACGGCGCGGCGACCCTGACCGAGATGACCACGGCCGCGGTCGCCGCCGCGCGGGCGCATTTCCCGCGGCCGGCACGCGCGTTCCTGGTGACCGGTGGCGGCCGGCATAACCCGGCGATCATGGCGGCGCTGGCGCGCCTGCTGCGGGTGCCGGTGCGGCCCGTCGAGGCGGTCGGCTGGGACGGCGACGCGCTCGAGGCGCAGGCCTTCGCCTATCTCGCGATCCGTTCGGTCCGCGGCCTGCCGCTGAGCCTGCCGACCACCACCGGCACCCCCCGGCCGATGTCGGGAGGCGTCCTGCACAAGGCGCGATGACCGACCGCATCACTTCACCACGATCGTCCCGACCATGTGGCGGTGCAGCGAGCAGAAATATTTGTAGGTGCCCGGCTTGTCGAAGGTGAAGGCGAACTTGTCGTCGGTGTCGAGCGCGGGCGATTTGAACGTGGCGCCGCCGTCGGCGCTCAGCACCGTGTGCGGCTCCTCGTCCCGGTTGATCCAGGTCACCGTGGTGCCAGGGGCCACGGTGACCAGCGGCGGCTGGAATTCGAAATTGTTGATCGTCACCGTGCCCGCCCCGGTCGCCGCGACTTGCGGCGCGGCGGAGGGGTCGGCGGCTAAGGCGACGGGGCTCAGGGCGAGCACCACCGCCGCGGCGAGCGGCAACGCCCGCCGTCGAGACGAAAACATCGGGATCTCCTCCTTATTGTTTGCCACCCCCGTCTGCGTGGGGTGACGAACGGGGCTGGGTCAGGCCAGCGTCTGGTCCGCCAGCTTCAGCCCGGCCGCCGGCGCGTAGGTGATCTCGCGCAGGCCGAGCAGCGTCTTCAGCTTGTCCGCCGGCACCTTCATCGGGCCGGGATTGGGCGCGGCGCCCGCCGCCGGCTGCGGAAACGCGGTCGACATCGCGGTCTGGAAGGTGATCTTGCCCTCGACCTTCTGCACCACCTGATGGATGTGGCCGTTCAGCACGGTCACCGAGCCGAACGGCTTCAACAGGACGAAGGCCTGGTCGGCGTCGGCGGTGGTCCAGCCCCATTGCGGGTAGATCGGCCACAGCGGGATATGCGCCATCACCACGACCGGCATACTCGCGCTCCTGCCCTTGAGGTCGGTCTCCAGCCACGCAAGCTGATCCTTGCCGAGCGTGCCGCCCGAAGCCGGGCCAAAGCCGATGACGTTCACCAGCCCGACAAAATGCACCCCGTTCTGATCAAAACTGTACCAGCCCCCCGGCGCCGCGCCTGTGGCGCCAAAGCGCTCGAAATAGAGCTTGCCGTCGTCGCCGATCACGTCGTGCTCGCCCGGGATGAAATGCGTGTCGAGCTTGGCGCCCTTGATCAGCTGCTCGGCGGTGTCGAACTCGGCGGGCTTCGACAGATGCGTGACGTCGCCGGTATGGATCATCATCGCCGGCTTGACGGGCAGCCCGGCGATCTTGTCGAGCGCGGCCTGAAGGGTGGCGTTCGGGTCCGGGTTGGCCTCGGCCTTGAACCCCATATGCGTGTCGCTGATCTGGACGAAGCTGAACCCGCCGGACGGCGCCGCCAGCGCCGCATCGCCGAGATTGAGCGCGCGCGGCACGCCGCCGGTCATCGTCCAGACGACGCCGCTGCCGGCCCAGGCCAGGCATTGCATAAATCCGCGTCTCGTGTTCATCGGGTCGGCGCTCCTCGCGTTGCTGTCGGCGAAGGAGACCCGCGTCGTCGGCGGTTTATTCGTGACGCTAAAAATTTTTCGGGCCGGCGAATAAAACAGTCCGCGAGACGGTCGAAGGCAGGCGGCAATCGTCTGGGTTCGCGGCCCGGGTGCGCGAGGGGACGTGGCAAACGCATCGGGTGAGGCTTCGTTCGAGCGCGTGGTGCTGCCGCATCTCGACGCCGCCTATAACCTCGCGCGCTGGCTGATGCGCGATCGCGAGGCGGCGGAGGACGTGCTGCAGGAGGCGATGGTGCGCGCGCTGACCTATTTCACCGGCTTCAAGGGCGTCAACCCGCGCGCCTGGCTGCTGCAGATCGTGCGCAACACCGCCTATGCCTCACTGGCGCTCAATCGCGGCGTCGCCACGGTGCCGATCACCGGCGATAGGGAGGACCCCGTCGCCGCGGAGCTCGTGTCGGACGACGACGATCCCGAGACGGCGCTGCTCCGCACGCATGCCAGCCGGCGGGTGCGCGCGCTGGTCGCGGCGCTGCCGGTGGAACTGCGCGAGACGCTGGTGCTGCGCGAATTCGCGGAATGCTCGTACAAGGAGATCGCCGAGGCGACGCAAACCCCGATCGGCACGGTGATGTCGCGGCTGTGGCGGGCGCGGCAATTGCTGGCGCAGGCCGCGGCAGCGGAGGGATTGCCATGAGCGAGCATCGGCTCGGCCACACCGCGCCTGCTTGCGACAAGGTCCTGCTGGTGCAGGCCGAGCTCGACGGCGAGCTCGACGCGGCGCAGGCGGCGGCGCTGGCGGCGCATCGCGCCGGCTGCGCGATCTGCCGCGCGGCGCAGGCCGAGTTGCAGCAAGCGCGCGAATTGCTGCGCGGCCACCCCTACCAAGCGACGCCTGACGACGTGCGCGCCCGCGTCATGGCGCGGCTGCGCCAGGCGGAACCGCCGCCCGCGGCCCGTGACGAGCGCCGCGGCTGGAACTGGCCCCGGCTGCGCGGTCCGAGCCTTGGCTTCGGTCTCGGCGCGGCGTGTGCCGCGGCCATCTCGCTGTTGGTCCTGTTGCCGCAACGCGACGACCTGGTCGATGCGGTTGTCGCGGGCCATATCCGCGCTTTGCAGCCGGGTCATCTGGAGGATGTCGTCTCGACCGACCGGCACACGGTCAAGCCGTGGTTCGACGGGCGGATCGATTTCGCCCCGCCGGTCCGTGATTTCGCCGCGCAAGGCTACAAGCTGCGCGGCGGCCGGCTCGACTATCTCGATGGAAGGCCGGTCGCCGCGCTGGTCTACCAGCGCGACAAGCATGTCATCGATCTGTTCGTCTGGCCGGCGGGCGGGGTGGAACCGCATCCGGCGTCGGACCGCTCGGCGCAAGGCTACAACGTCGTGCACTGGACCGCGGACGGGATGAATTTTTGGGCCGTGTCCGACGTCGAGCGCAGTCAGCTCGATGATTTCGCCGCGTTGTGGAGGAGGGCACCCTAGCATACGCCGCTGCCGCACCGGCGTGGGTGCTTTCTTAACCAGGTTCACGCATCCTGATCGGGCAAACGGCAAGGGAACGGGCCATGACAAAAGCCGCCATCGGCATCGGCCTCGCGGTCGCTCTCGGGCTGTCGGGCTGCGTGCCGCCGCCCGAGCCGCCCGCGGTCGCACCCCCGCCGCCTCCACCACCCGTGGCCGCCGCGCCGGTCGTCCTCGTCCCCGCGTCGCCGGCGTATCCGCCGGTTATTCATCACGCGACGGCCCATCCCGCCGCTCACCACCGCATCGTCCAGCGCCGTGCGGTCCGGCGCCAGATGGTCCGGCACACGGCGCGACGCACCCACGAGGCATGGCTCCCGTCGCCGTATTGCGGCGCGGCGCGGCCATGCAATGTCGAGCGCGTGACGGTGCCGGTGCAGTAGCCGTTATTCGAGCCAGCCGTCGCGCAGCATCGTTTCGAGCACGGCCGCGGCATTGCGGGTCAGCGGGTCCTCGGCGCCGCGGGTGTGCCGCAACGCCGCCGCGACCTGGTCCTGCAACGCGACCGCCGCGTCGCGCTCGCCGCACTGCCACAGCAGCGCCGCGAGGTTGGCGCGCGATGTCAGCGTGTCGCCGTCGTCTTCGCCGAACACCCGGCCCAGCGCGGCGATCGTGTCTTCCAGCAGCACCCGCGCCGCGAACACGTCGCCCGTCGCGGCGACGGTTCCCGCGAGGTTGTTGACTGCGCGCAACGTGTCGCGCCCCGCATCGCCATGCAGCGCCCGCATGCCCGCGACGACCTGCTCCTGAAGCCGCCGCGCTCCCGCCAGGTCGCCCTGCTGGCCGATCGTCACGGCGAGCTTGCCGAGCGCCTTCAGGGTATCGGGATGCGCCTCGCCGTAGAGCGCTCGGCGCCCAGCGACGACCGCCTCTTCCAGCGCCCTGGCGCGCGACAGGCGGCCCTCCGCCCACAACAGCTCAGCAAGGTCGAGCATCGCGTCGAGGGTCTCGGCGTGCCCCTCGCCCAGCGTCTGCCGCCGCGCGGCGACCAGCGCTTCGCGTTCCGCGAGCGAAGCCATCAAGCGACCGGCACGTCGCCCCAGACGACATAGCGCCGGCGCGGCCGCAGCGCCTCGCCCTCGGCGAGCGCACGCTCGTTCTGCGCCATGATCACATCGGCCAGCGGATCGCCGCCGACGGCGACCAGCCCTTTAGCGCGGAACAGCGCCTCGATGTCCTCCTGCGGCTTGCCCATCAGGAACGGCAGCCGGTCGCCGATCGGCGCGTATTCGGCGCTGCGCCGGGCGCTGTAGGCCTGTTCCTCGCCCGGCGCGACCAGCGAGTGGCCGTCGATCACCGCGAGCCGCCCGCCCGGCTTCAGCACGCGGATCCATTCGCCGACCGCGGCCTCGGGATGGGGCAGCGTCCACAGCACGTGACGCGTCATCACCAGGTCGAAGCTGCCGGCGGCGAACGGCAAATTCTCCGCGTCCGCCTCCTCGAAGCGGACCGCCGCGCCGGCGGCGGCCGCCTTCTCGCGGGCCAGGGCCAGCATCTCGGGCGCAAAGTCGATGCCGGTCACCCGGTGCCCGCGCGCCGCCAGCTCCAGCGACAGAAACCCGGTGCCGCAGCCGATATCGAGCGCACTGAGCTCGCGCCGGCCGGCGAGCGCCAGCCCGAACACCCGGTCCCAGGCGGCCCGCTCCGCCGGGGTGCGGATGCTGTGTCCGAAATCCGCGTCGAAATGCGCCGCCCGCTTGCCCCAATGCGCCGCGACGTTCTGCTTGACGATGTCGGTAGCCGCCATCACCGCCTCCTATTTCAGTCCCACCACCTCGGCCAGCGCGTCGAGCTGCTCGACATAATTCGACACCGGGTTGAGCATCAGATGGTTGGCGCCCATCGCGATGACCTCCTCCAGGCGCTCGCGCACCTGCTCCGGCGTGCCGTGGATGCCGGAGGCGTCGGTGCCCGGCGGGTTGTGGTAGACGTCGGTGAACCAGCGGTCGAGCAGGCGTCGCGCGGTCGCCGGGTTCTCGTCGACCATCATGAAGATGCGCTTCGAGATCGGGAATGTCGCCGGGTCGCGGCCGCGCTGTTCGAGCGCCTGCTTGAGGACCGGCACCGATTCCGCAAACTGCTTGATGCTCGATCCGCCCGAGCCCATCCAGCCGTCGGCCAGCTCGGCGGTGCGGCGCACCGCGTTGGGATGGCCGACCCCCATCCACAGCGGCAGGTGCGGCTGCTGCACCGGCTTCGGCTGCATCATCTCGTCGTCGATATGGTAGAAGCGGCCGTGGAACGTGGTCTTTTCCTGCGTCCACAGCGCCTTGATCAGCGCCACCTCCTCGCGGAAGCGCGCGACCTTGCCCTCATGCGGCACCTCGAACTGGCGATAGTGATGGTCGCGTCCGAGACCGACCCCGAGGATCGCCCGGCCGCCGCTGAGGTAGTCGAGCGTCGCCCATTGATGCGCCACCAGGAGCGGGCTGTGGATCGCCAGCACCACCACCGAGGCGCCGACCCGGATCGTCGAGGTGACCGACGCGGCATAGGTAAGCAGCGGCACGGGGTCGAACGACGACACCGCGTCGAGCGTGTTCTCGGTCACCCACAGGTCGCGAAACCCGAGCGCCTCGGCGCGCTGCGCCACCGTCTTGATCGTCGCCGTGGCGATCGGGTCCGGTGAGCGGTGCGGCAGCGAGGTGCCGAACGGGATCTTGTCTTTGAGCGCCATGGGCCGCACCTCGGGCTGACGTGAAGTCGCGCCTAGATTGGCGCTTTCGTCTCACCCAAGGCAAGCGGAGCCGGCAGCCGCGGGCAGCGCTCAGGGGCAGGTGCCGGTGACCATCGAGGGGATGCCGCCCTGCGGATTGGCGGCGCCGCAATCGGGTGTCGCGGCGATGTTGTGGTGCGCCGTGCCGGACAGCGCGTCGTCATAGGGCGACCAGGTCGGAAACATTTCCGGCGGCGCCGCTGCGACGGGGAACCGCGGCGGCGGATACGACTGCGCCGCTGCCGCTCCCGCCATTACAACGGCGACGGCGAAGACCGTTCCTGAGAGCGAATACCGCATGCCCCGACAACGACCCGCCCTTGCCGGTGTTCCCGGCGACGTTTGCTGCCGGTGCACTGTCGGAGAGTCATCGGCATGGCCGGGCCTGACCCGGCCATCCACGCGGGAGGGCACGGACGGTGCGGGCGTCGTGGATGCCCGGATCAAGTCCGGGCATGACGATACCGGGGTTGGTGCACCATCCGTATGCGTCTGAGCGCTAGCGGCAGGGCTGGCCCGGCGCGGCCTGCTGGCTCAGCGACCCGGTCGACGGGGCGAGCGAGGGAACGCAGTTGATGTTCGACGGCGCGTTGGCGCTCGGCGGCGGCAGCGCCGTCGGGTGATACACGACAGACGGGTACGCGCCGGTGTTGTCCTTGATCTCGGCCATCGCCGCCGCGGCGTCCTTCGACAGCGGCTGTTTTGCGGCGGTTTGCGCCGCCGCGGGCCCCGCGATCAGGCCGAGTGCGATCATCGTCGTCACCGCCAGCATGCGCATCGTCCAGCTCCCGTGTCAGATTGCGGTTCCGCCTTCGGAGATGGCAATGCGAGGGGCTCGGCGTCCACCGGTTTAACGCGGCATTTGCGGCGTAATCGATCGACCTCAGGCCGGCCAGGCGGGCACCGGAGGCGGACCGCCGGGCAGGACGCGGCCGCTGCCGTTGCCGCCGCCGACGAACGCCGCGGCCTTGGCGGCACCCAGCCGTGCCTCGGCGAGAGCCGGGCTGAACGGCCGCGCCGCCGGCCGGGCCGGCTGTGCGGCATCGCCAAGCGCCTGATGCACCGCGACATTCTCCCGCAGGATCCCGTCGATGGCGCGGGCATAGGCGGCGCGAAAGTCCTCGAACTCACGCTCGACCGCCGCGGCAAGACGCTGCGCCGCCGCCGCTTCCTCGGTCAGCTCATAAATCCGGCGATGTGCGGTGTCGAGGCGCTCCGCCGCCTCGCTCTGCGCCGCCGCGTCGACCGCCAGCTTGCGCTGCAACGCGCGGTTCTCGTGCCGCAGATGGTCGAGGCTTTCCTTCATTGCCGCCAGCTCGGCGAGGGGCACGCCGCCGCAGGCGAATTCGAGGCAGATCTGGCTCAACGGCACCGCTTCGGCGATGCGCCGGAACCCGTTGACCGCGGCGATGACCGCGTCGTCGCGCGTGTCGGGGTGAACCGCGGCCTCAAGGCAGCGGATTGCCGTTTCCCAGCGGTTGCGCTCCATCACTCCTGCCGCGACCCTGTGAACCCGTGGGGAAGCCACAGGATGCGCGGTCAAGGTTAACGAGCGTTAAACGTGCAGCGCCGGCCAGGCGAAACCGCCGGCGCGCGGCATGGTGGCGGGGGGCGGATTTGAACCGCCGACCTTGGGCTTATGAGTCCCCTGCTCTGACCAACTGAGCTACCCCGCCGCCGGTGCCGTCACGGGCAAGGCGCCGCATATAGGAGATCGCTCCCTCAGGGTCAAGGATTGCGCCTGCGGCGTCACCGGCGGATCCAGCCGCCGCCGAGCACCCGATCGCCGTCGTAGAGCACCGCCGCCTGACCGGGAGCGACCGCGCCGGCCGGCGCGTCGAGCACGAGCTCCGCCTCGCCGCCGTCTCCGGGGTAGAGGATCGCCGGCACCGGCGCCTGCGCCGAGCGCAGCCTGGCGGCGACCGCACGTCCCTCGCCTGGCTGCAGCGGCGCGTCGAGCCAGTTCAGCTCGCCGATGCGCACCCGCCGCTCGGCGAGCGCCGTCTTGGGGCCGACCACGACGCGCCGCGTCGCCGGCTCTAGCCGCAGCACGTAGAGCGGCTCGGGTGCCGCGAGGCCGATCCCCTTGCGCTGGCCGACGGTGAAATGGGCGATCCCCGGATGGCGGCCGAGCACGTTCCCGCCCTCGTCGACGATGTCGCCGGGCTCGCCCGCTTCGGGCCGCAGCCGGGTGACGATATCGGCGTAGGAACCTTGCGGCACAAAGCAGATGTCCTGGCTGTCCGGCTTGTCGGCGACCGGCAGGTCCAGCGCGCGCGCCAGCGCCCGTGTCTCCGCCTTCGCCAAACCGCCCAGCGGAAAGCGCAGGAAGCTCAGCTCGTCGCGTGTCGTGCGGTAGAGGAAATAGCTCTGGTCGCGCGCCGCATCCTTGGCGCGGTAGAGAGCCGGGCCGTCAGCGCCCGGCAGCCGGCGCGCATAGTGCCCGGTCGCCAGGGCGCTGGCGCCGAGATCGCGCGCCGTGCCCAGCAAGTCGCGGAACTTGACCCGCTCGTTGCAGCGGATGCACGGGACCGGCGTCTCGCCGCGGCCGTAACTGTCGGCGAAATCCTCGATCACCGCCTGGCGGAACCGCGCCTCGTAATCGAGCACGTAATGCGGGATGCCGAGCCGCGCGGCCACCGCCGCCGCGTCGCGCACATCCTGCCCGGCGCAGCAGGCGCCTTTGCGGCCGGTGGCGGCGCCGTGGTCATAGAGCTGCAAGGTGATGCCGACGACATCATAGCCGGCCCGCGCCAGCAGCGCCGCGGCCAGCGACGAATCCACCCCGCCCGACATCGCGACGACGATGCGGTGGTCGCCCGGATCGCCCGGAAGGTCGAAATCGTCAAGCGGCGGCATTGCCGCAATATAGGCGCTTCGCGGCGGTTTGCGTACTCGGGCAGGGTCAGACCGCCACCGGGCAGCGGACGCTATTGATCGCCGGGCGAAAACCGCGCCTCGGGGTTGGCCAGGTCGTCGTAGAAATTGCCGCAGGCCGCGACGCCGAGCAGCGCCAGCAGACACAGCGCAAGACACGCCAGCCGTCTCATTGCAGAGCCTTTCGGGGATCGTCCACCGCCGGTTATATCGCCGCGGGCCGGCGATCGTTCCCTAGCCGGCGGCGTCGAGCCCCATCTGCCAGAAGCCGGCTTCGAGCCGGGTGGCGGCGGCGAAGCTCGCTGCCAAGGACGCGAAGCGCCCCTCGCCGCCGCGGCGGGCGAACTGCTCGTCGAGCGCGGCCTTGGCCTCGTCGGCCAGCGCCTGGTATTCGGCGCCGGCATACATGTCGAGCCAGCTCCGGTAGGGGTTGCCGTCGAGCCGCGTCGCGGGGTCGGCGAGGCGCTCGCGGGCGATCTCGGCATAGCCGACGACGCAGGGCGCCAGCGCGACCTCCAGGTCGAGGCGGTCGCCGGCAAGCCCGCGATCGAGCACAAAGCGGGTATAGGCGACGGTCGGCAGCGCCTCGGCCGCCGCCGCCATCGCCGCGGGGTCGATGCCCCAGCCGCGGCAGTAGTCGATATGCAGCCCGATCTCGACATCGAGCGTCGCGGCGACGAGCGCCTGCGCCCGGCGCATCTCGGCCAGCGTCTCGGATTTGTAGATCGCCAGCCCCCAGGCGCGGCTGAAATGCAGCAGGAACAGGTAATCCTGGATCAGGTAGTGGCGGAACGCCGCCTCCGGAAGCGTGCCGTCCGCCAGGCGCAGCACGAAATCGTGCCGGGTATAGGCAGGCCACGCCGGACCGCAGGCGGCGACGAGGCGGTCGAACAGCGTGTTGCCGGGCACCCCGTGTCTCTCGACCAAGCGGCGCTAGCGGTCGCTCAGCCTTTCCCCTTCCAACGCTTCGACGCGGCGCTGGAGGCGTTGGACCTGCAACTGGATGGCGGCGAGTTCGGCGTCGTTGGGCAACGGAATACGGCTTTCCAGCCGGACCAGAATCGCGCCATGCACCAGCAATTGATCTTTGATGTCGCGGAGCTCGGCCTTGATGTCATGCAGTTCGTCATTAATCGCGCGCGTCTGGGCGACATTGCGCTGCATCAGCTCGCCGAGCAGTTCGAGGGTGACGGGTTCAGCCATTCGCGGCGCTCTCCTTGCCCATCATTATAGCAGTTCCGGCGAATTCCCGCCTCACGTCTTCATCATGTTGCGGGTGGCGGAAGGGAGGCGCACGGTCAGCCCGTCGAGTTCCTCGGTCATGATGATCTGGCAGCCGAGCCGCGAGGTCTGCGTCAGGCCGAAGGCGAGGTCGAGCATGTCCTCCTCGTCCTCGCTCGCTTCCTTGAGCAGGTCGTACCATTCCGGGTCGACGATGACATGGCAGGTCGAGCAGGCAAGCGAGCCTTCGCAGGCCCCCTCGATGTCGACCTTGTGGCGGTGGGCGATTTCGAGCACCGACAGGCCGAGCGGCGCGTCGACGTCGCGCCGCGTGCCGTCGCGCTCGATAAAAGTCATTTTGGGCATCGGGCTCTCTTCTACAGGGCGGGCGGCCGCGGCGCCATCTCCTCGGCGAGGACCGCGGCAGCCTCCGCCGGCACTGCGGCGGTGTCGAGGTCGGCGGTGGCGACCAGCCGCAGCAGCTCGACACCCGCGGCTTCGCTCGCACGCAGCAGTTCGGCGGCGAGCGCCGGGTCGAGCGGCGCCGCGAACACCAGCACCGCATGCGTCACCGGCCGCGCCAAGGCCCGCTCGGCGCGCAGTTTCGCGCCCTCGAACAGCGCCTGCCAGTCGGCAAGCGGCGCATCCGGGCCAGGCACCGGCAGTGCCCGCTCATAGCCCTCGCGATCGGCCAGCATCACCGCGTTGCCGCCGACCGAAAACGCCACTTCGGCCAGATCGCCGCCCGCATCGATGCCGACCGCCGCCCCCGGGGCACCGGGATCGGCGGGCGAGCCGTCGGGCTCTTCGATCTGAAACAGCTTCATGGGCGATCAGCCCTTTGCGGCGACGCCGCTTTAAAACCACGTCAAAAATCAAACGTGAAACGACTCGCCGCAGCCGCAGCGTCCCTTCTCGTTGGGGTTGCGGAACACGAAGCCGGATTCGAGCTTCTCCTCGACATAGTCCATCTCGGTGCCGAGGATGAACATGATCGCCTTGGGATCGACCAGCACGGTCACCCCCTTGTCCTCGACGATCTCGTCGAACTTGCCCTTCTCGTCGGCGTATTCGAGCGTATAGCTGAGGCCGGAGCAGCCGCGCGCCCGCACCCCGACGCGCACCCCGACCGAGGGTTTGCCGCGATTGGCGAGCAGCGCCTGTATCCGGGTCGCCGCCGCGTCGGTCACCTTGAGGGCCGGGGGTCGCGCCAAAGCCATTGATCGCCTCGCTCTTAAGCCAAATTCATATTGCCGCGGCAAGCGCCGCCGTCAACGTCATGTAGTTGCGCCGTTGCCGGTTTTCATCCGCAGCCGCGCCGCCGCGGCGGCGATCGCGTCGGCGGCGTAATCGACATCGGCGGCGGTCGTGAAGCGGCCCAGCCCGACCCGGATCGAGGCATTGGCGCGCTCGTCGGAGAGGCCCAAGGCACGCAGCACGTAAGACGGCTCGACCGAGGCCGAGGTGCAGGCCGACCCGGTCGAGATCGCGATCGACCGGCACGCCTCGATCAGCGCCGGCGCGGTCGTGCCGGGCACCGAGACGTTGAGGCTGCCGGGCAGGCGATGGCCGAGATCGCCGTTGACCTGCAATCCCGGCACGCGCCGCTCCAGGCCGGCGCGCAGCCGCTCGCGCAGCGCCGTGAGGCGCCGCGCCTCCGCGGCCATCTCCTCGCCGGCGATCACGCAGGCCTTGCCGAAGCCGACGCAGAGCGGGGTCGGCAAGGTGCCCGAGCGCATGCCGCGCTCCTGGCCGCCGCCGTCGATCAGCGGCGTGAGGCGCACCCGCGGCCGGCGGCGGACATAGAGCGCGCCCACCCCTTTCGGCCCGTAGATTTTGTGGCCCGACATCGACATCAGATCGATCTTCATCGCCTCGACATCGAGCGGGATTTTGCCCAGCGCCTGCGCCGCGTCGGTGTGGAGCAGCACCCCGCGCGACCGGCACAGCGCGCCGATCTCGGCGAGCGGCTGGATCACGCCGATCTCGTTATGCGCCGCCATGATCGAGACGATCAAGGTCTGCCCGGTCAGGGCCGCTGCGAGCCGTTCGAGCGAAACGAGGCCGTTTTCCGCGACCGGCAGGCAGGTGACGCGGAACCCCTCGCGCTGCAGCGCGGCGCAGCTTTCAAGCACGCATTTGTGCTCGGTCTGCAAGGTCACGATGTGGTCTTTCGGCGCAGCGCCATTTGGTCCGCCGGCGGCGGGATGCTCCCGGGCGAAATGCGCCGCGCCCTTGAGCGCCATATTGTTTGCCTCGGTCGCGCCGGAGGTGAAGACGATCTCACGCGGGTCGGCGTGAATCAGCGCCGCGACCTCGGCGCGGGCGGCGTCGATCGCCGCCATCGCGCGGTGGCCGTAGACATGGCTCTCGCTGTGCGGGTTGCCGTAATCGACGGTGAAGTAGGGCATCATCGCTTCGAGCACCCGCGGGTCGACCGGCGTCGAGGCCTGGTTGTCGAGATAGATCGGCAGCGTGTTGGGGGTGACGTCGTTCATGCGGCTTTCGCTTGCCTGCGGCTGCGGCGCCCGAGGGTCCGCCGGCTAAGCGCGCTCCAGGCGTCTAGGAAATGGGTGATGTCGGCCTCGGTCGTGCTCCAGCCGAGGCTGACGCGGATCGTGGCGTCGGCGATGTCGGGCGCGGCCGCCATCGCCGCCAGTACATGGCTCGGCCCGACCTTGCCCGAGGAACAGGCGGCGCCGGCGCTGACCATGACGCCGTCGAGATCGAGCGCGATCACCTGGGTCTCGGCCGGCACGCCGGGCATCGCGATGGCCGAGGTGTTCGGCAAGCGCAGCGCGCCGGCGCCGATGACGACGGCCTCGGGCGGCAGCGCGGCTTCGAGCCGGTCGCGCAGTTCGCCGACCCGGGCGTACGCGGCGGGATCGCAGGTCTCGGCGGCGGCCGCGAAACCGGCGATGCCGGCGAGGTTTTCGGTGCCGGCGCGGCGGTTGCGCTCCTGCCCGCCGCCGTGCTGCAATGGCGTCACCGCGACGCCGGGCGCCATGACCAGCGCGCCGATCCCGGCCGGGCCGCCGATCTTGTGCCCCGACAGCGTCAGCAGATCGGCCCCCAGCGCGGCGAGCGACAGGGGGATCTTGCCGGCGGCCTGGACGGCGTCGCAATGAAACAGCGCGCCGTGCGCATGGGCGATCTCGGCGAGCCGCCGCACGGGCTGCATGACCCCGGTCTCGTTATTGGCAAGCATCACCGACACCAGCGCGGGCCGCGTCTCGGCCGCCAGCAGCGCGGCGAGGGCGACGGCATCGACGATGCCGTCGCCGTCGACCGGTATGCGTTCGGCCTCCGGCGCCGCATCGAGCACCGACGCATGTTCGACGGCGGAAACCAGCACCCGCGCGCGGCCGCTGCCGCGCAACGCGAGGTGGTTGGCCTCGGTGCCGCCGCTGGTGAAGACGACGCCGTCGGCCGGCGCGTCGGCCAGCGCGGCGACGGCGGCGCGGCCGCACTCCACCAGACGGCGGGCGGCGCGGCCCTTGGCGTGCACCGACGAGGGGTTGCCGCCGGCCGCCAGCGCGCTCGCGACCGCCGCCGCGGCTTCCGGGCGCAGCGGGGCGGTGGCGTTCCAGTCGAGATAGGTTTCGCGGCGCATCACGACGGCCCTGTCATAAGCATCATTGCGCTGCGGCCCGGGTGCGGTAGGCCAGGCCGCTGGTGCCGAGCACGCGCTTTTCGCAGACATCCGCCAGGGTGACCGAGCTCAGGTAAAGATGGATCTGGTTGCTCAACTCTTCCCACAGGTCATGCGTCAGGCAGCGGCTGCGGTCGCCGCGGCAGCCGAGCGTCGCACCGGGCTTGCAGCGCACGGCGCGGATCGGCTCGTCGACCGCGAGGATGATGTCGGATATGCGCGTCGCGTCCCGGTCATGCGCGAGCAGATAGCCGCCGCCGGGGCCGCGCACGCTTTTGACCAGCCCGCCGCGCCGCAGCTTGGCAAAGAGCTGCTCCAGATAGCTCAGCGAGATTTCCTGCCGTTCGGCGATCTCGGACAGGCATACCGGCCCCTGCGCGCTGTGCTGCGACAGGTCGACCATCGCCATCACCGCATAGCGGCCCTTGGTGCTGAGCTTCATCGCGCAGCCTCCGGGGTGGGGGTGAGGGCGGCGGTCACGACAGGCGCTCGCCTTCGGCTTCGTCGGCGATGCGGTGCGGGCCGGGCGGCTGGGCCGCGGCCTTCTCGCTTTCCAGCTCGTTGACCCGGGCGCGCAGGCTGGCGACTTCGTCGAGCAGGCCGGACAGCGCGCGGGCGATCGGGTCGGGAATGTCCTCGCCGCTGATGCCGTAGGGGGCGAAAGCCGGCTTGGCCTCGCCGGGCTTGCGGCGGGTGAGCTGTCGCGCCGGGTTGCCGACCATGATCGCCCCCGGCGGCACTTCCTTGAGCACGATCGTCGCCGCGCCGATCGTCGCGCCGTCGCCGATCTTGATCGGCCCCAGCACCTGCGCGTTCGAGCTGACGATCACATTGTTGCCGATCGTCGGGTGGCGCTTATACCCGCTCTGGTCGCGGCTCGGCCGTGTGCCGCCGAGGGTGACGCCCTGGTAGATCGTGCAGTCGTCGCCGATCTCGGTGGTTTCGCCGATCACCACGCCGATCCCGTGATCGATAAACAGCCGCTTGCCGATCGTCGCGCCGGGATGGATGTCGATCGCCGTCAGCACCCGGCCGACATGGGCGACAAACCGGCCGAGAAAGAAACAGCGATGCGTCCACAGCCAATGCGCCATGCGGTGGAACAGCAGGACCTGGAAGCCGGGGTAGCAGAACACTACCTCTAGGGACGAGCGGGCCGCGGGGTCGCGCGCCCGCGTGGCTTCGATTTCGTCGCGCAGGTTCTTGAATAGCATCGCGTTCACTGTGCTATCGTGGCCGCCACGACGAAGCCGCACATCCCCCGGCCCGACGCGGTTCGAGAATCGAGATATAATTGCCCGACTATAGCGATCAAGTATACACCGGCAACTTGCCCGATCACCCCGGCCGCAGGCCATCCCCCAAACCCGACTCGAACGGTCGGAAATACCATGCCTGACGTAATCATCAACGGCCCGGAGGGCCGTATCGAGGGACGCTACCACCACGTCCGGTCGGGTCCGGCGCCGATGGCGCTGGTGCTGCACCCTCACCCGCTGCACGGCGGGAACATGAACAACCGCATCGTCTACACGCTGTACCAGAACTTCGTGAAACGCGGGTTCTCGACGCTGCGGATCAATTTTCGCGGCGTCGGCCGCAGCCAGGGCAGCTTCGACCGCGGCGAGGGCGAGCTCGCCGACGCCGCGGCGGCGCTCGACTGGCTGCAGACCTACAACCCGAACGCCGGCTCGTGCTGGGTCGCAGGCTATTCGTTCGGCGCGTGGATCGGCATGCAGCTCCTGATGCGGCGCCCGGAAATCGAGTCGTTTGTCGCCGTGTCGCCGCCGGCGAGCCAGTACGACTTCACCTTTCTCGCGCCCTGCCCGTCATCGGGCCTGGTGATCCAGGGCGACCAGGACAATCTGGTGCCGATCGAGAGCGTGCAGAAACTGGTCCACAAGCTGGCGCATCAGCGCGACATCAAGATCGATTTCCGCAAGATCGCCGGCGCCGACCATTTCTTCGGCGAGCAGCTCGAACAGCTGACGACGCATGTCGACGCCTATATCGGCGACCACCTGCGGGCGCCGGGCGAACCGGCTCCCGTTGCGCAAGGCCGCGGCCGGGCCTAAGGCGCCGGCGCGCGTTAAGCGCGCGCGCTGGCTTCTCCGCTGTTGCCGACGACGACGCCGATACCCGGCCGGGTGATGATGTAGGCGGTGTAGGACGCACGAAGCATCGCGGCGCAATTGCCGAACACCGCCAGCGCCAGGGTCAGCGCCGGCCGGCCGGTCTGGCCGTGGCTGATCTCGGCGGAGTCGATCGCGAACCCGACCGGGGGCGGCACCAGGACCGGCGGCAGCTGCACGACGCCGCTGCCGCTGAACTGGTCGTTGTTGCTGTCGAAGCCGCTGACGAACACGGTTTCATTACCGCCCCCGGCGGTCGCGACATTGTTCATCGGCGTCCAGAACGAGGTCGGCGCCGCGGCGGCGACACCGTTCACGAATTCGGCCTCCGGCGCGGCCGGGCCGACCGGAAAGGACAGCGTGTCGCGGGTCCAGTCGTGCGGGTTGGTGCCGAGCAAGGTGAACACCACCACGCCGGTTTCGACCGTCACCGTCAGATTGGCGGGCGGCAGAACAGGCGGATGGGGGTGCAAGGTTCCGCCGGGAAATGAAATCTGGTGCGATTCCTTGGAGGTAAGCGTAACGGCCATGGCGGCGCTCCCGTTTCGGTCGAGATGTCGCCAATTACGGGTGGCGATCGCGCGAGATGCGGGGCGCCGACAATTTCGGCGGGGATTTGCCGGACTTTTAAGCGGCCTTGGGGGTGAACGGCAAACGGCCTTGGGAGCTATCCCTTCGGCCGGACGGTCTTGACCATGGCCCAGACGGCGCCGGCGATGCCGAACGCGGTCAGACCGCCGAACACGACGACAAAGGTGTTGCCCTGGCCGATCATCCGGTCGCCGAGGTCGCCCGCCACGTCGCCGACAAACAGCAGCATCGGCGCCCACACCAGCGCCGAGGTGAAATTAGCGAACCAGAACCAGCCGCGCGGCATTTTCAACAGCCCGGCGGCGAGCGGAACGACGGCGCGGACCGGGCCGAAAAAGCGGCCGATAAACACGCTCTTGCCGCCGTGCCGCGAAAAGAACCGCACGCCGCCCGGCAGCATCTCGGGGTTGCGCGAGAACGGCCACAGATGGGCGATGCCGCCGCCAAACCGCCGGCCGATCCAATACGAAACCGAGTCGCCCAGGGTCGCGCCGGCCACCGCGCCGACCAGCACCGAGGTGTACGACAAGGTCCCCCCCGACGTCAGCGTTCCCGCCGCGATCAGCAGGCTCGTGCCGGGAAACAGCAGGCTGAGGAACGCAAACGACTCGCCGAACGCGGTGACGAAGATGATCACCGCCGCCCAATGCGAATGGGCGGCGATAAAGGACAGCGTCGGCTGAACGAGGTGGTCCATCAAAAATCTTTACCACGGCGATACGGAGGGCACAGAGAAAGGATATTGTGCGTCGCACGGGATCACGGCCGCGGTGAGAGAGGATTTTGCATGCCCGCACTCGACGCTCGACAAAAAGCCGACCGCATCGTCGCGGTATTCCACGCCCGGCAGCCGATCGATGCCCTGCCCGACGCGCTCATCCCGGCGACCCTCGACGAGGCCTACCGGGTGCGCGAGGCCTACGAGGCGATCGAGGTGCCGCGGCGCGGCCCGGTGGCCGGCTACAAGATCGGGCTGACGACGCCGATCATGCAGCGGCTCTGCGGTGTCGACGAGCCGTGCTACGGCGCGATGTTTTCGAGCGAGATCCGCCAGTCGCCGGCGGAAGTGCGGGTCGCCGACTACTGCCGCGTCGGCATCGAGACCGAGATCGCGATGCGCTTGGGCGCCGACCTTCCCGATGGCGGCGGCCTCGCGCGGGTCACCGAAGCGGTCGAGAGCTGCATGGCGGCGATCGAGGTGCTGGAGGACCTCAAGCACGACTACAAGCGGCTGAGCGCCCGCTCGATGGTCGCCGGCAATGTGTGGAACGCCGGCTGCGTGCTCGGGGCGCCGGTCGGCGAGTGGCGCCGGCTCGACCTCGCCGCGGTGACCTACAAGCTGACGATCAACGGCACGGAGATCGGCACCGGCACCGGCGCCGACGTCATGGGCAACCCGCTCAACGCGCTGTCCTGGCTCGCCGACAAGCTCGCCGCCGAGGGCCGGCCGCTCCGGCGCGGGATGGTGGTGATGACGGGCAGCACCGTGCCGATCCAGTTCCCCGCCGCCGGCGATCGCGCCGTCGTCGAAGTCTCCGGCCTCGGCCAGGCGGAGTTTGTCGCGGTGTGAGGACCGCTTCCGCCATCGGCCGGTCAGCCCGTTTCGGCGAGCGACAGCAGGGTCGCGTTGCCGCCTGAGGCGGTCGTGTCGATCGACACGGTGCGCTCGGTCGCGAACCGGTGCAGGTAGCGCGGGCCGCCGGCCTTGGGGCCGGTGCCGGACAGGCGCTCGCCGCCGAACGGCTGCACGCCGACCACGGCGCCGATCATGTTGCGGTTGACGTAGGCATTGCCGACGCCGAGCCGGTCGAGGATGTAGCGCCGGGTCTCGTCGATGCGGCTATGGATGCCGAGGGTCAGCGCGAACCCGGTGGCGGCGATGTCGTCGATGACCTGGTCGAGCCGGTCGGCCGGCCAGCGCACCACATGCAGGATCGGGCCGAACACTTCGCCCGTCAGGCGCCGGGCGCCGTCGATCTCGAAAGCGTGCGGCGCGAAGAACGTCCCGTGCTCGGTGCCCGGCGGCAGCGCGCAGCGATACAGCAACCGGCCCTCACGGCTGATCCGCTCGGCATGCCGTGCGAGGGCGGCGCGCGCCTCGGCGTCGATCAGCGGCCCGATATCGGTCGCGAGCAGCGCCGGGTCGCCGATCCGCAATTCGGCCATCGCGCCCGCGAGCAGGGGCAGCATGCGGTCGGCGATGTCGTCCTGCACGTAGAGCAGACGCAGGGCCGAACAGCGCTGGCCGGCGCTGTCGAAGGCGGAGGTCAGCACATCGGCCACCACCTGCTCCGGCAGTGCCGAGGAATCGACGATCATCGCGTTCTGCCCGCCGGTCTCGGCGATCAGCGGGACGATCGGCCCCGGCCGCCGGGCCAGCGCGAGGTTGATCGCATGCGCCGTCCCGGTCGAGCCGGTGAACGCGACGCCGGCGACGCGCGTGTCGGCGACCAGCGCGCCGCCGACCGCCTCGCCGCTGCCCGGCAGCAGGTGCAGCACGCTGCCGGGAATACCGGCGGCGTGCAGGTGGCCGATCGCCGCCGCCGCGGTGAGCGGCGTCTGCTCCGCGGGCTTGGCGATGACCGCGTTGCCGGCGGCGAGCGCGGCGGCAACCTGCCCGGTGAAGATGGCGAGCGGAAAATTCCACGGCGCGATGCAGGCAAAGACGCCGCGGCCGTGCAGCGCGAGCCGGTTGCGCTCGCCGGTCGGGCCCGGCAGCGCCAGCGGCGCGGCGAAATCGGCGCGGGCGCGGGCCGCGTAGTAGCGCAGATAATCGGCCGCCTCGCGCAGTTCGGACAGCGCCGCCGGGATGGTGCGGCCGCCCTCGCGGATGATCAGCGCCATCAGCCGGTACCGGTCGCGCTCGTAAAGCTCGGCAGCGCGGTCGAGGATTACGGCACGTTCGCCGGCTTGGGTGCGGTCCCAGCCGGGTGCGGCGCCGGCGGCGGCGGTCAACGCCGCATCGACCAGCGCCGCCTCCGCCGAGACCACGATGCCGATCCGACGCCGGCGGTCGCCCGGGTCGAAAACCGGCTCGCCCTGCCCCTCGATCGCCCGCCCGTCGACAATAGGCGCCGCCGTCGCCGGCGCCGCGAGCGCGGCGGCCAGGCCGTGGCGCAAATCGCGCAGCGCGTCGCGGTCGGCGAGGTCGATCCCGGCGGAATTGACCCGCTCCGGCCGGTAGAGGTCGCGCGGGAGCGGGATCGCGGGGTGCGCCTTGGGCTCGGCCCGCGCCAATGCCGCCACCGGATCGGCGACGATCGCCGCGACGGGCTGGGTTTCGTCGACGATGCGGTTGACAAAGGAGGTGTTGGCGCCGTTCTCCAGCAGCCGGCGCACGAGATAGGCCAGCAGATCCTCGTGGCCGCCGACCGGGGCATAGACCCGGCAGGGGCGGCCCTCCAGGGAGTCCCCCAGGGAGCCCTGGGCGACGACCTGATCGTGCAGCGCCTCGCCCATCCCGTGCAGACGCTGGAACTCCCAGTCGGTCCGCCCCGCGGCGAGTTCGAGGACGGCGGCGAGCGTGTGCGCGTTATGCGTCGCGAACTGCGGATAGAAGGCGGCACCGCCGGCGAAGAGCCGCCTGGCGCAGGCGAGATACGACACGTCGGTCGCGATCTTGCGCGTGTAGACCGGATAGGTCGCGAAACCGCGCTCCTGCGCCCGCTTGATCTCGCTGTCCCAATAGGCGCCCTTCACCAGGCGCACCATCAGGCGGCGTTTTGTCCGCGCGGCGAGATCGGCGAGCCAGTCGATCACCGCCGGCGCACGCTTTTGATAAGCCTGCACCGCGAGGCCGAGCCCGTCCCAACCGGCAAGACCCGGCAGGCCGGCCAACGCCTCGACCACGTCGAGCGACAGGTCGAGCCGGTCCGCCTCCTCGGCGTCGATCGTCAGGCCGATGTCGAGGCCGCGCGCCTGTTCCGCGAGGTCGGCTAGGCGCGGCAGCAGCTCGCGGATGACGCGTCCGTGCTGGGCCATTTCGTAGCGCGGGTGCAGCGCCGACAGCTTCACCGAGATCCCCGGCGCCGCCTCGACCGCCCGTCCGACCGACCGCCCGGCGGCGGCGGCCGCGCCGATCGCGGCGATCGCGCCGGCATAGGCGGCGTGATAGCGCTCGGCATCGTCGGCGGTGCGCGCCGCCTCGCCGAGCATGTCGTAGGAATGGCGGTAGCCGTGCCGCTCGGCGGGCTTGGCGCGATCGAGCGCCTCGCCGATCGTGCGGCCCATGACGAATTGCCGACCGAGGATGCGCATCGCCCCGAGCACCGCCTGGCGTACCACCGGCTCGCCCGACCGCGCGACGAAACGGTGCAGCACGTGGCCGAGATCGTGCCCGCCGTCGTCGTCCGGGGGGTCCGGGCGCAGCATCCGCCCGGTCAGCATCAGCGCCCAGGTCGAGGCGTTGACAAAGATCGAATGCGAATGGCCGAGATGGCTCTGCCAGTCGGCGGCGGCGATCTTGTCGCGGATCAGCCGGTCGACCGTCTCGCTGTCCGGGATGCGCAGCAGCGCTTCGGCGAGGCACATCAGCGCCACGCCCTCGGGCGTCGACAGCTTGTATTCGGCGAGAAAGGCTTCGATGCCGCCGCTCGGCGGTCCCTGCGCGCGCACCCGTTCCACCAGACGCTGAGCGGTCGCGGCGATCCGGGCGGCGGCCTCGGGCGAGAGCCGCGCGGCGTCGAGGATCAGCGCATCCGCCGCCGCCTCGTCGCGCCGGTTCGCCGCCGCAATCGCCGCGCGCAGGCCGGTCGCGGGCGGTGGTGGGGCGGTGAAGACGAGGTCCATGCCGTAAAGGTTGGGCCGCGGGTTTCCGATGCCAAGACCGCTTCGACCGGGGTTACTCGACGGCGCCCGACGGCTGAGCGACAGCCGCCGGATTAGCGACCCCCGGTGGCGCGGCGGCCGGAGAGTTCTCCGTCGCGCCCGGCCTATCCGCCGCCGGCTTGCCGGTCGCGGGATGGCCGGTTGCGGGCTTGTCGGCGGCTTTTTCCGCCGCGGCCAACGCTTGGATGACGGTGAGCGTCTTCTGTCCGACCTGGTTTGTCGCGCAGGCGGCCTCGCCGGTACCGTAATCGGTTTCGAACTTGTTGAGCGCCGGCGTGTAGTTGTCCGAATCGGTCAGATATTTTTCGCTCTGCAGGACTTGCAGGATCTGCGCCTTGACGGCGGTGGTGACACCGGTACAGGACGGCGCCTTGGTCTTCGCTTTGCCGCCCGATCCGGCCGGCGCCGCGGGCGGTTTTGCAGCACCCGGATTTGCCGCCGCCAGCGGGTCGACCGGCTTTCCGAGAACACCGCCCTTCACTAGGTAGGGTGGGAGTTTGGCCATTTGCGCGAGGCCTTCCGGCGTCAGCGCCCGCTTCAGTTCCCCGCAGATAGTGTTCAGCCAATAGTCCGGCATCGGCACGCCGCGCGCGTCTCGGAGATGCAGCGTCGTCGGATCGTTCCGATTGACGCAGACGACAGAGAGGTCGTGTACCGGGTTGTAATCGAGGTTCAGATAATCCTCGTTCATCCGCGCGATGGCGGCGGCGGCCTGACCGGTGACGGCTACCGCCGTATCGGCCTGGGCGGCGACGGGGGGCGCCCCGGGCTGCACGGTTATGCTTGCGTTGAGACCGCCGTTGGTGTTGCCCGGCGCCGCTGTCGTGGTCGTCGAGATTCCCGGGCTGGCGGCGACAGCGACCGGTTGCGGAATCGCCGCAATGTCCTGGCCGAGAAACAGCGTCGTCAGCAGCTGGCCATAGCGCGAGACGATGAGCGCATAGATGTCGGCGCCGATCACCCCGTTGGCGTAAGCCTGACAGGCTTGGAACAGACCGTCGCGCAGGCCGAGCAGCGCGGTGCTGCGCCCGGCCAGTTCGGCCACGGCCTCGGCCGTGGCGCCCGAAGCGGCGATGCCGCCGCTCGCCTGGCCGCCGCCGCCCTGGGCACTCAACGCAATGGCGGTGGAGATGGCCTTGGCGACGTCGGGGCTGGGCTCGGTGCAGACCACTCTTTGATGCGTCACCGGGTTTTCGCGCTCGGTGATGACGCGGATATCGGCGGTTGTAAAGGCGGATGCGGTCGTCGGCCCCGTGAGCGAATAGCCGAACTGCGCGTCGTTCTCGAAATACCTGCAGCTGGCGAGCGTTAGAAGCGCCAGCGTCAATGCCGCGTACCGCATGCTGACGGTCCCCCCATCGCGATAGTTGTATTCTTATCTTATGATATTCCCTTAAAAATTTAGGTAAATTATAAAAATGCTACTTATAGGAAAAATTTAGTGGAAATCGCGGCTGCGGATGGCGATCAGCGGCTCGTAGAAGTCGCGCGCGGCATGGCCGGGGACGCGGTCACGCAGCCGGAACGGCGAGCGGGGCGGTTCTTCCAGGCCGGTGCGGTCGCGCAGCGAGCGCAGCCGCGGGGTCAGGTCCCGGAGGTCCTCGGCCACGACGTGGATGACGCCTTCCTCGCGCTGCAGCCGGCCGCGGCAGCAGAGCAGCGTCGCGCCCAGCGCGGTGCGCCGGAAGCGTTCGAGGATCGGCGGCCAGATGATCAAATTGGCGACGCCGGTCTCGTCCTCCAGGGTGATGAAGATGACGCCCTTGGCGCTGCCCGGGCGCTGGCGGATCAGCACCAGCCCGGCGACCCGGACGCGACGTTCCACCGGCAGGGCGGCGAGCGCGGCGGCGGTGACGATGCCTTCCGCCTCGAGCTCGCCGCGCATCAAGGCGAGCGGGTGCCGCTTCAGGCTGAGGCTGGTGGTGGCGTAGTCCTCGACGACATGCTCGCCCAGCGGCATCGGCGGGAGGAGGGCTTCCGCTTCACGTCCGGATGAGGGTTTGGCGGCGGCGAACAGCAGCAGCGGGGCGTCGCCGAGCGCTTTCAGCGCCCACAACCCCTGGCGGCGGTCGAGCGCGATCGAGCGCAGCGCGTCGGCGGCGGCGAGGTGCTCCAGCGCCGCGCGGCCGAGCCCGCTGCACCGCCACAGCGCCTCGGCATCCGGATAGCCGGCGCCGCGCGCCGCGACGAGCCGGACGGCATCCTTTTCGGTAAAGCCCTTGATCTGGCGAAGGCCGAGGCGCAGCGCCAAGCGTCGTGCCGGCGCGACGGTCGCGCCGCCGGGGGGAAGCGGCTCCAGCGTGCAGTCCCAGTCGCTGCGGTTGACGTCGACCGGCAGCACGGTGACGCCATGCTCGCGTGCGTCGCGGACGAGTTGCGCCGGTTGGTAGAACCCCATCGGCTGCGCATTCAGCAGCGCGCAGGCGAAGACCTCGGGGTGGAAGCACTTGATCCAGGCCGAGACGTAAACCAGCAGCGAAAAGCTCGCGGCGTGGCTTTCGGGAAAACCGTAAGTGCCGAACCCTTCGATCTGGCTGAAGCAGCGCGCGGCGAAATCCTGCGGGTAGCCGTTGGCGGTCATCCCGTCGATGAACTGGCCGCGGAATTTCTCGATGTCGCCGTTGCGCCGGAAGCTCGCCATCGCGCGGCGCAGCCGGTCGGCGTCGTCGGGGGTAAAGCCGGCGCCGACAATGGCGATCTGCATCGCCTGTTCCTGGAACAGCGGCACGCCCAGGGTCTTGTTCAGGACGTGCTCCAGCCCGGGAGGACAAAAGGTTTTTTCGAGATCGTTGCGGCGCCGCAGATAGGGGTGGACCATGTCGCCCTGGATCGGCCCCGGCCGGACGATCGCCACCTCGATGACCAGATCGTAGAATTTCTTGGGCCTGAGCCGCGGCAGCATCGACATCTGCGCCCGGCTCTCGACCTGGAACACGCCGATCGAATCGGCTTTCGAGAGCATGTCGTACACTTCGGGCCGCTCGGGCGGGACCGTCGCCAGCGTGTGCGTCTCGCCCTTGTGGTGGTCGAGCAGCGCGAACGCCTTGCGGATGCAGGTCAGCATGCCGAGCGCGAGGATGTCGACCTTGAGGATGCCGAGCGCGTCGAGGTCGTCCTTGTCCCATTCGATGACGGTGCGGTCCTGCATCGCCGCGTTCTCGATCGGCACCAGTTCGTGAAGCGGCCCGCGGGTGATGACGAACCCGCCGACATGCTGCGACAGGTGACGCGGGAAGCCGACCAGCGCGCCGGCCAGGTCGAGCGCCATACGCAGGTTGCGGTCGTTTGGGTCGAGCCCGGCCTGGCGCACCCGCTCATCCCGCAGGGTCTCGTTCGACCAGCCCCACACCATGCCGGCGAGCGCGGCGATCACATCGTCGGACAGGCCCATCACCTTGCCGACCCCGCGCAGCGCACCGCGCGCGCGGTAGCAGATCACCGTCGCCGCCAGCCCGGCCTTGTCGCGGCCGTAGCGCTCGTAGATGTACTGGATCACCTCCTCGCGCCGCTCATGCTCGAAATCGACGTCGATATCGGGCGGTTCGCCACGCGCCGCGCTGATAAAGCGCTCGAACAGCACGTCGATCTTTGCGGGGTCGACCGAGGTGATGCCGAGGCAATAGCAAACCACCGAATTGGCCGCCGAGCCGCGCCCCTGACAGAGGATTCCCTGCGAACGGGCGAACCGCACGATGTCGTGCACGGTGAGGAAATAGCGCGCGAAATCGAGCTGCTCGATCAGCGCCAGCTCATGCGTGATGCGCTCGCGGATGTCGGCCGGCACGCCTTCCATCCCCGCCGGCGCCTCTCCTGCCGGCGGGGGAGGGTCGGGGCGGGGGTGCGAGCGAATGCCGACAGACAATTTTTCGGCCGCCCCTTCCCATGTCAGCCGGGCGAGGCGGGATTGCGGGGTCATGCCGGGTGGCACTGGCTCCTCGGGATATTCGTAGCGCAGCTCGTCGAGGGCGAAGCGGCAGCGCTCGACGATCTCGAGGCTCGCCGCCAGCGCCGCCTCGTGGCCGCGGAACAGCCGCGCCATCTGCGGCGGCGATTTCAGGTGGCGCTCGGCATTGGCGGCCAGGCGGAAACCGGCCTGGCGAAGCGTGCAATGGTCGCGGATGCAGGTCACCACATCCTGCAGCGGGCGCCGCTCGGGCACGTGATAGAGCACATCGCCGGTCGCCAGCAACGTGAGGCCGGTCTCGTCGGCGAGCCGCTGGAGGCGGGCGAGCCGGCGCGCGTCGTCGCCGCGATACAGGTGGTGCGCGGCGAGATAGCCGCGTCCGGCGAAATCGCCGGCGATCCGGGCGGCCCGCCGGCAATGTGCCGCAAGGCTCGCCCGGTCGACCGTGTCGGGCGGCAGCAGGACGACCACCAGCCCGGCGCCATGCGCGGCGACATCGGCGTAATCGAGATGGCATTCGCCCTTGGGGGCGCGGCGCTTGCCGAGGGTCAACAGCGCCGTCAGCCGGCCATAGGCGGCGCGGTCTTTCGGGTAGGCGAGCAGGCTCGTGCCGTCGCGCAGATCGAGCCGGGCGCCGACCACGAGACGCAGCCCGGTCTCCCGCGCCGCCTGATGCGCGCGCACCAGCCCGGCGACGCTGTTGCGGTCGGTGACCGCGATCGCCGCGAGGCCGAGCGCCGCCGCCCGCTCGACCAGCTCCCAGGGATGCGAGCCGCCCCTCAGGAACGAGAAATTGCTGGTGACCTGCAGCTCGGCATAGGGTCCGGCCGGTTGCGCCGCACCGCCGCCGGTTTCCCGGCGCTTGCCGCCTGGCCGGCCCAGCCCTTCGCCGTCGCCGATCGTCCGCGACAGCCGATCGAGCGCGACGACGGCGCTGGTCTGTTTGGGGGAGAGGTCGGGCATGGAGGCGGCCGCGACCTTCAGGCAAAAACGCCATGGATGAACCAGCGCGGCGGCGGGTCGCCGGGCAGCCCGGCACGGAACAGCCAGAAACGGCGGCCGGTCTCGTCTTCCACCCGGTAATAATCGCGGACCGCGCCCGGATCGCCGGCGCCGTCGACCAGCCGGCCATCGTGGTGCCACCATTCCTCGGCGATGCGCTCGGGGCCGTCGGCCCGGGCGATGCGATGCGTCCGCCGCCGCCAGGTGAAGCGCGAGGGCGGATCGTCGGGCACCATCCAGATGACCGCCTCGACCGGCTCCGGCGGTGCGAACAGGCGGATGGGGCGGGGCGGTTTTTGCGGCGGCGTTGCCTGCGCCGGCGGGGGAGGGTCGGGGCAGAGGCTATCGGCAACGAGGACCGCCATCGACGCCCGCTCGGGGATGTGGCTTTCGCGCGCTTCGAGGCGGGCGAGCGCATCGAGGCCGAGCCTGGCGCCGAGGCGGTCGAACAGCGGGGCGAGGCCCAACTCCCACCCCGACCCTTCCCGAGATTGTCGATGCCGCCGCGCTCCCTCCTCCGCCGGGGGGTGGGGGTCGGCCTTGCGCAAGGCGGGGTTTTCGAGCTGCTCGGGGGCCAGCGGGTCGACGGCGAAGGCGGCGAGGATCGCGTCCTCGACGCCGAGGCCGGGGTCCACCGTGTCGAGCTTGCCGATCATCAGCCGGGCGAGATGCGCGGGGTCGCGGCTCGGCCGGGCGGTGCCGATGCGGATATGCTCGACGCGGCCGTCGACGCGGTGCAAGCCGAGGGCGAGCCGGCGCGCGCCCATGCCCTCGCGCGCCAGCCGGGTGACGAGGTCCCCGGTCAGCCGCTCGATGGCGCGCGCGAGGTCGGCCGGCTCGGCGATCGGCTCGGCAAAGCTCAGCCGCACCCGGCGGCTCGGCACCTCGCCGAGCGGCGACAACGGCTCGGGCTCGTCACCGAGCGCCTGGTCGAGCCGGCGGACGACCGCTTCGCCGAAGCGGCGGGCGAGCGCGGCGCGCGGCATCGCCAAGACCTCCCCGATGCGGCGCAGCCCGACGCGGTAGAGGCCCTGGACCAGCGCCGGGTCGAGGCGTAGCGCCGTGACGGGCAGCGGCGCGATCGCCTCGCGTATCTTCCCGGACATGACGATCTCCGCCGCCGCGGCTTTTGCCGCGGTTTTGCCGCGGGCCACGGCCCAGGCGGCGCCGAGCGTATCGGCGACGGCGAGGCGGTGGGCAATGCCCTGGCGCGCGAGCCGCCGGGAAAGATCGGCCGCGAGCGCGGCTTCGCCGCCCCAGAGATGGGCCGAGCCGGTGACCTCGATCTTGACCCCGTCAGTCCCATCGGGTGCGGTCCACGGGCTGTAGCGGCCGCACCATTCGGCGAGCCGGAGGAGCGCCGCCGCATCCTCGGCGGGCTCGGCCGGGCGGGTCGCGAGACCGGGCAGAAACGACAGCGCGTCGGCCAGCGGCAGACCGGCCGCCAGCCCTTTTGCGGCCGCCGCCGGATTGACCGCGGCGAGCAGCTGCTTGCCGTTGGCGGCGACGACCGTGGCGAAGGGACATTCTTCGCTGGAAAATGGCGCGGCTTTGTCATCCGGTTGCCTGCCAAGCTCCGCGGCCGGCAGCAGACCGTTGCGGCGCAGCCGGTCGATCGGCCAATCCGGCAGGAAGACGTACAAGACCCGATGCATCCGCCACCTCCGTAATCCATGCCGCCGGCGCGGCGCCGCGGCAGCGCAACAGCTCGACCCGCCAGCGCGGCCGGCCGATCCCGGGTTCGCCGTCGGGTAAGGACGGCAGCGCGGCGATGCGCCAGCGCGTCACCGCCGCGCTCGGCCGCTCACGTTCCGCTGCGGCCTCCGCCGCGCTGCGCCAGCGGCGCAGCAGCAGCGCCGTGACGCCGGTGTGCTCGGCGGCGAGCTGCAACCGCCGGCCGGCGACCATCGGCAGCCGACCGGCCTCGCCAACCACCGCGGCGAGCGCAGGGGTACGCAGCCCCTCTTCGAGCGCCCATAGCACGTCGTCGTCGCGCGCCGTGCGGACCAGGGCGAGGCGCGCCGGGTCGAGCCCGTGTTCGGCCAGCCCCGGCCCGTAGAGATCGCGCCGGTTGAGGCACCACAGCACCCCTCCCTCGGCGATCCGACCCCCGATCCGCCCGGCGATGGCGGCGGCGAAGCCGGCAACGGCGGCGCCGTCTTCCTCGTCGGGACCTGCCCCCAGGATCTCGTGCAACGCCCCGAGCGCCAGCCCGCCGCCCGGCAGTGCCCGGTCGATCCCCGCGACCCCGAAGGGCAGCACCCCGCGGCGCAGCGCATTCGGCCGCTCGATGCGCCGGATGCGCTCTTGCAAATCGTCAAGCCGGGCCGCAGATGACATCAAAGCGCAACATGAATCCTAATGTTCTCTTTTTGTTCCTATCTTCTTCGATTGTCAAGCCCGCTTCTTTTGCCGTTAAGATAGGCCATGGTCCATGCTCCGCATCCCGACCGCGCCGCGGCCGAGAACGACTGGGCGGAAACCACCGCCCGCATCCTGCTCGAAACAGAGGCCGTGCTGTTTCGGCCCGACAACCCGTTCACCTTTACCTCGGGACGGTTGTCGCCGGTCTATGTCGACTGCCGGCGGCTGATCTCGTTCCCGCGCGCCCGGCGCAAGCTGATGGATATGGGCGCCGACCTCATCGAGCGCCGGGTGGGGTGCGAGTCGCTCGACGCGATCGCCGGCGGTGAGACCGCCGGCATCCCGTTCGCGGCGTGGATCGCCGACCGGCTGTCGCTGCCGATGCTCTATGTCCGCAAGCAGGCCAAGGGGTTTGGCCGCAACGCGCAGATCGAGGGCGAATTGCGCGATGACGCGCGCGTGCTGCTGGTCGAGGATCTGGCCAGCGAAGGCACCTCGAAGCTCAATTTCGTGCGGGCGATCCGCCAGGCCGGCGGCGAGATTTCCCATACCTTCGTGATCTTCAACTACGGCATCTTTCCGCACACCGAATCGAGCCTCGCCGCCGAAGGGATCACGCTGCACGCGCTCGCCACCTGGTGGGACGTCGCCGCTGTCGCCGACCGGCTCGGCCGGTTCGAGCCGGGGCAATACGAAAAAGTACAGAACTTCCTGGAAGACCCCGAAAACTGGCCGACGAAGCGCGCCGCCGCAGGGTAAGGCGCGCAGCCGCATTTATTCACCACAGAGACGGTGAGGCAGTGAGGGTATCGAGGCGTACCCTTGCTCACTGCCTCACCGTCTCATTGTGAACTCCAATCGGCGCTATGCGCCGGAGCGTTGCCGCGGCAGCCACTCCGCCAGCCGGGCAGCGGCCTCGGCGATGCCGCAGGGTAAGGCGGCGCAGCCAAATTGATCACAGTGAGGCGGTGAGACAATGAGGTATCAAGGCGTACTCTTGCTCACTGTCTCACCGTCTCATTGTGAACTGCAATTGGCGCTACGCGCCGGGACGTTGCCGCGGCAGCCACTCCGCCAGCCGGGCGGCGGCCTCGGCGATGTCGTCGCTGGGGCCGGCGAAGCTGAGGCGGACCCAGTCGTCGCCGTGGATCGGGTCGAAATCGCGGCCGGGGGTCGTGGCCACGCCGATTTCGGCGAGCATCCGGCGGCAAAAGGCTCCGCTGTCGCGGGTCAGCGACGCGACGTCGACATAAAGGTAGAACGCGCCCTCGGCCGGCGCGAAACGGGTGAGGCCGACTTGCGCCAACGCGGCGATCAGCCGGTCGCGGTTGGCACGATAGCGCGCGACATGGCCGTCGAGCTCGGCGCGGCACTGGAACGCCGCGATCGCGGCAAGCTGCGACAGGGCCGGCGGCGAGATGTAGAAATTCTGCGCCAGGCACTCGACCGACCGCGCCAAGTCGGGCGGCACCAGCATCCAGCCGAGCCGCCACCCCGTCATGCTGTAATATTTCGAGAACGAGTTGACGACGATCGTCTCGTGTCCGAATTGGCGTGCGGTCGCGGCTTCGCCCTCATAGGTGATGCCGTGATAGATCTCGTCCGACACGAGGCGGATGCCGCGCCGCCGGCAATAATCGGCGAGGCGGCGTAGCGCGGCCGGGGCGATCATCGTGCCGGTCGGGTTGGCCGGGCTGGCGACGATGAGGCCGGCGAGATCGGGGTGGTCGGCGAGCAGCTCCGGGTTCGGCTGGTAATGCGCGTTGTCGCCGGCTTCGATCAGCACGGTTTCGAGACCGAGCGCCGACAGGATGTTGCGATAGGCGGGATAGCCGGGCGCGGCCAGCGCCACCCGGTCGCCCGGTTCGAACGCGGCGAGAAAGGCGAGCTGGAACGCCGCCGACGAGCCGGTGGTGACAAAAACCTCCGCCGGATCGACCGCGACGCCGTATTGCGCGCGGTAATGCGCGGCGATCGCCTCACGCAGTTTTGGGATGCCCTCGGCGTCGGTATAGCCGATCCTGCTGTCGGCGAGCGCCCGCCGCGCCGCCTCGCGCACCGGCGCGGGCGCCGGGGTGCCGGGCTGGCCGACTTCGAGATGGATGACCCGCTCCCCCGCCGCCTCGCGGGCGTTGGCGGCGCGCAGCACGTCCATCGCGATAAACGGCGGCACCAGGCCGCGCCGGGAAGCTTTCAAGGGCACCGTGAGAGGGCCTATTTCGGCGCCGGCGAGGCGAGCGGCTTGTCCTTCTCGACGACATAGACGCCGACGAGCTTGATCCCGTTCGGCCCCGATTTGCCGCCATGCGGCCGGCCGGCGGGGACCATGAAACTGTCGCCGGCCTTGATCTCGCGCGGCGGTTCCCCGTCGACGGTCAGCGTGCCGCTGCCGTCGAGAATATAGCTGATCTCGGTCCCCGGATGGGTGTGGCGGGCGATATCGGCACCGGCCGGCGCCTCGATCAGGGCCATGACGACCTTGTGCCCGGCGATGTCGGCCGTATCGCCGTCCTGCAGCACGGTGCGTTTCAACCCACCCTGCTGGGCGTACAGCAGATGCATGCCGGCAATGCCGAGCAGCAGGCCGAACCCGAGCGCGGCGAGAGGTTTCCCGATAAGCGTCCGCATGGCGGGTTTCCTTTCCTGTCTATCCGCGCAATTTGCGGGAGATGGTTGCCATTGGCGAGGGGCATTCGTTATGAGGGGCCTCCGCTCTTTCCGGGGACAGCAGAACAATGGCGAAGGTCAGCCTCATCGGCATGTCGGGCAGCTTGCGCGCCGGCTCGTTTTCCAACGCGATCCTCGAGACGCTGCGCGAGAAATTCGCCGGCCGCGCCGAGCTCAAGGTCTACGACCTGGCGCCGATCCCGGCCTACAACCAGGATTTCGAAGGCGAGAAACGTCCATCGGCGGTCAAGCGGATGCTGGCCGACATCGAAGCGGCGGACGGGCTGGTGCTGTGCGCGCCCGAGTTCAACCACTCGATCCCCGGCGTGCTGAAGAACGCGATCGACTGGGCGTCGCGCCCGGCGTTCCAGTCGGTGCTGGCGTACAAGCCGGTGGCGATCATGGCGACGTCGCGCGGTCCACTCGGCGGCGCGCGGTGCCTCGAACACATGAAGGTGGCGCTCGACTCATGCCTGTCGCGGGTGGCGCTGGCGCGCGAGGTCATCATCACCGCCGCCGAAAGCAAGATCAAGGACGGTCGGCTGGTCGACGAAACCTCGCTCGGCTTCGCGACCGGCGCGGTCGAGGCGCTGCTCAAGGACATCGCGCTGTTCAAGACGGAGAGATAAGATGGCCGGGTCAAGCCCGGCCATGTCGTTTGAGTGCGCGAGGCGCTAAGCCGCCCGGCGGCTGCGGACGCGGTGGCGCACGGTGTCTTCTTCCTCGAACAGGTCGGCGAGGCGTTCGAGCATGACGCCGCCGAGCTGCTCGGCGTCGACGATAGTCACGGCGCGGCGGTAATAGCGCGTCACGTCGTGGCCGATGCCGATCGCGGTCAACTCGACCTCGCCGGTCTTCTCGATGTCGCGGATCACCTCGCGCAGGTGCTTTTCGAGGTAGTTGCCGGGGTTGACCGACAGCGTCGAATCGTCGACCGGCGCGCCGTCCGAGATCACCATCAGGATCTTGCGTTCCTCGGTGCGGGTCAGCAGCCGGTTATGCGCCCAGGCGAGCGCCTCGCCGTCGATGTTCTCCTTGAGGATGCCTTCGCGCAGCATCAGCCCGAGGCTGCGGCGGGCGCGGCGCCATGGCGCGTCGGCGGGCTTGTAGACGATGTGGCGCAGATCGTTGAGCCGGCCCGGGTTGGGCGGCTTGCCGGCGGCGATCCAGCGCTCGCGCGCCTGCCCGCCCTTCCAGGCGCGGGTGGTGAACCCGAGGATTTCGACCTTGACCGCACAGCGTTCGAGCGTACGCGCCAGGATATCCGCGCTCATCGCCGCGACGGTGATCGGCCGGCCGCGCATCGAGCCCGAATTGTCGATCAGCAGCGTCACCACCGTGTCGCGGAAATCGGTCTCGCGCTCGCGTTTGTACGACAGCGGCAAGACCGGGTTGGTGACGACCCGGGCGAGCCGGGCGGCGTCGAGGATGCCCTCGTCGAGGTCGAATTCCCAGGCCCGGGTCTGGCGCGCCAACAGCCGGCGCTGCAGCCGATTGGCGAGCCGGGCGATGACGCTCTGCAGATGCGACAATTGCTGGTCGAGCAAATGGCGCAGGCGGCCGAGCTCGTCGGCGTCGCACAGCTTGTCGGCCTCGACGACCTCGTCCGAGATCGTGCTGAAGGCGCGGTAGATCGCGTTCTCGTCGGGGCGGCCGCGCGGCAGCTGGCCGGGGCGGCCGGGCCGGCCCGGGTCGTCGTCGCTCGCGCCGGGCATCATCTCGCCGTCGGTGTCGGCCTCGCCGTCCTGCTCGGCGTCCTCGGCGGTGCCGTCGGCCGGCGCGCCCTCCATCGACGGCTGGGCGCCGGCGGTGGCGCTTTCGCCGCTGTCGCTCTGGTTCTCGCCGTCGGCCTCGTCGCCCTGGCTCTGCTGGTCGTCGGACGACTCGTCGACCTCGCCGAGATCGAGGTCGAGGTCCTGGATCAGCCGCCGGGTGGCGCGGGCATAGGCGTCCTGGTCCTCGACGGCGCGGTCGAGCTCGCTGAGGTCCCTGGCGATCTTGTCCTGCAGCCAGGGCCGCCACAGATCGACCACCCGCCTGGCGGCAGGCGGCGGCGTCTCGCCGGTCAGCGCCTCGCGCGTCAGCAGCCGCACCGCCTCGGCCATGGTGCCCTCGGTGCGCTCGGTGACGCGCTCGAAGCCCTGGCGGCGGTACTGCTCTTCGAGCATGGCGTTGAGGTTGACGCCGACCCCGGCCATCCGCTTGGTGCCGATCGCTTCGACCCGGGCCTGCTCCAGCGACTCGAAGATCGCCCGCGCCAGCGGTCCGCCCGGCAGGCGCTTTGCGTGCACCGCGTCGTCGTGATAGCGCAGCCGCAGCGCCAGGCTGTCGGAGGCGCCGCGGAGCTGCGCGACCTCCTCGGCCGGCAGGTCGCGCGCCGGGTTGGGCAGCTTGACCCGGCGGCCCGAGAGCCCGGCCGGCTCCGGTCCGAAGGTGACATTGACCTCGTCATCCTCGGCGATCGCCCGCAACGTCGTCGCGGTCGCCCGCTTGAAGATTTCGATCGGCGAGAATTCCTGCGCCATCGGTCTTTGCGACTCCTACATCAGCGTGGCGTTGACGCCGGTCTCGGGCAGGTCGGTGCCGAAGCAGCGCTGATAATACTCGGCGACCGCCGGCCGCTCCGTCTCGTCGCACTTGTTGAGGAAGGTGAGCCGGAAGGCGAAGGCGATGTCGTTGAAGATGCGCGCATTCTCGGCCCAGGTCATGACCGTGCGCGGCGACATCACGGTGGAGATATCGCCGTTCATAAAGCCGCTGCGGGTGAGGTCGGCGAGCGCCACCATCGCGCTGATCTTGCGGCGGCCGTCCTCGGTGTCGTAGTGCGGCACCTTCGACAGGACGATGTTCACCTCCGCGTCATGCGGCAGATAGTTGAGCGTCGAGACGATGCTCCAGCGGTCCATCTGGCCCTGGTTGATCTGCTGCGTGCCGTGATAGAGGCCGGTCGTGTCGCCGAGGCCGACGGTGTTGGCGGTCGAGAACAGCCGGAAGCCCTTGTGCGGGCGGATCACGCGGTTCTGGTCGAGCAGGGTCAGCTTGCCTTCGACCTCGAGCACGCGCTGGATCACGAACATCACGTCCGGCCGGCCGGCATCGTATTCGTCGAAGCACAGCGCCACCGGGTGCTGCAGCGCCCAGGGCAGGATGCCCTCGCGGAACTCGGTCACCTGCTTGTTGTCCTTGAGGACGATCGCATCCTTGCCGATCAGGTCGATACGGCTGATATGGCTGTCGAGATTGACCCGGATGCAGGGCCAGTTGAGGCGCGAGGCGACCTGCTCGACATGGGTCGATTTGCCGGTGCCGTGGTAGCCGCAGATCATCACGCGACGGTTGAAGGCGAAACCGGCGAGGATCGCCAGCGTCGTGTCGTGATCGAAGCGATAGGCCTCGTCGAAATCGGGCACGTGCTCGCTCGGCTGGCTGAAGGCCGGCACTTCGAGATCGCTGTCGATGCCGAACGTCTGGCGCACGGAGACCGTGATATCGGGCATTCCGGTAGGCGTAACCGGGCGTTCCGCCTGTTCTACGGTTGGCATTAGGGTCGCACTTTCCAGGTTGATGCGTGAATTGGTGGAGCGTTTGGTCCTGCGGAAGGTCTAAGCGAAGTAGCTGGCTTTCAGGGTCGTGTATGCTTGGTTGATGATCTTCAGCTTTTCCTCCGCTGCCTTGTCCCCGCCGTGAGCGTCGGGGTGGTGCATTTTAACCAGCACCTTGTATCGCGCCTTGAGGCTTGATTGGGTGAAGGGCGGGTCCATGTCGAACACCGCCAGCGCCTGCTCGCGCGCCGAGGCGGCGCGCGATGACGCATCGCCATGGACGCGGCCGTTGCGGTGCTCGCCGCCCGGCTTGCGGTCGCCGGGCTTGCGGTCCTTGTGCGCGTAGAGGTCGAACGGGTCGCGGACATGCGTTTCGTAAGCCGGGCCGTGACGCTGCCCGAGCTTCCAGCTCGGCCGCTGCCACACCGTGTCGCGGCGGATTTCGTCCTCGATTTCGTGCTCGCTCATCCCGGCGTAGTAGTTCCACGCGGTGTTGTAGGCGCGCACATGGTCGAGGCAGAACCAGTAGTAATTATCGAGTTCAAGGCGCGAGCGCGGGGCGCGATATTCGCCGCCGCACGCGCAGCCCGGATGGTCGCAAAGCCGAGCCGGCGGGTTGGGCTCCGCCACTGTGATCGGATCAATCGCGACGCGTCTCATGACGCTCAGTATGGGTGCCGGACGGCGATGTGACAAGGATTCCGCGCCGCGCGGCAGACGCGCGCCGCGCGCGTGCTCAGTCGAGCGCGAGCTTGAACCCGGCATGGCTGGCGACAAAGCCGAGCCGCCGGTAAAACCGATGCGCGTCGGCGCGCGAATTGTCGCTGGTGAGCTGGATCAGCCCGCACCCCGCCGCGCGCCCCAGGCCGATCGCATGGCGCACCAGGCGTTCGCCGAGGCCCAGCCCGCGCGCCGCCGCCGCCACCCGCACGCCCTCGATCTGCCCCCGCTTCGTGCCGCGGCGCGCCAGGCCGGGGATGATGGTGAACTGCAGGCAGCCGGCGATTTCCCCGGCGCGCTCGGCCACCAGGAGCATGTTGCCGGCCTGCGCCGCCACCTCGTCGAAGGCGCGGCGGTAGACCGCGAGATCGCCCGGATCCTCGCGCGTCGCCCCGAGCGGGTCGTCGGCCAGCAGCGCGACGATGGCGGGCAGGTCGTCCCGCTCGGCCGGGCGGACGGTGACGTTTTCGGAAGGCGGCATCGGCATCCTGCGTTCTTCGACCAAAAAAGCCGGCCCGTGACGCCACGGGCCGGCTGTCTTGAACCGGAACCGGGTGGGACGGGCTTAGAAGTCCATCCCGCCCATGCCGCCCGGCGGCATCGCCGGCATCGGCGATTTCGGCTCCGGCTTCTCGGCGACCATCGCCTCGGTGGTGATCAGGAGGCCCGCGATCGACGCGGCGTCTTGCAGCGCGTGGCGCACGACCTTGGTCGGGTCGATGATGCCGGCCTGCACCATGTTGGTGAACTCGCCCTTCTGCGCGTCGTAGCCGTAGGACGTGTCCTTGCTCTCCAGCAGCTTGCCGACGATGATCGAACCGTCGGTGCCCGAGTTCTCGGCGATCTGCCGCACCGGCGCTTGTAGCGCCTTGCGGACGATGTCGATGCCGACCTTCTGGTCGTTGTTGCTCGGGGTCAGGCCTTCGAGCGCCTTCGACGCGTAGAGCAGGGCCGCGCCGCCGCCGGCGACGACGCCTTCCTCGACCGCGGCGCGGGTCGCGTGCATCGCGTCGTCGACGCGGTCCTTGCGCTCCTTCACCTCGACCTCGGTCGAGCCGCCGACGCGGATCACCGCGACGCCGCCCGCGAGCTTGGCCAGCCGCTCTTGCAGCTTC
>DASZOZ010000133.1:0-30407 GCA_035550515.1 Allostellaceae bacterium
GACGGTGATCGTCGACGAGATCCACGCGCTGGCCTCGAACAAGCGCGGCACGCATCTCGCGGTGTCGCTGGAACGCCTGCAATCGCTGTGCGGCGGCAGGTTGCAGCGCATCGGCCTGTCGGCGACGCAGAAACCGATCGAAGCGGTGGCGCGGTTCCTGGTCGGCGCCAAGGGCGATGCCGAGGGCGATAGCTGCACGATCGTCGACACCGGCCACCGGCGGGCGCGCGACCTTGCGCTCGAACTGCCGGATTCGCCGCTCGAAGCGGTGATGTCGCACGAGGTCTGGGCGCAGGTCTATCACCGGCTCGCGGCGCTGATCGCGGCGCATCGCACGACGCTGATCTTCGTCAACACGCGCCGGCTCGCCGAACGCGCGACGCGGCATCTCTCCGAGCTGGTCGGCGAGGCGAACATCGCCGCGCACCACGGCAGCCTCGCGAAGGAGGCGCGGCTCGATGCCGAGCAGCGCCTGAAGCGCGGCGAGCTCAAGGTGCTGGTGGCGACCGCCTCGCTCGAGCTCGGCATCGATATCGGCGAGGTCGACCTGGTCTGCCAGATCGGCTCCCCGCGCTCGATCGCCAGCTTTTTGCAGCGCGTCGGCCGTTCCGGCCATGCGGTCAGCGGCACGCCGAAAGGCCGGCTGTTCCCGCTGTCGCGCGACGAGCTGGTCGAGTGCGCGGCGCTGCTCGACAGCGTGCGGCGCGGCGAGCTCGACACGCTGTGCATGCCGGAAAACCTGCTCGACGTGCTGGCGCAGCAGATCGTCGCCGAGGTCGCGGCCAGGGAGTGGAGCGAAGACGGCCTGTTCGGCCTGATCCGCGGCGCCTGGCCGTATCGCGACCTGCCGCGGGCCGCATTCGACGCGGCGGTGGCGATGCTCGCCGAAGGCTTCAGCACCCGCCGCGGGCGGCGCGGCGCGCTGATCCATCACGATGCGGTCAACCATAGGCTGCGCGATCGGCGCGGCGCGCGGATCACGGCGCTGACCTCGGGCGGCACGATCCCCGACAATGCCGACTACCAGGTGCTGCTGGAGCCCGAGAACCAGATCATCGGCACGGTCAACGAGGACTGGGCGGTCGAGAGCCTGGCCGGCGACGTGTTCCAGCTCGGCAACGCGTCTTACCGTATCCAGCGCGTCGAGCGCGGCGTGGTGCGCGTCGAGGACGCCGAGGGCCAACCGCCGACCATTCCGTTCTGGCTCGGTGAAGCGCCCGGCCGCAGCGACGAATTGTCGGCCGCCGTGTCGCGACTGCGCGCGGAGATCGAGGCGCGGCTCGACCCCCACCCCGACCCTCCCCCGCCGGCGGGGGAGGGGAATGGCGAGCGCCGGCATCCGATGGCGGGGGAGGGCCTGGGTGGGGGCGGCGAGCGCGCGTTGCGCTGGCTCACCGGCGAGGTCGGCATCGCCGAACCGGCGGCGCGCCAGCTCGTCGATTACCTCGCCGCCGCCTATGCCGCGCTCGGCGAGCTGCCGACGCTCGACACGCTGGTGTTCGAGCGGTTTTTCGATGCGGTCGGCGGCATGCAGCTGGTGATTCATTCGCCCTGCGGCGGCCGGCTCAACCGCGCCTGGGGGCTAGCACTGCGCAAACGCTTCTGCGCGCGGTTCAACTTCGAGCTGCAGGCGGCGGCGACGGAAGACAATATCAGCCTGTCGCTGACCACGGTGCACAGTTTCCCGCTCGACGAGGTGCCGCGCTACCTGCACTCGGCGGGCGTGCGGCAGGTGCTGACCCAGGCGCTGCTCGACGCGCCGATGTTCATGACGCGCTGGCGCTGGGTGGCGGGCGTAGCGCTGGCGCTGCCGCGGTTTCGCGGCGGCAGGAAAGTGCCGCCGCAGCTCGCGCGGATGGAGGCCGAGGACCTCGTCGCGGCGATCTTCCCCGACCAGCTCGCCTGCGCCGAGAACGTGCCCGGCGAGCGCGAGATCCCCGATCATCCGCTGGTCGACCAGACCATCCGCGACTGCCTCCACGAGGCGATGGACGTCGAGGGATTGGAGCGGCTGCTGGTGCGCATCGAGCGCGGCGAGGTTCGCGTCGTCGCCCGCGATGTGACCGAGCCGTCGCCGCTGGCGCTCGAAGTGCTGTCGGCACGGCCTTACGCGTATCTCGACGACGCGCCGCTCGAAGAACGTCGCACCCAGGCGGTGATGGGCCGCCGCTGGCTGACGCCGGAGGATGCGGCCGATCTCGGCCGGCTCGACCCGGACGCGATCGCGCGGGTGCGCGAGGAAGCTTGGCCGGCGCCGGTCAACGCCGACGAGATGCACGATGCGCTGGTCTGGCTCGGCTTTCTCGACGCGCGCGAGGTCGGCAACATCCCCGGCTGGGCCGGCTGGCTCGGCGAGCTGGCGGCAAGCCGGCGCGCGGCGCGGCTGTGCCGGCCCGGCATGACGGTGTGGATCGCCGCCGAGCGGCTGCCGCAATTCGCGGCGCTGTGGCCCGACGCGGTGCTCGAACCCGCCATCGCCGCACCCGCCGCCTATGCCGAACGGGCCTGGTCGGCGGATTTGGCGCTGGTCGAGATCCTGCGCGGCCGGCTGGAGGGGCTGGGGCCGGCGAGCGCCGCGGCGCTGGCCGCGCCGCTCGGGCTGTCGCCGGACGACATCGCCTTCGCCCTTGCCGCGCTGGAAAGCGAAGGCTTTGCGATACGTGGCCGCTTTACCGGCGGCGCCGCGAGCGACGAATGGTGCGAGCGCCGCCTGCTCGCGCGCATCCACCGCTACACGGTCAACCGGCTGCGGGCCGAGATCGAGCCGGTCGCGGCAAAGGATTTCCTGCGTTTCCTGTTCGAATGGCAGCGCGTGGCACCCGATGCCCGCATGGCTGGGCCGGACGCGCTGGCGGCGCTCACCGGCCAGCTCGAAGGCTTCGAGGCCGCCGCCGGTGCTTGGGAGAGCGAAATCCTGCCCGCTCGGCTGAGCGATTACGACCCGGCCTGGCTCGACGATCTGTGCCTGTCGGGACGGCTCGCCTGGGCTCGGCTGCGCCCGCGCAGCGCCCCGCCGGAGGAAACCGGGCGGGGCGTCGCGCCGGTGCGCTCGACGCCGATCACGCTGTTGGCGCGGCGCAACGCGGCGCTATGGACACTGTTGTCGCCGGAGGCCGAAACGGTCGCGCCGAGCGCGACGGCACGCCGTGTCGTCGAGGTGATCCGCAGCGACGGCGCTTCGTTCTTCGACGAACTGGCCGAGGGCAGCGGGCTGTTGAAGCCGCAAGTCGAGGAGGCACTCGCCGAGCTGGTCGCACTCGGCCTCGTGACGTCGGACAGCTTTGCCGGGTTGCGCGCCTTGCTGGCACCGGCCGGCAGCGGCAGCCGGCGCCGCCGCCGCTCGATCAGCTTCGCGATGGAGAATGCCGGCCGTTGGGCATTGGCGCGCCGGCCGCGCGTGGCCGACAACCCGGCAAAGGCCGCGGGCGAGGCCGCCGAGCACCTCGCGCGCACGCTGCTGCGGCGTTACGGCGTCGTGTTCTGGCGGCTGATCGAGCGCGAGGCGGCGTGGCTGCCGCCCTGGCGCGACCTGCTGCGCGTCTATCGCCGGCTGGAGGCGCGCGGCGAAATCCGCGGCGGCCGGTTTGTCGCGGGCTTTACCGGCGAGCAATTTGCACTGCCCGAGGCGGTCGGCCTGTTGCGCGAGGCGCGCCGCAAGCCGGCGACGGGCGTGCTGGTGTCGCTGTCGGGAGCCGACCCGCTCAACCTTGCCGGCATCGTGACGCCGGGCGCCCGGCTCGCCGCGCTGACGAGCCATCGCGTGCTCTATCGCGACGGCATTCCGATCGCGCTCTACACCGGCGGCGAGGCGCGTTTTCTCGAGACGTTGGAGCCGGCCGAGGAATGGGCGGCAAAGAAGGCGCTGCTGCGCGGCGCCGCGGTGACGGTCAGCGCCTGAAGCAGAGGCCCGACCCCCGGCGCTCAGTTCGGATAGACGATCGTGCGCAGCATGATGCGCCGCTCGGACGGCTCGTAGTCGCCGGCGCCGCGGTGCATCGTCGCCTGCTCGTCCCACATCAGCACATCGCCGACCCGCCACGCGTGATAGTAGACGAAGCGGTCCTGGGTCGAGTGCTCGGCCAGCTCCTCGATCAGCGGCCAGGCTTCGTCCTTTCCCATCCCGGCGAAGCCGTGCGTGTGCAGCGGGTTGACGAACAGGATCGGCCGTCCGGTGACCCGATGGCTGATCACCGCCGGCCGGGCCTTCTCGGTGTATTTGCGGTCGAGGTTCTGCTCGGGGTCGCCCTCGTAGAGGCGGACGCCGTAGGGGCCGTCGTGGCGGCCGTGCAGCCCGGTGAGCCGGCCGAGGCGCTCCTTCATCGCCTCGTCCAGCGTGTCATAGGCGGCGCGCATATCGGCGAACATCGTGCCGCCCTTGGCCGACGGCACCTCCTTCGCGTGCAGGATGGCGAGGCGCGGCGGCACGTCCTCATAGGGGCTGTCGGTATGCCAGTCGGTCGCGCGCTTGACGCCGAACCAGTCGATCTTGCCGTCCTTGTCGACATTGGTCAGCCAGGACACCTCCGGATAGTCGGCGTGGCGGTAATCGACCAGCGAGTGGATCTTTGGCCGGCCGAACCGCCGGCCGAACGCGGCCAGCTCCGCCGGCCCCAGATTCTGTTCGCGAAAGACCAGCACCGGGTGCTCGGCAAAAGCATTCTCGATCCAGGCGAACGTCTCGGCATCAAGCGGCCGGGACAGGTCGATGCCGAGCGCCTCGGTGCCAAGCGACTCCCCAAGGGGCCGCAATTCGCGAGCGGTCATGGCGTTCCTCCTGCGATGCTTCGAACGGATCAGGTCTTGCGGTCCCAGTGTAGGGAGCTTCGCCGCGCCTCGGAAGCGCCATCACCCGGCAATGCGTTCTGCGGGCGATGGCCGCCCGTCTCCGGCATCGCCCACAGCGCGAGCAGCGCCGCCATCAGGCCGACCGCGCCGAGGCTGGCGAACGCGACCGGCGCGCCGAACGCATCGGCGACCCGGCCGCCGAGGCTGGTGCTGATCGTCGCGCCGACACCGATCGCGAGGCCGACAAAGCCGAGCGAGAGGTTGTAGCGCCCGGTATTCCCGGCGATGTCGCTGACCACCAGCGGCACCAGGATGCCGAGGCAGGCGGCGGCGATGCCGTCGAGCGCCTGGATCAGCACCAGCGCCGCCGGGTTGGCCATGACGGCGAACAGCAACCCGCGCAGCGGCAGCGTGCAGAGGCCGATAAACAGCACCAGGCGGCGGCCGCGCTGCTCGGCAAATTCGCCGACCGCCGGCGAGATCACCGCGACCACCAGTTGCGGGACGATGATGCAGCCGGCGATCAGCAGGCTGGCCAGCCGGCCGGCTTCCTTGGTGAGGGTATTGCCGGCGAGCGGCAGCAGCGCGGCGTTGCCCAGCGTGAACAGCATCGCGCAGCCGGCAAAGATCAGCAGGGCGCGATTGGTCAGCAGGCGGCGCAGCGGCGTCCGGGGCCGCGCCGGCCGGCCGGTGCCGCAGGGGTCCGTCATCCGCGCCGGGTCGGGCAGCCGCCGCAACGGCACCAGCGAGGCCACGGCGGGCAGCGTCATCGCGGCGGTCAGGAAGAACACCGCCTGGGGCGATACGTAATAGCCGCACAAGCCCATCAAGGCGGCCGCCACGCCGTTGCCGATCGAGGCGAACCGGGCGTTGCGCCCGAGCCGCGGCCCGAGCAGGCCGGAGCCGACGACCGCCAGGCTCATGGCGGCGATCGCCGGACCGAGGGTGCAGCTCGAAAAGCCGTGCAGGACTTCCGCGGCGTAGACCCATAACGGTGTCGGCCACAATGCGAACAGCAGGGCGCTGGCGGTAAAGGCGAGGATGCTGAGCAACGCCACCAGGGCCTTGCTGGGAATGGCGTCGACCAACGCGCCGGCGGGGATCTGGCTCGCCATGGCGGCGATCGTCCCCAGGCTCAGCGCCAGACCGATCCCGGTCTGCGTCCATCCTTTTGTGGTCAGGTAGACCGAGATGAACGGGCCGAAGCCGGTCTGTATGTTGGCGACAAAGAGGTTGAGCCCGTCGAGACCGCGGCCCGCCGCTATCGCGTCTTCGCCTGCAAGCCTGTTCTTCGCGGAAGCCAAGGCGCGCGCCGATCATTTTTGCCCATCGGGCGGCGACAGCGCCGGCGGGGCCACCACCATCTGGGCCGTCGGCGAGTCGGCCTTGTATTCGGGCGCCGCCTGGATTTGCGCCCGGTCCAGGCTCAGTTCGAGCGTGCTGGTGCGGCCGCCCGGCGAGAAGTTCAACGCCTGCCAGTCGATCGCCACCTTGCGGCTGCCGACGCCGAGAAACCCGCCGAAATCGATGACCGCCGCGCGTGGCAGGCCGTGCGCATCGACGAGGACATCGACGATCAGCCCCAGATCCTCGCCGTTGGGGCCGCGCACCTTTTTGCCCAGGACGCCGGTGGCTTCGCTTGCCGGCAGCGGCTCGACGTTTTCGGGGATTTGCGGATTGACCTTGGGTTTCTCGGCGCTCGGCTGCGCCACCGGTGCGGCGGGCGACGCCGGCTGCTCCTGGGCGACGGCGAGCGTTCCGGCGCCGGCGGCGGCGATGGCGCCGAGCAAGACAAGGCCGCCGGCCCGCAAAGCGTTGGCCGACACGGAACGGCGCCTAGTCGCTGTATTGCCCCTCATAGAGCCGGTTGAAGGCGCTGTGCGGGTGCCGCAGCAACTCCCGCGGCGCCCCGTCCTCGACGATGCAGCCGCGGTCGAGCACGATGACGCGGTCATAATTCTTGAGCGACGACAGACGGTGGGCGATGGCGATGAGGGTGCGCCCCTTGACGAGCCGCGCCAGCGCGTCCTGCACGAGCTTTTCCGATTCGGAATCGAGCGCGGAGGTCGCCTCGTCGAGCAGGATGATCGGCGCGTCGTAGATGAACGCGCGGGCGATCGCGATGCGCTGCCGCTCGCCGCCGGACAGCTTGGCGCCGCGCTCGCCGACGATCGTATCGAACCCGTGCGGCAGCCGGGCGATGAACTCGGTGCAATGAGCCGCCGCCGCGGCGCGCTCGACATCGCGGTGCGACGCCTCCGGCATCCCGTATCTGAGATTGTCGATCAGCGAGCGGTGAAACAGCGAGATGTCCTGGTGAACGACCGCGATCGCGCGGTGCAGGCTCTCCTGGGTGACCTCGGCGATGTCCTGCTCGTCGATCAGGACATGCCCGCGTTCCGGGTCGTAAAGGCGTTGCAGCAAAGCGAGAACCGTCGACTTTCCGGCCCCCGAGCGGCCGACCAGCCCGACCCTCTGGCCGGCGGGGATATGCAGCGTGAAATCCCGCAGCACCCGCTCCGTATGGGGATAGCTGAAGCAGACGTCGAGAAACGAGATCGAACCGCCGAGGCTGATCAACGGCCGCGCGTTCGGCGCGTCGGGCATCTCGTGCGGCTGTCCGAGCACCTTTATCGCCTCGCCCAGCTTGGCGAATTGCTGCAGCAGGTCGACCATCGCCATGGCAAAGTCGCGCGACGCGTGCAGCACGGTAAAGCCGAGCGTGGTGACCAGGACGACGTCGCCGGTGGTGATGCGGTGGTCCCGCCACAGGACGATGGCCCAGGTCAGCACCAGCGCGGTGACGGCGAACACCGCGACCGCATGAAACAGGCGCAGCCGCTCCAGCGACCGAAGGCTCGCCGACTGCGCCGACATCTCGTTGCCGATGATGCCCGCCAGCCGGTGCCGTTCCCGCCGCGCCGCGCCAAAGGCGCGGACCAGCCCGATATTGCCGACGATGTCCATCAGATCGCCCGAGACCCCGGCGGCGCGCGCGGCATAGCGATCGTGCAGGTGGCGCGCGCGCGTGGCCAGGTGGCGGACCGCCAGTCCCAAGCCCAGGGCGACGACGGTCAGCACCGCGGTGAGATGCCAGTTGACCAGGCCCAGCACCGCGATGCTGCTGACGACGGCGGCGGCGGGCGGGATCGTGGTCCACGCAAGCGCATTCTCGATGGTGATCGCCGCGGTTGCCGCGGTGCTGATGCGGCCGGCGAGCGCACCGGGGAACCGGTCCGCGAAGTAGCCCGGCGCATGGCCCGACAGATGCTCGAACAGGTCGAGGCGCAAGTCGCCGCCGAGCTCGACAAACGCCCGGGCGGCAACCCAGCCGGCCACCCGCCACAGCAAGTTGTCGCCGGCGACCAGCGCCAGCAGGATACCCACCGCGGCCCACAGGCTTGTCGCCGGCGGCGATTGCCAGCCGAGCACGTCGACCAGGTTCTTGACCGCGTATTGCGAGGCGATCGCGCAGCCGACGGCCGCCAGGATTGCCGTCAGAACGACAAGATGGCTGCCCAGCCGGCGGCGCACGTAATGCAGCAGGAACCGGGTTGAGCCGCGCGCGGCATGGACGGGGAGAGACATGACATCAACTCTTGCGCTGCCGGTGGGGTGGGGCCGCTCATCCGGATAACGGGCGACGGCGCGGCTGGCTTCCCTGCTCAGACGGCATGCCGCAGCGGCTGGTCGCGCGCGATCAGCCGGCGGTATACGTTGATGTAGGCTTCGGCCATGCGGCGGGCGGTGAAGCGCTCCTCGAACACGCGGCGGATGCGGGCGCGGTCGAGGCCGCGCAGTTTCCGGGTGGCGGCGACGGCGGCGTCCGCGTCGTCGACGATAAACCCGGTGACCCCGTCATCGAGCACTTCCGGTACCGAACCCCGGCGGAAGGCGATGACCGGCGTGCCGCAGGCCATCGCCTCGATCATGGCGAGCCCGAACGGCTCGGGCCAATCGATGGGGAACAGCAATCCCGCCGCATTGCCGAGGAACGCGCTCTTTTCGCTGTCGCTGATCTCGCCGATGAACTCGACATCGGCGCTGTCGAGCATCGGTGCGATGCGATCGGCGAAATAGTCGCGGTCGACCCGATCCACCTTGGCCGCGATCTTGAGCGGCATCCCGGCCGCGGCGGCGATCCGGATCGCGACATCCGGCGCCTTTTCCGGCGAGATCCGGCCGAGAAACGCAAGATAGCCGGCGGCCCCGAAGCCCGGCAGCAAGAGCCGCTCGGGGATGCCGTGCGGCACGGTCGCGAGGTAGGCCGCCTCCGGCAGCGGTGCGCGCTGCGACTCGGAAATCGAGACGACGGACACCTCGCGAAACGTCTCGTAGAGCGGTCGCAGCTCCGGCATGTCCAGGCGCCCGTGAAGCGTCGCGAGAAACGGGGTCGCGGTCCGCCGCAGGAAGGGATAGCCGAGATAATCGAGATGCAGGTGGATGATGTCGAACTCGTCGGCGCGGCGCGCCACCTGCTCCAGCATCACGATATGCGGCGCCAGATAATCGCGTATCGACGAATCGAGGCGCAGCGCGCAAGGCCACACGGGTTCGAGCACGGCCTTGGTCACGCTGTCGCCGCTGGCGAACAGCGTCACCGCATGCCCGAGCTCGACGAGCTGATCGGTCAGGTACGAAACGACGCGCTCGGTGCCACCATACAGCTTGGGTGGAACAGCCTCGGTCAACGGCGCAACTTGAGCGATTTTCATATTTTTTCCGATTAAAGCTTGCCCCCAAGAACCCGATCACCGCGGCTTCCCGTCGTAATCGGGGCTTGAGAATTCACCATCGTGGCGAACACCCCACCCTTCCGTTGGTTTCGGCCCATTGGCGTCGGGGCGGCGCCTGTGGCGGCAGGCCGCAGCCGCGACGGCGCTTCGCCGCGCGCGACAAAACCATCCGCCGATGCGGCGTTGCAGCCGCGCCCGACAATGCTAACCTTTTGCTGATGGCTTCGACCGAACCCGCCGCCCTCTCGCCCGACCAGACGCTGGCGCTGCTGCGATGGCAGATCGAGATGGGAGCCGATGAGGCGATCGGCGGCGATGCGCTCGATCGCCTGGCCCCCGCCAGCCCCGTTCCTGCCCCTGCCCCTCCCCCGCCAGTGAGGGACGGCCGGGCTGGGGATCGCTCCACATTGCCGGCACCGGCTGCCGCACGGCCCGCAAGGGCGGTCGTCGCCGCGCCGCCGCGGGCGCTGACGGAATCGCCGGCGGAGCCCGTGCAATCCGCCCGCGCCCTCGCGGCGCAGGCGGAGTCGATCGAGGCGCTCGCCGGGCTGGTCGCCAATTTCGACGCGTGTCCGCTCAAGCGCACCGCGACCAACACGGTCTTCGCCGACGGCAACCCGGCGGCGCCGGTGATGATCATCGGCGAGGCGCCCGGCGCCGACGAAGACCGGCTGGGGAAACCCTTTGTCGGCCGCGCCGGGCAGCTGCTCGACCGCATGCTCGCGGCGATCGGCCTCGACCGCAGCGGCGTGCAGATCACCAACGTCATCTATTGGCGCCCGCCCGGCAACCGCAAGCCGACACCGCAGGAGATCGCCGCCTGCCTGCCGTTCGTGTTCCGCCACATCGCCTTGTCGCGGCCCAAGATGCTGGTGCTCGCCGGCGGCACCGCGGCGAGCTCGCTGCTCGGCACCGCCGAGGGCATCACCCGGCTGCGCGGCCGCTGGTTCGACCTCACCGTCCCCGGTCTCGACGCGCCGCTCGCGACGCTGCCGATGTTCCACCCCGCCTTCCTGTTGCGCAGCCCCGAGCGCAAGCGCGAGGCGTGGCGAGACCTGCTGGCGCTGAAGGCAAAGCTGGCGGCGTCGGACTGAGTGAGACTGTTCATGCAGAAGGAGCCCGCCATTGCCGCTCAGCCCCGATCGTCCGTTCCTCCCGGTCAATATCGCGCTGCTGACCGTGTCGGACACGCGCAGCGCCGCCGATGACCGTTCCGGCAACACGTTGCAGGAGCGCGCCGAGGCGGCCGGACACCGGATCGTCGCGCGCAAGATCGTCCGCGACGAATTCGACGACATCGTCGCGCAGCTCAAGGCATGGGTCGCCGATCCGCAGGTCGACGCGGTGATCTCGACCGGCGGTACCGGCGTTACCGGCCGGGATGTGACGCCGGAGGCGTTCCAGGCGGTCTACGAGAAGGAGATCGCCGGTTTCGGCGAGTTGTTCCGCTGGCAGAGCTATGAGAAGATCGGCACCTCGACCATCCAGAGCCGCGCCACCGCCGGGGTTGCCGGCGGCACTTATCTGTTCGCGCTGCCCGGCTCGCCCGGCGCCTGCCGCGACGCGTGGGACGGCATCCTCGTGCACCAGCTCGACAATCGCTGGCGCCCCTGCAACTTTGTCGAGCTGATGCCGCGTCTGCAGGAAAAATAAGCGCCACGCTTTCCGCCCTACCCTGACCCGGCGTTGCGGCGATACCCTTCGCCGTCGTCGACATCGTCGAGGGTTGCGGCAAAGCCGACCGAGGCCGTGCCGGGCAGATTCGCCAGCACATCGGCCAGCGCATGCGGGCCGGACCATCGCACGCGGCCGAAACCCGGGGCGCGATGCCGGCAGCCCACCAGCCAAAACCCGCCATCGGCCGCCGGCCCGAAGACGACGTCGTGCCGGCCGAGCAGCCGGAACGCCGCGGCGATATGGGCCGGGGTCAGCGTCGGGATGTCGCTGCCGACCAGCAGGCGCCGCCCCGGCGCGCAGGCGGCCAGCGCCCGCTGCATGCGCAACCCGAGATCGCCCCGGCCTTGCGGCATCGCCTCCCGCCGGCGCCGCGCGGCGCGGTCGGGCGTCACCGCGAGCCGCAATCGCCAGCGGCGGTCGTGGCCGAGCCGGCGCAGGCTGCGCGCGAGCATCAGGCGTTCGAACCGCAGCGCCGCGACATCGCCGATATCCCGCGCCAGCCGCCGCTTGCCCACGCCGAGGCGCGGCACGCGGACAAAGAGGATGACGGTTTGCGACTGCCTCACCGGGTCCACGCCGGCGAGGGGCCGTGCCCGGCGCTCGCTGGGACGGTTCGTCGCTTACCCATAGAGCCGCACAATCCGCTCGGGGCTCAACCCGGCAAAATACAACGTCAAGCAGCACAGGTTGCGCAGCGGGCGCCGCCAATAGCCGTCGCGCCGGTAGCGCCGCGCCGAGGCCAGCATCGTCGCGCCGAGCGGTGCCAGCCGCGCCCGGCCGATCCGCCGGACGAAATTGACATCCTCCATCAGCGGGATCGCCGCATAGCCGCCGGCCGCCTCGTACAGCCGGCGATGGATCAGCAACCCCTGGTCGCCGTAGGGCAAGGCCAGGGCCCGGCTGCGCCATGCCACAAGCCGCTCCAGCCGCCGCGCCGCCGGTGCGGCGTCGTCGAGCGCCAGGTCGAAATAGCCGGCCTTCCGCCCTGCCGATTGCGCGATGAAGTCCGCTGCCGCCACCTCCCAGCCCGGCAGCGGCCGGCAGTCGGCATGCATGAACAGCAGCCACTCGCCGGCGGCCGCCGCCGCGCCCGCCGCGAGCTGCGAGCCCCGCCCGCGCGGTGCGGTGATGACCCGTGCGCCCGCTTGGCGCGCCGCAGCCGCACTGCCGTCGGTCGAGCCGCCGTCGACCACGACGATGTCCGCGATGAGCGCCGACCCTCCGAGCGCCGCCCCCCTCAGCGCCGCCAATGTCGCCTGCAATTCCGGCGCCGCATCGAGCGCGGGGATCACTAGCGAAATATGTTCTTGTAATGTTCTCATAAATCCGGCATGGTTGGCGGCATGGATATGCCGGTGAGCCCCCTGCCGCGCAAGGGACGCGGTGCTGCCAGCAATGCGAGCGGCCGCTTCGAGCACGCGGAGCGTGTCGCCTTCGACGATGGCTGGAGCGTGCCCGGCGCCGAGCCGGAGGCGATGCCGCTCCACACCGTGCTCTCGGTCGATGCGACGCGCACGATCATCGCCCGCAACAACTCCCCCGATATCGGCTTCGACCGCTCGATCAATCCCTATCGCGGCTGCGAGCACGGCTGCATCTATTGTTTTGCGCGGCCGAGCCATGCTTTTCTCGGCTTGTCGCCCGGCCTCGATTTCGAGAGCCGCATCTTCTACAAGCCGCAGGCGGCTGCGCTGCTCGCCGCCGAGCTGTCGAAGAAAGGCTATGCCTGCCGGCCGATGGCGATCGGCAGCAACACCGACCCCTACCAACCGGCCGAGCGCAAGCTCGGGGTGATGCGCTCGATCCTCGAAGTGCTGCGCGATTTCCGCCACCCGGTGACGATCGTCACCAAGGGCGCGCTGATCCAGCGCGACATCGACATCCTCGCCGAGATGGCGGCACTGCGCCTCGCCTGCGTCACGGTGTCGGTGACCACGCTCGACCGCAGCCTGGCGCGCGTCATGGAGCCGCGTGCCGCCACGCCGCAGCGCCGCCTCGAAACCATCGCCGCGCTCGCCGCGGCCGGCATTCCGACCGGGGTATTGTCGGCGCCGATGATCCCGGCGCTCAACGACGCCGAGATGGAGGACATTCTCGCCGCCGCCAAGGAAGCCGGCGCCGTCACCGCCGGCTACACGATGCTGCGCCTGCCGCTCGAATTGAAGGCGCTGTTCAAGGAATGGCTGGAAAGCCATTTCCCCAACAAGGCGGCGCATGTGCTGTCGCTGGTCGCGCAGAGCCATGGCGGCAAGCTGTACGATTCGGTCTGGGGCAAGCGTATGGTCGGCTACGGCCCCTATGCCGATTTGCTGGCCATGCGGTTCGACCGCGCCTGCCGCCGGCTCGGCTTCGCCCGCCGCCACAGCGAGCCGCTCGATACCAAGCTGTTCAGCCCGCCGCGGCAACCGAGCGCGCAGCTCGCGTTGTTCTGATATTTGTGGCAGTTCGACTGCACCGCCTCCCCCGCGCTTGACCCGGGGGTCCACGCCTTCGCCTGCGGAGGGCTGCGCAAAGGCGTGGATGGCCGGGTCAAGCCCGGCCAAGGCGAAAGGCCCGACCAAGGCGAAAGGCCCGGCCAAGGCGAAAGGAAAGATGCTTCCGCTCAATCGAACCCACGTCACGTCATCAGCCGTTCGAGGGTCTCCAGCCGGTCCGCCTCGGCGAACGGCTTGTCCCAGCGGATGCGGTGGACGCGGGGAAAGCGCAGCGCGACGCCCGATTTGTGTCGGGTCGAGCGATGCACGCTGTCGAAGGCGATCTCCAGCACCAGGCCGGGTGCGACCTCGCGCACCGGGCCGTAGCGCCGCACCGTGTTGTCGCGCACCCATTTGTCCAGGAGGCGCAGCTCGTCGTCGGTAAAGCCGGAATAGGCCTTGCCGACCGGCACCAGGTCATCGCCGCGCCAGGTACCGAAGGTGTAGTCGGAGTAGAACGACGAGCGCTTGCCGTGGCCGCGCTGGGCGTACATCAGCACCGCATCGATGGTCAGCGCGCCGCGCTTCCATTTGAACCACGGTCCTTTCGGCCGGCCCGAGAGATAGGGCGAGTCGCGCCGTTTCAGCATCAACCCCTCGATGCCGTTGGTGCGCGCGTCGTCGCGCAAGGCCCTGAGGTCGTCCCAGCGCTCGAACGGCACCAGCGGCGACAGGTCCAGCCGCTCGCGCGGCGCGTTGCCGTACCAGGCTTCCAGCCGCTGCCGCCGTTCCACCAGGGGCAAGGGCCGCAAATCGTGGCCGTCGAGGCGCAGCAAATCGTAGAGCCGGACCGCGGCCGGAAACTCGGTGAGCATCTTCGGCGTCGGCGTCTTGCGGTTGAGCCGCTGCTGCAGGTCGTTGAACGGGGCGACCTCGCCGTCGCGGATCACCAACAGCTCGCCGTCGAGCGTGATGTCGTCGGGCATCGCCGCGGCAATATCCGGGAAAGCCGGACCGATCTGATCGCCCGAGCGCGAATAGAGCCGCCGCTCGCCGTTCCGCGAAACGAGCTGCACGCGAATGCCGTCCCATTTCCATTCCGCCAGATAGGCGGCGGGATCGAGCCCGGCGAGATCGCTTTCCTCCAGCGGCTGCGCCAGCATCAGCGGCGTGAAGTTCGGCAGCGCGCCGGTCGCCGGGCGCGGCCCGCGCCGGTCGAGCCAGGCGAAAAGCGGCGCGTAGGGCGGCGCCGCGCCATGCCAGACCTCCTCGATGTCCTCGATCGAGACGCCGCCCCATGCGGCCAGCGCGGTCTTGGCAAGCCGTGCCGATACGCCGATGCGCAGCGCCCCGGTCACCAGCTTCAGCAACGCCCAGCGGCCGGTCGCGTCGAGCCGGTCGAGCCAGCCGGCGAGATGCGCCCCGACCTCGGCACGGCTGGCAAGCCGCAGCGTCTCGACAATTTCGGAAAGGCGGAGCGGCGGCCCCTCGCCCGTCTCCGGGCCTTGCCCGGCGACGCCCGCCGGTTCCGGCCAGATCAGCGACACGGTCTCGGCGAGGTCGCCGACAAAATCGAGCGACCAGGCGAACAGCTCGGGATCGGCCCGCGCCATCGCCAGCGCGCGGACCTGGCCGGGCTTGGCCTCGGCGAAGACCAGCTCGCCGGTCAGCGCCGCCAGGGCCCAGCCGCGTTCGGGGTCGGGCTGGGTCGCGAAATACTCGACCATCAGCCGCAACTTGCCGTTGCGCGCCGGCGTGAACAGCAGCGCGTCGAGCAGCTCGGCAAAGCGGTTCATCACGCCGCGCCCGCGCCGCTTCGCCGGCGCTCGAAGCGTTGCTGCATCAAACCGGTCATCGACGCCAGTATAACACCGCAACAAGCGGGCATTCCCCGATGGGGCTTTGCCCGAAGGGTCGCCGTCGCGAGGACAAGGTTGCGATGACCGAGGGTGCTGCGCAAAAGCCGGGGCCGCCCCGCCTGCCGTTCTATTACGGCTGGGTGCTGGTCTGCGTCGCGTTCGTGACGATGGCCGTCGGGGTCAACGCGCGCACCGCCTTTTCGCTGCTCTACCCGCCGATCCTCGCCGAGTTCGGCTGGGACCGCGGGGTCACCGCCGGGGTCTTTTCCTTCGGCTTTCTGCTGTCGGCGCTGATCACCCCGTTTGTCGGCCGGCTGATCGACCGGCGCGGGCCGCGCGCCGTGGTCGAGGTGGGGATCGCGGTGATGGGCGCCGGGCTGCTGCTGGCGACGCTGGCGCGCGCACCGTGGCAGCTCTACCTGACGCTGGGCGCGATGTGCGGCGGCGGGGTCAATTGCTTCACCTACACGACGCAATCGACCTATCTGCCGAACTGGTTCGTGCGCCGGCGCGGTCTGGCGATCAGCATCGCGTTCTCCGGGGTGGGGATCGGCTCGATCGTCATCCTCCCCTGGCTGCAGACGCTGATCGCCGGCGGCGGGTGGCGCCGGGCGTGCTGGATGCTCGGTATCCTGGTGCTGGCGCTGCTCGGGCCGCTCAACCTGCTGCTGCGCCACCGCCCGCAGGATATCGGTCTCGCGCCGGATGGCGCCGCCGCCGCCGGCGCCGCTGCGGCGCACGGCAGCGACATTGTCGACCGGGCCTGGGCGGCGACCGACTGGACGCTGCGGCGGGCGCTGCGGACGCGGCGCTTCTGGTGGCTCGCCACCGGCTATTTCGCCAGCCTCTTCGCTTGGTACGCGGTGCAGGTGCACCAGACCAAATACCTCACCGAGATCGGTTTCTCGGCCGCCGATGCGGCCTGGGCGCTGGGTTTCGTCAGCTTTGTCGCGGTGCCGGGGCAGATCGCCCTCGGCCATCTGTCCGACCGCATCGGCCGCGAATGGGTGTGGGGCATCGCCAATGCCGGGTTCGTGCTGTGTTGTGTGACGCTGGTGCGGCTCGCCGGCCATCCGACGATGGCGCTGCTGTGGCTGATGGTGCTGACGCAGGGCACGCTCGGCTACGGGCTGACCTCGGTGATGGGCGCGATCCCGGCGGAAATCTTCGCCGGCAAGCACCAGGGCGGCATTTTCGGCATGGTGATGCTGTCGGCGATCCTCGGCGGTGCCGCCGGGCCGTGGGCGGCGGGCGTGCTGCACGACCTGACCGGCGGCTATGCTCCGGCGTTCTGGATCTGCGCCGCGCTCAATATCGTGTCGATCGTCGCGATCTGGCGCGCCGCACCGCGCAAGGTGCGGGCGGTCGCCGGCCGCGTCACGCCTCCTCGTCCTCATAGCCGAGCAGCGCCAGCGCCCGAGCCTTGAGGCCGAGCCCGCTCGCATAATGGACCAGCGCCTCCTCGTTGCCGTGGGTGACCCAGATTTCCCCGGCGCCGGTTTCGCCGATGGTCTCGGTCAGCTCGTCCCAATCGGCATGGTCGGAGATGACCAGCGGCAGCTCGACGCCGCGCGCCTTGGCCCGCTGCTTGACACGCATCCAGCCCGAGGCGAGCGCCGCGACCGGGTCGGGCAAGCGCCGCGACCAGCGATCGGCGATCGCGCCGGGCGGCGCCAGCACGATCTGGCCGGCCAGCGCCGCCTTGGTCGCGCCGGTCGCCGGCAACAGCGGGCCGAGCGCGACGCCATGGTGTTCGTAAAGCGCGCAGAGCCCGGCCAGCGCACCGTGGATGTAGATCGGCGCGTCATAGCCGGCCTCGCGCAGCAGCGCGACGAGCCGCTGGCACTTGCCGAGCGCATAGACCCCGACCAGCTGGCAGCGCTCCGGATATAGCCGCCGCGCATGCAGCAGGCGGCCGATCTCGTGCCGGTCGGGCGGGTGGCGGAACACCGGCAGGCCAAACGTCGCCTCGGTGATGAAGAGGTCGCAGCGCTGCGGCTCGAACGGCGCGCAGGTCGGATCGCGCCGGCGCTTGTAATCGCCGGACACGACGACGCGGCAGCCGCCGTACTCGATCACCACCTGCGCGCTGCCCAGCACATGACCGGCGGGCACCAGCGTGACGCGGACATCGCCGATCGCCACGGTCTCGCCATAGCGCGACGCCTGCAGACTGCCGCCCGCCGCGTCGCCGTAGCGCTGGCGCATGATCGCGAGCGTCGCCGGCGTCGCCAAGACGCGGCGGTTGCCGGGGCGCGCATGGTCGCCGTGGCCGTGCGTCACCACCGCGCGGTCGACCGGCTGCGTCGGGTCGATAAAGAAATCGCCGGGCGTGCAGTAGAGGCCGCTCGGGGTCGGGCGCAGCCAGGTTTCCGGGGCCGCAGAGGGCATGCGATAGAGATGGGGAGGCCGCGGCCGACATTCAGCCTGCGGCGGCGGCGCCGCTAGCGCGACGAGATCGGCCGGGCGACGGTTTCGAGCGATTGCCGTTCCGCCTTGACGCCGATCAGCAGCTCGACGATCGCGGCGCCGACCATCAACGCCGCGCCGAGCAGATAGCCGAGAAACACGTTGCTGCGCTCGCCGGTGCCGATCAGCGCGGCGAACAGATAGGGCGCGGCCGCGCCGCCGCATGCCGTGCCGACCGCATAGAAGAAGGCGATCGCCAGGGCGCGCGCCTCGAGCGGAAAGCTTTCGCTGACCGTCAGATAGGCGGAGCTCGCCGCCGCCGAGGCGAAAAAGAAGATCGCGGTCCAACAGGCCGTCAGCATCGCCGCGCTCACCGCGTCGATGCGGAAGAGATAGCCGACCCCCGCGAGCAACACGCCCGAGAGCCCGTAGGTGGCGGCGATCATCGGCTTGCGTCCGACAATGTCGAACAGCGGGCCGAGCAGCAGCGGCCCGATAAAATTGCCCAGCGCGAAGGGCAGCACGTACCAGCCGACCGCGGGCGGGGCCACCCGGTAAAACCGCGTCAGCACCAGCGCGTAGGAGAAGAAGATCGCGTTGTAGAAAAACGCCTGCGCACCCATCAGCACCAGGCCGAGCACCGCCCGGCTGGGGTAGTCGCGCACGATCGCCAGCACCATCGCGGCCATCGAATGCCGGGCCGAGACGTCGAGCCGGATCTTGTCGTGTGCCGGGGGCAGGCGGTGCCCCTCGACGCGGTTTTCGATCTCGCCGATCACCGAATCGGCCTCGCCGAGCCGGTCGTGCAGCATCAGCCAGCGCGGGCTTTCCGGCACCCATCGCCGCAGCAGCAGGATCGCCAGGCCCAGCACCGAGCCGATGCCGAAGGCGCAGCGCCAGCCCCAGTCCGCCGGCAGCGCGCCCGGCGCGAGAAACACCACCGCGCCGACCGCCCCCAGCGCGGCGCCCAGCCAGAAACTGCCGTTGATCGCGAGGTCGGTGCGGCCGCGAAACCGCGCCGGCACCAGCTCTTGGATCGCCGAGTTGATCGCCGCGTACTCGCCGCCGATCCCCGCGCCGGTGAGCAGACGGAACAGCGCAAAGCTGGCAAAATCCCAGGACAGCGCTGTCGCCGCGGTGGCACAGAGATAGAGGCCCAGCGTGATCATGAACAGCTTCTTGCGGCCGAGCAGGTCGGTCAGGTAGCCGAACAGAAACGCCCCCGCGACCGCGCCGGCCAGATAGGCGCTGTTGACCAGCCCGACCTCGACCTCGGAGAAATGCAGCACCGGGCTTTGCCGCAGCGCGCCGGCGATCGACCCGGCGAGCGTCACTTCGAGCCCGTCGAGCACCCAGGTAATGCCCAGCGCGATGACGACCAGCGTATGAAAGCGCGACCATGGCAGGCGGTCGAGCCGCGCGGGGATATCGGTTTCGATGGTGGTGTCTTGAGCGGGCACAACGCGATAACGTCCGGTGCCGGAAGCGGTTGCCGGACGTTAGCGGGACAACGGGGGCAATCGCGGTATACGTCTTGAATCCGGACAAGAGTGCCGATGCGGCCGCGCGGTGCCGCTGCCGCCGCCATAATTTCCCCAATCTCCCGGCGATAATTGCGATCCCTGGAACGATGAAACCGCTCTTTTTTCTGGCGCTGCTCGTGCTGTGCGCGGTCCGGCCAGCGCCGGGGTCGGCGCAATCCGCCGCACCGCCCGCGCCGCCGGCCGTGAGCCCGGCGGAGGCGCAGCAGGCGCTCGACGTGCTGCAAGACCCGCAAAAGCGCGCGGCGCTGATCACCACCCTGAAGGCGGTCGCCCAGGCGGCCCCGGGACCCGCGGCGCCCGCGCCTAGCGCCAAAGCGACGCAAGAGGTCACACTCAAGCCCAACAGCCTGGGCGCGCAGCTTCTCGTCGCCTTGTCGGCGTGGGGCCGACGGCTCGCGGCGGAGGCGGCGGCCACGCTGCAGACGATGAACAACCTGCCGGCGCTGTGGCGCTGGGGGACGACGCTGGAGAGCGATCCGCAGGCTTCGCACGACCTGATCGCCGCGCTGGCCTGGGTGGCCGCCGTGGTCGGCTGCGCGCTGGTGCTGGAACTGTTCGCCGCCTGGCTGTTGCGGCGGCCGCGCGCCGCGCTCCGCTCGCACGGGCCGCTCACCAATGGCGAAAGCGTCCGCCTGCTGCGGCTGCTGCCTTATTCGCTGGCCGGGCTGGTGCTCGATCTGGCGCCGGTCGGGCTATTCGCTGCGGCCGGCAACCTGCTGGCCGGCGTCGCCCCCGGCATCGAGGAACAGCCGCGGCTGGTGGTGATCGCGATCGTCAATGCCTACGCCGCCTGCCGCGCGGTGATGTGCGTCACCCGCATGCTGCTGCCGATGGAGGACCGCCGGCTGCGGCTGTGGCGGCTCGACGACGACGGCGCGGCTTTTGTCCTGGCCTGGGTCCGGCGGTTGGCGGTGGTCGCGATCTTCGGCAGCGCGCTGGTCGCGGTCGCGCTGCTGCTCGGGCTCGATCAAAGCGCGCATGACGGGTTCGAGCGTCTGATCGCGCTGCTGCTCGCGGTGATGCTGATCGTCGTCGTCATCCGCTCGCGCCGCCCGGTCGCGCAGTATCTGCGCGGCACCGCGGAGTCACGCTGGCGCGGCTGGCTGGCCGAGGCCTGGCCCTATCTCGCCGTCCTGGCGGTGGTCAGCTTCTGGATCGGCACCGCCGCCGGCACGTATGGCGGCCTGTCGGGATTGTATTTCCCCGGCGTGACCCTCGCCGCGATCGTCGGCGCGCGGCTGTTGACGATCCTGGTGCTCGGTACGCTGGAGCGCGCGCTGCGGTTCGACCCGGAGACCCACGCCAAACTCCCGGGCCTCGGCCAGCGCATCGCCGTCTATCGGCGGCCGCTCGAAATCGTCGCCATGACGGTGATCACCGCGCTGTGCGTCGTTGTGGTGCTGCAGTTGTGGGGGGCGCCGGCCTTTGCCTGGTTTGTCGCCGGCGGGATCGGCACGCGGCTCATCTCGGCCTTGGCGACGGTCGCTGTGGCGGTGATCGCGGCGATCGCGATCTGGGAGGTGAGCCAGGCGGTGCTGTCCCGCCAGCTGGCCCAGTCCGGGCCCGGCGGGCAGGTGCGCTCGGTACGCCTGCTGACCCTGCTGCCGATCCTGCGCGCGGTGCTGCTGGTGACGATCGTCGCGATCGTCGGGCTGACCGCGCTGTCGGAGATCGGCGTCAACATCGCGCCGCTGCTCGCGGGCGCCGGGATCGCCGGCATCGCCATCGGCTTTGGCGCCCAGCACCTGGTGCAGGATGTGATCACCGGGATTTTCGTGTTGTTCGAGAACGCGATCCAGGTCGGCGACGCGGTCACGGTCGCGGGGTTGTCGGGTTCGGTCGAGCAGCTTTCGGTGCGCACCTTGCGGCTGCGCGCCGGCGACGGCGCGGTGCACATCATCCCGTTCAGCGCCGTCACCAGCATCACCAACAGCAATCGCGGCCTGGGCAACGCCGCAGTCGCCGTGACGGTGGCGCTGCACGAGGATACCGACCGGGTGATCGAGACGCTCGCCGCCATTGGCGCCGCCATGCGCGAGGAAGAGGACTACAAATCGAAGATGCTCGGCGACCTGCAGATTTTCGGGGTCGACCAGGTGCGGCCGTGGGGCGCCACGATCACCGGGCAGATCGTGTGCACCGATACCGGACGCTGGTCGGTCCAGCGCGAATTCAATCGCCGCATGAAAAAGCGCTTCGAGGAATTGCAGATCACGCTCGGCGCGCCGCCGGCAGCGCAGGCTTAGGTCGGGGCGCGTTTGCGCACTGGCAGCGGCCGCGCCGGGTCAGCCACGCAACGCGGATCGGCGATGGCGAAATCCTTGCGGTCATTGACGAGTTGGCCACCGGCCGGGGGCCGAGTAGAGGCAGGTTCGCCCCGAGGCGGTTCCGGCGATCTCGGGCTAGCCGGTCGATGTCGTAAAGCCGATGGCGCCGGAGCCGCGTGGCATCGTTTTTGCCGTTTGCGCTACCCGAAGATGCCGAGATCGACATGCGCGACGCCGGTCAGCACCACCGAGGTGTGATCCGGGAAGGTCAGCACCGTGTTGCCGTCGACGAGTTGCGACGAGGCGATCACCGCGGACTCGGTGGTCGTACTCTGGCCGGCGAACTTGAGATGGTTGGTGCCTTCGTTAAAGCCCACCACAGTGTCGGGCTGGGCCGCCTGATCGGCATCGAACAGGGTACCGGTGCCGCCGGAGGCAAAGGTGATCTGCCCGCTGACGATGGCGCCGCTCGCCAATTGCAGCGTGTTGTTGCTGATGATCGGGTTGACGACGGTCTGGCCGGCGGTCACCAGTTGCGTGCCGGGATTGACGCTCAGAACGGTCACTTGCGCGCCGTTCACCTGCCAGATGACATTCTGGCCGTTGCTGTTGGTCCACAATAGCTGGCTGGCGCCGGACCCCGTGTAGTCGCCGACGCCCTGCAGCGTCCAGCCGGTGCCGATATTGCCTTGCAGCGTCACGATCTGGGCGATCTGGCCGTCGGTCATCTGCCAGACCTGGACGTTGTTGTTGGTGTCGACCCAGACGACGTCGCCGGTCGGGTCGCCGTTGCCGATGCCGTTGAAATGGCCGACGCCGGCAACGCGCCACTCCGCCCCCATCTGTCCGACATCGTTGTTCAGGGTGTTCAGGTCGGGGCCGTTCAGCGACCAGTCCTGCAACTGCCCGAGATTGTTCTCCCACAGCACGCCGCTGCGGCCGGTGCCGTAAAAATCGCCGGTCGCGACCGGGTTCCACTCGACGCCGATCTGGCCGTCGGAGATGCCGAACCCGACGAGCTGGGTGCCGCCCATCGTCCAGACCGCGACTTCGCCGACATCGGTGCCCGACTGGGCGTGCCACAAGATGTCGGCATCGCCGTCGCCGTTGAAATCACCGGTCGCGGCGACCTGCCACTCGGCGCCCATCTTGCCGGTGGGGATGTCGAAGCCGGAGAGGGTCGGCCCGGTCAGCTCCCAGATCGCCGCCTGGCCGCCGGCGCCGTTGGTCCACAGCGCATCGGAATTGCCGTCGCCATTGAAGTCGGCCATGCCGAACGCCGCCCATTCGGCGCCCATCTGCGCGTTGGGAACGACGGTTTGGGTGAGGCTGCCGCTGGTCAACTGCGACACCACCAGCTCGCCGCCGGCCTGCGGAAACGCCGACCCGGCCGAGGGCGTCACCGATTGCCCGACGAGCATCGCAGTGCCCGCCGACGAGCCGGTGCCCGACGACGCGCCGGTGCCGAAATAGCGCAGGATCGGCACGCCGGTGTTCGGCAACGGGTTGCCGTTCTCGTCGACGCCGATCTTGTTGCTGCTGATCGTGTTGTTGGCGGCGCTGCCGAGGATGGTGATGCCGGCGCCGGTATTGCCGGAGATCAGGTTCTGGGTGTTGCCGCTGGCATCGTCGGGGGTCGCGTCGCCGCCGATCGTGTTGTCGTGGGCGTTGCCGCCCAGCAGAATGCCGCCGGCGCCGTTCCCCACAATCGGCTTTGTCGGCGGCCCGATGCCGCCGACGACCGGTCCGACGAAGTTGAAGGGTTGGATGACGTTGTCGTACGCCTGACCGACGATCGCGATGCCGTAGCCGCTGTTGCCGGAGAATGTCTGGGCCGACAGCACCGAGGGGGTCGCCTCGCCCTGCGGGATTTCCGGCGGGACGATCGACGAGACGACGCCGCCGACGGTATTGCCGTGCGCCGTGCCGGTGATCAACAGCCCGTCGCCGCCGTTTGGCTGGGGCACATCGCCCGCGGTGATCAAGCCCACCAGGTTGGGTTCGATCACCACCCCCGACGCGTTGCCGGCCAATTCGATCCCGTTATTGACGTTGCCGGAAAAAAGATTGGTTTGGACGATGTTGGGACCGGCGCCGCTGGAGTCGTCGGACGTGATCAGCAGGCCGTCATTGCCGTTCGCCGCTGTCGCCGTGCCGCCAAACGCGAACCCGCCGGCGAATGTGTTGAAGGTCGTGAACCCGCTCACCGTGCCGGTGACGTCGATGCCGTTCAGCCCGTTGCCGGAGACCACATTCCCCAGAGGGATGGGGCCGCCGAGGGTGACGTTTTGCGACGATCCCTCGACCAGAACGCCATTGAGCTTGTTGCCGACGATGCTCGCGTCGTTCGCGCCGATGCCGATGAAGTTCGCCTGGACGGTGATGTCGTTTGAATTGGTGATCTGCAGCCCGTTCCCGCCATTGCCGCTCAACACGTTGTAATAGGTGAACGGCGTCCGGTTGAGGCTTTCCGGGTCGGGGCTGCCGGGGGGATTGAGGAAGGGGGTGCCGAGCAGCGAATTATTATCCGCGCCGTTCATCCAGACGCCGTTGAGCGCGTTGCCGAGCGGTTTGTTTCCGTCGGCGGTGGTCCCGACGAAATTGCCGCTCAGCACGTTGTTTTGCGAGTTGGCGTCGATCAGTATTCCGTTGCCGCCGTTGCCCGAGACCAGATTGCCCAGCGGCGGCACGAGAAAGCTCGGCGTCGTGCCGCCTTCCGTACCGGTGGGATTGTTGGCGACGCCGGTGGTGGAGTCGATATAGGCGGTGCCCCCGATCGTGTTGCCGGTCGACCCGTCGGTGATCCAGATGCCGTTGCCGCCATTGGCGATCGCCGTCATCCCGGTCGGATCGGTGCCGATACGGTTGGCGACGGCCGTGTTGCCCGACGAGCCGTGCAAGCTGATGCCGTTGCCGCCGTTGCCGGAAATGACGTTGGCGACCACGCCCGCCGCCGCCGTGGTGCCCTGGTTGCTGGTCGGGTTGAGCCCGATCAGGTTGTTCGACGAGGTCGCCGCAACAAACACGCCGTCGCCGCTATTGCCCGCCGCCGCGCCGGACAGGTCGAGGCCGATATAGTTGTTGTTGAGGGTGATCGCGCCGGCGTCGAGGGTCACGCCATTGCCGCCGGCATTGTCGATGGCGACGCCCAGCAGCTGCGAACCGTCCGACCCGGCGCCAAACACTAGCCCGGCGTTGTGGTTGAAATCGAAGGCGACGACCGGCGGACCGCCGGCGGTGTAGGTCGGCGCCGAGGTCGCGTCGATCGTGACCGTATGGGTGATCGTCGGCAGCGCGCTGGCGAGCGTGATGGTGCCGTTGACCGTGAAATTGATGACCGTCGGTGTTCCCGACGTGTCGGCGTTGGCCGCGGCGATCGCGGCACGCAACGAGCCGGCGCCGCTGTCATCGAGGTTCGATACGACGAATGCAGCCATTCCTTCCTACACCGCTTGTCGCTGTGGCAGCTTCCCGAGCTGGTAGAATACGCCAGCGGTTACGGAAGATATCGATTGAGCCCCGGGTTGCCTAGAGGTTCGGCGCCGATCGGATTCTCATTTCCGCGCACCGGGCAATGCCGGACAGCATCCTCGCAGCTTCGCGGTGCACCGAAGCTCAAACCTCCTGATAGGCTGCGCGCGCGACCGGATCGCCGGCAGCCAGGCGAAAGCGGCGCTCGAGGCGTCGTGCCGCGATCGCCGCTTCGAGCGCGTCCTTCACGTTGTGAAGATGCCGATGCATCGCGTGCTCGGCGGCGGCGCCGTCCCTCGCGGCGAGCGCCGCGACCAGCACGCGGTGCTCGGCGTCGACCGCGGCGGCGCGACCGGGCTCGAAGATCGGGCGAAACTGGAAAACCACCGTTTGGAACTGCAGGCTGGTGAGGATCCGCTCCGTTGCCGGGAGCTGGGCGATCCGTCCCAGTTCGGCGTGAAACGCCAGATTGCTCGCCGAGTATTCGTCGAGCCGATGGGCCGCCGACTGTGCTTCCATCGCGCGCAGCATGTCTTCGAGACGCGTCAGGTCGGCTGGTGTGACCCGCAACGCCGCATGACGCGCAATCAGCGCTTCGAGGCGCGCGCGAACCTCGGCGATCTCGATGGCCTCGCTCTCGGAGACGAGGCGGACGCGCGCGCCGCGATTGCGCTCCCGGATGACGAGGCCCTGCTGCTCCAGGACGGCCAACGCCAGCCGGATCGACGCGCGCGTCCCGCCGAAGCGTGCCGCCAAATCCGTCTCGACAAGCCGCTCGTTGGGAAAGAAGCCCCCCTCCAGGATCTCTCGCCGGATGCGGGAGGTCGGGTCGCGCGGCGCGACGGCTCGGCTGTCATCACCGCTCATCGGGTCGTTTCTCGCGCCATGTCGTCATTGACTCGCGGTTCAAGATTGTATCACAATTTTGTCTAGCATCGATGGAGGGTGACGATGGCCGACAGCATGGCCCTTAGCAAGTCCCGTTTGGATCTGCGCCCCAGCGACAAGGGCGTCGGGGCCGAAATCTATGGGCTCGACCTCGCAAAGCCGCTCGACGATGCCATTTTTGCCGAGATCAGCGCCGCGTTCGACCGGTACTCCGTCCTGGTGTTCCGGGATCAGCAGCTGACGCCGGCGCAGCGCGTCGGCTTTTCGAGGCGCTTCGGCACGCTCCAGATCAACCCGCGCAGCGAGTTCAACAACCCCAGCTTTCCCGAGATCTACACGGTCTCCAACATCCAAAAGGATGGGAAACCGATCGGTTCGGCGGACGCAGGCCGCTACTGGCATTCCGATCTCTGCTACATGGAAATTCCGACCCAGGCATCGCTCCTTTATGCGATCGAGGTCCCGGAGCGTGCCGGCGTGACGCTCGGCAACACGTTGTTCGCCAGCGCCTGCGCGGCTTATGACGAGTTGCCGGACGGCATCAAGCGGCGCTGCGCGGGCCTGCGCGCCGTCAACAGCTATAATGCCATGTTCGACCGGAAGGCTGCCGAGTTCGGCATCCGTCCCAAGCTCAGCGAGAGCGACAAGGCGAAATACCCGAAGGACGCGATCCACCCTGTCATCCGCACCCATCCCACGACCGGGCGGAAGTGCATCTATGTCTGCGAGGGATATACGACCCGGATCCTCGACGTCTCCGAGGAAGAAAGCCGCGAACTGCTCGCCATCCTGTTCGCACAGGTCACTGAATCGCAGAACATCTACCGCCACAGCTGGCGAGTCGGCGACCTCTTGATGTGGGACAACTGCGCCGTGCAGCATCTCGCCACCTTCGACTACGCGCCGCTGCACCGGCATATGGAGCGGACCACGGTCGAAGGCTCGATCCCCTATTGACGGCCGGTCCGCATGTCGCGGCCGGGTTCGGCAGCCGGGCGTCCGGTTTTTCCCGCGCCTCTCGCGACGAGTGAAGCATGAGCACGATCGAGCAGCAGGCGCGGACGACCGCCTTGCCGGAAGGGGCGACCGATTGCCATTCGCATGTGGTCGGACCGGTCGACCGCTGGCCGATGATCGCCGATCGGCGATACGAGCCGGAGCAGGGTCCGGTGGCCGATTACATCGCGACGCTGGCGGGGCTGGGGCTCGACCGCTGCGTCCTGGTGCAGCCAAGCATCTATGGGACCGATAATGGCTGCCAAATAGAGGCGATGCAGGAGATCGGGCGCGACCGCTGCCGCGGCGTCGCGGTGGTCAGCCCGGACGTCGCGAATGCCGAATTGCAGCGGTTGCACGACGCGGGGATGCGCGGCGTGCGGTTCAACCTGCGCTCGGGCGGGCTCGGCATCGACGACCTCGAAACCGTCTGCCGCAAGATCGCGCCGTTTGGCTGGCACGCCCAGATTTTCACGGCCGCGCCGGTCATTGCCGAACGCGAGATGCTGCTGCGCCGATTGCCGGTGCCGGTCGTCGTCGACCACATGGGTGGTCCCGACCCGGCCGAGGGGCTGGGGCAACCGGGGTTCCGGGCGCTGTTGCGGCTGCTCGCGGACCGTGTCGCCTGGGTAAAGCTGTCGGGCGCCGAACGCCTGTCCGGGCAGGAGACCGGCTACGACGATGTCGTGCCCTTTGCCCGCGCCCTGATCGCGGCGGCTCCGGAACGCGCGGTGTGGGGCATCGATTGGCCGCCCTCGCGATTTTACAAAGTGCAGCCGGAGCCCGGTGACTGGATCAAGCAGCTCCTCAAATACGTAGAGCAGCCGGCCGGCCTGGTGCCGGTATTGCGAGACAATCCGGCCGCGCTGTACGGCTTTCCTGCCCGCTCGCCCGGGAAACCCGGCGAACACGAGAAGCCCGCGAGGGCGTCGTGACAGCAAAGGATCGATGCCGGTCTAGCGCAGAATCCGAACAAGTTCGATCGGTTGTTTCGTCATGGCCGGGCTTGACCCGGCGATCTCGGAGGCGGTCGGGAGATGGCCGGGTCAAGCCCGGCCATGACGAACCATTAAAGCCAATTCGATTCGGCTGGATAACGCTCTGAACGGGAGAACTGCGCCGTGCCTGCACAAACCGCCGCGCTCTGGATCAGCCGGGTCAGTTCGGCGATCATCGCTCTGATCGCGTCATGTGCGGCGCCGGCCCATTCCTTCGCCGAGAAACTGGTTGTCGCCGAAGGGGCCCATATCATCGGGTATGCGCCGGCCTACATCGCGCAGGACCAGGGCTACTTCAAGGACGCCGGCGTCGATGTCGAGATCGTCCTGTCGCACGGCAGTGCTCAGGCGGTTGCCGCGGTGGTCGGCGGCAGCGCCGACCTCACGCTTGCGACGGCTCAGGACGTCTTGAACGCGGTTGCGCATGGCCGCCAGCTGCGGATGATCCTGGGGATCACCAATCAGCCGCAATTACTGCTGACCGTATCGCCGAAGCTGCTGGAGAAGGCGAACGTCACGGCGGCCTCGCCGGTCGCCGACCGTGCGCGGGCGCTCAAAGGCGCTCGGATCGCGATCAGCACGCCCGGCAGCATGACGGACGAGGTGCTGCGCACGATCCTGAAGCTCGGCGGCCTCGACCCGGATCGGGATGTGTCGATCATCGCCATGGGCGGCAGCGGCGCACCGATGCTGGCGGCGTTGCAGCGCGGCAATATCGATGGGTTCGTGTTGTCGCCGCCGGCCGGCAACGAAGCGCAGGCGAAAGACTTCGGGACGATTCTCGTCAATCTGATGGCCGGCGATCTCGACAAATATCGCGGCATGCTCTTTCAGGTCGGGGCGGTAGCGCCGGGCACCCTGGAACACCGCAAGCCGGTGCTGACGGCGTTCCTGGGCGCGATCGCGCGGTCACAGGAACTCATCGCCAAACATCCGGACGAGGCGGAGGGCTTGGCGCGAAAGGCCTTCCCGACGATCGACCCGGATGTGTTCAAGGCGGCGTTCACCGCGGCTTTGCCCTCGTTTCTGCCCGACCCGTCCATCCCGGGCGCCGGTCTCGACAAAGCGCTCGCATTCTCGCCGCTCGCCGGCAAGGCATCCGCCGCCGAGCTGGTCGACGAGGGGCCGGCGCATGACGCGATGGCGCGGGCCGGCAGCACCGGGGCGAAGTGAGTGACGCTCTCTGTCGCGCCGCCCGCAATGGTCCCGGGGCAAGCCGCCGTCGCACCCGCAAACAACACCGCGATCGAGTTCAAGAGCGTATCGAAGCATTTCCTCAAGGATGAGGGGGTGGTGCCGGTCCTCAACGATGTCACGCTGAGCGTCGGCAGAGGACAGTTCGTCGCCCTGGTCGGCCCGAGCGGCTGCGGCAAGTCGACACTGCTCAACCTCGTCTCCGGGCTGGTGCGGCCGTCGGCCGGCACCGTGTTGTACGACGGCGATCCCATAAAGACCGTCAACAGCCGCGTCGGCTACGTGACGCAGCGCGACAACCTGGTGCCCTGGCGCACGGTCATCGCCAACCTCGAACTGCCGCTGGAATTGCGCGGGGTCGCCCGCCCGGAGCGGGCTGCTCATGCGCGCGAGCTGATCGCGCAGGTTGGCCTGAGCGGGTTTGAAAATCACTACCCGGGCGAACTGTCCGGCGGCATGCGCAAGCGGGTGAGCCTCGCCCGGGCGTTTATCTACGGAGCCAAAACGCTGCTGATGGACGAGCCCTTCGGCGCGCTCGACGCGATGACGCGGCAGGCCCTGCAGGACGAGATCTTGCGGCTGATCGAGACGAGCCGCACGACGGCGCTCTTCGTCACCCACGACCTCGAAGAGGCGATCTATCTCGGCGACCGCGTGATCGGGCTGCTGCCTAACCCCGGGCGCATCGGCACCATCGCCAGGGTCGATCTTCCGCGCCCGCGCAATCAGCTCGAAACACGCGAGATGCCGGAATTCCTGCGTCTCAGGCGCACGCTTTTCGACTTCATCGAGAAAGCGGAAGGATGAGCCGCACGGCAAAGGCGCTGGCTATCCCGGCGGCGTTGCTGGTCGCAGCGGAAATCGCCGTCCGCCTCTCGGGCACGACCAGCCTCGCGGTCGCGCCGCCGAGTTCCGTAGTCATGGCGCTTCTGGCGGCGCTCGGCGACGGCACCATGCTCGCGGCGACACGCGACACGCTGGCTTGCGCCTTCGGCGGGCTCATCGTCGGCGGCGCGATCGGCCTTGTTCTCGGTCTCCTGTTCGGACTCGTACGGGCGCTCGACCGATTGATGGAACTGACCGTCGAGGCAATCCGCCCGATCCCTTCGGTGGCGCTTATCCCGATCGGCATGCTCTCGCTCGGCTTCGGCTATGGCTTCGAGATCGCC
>DASZOZ010000134.1:0-17823 GCA_035550515.1 Allostellaceae bacterium
CCGTCGTCGCAGGCGACGCTGGCCTTGGCGATCAACCAATGCGCCGCCGAAGGCGCCGACATCATCACCATCAGCAGCGGCCAGCAGACCGCCACCGGGCAAGCCGACCGCTTTCTCACCGACGCGGTCCGCAACGCCGCGGCGCGCGGGACACTGATTGTCGCCGCGGCGGGCAATGACGGCTGCCGTTGCGTGCAGGTGCCGGGCGCGCTCGACTCGGTGCTGGCGGTCGGCGCCTGCGATCTCGCCGGCACGCCGCTGCCGTTCAGCAATTTCGGCGATCTTTACCGCGAAAACGGCATTCTGGCTCCCGGTGAAAACGTCAAGGGCGCCTCACCGCTCGAAGGTGTGGCGCTGCGCTCGGGAACCAGTTTCGCCACGCCGATCGTCGCCGGTGTCGCGGCCTTGCTGCTCTCCTGCGTGCGGCAGAGCGGCGGAACAGCCGATCCTCGCGCCGTCCGCGACGCGCTGCTCGCCACCGCGCGGGCCTGCGCCGCCGACGCTCCCGGGGACCCGCGCTGTCTCGCCGGCCAGCTCGACATCGCCGCGGCAATGACGGCGCTGCTCGGCGATCTCCCAGCCCCGAATTCGGGCCTCACGATGCCCGAAGCGAGCGGCGCCGTCGCGCCGTACGGACACGCAAATTACACCGTCACCAAAGCAACTTCAGCGAGAGAGGGTATCATGGCTGACTCAGCAGATTCGATGACCGTGTCGGCGCCGCGCATCCTCGGTCCGGACGGCTTTGCACTTAGAGGGGCGGTCGGCGTCACCCCGAACGAAGCTGCCGCCGCGCCAACCGCCGTACCGCTCCCGGCGCCCCCGGCCGAGGCGCCGGCCGGCCCGGCGGCCAACCCTGCGGCCGGGGCGGCAGCCGCGGCCGGGGCGCCGGGGATGTTCTGGATGCCCATGTCCATGCCGCCCGGTCTGGCGCCGGGGTGGACCATGCCGTCGTTCCCCGGGCTCCTGCCGAACGCTGCACCGCCGCAGTTCGTGCCGCCGCCGCCCGCAGTGATCCCGGCCGCGGTGCCGGCGGTTCAGCCGGCCGCGGAGCGGGCCGTCACGCCGGCCTGCTGCGGCGGCGTGCGCCCGTCGCAGGCCCTCGAACCGGCCGGTCAGATGGCGTTCCCGATCGGGCAGCTCTATTACGATTTCGGCCGGGAAGCCCGCCTCGACTATTTCGTGCAGGCGATCGCCAACTGGCGCGACGGCCTGACCGGCCGCGGCGACCCGGCCTGGGGCGTCAGCCGCGACCGCTCGGCCGACACCGCCGCGCCGTACAGCCCGGAGATCATGGCGCGGTATCTGTTGAACATCGTGCCCGGCGAGGCCGCGACGCCGGCCGGGCAGGGCAACAACTTCCCCGACGCCGACGCGATCATCTGGACCCTGACGATCGACACGATCCCGATCTATGCGATCAAGCCGCTCGACGTCTTCGGCCTCGGGTTCTACGCCTCGCTGGTGCTCGCGCTGTGGCACCAGGAAGTGTCGCATCTCGATCCGGGTGCCACGACGGTGACGCTCGCGCCGCGCATCGAACCGGCGCCGGCCGCCGACGCCTTCCCGCCGCAAGGCGGGGTGACCCGCGTGTCGCTCGCCGGCTGGGTCGATAGCCGGCAGACGACCAAGCTGCTCAACGGCACGGTCGTGCCGACGCTGGTGACCGACTGGCGCGGCTTCTACACCTGGGACCTCTATACCCTGCTGGGGCCGGATTCCGCGACGTGGCCGGCCGGTGCGGCGGGCTTCCTCGAGCGCGTCTACAACGAGTTCCGCAATGTCGGGCTGGCGCCGCAGGACCGCGCGCTCAACTACTCGGCGATGAACGCCTACAACACGCGGCGCATCTTCGCCGACAGCGCAAAGGGCCAGATGCGCCTCGACACCGTCGAGATCGACCGCAGCGTGATCTGCCGGCCGGAATCGGATTGCTGGGACGTGACCTATCGCTTCTTCAACCCCGAAGCGGTGCTGACCCAGGCGCGGCAGGTCTATCAGTACACGATCGACGTGAGCGACGTCGTGCCGGTCGCGGTCGGTCCGCTGCGGCAATGGCAGGTCTATTAGGCGAATTCTCCTCCTGAACGGAGGGGGCCGGAACGCGGTGGGCTTTTCCACCGCGTACCCGGGGCCGTGTCCGGCGCCGGGTGCAACCGCGGCGGTCGTTCGACCCGAGCCTGAGGCCGTGGCGTCTGCCGCATTCAAGGAAGGAGCCGCAAATGTATCCGACCAATACCACTGTCGAGTTCACCGCGTCGATGCGCACCCCGATTCAGTGCGAAGGCATCGATCGCGGGTTCAAGCGGATGGCGGAGGTCGCCACGCAAGGCGCCGTCAATCCGCAGATCAACTGGGGCTCGGTGCTTGGCGGCGTCGCCCAGGCGCTGCCGTCGATCCTCAGCATGTTCTGATCGGCGTTGAGCTGAAGCCGGCCGGGGTCTGTGCCAATAGGCCCCGGCCATTTTCGGGAGAAGGAAAATGGCAGCCACCGCGACCAGCGATGCCGACCGGCGGCAACCGGACACGCCGCCGCCCGACAAGCACGCGACCTCCAAGCGCGTGATCTCGTCGGTCGTCACCCACGAGAAGCTGATGGCGGAGATCAAGCAGCGGAACCCGATCATCGCCAACCGCGATAAACCAAAGCGCTGACCATTCGGCAGCGAACTTCCACGCACCCCTTGCCACGCACCCCTTGGTGGAGATGAACATGGAAAACTTGGCCCAGGGCGCCGGCCCGCTTCCGGCTCAACCGCCCGAAACCGGCACGGAGGGCGGCGGCGGTACGGGCTATGCCGCCGGCGCCGACAAGGAGGCGCCGGTGACCGCGACCCGCAGCGCGCTCGCGACCCGCATGATCATCGGCATGCCGCACCCCGCCTTGGCGCCGGTTGCGCCGGAACCGCCGGCCGCTGGCGGCGGCGCGACGGGCGCATCGGCCGCGGTCACGCGCAGTCCGGCGGCGACCGGCGCGACGCCGGCGCCGAGCTCGACGATGGCGCCGCCGCCGCAAGGTCCAGGCGCCGCGCGACGCCTGCGGCAGGACGGGGCGCCGGCCGGGGAAATGCGGTGGAGCTGCGCGTTGCGGGTATTGCTCAACCCGGTGGCGCGCGTCCACTCCAGCCGGCCCTATTCCGGGCAGTCGCGCAACGGGCATCGCTGAACGCGGCTCGCGCGCCGCGCGCTCGCGTCGTGGATGGCCGCGGAATTTGCATGCGTACGGGCTTTTCTTGCGGGAGTATGCTCCTCATGGAGCCGCCTGCAGGGAGAGCACCGAGATGACCTACGACATCCTGATCAAGAACGGCCGCATCGTCGACGGCTCGGGCGGGCCGAGCTATCGCGGCGATGTCGGCATCAAGGACGGCAAGATCGTCGAAATCGGCAAGCTGTCGGGACCGGCCGCCCGGACCGTCGACGCCGACGGGTGCGTCGTGGCGCCGGGCTTTATCGATAACCATTGCCACTATGACGCGCAGGTCACCTGGGACCCGCTGTGCTCGTTCTCCTGCGACCACGGCGCGACGACCGTGATCTTCGGGAACTGCTCGCTGTCGCTGGCGCCGGTCAAGAAGGACCGCAAGCAGCAGCGCCGGCTCAACGAGTTCCTCTCCTATGTCGAGGCGATCCCGATGGAGGTGCTCGACACGCTCGAGTTCACCTGGGAGACGTTTCCGCAATATCTCGACGAGATGGACCGCAATCTCGGCGTCAACATCGGCAACCTGATCGGCCATACCGCCGTGCGCCATTACGTGATGGGCGAGGACTGCCAGAAGCGCACCGCGACCGACGACGAAATCCGCCAGATGCAAGGCCTGGTGCGCGACGGCATGGAAGCCGGCGCGCTCGGCCTCAGCGTGTCGCGCAACCAGGGCCATTTCGACCCGCAGGGCGTGCACATCCCGGCGATCTGGGCCGACGAGAAGGAGATTTTCGCGCTCGGCGACGTGCTCAAGGAGATGGGCACCGGCCTCATCCAGTCCGGCGGCGGCAACGGCGCCGAGATGAAGGACGCGCTGATGAGCCGCCTCAGCGAGGCGACCGGCCGCACCGTCGTCTACAACAATCTCGGCCAGACGATGCGCCGTCCCGGCCAGTGGCAGAAGCAGATGGAGCAGGTGAACGCGACCACCGCGAAGGGCATCCGCGCCTTCCCGATGTGCACGCCGAACCGCATCACCGATTACTTCAAGATGCGCAACACCCAGACCTTCCGCGGCATGGCGGTGTGGCACCCGATCTGCCTGTCGTCGCCGGAAGACCAGCTCAAAGCCTATGCCGATCCGGAAGTCCGCAAGAAACTCCACGACGAGGCCATCGAGTTCAAGAACGGCCCGGCGATCGGCATCTGCTCGACCTGGTGGGATTACATGGTCGTGCAGACCGCGGTGCTCGACAAGAACAAGTGGATGGAGGGCAAGACCCTCGGGCAAATCGCCCAGGCGCAGGGCAAGGGCATCATCGACTGCCTGTGCGACCTGACGGTCGAGGAGAACCTCGACACCGAGTGGCTGCACGGCGAAAACAATGTCGATGACGAGGCCGTCGCCAAGATCCTCACCTACCCGAACGCCGTGATCGGCCTGTCGGACGGCGGCGCGCATGTCCAGTTCCAGAGCGGCTTCGGCTTCTCGACCCGCCTGCTCTCCGAATGGGTGCGCGAGAAGAAAGTGATGAGCCTCGAACAGGCGGTCCGCCGCCTGACCTTCGAGTCGGCATCGATCTTCGGTCTCTATGACCGCGGCCTGCTGCGTCCCGGCATGGTCGCCGACATCGTCGTCTTCGACCCCGCGACGGTCAAGCCGCTACCGCTCGAAGTGCTGCACGACTTCCCGACCGGCGCCAAGCGCATCAAGGAGCCGGCGCAGGGCATCCACATGACGATCGTCAACGGCCAGGTGCTGATCGAAGACGGCAAGCACTCAGGCAACCTGCCCGGCCGGGTGCTGCGCAACAGCTACTACAAGGCGCAGCACGCCTAGGGAACGGGACATCGGAACGCAAACGGGCGGCCTGGCGCCGCCCGTTTTGTAACAGCACCGTTACAACCTATTCGGGCAAAAATTAAGGTATCGTCAACCCTATTCTCCCATCATCGCTAGGGTACGTCGCCCCGGTGGTGGTTGGAGAGGCAGCATGGCCGACGGGCTGGTGCAGCAGCCGGTTGTCAACGGCATCGCGGCGCTTCAGGGGATGGAGGCCGAGGCGGAACCCGCCTGGCCAGACCGCGAACCCTCCTTCCGGCACGCCTTTCTTTCGACGACCCAGGCGGGCCGCGGCGACAACCGGCTGGCGCTGGCCGTGGTCCTGCTGTCGGCGGCGGGCTTCGCCGCCGCGGTGCCTTTCGCCAAACTCCTGTTGTACCGGGCCGACGCCTTTATTCCGGCATACGAAGCGGCGCTCACCCTGATCGACGCGATCACCGCGGCGATGCTGTTCGGTCAATTTCGCTGGTCGCGCTCGCCCGGCCTGCTGGTTCTCGGCGCGGGCTATCTCTTTGACGCGGTGCTGGTGATCGCGCACCTGGCCAGCTTTCCCGGCGCGGTCAGCCCGGCCGGCCTGCTGGGCGGCGGCCAGACCACGGTCTGGCTCTACATGTTCTGGCATGGCGGGTTCCCCCTGTTCATCATCGCCTACGCCCTGCTGAACCGGCGGGAGCTGCGGCACGCCGGCGATCGCGACGGCATCGACGCGGCGATGGTCGGGCTCGCGGTTGTCGGGACGATAGCGCTGAGCATCGGCTTGACCGCGCTGGCGGCCCATCACGACGCCCTGTTGCCGACACTGCTGGCCACCGACAACACTTACCAGCCGGCCTATATGCTCGTGGTGTCGCTCGCCTGGACGGCGAGCCTCGCCGCGATCGCGGTGGTCTGGCTGCAGCGGCGCCGCACGGTGCTCGACCTGTGGCTGATGGTGATGCTCTGCGTCTGGGTCTTCGACATCGCGCTCAGCGCCGTGTTCAACAGTCAGCGTTTCGATCTCGGCTTTTATGCCGGCCGCGCCTGCGGCCTGCTGGCGGCGAGCTTTGTGCTTGGCGTGCTGCTGGTCGAAACCGGCGGGCTGCACAGCCGTCTCGCGGCGGCCAAGGCGCTGGTCGACGATTACGCCCACCGTCTCGAAGAGCGGGTGCGCGAGCGCACCGCCGCGCTGGAAGCGGAGACCGCCGAGCGGCGGAAAGCCGAGGCGCTGCTGCACCAGGCGCAGAAGATGGAGGCGTTGGGCCAACTGACCGGCGGCCTGGCGCACGACTTCAACAACCATCTCGGCATCATCATCGGCAACCTCGACCTGCTCGACGATACGAGCACGCTCGACGGCGACCAGAAGGAACTGGTCGAGGAAGCGCGGACCGCGGCGTTCAACGGCGCCGATTTGACCCGCCGCCTGCTGGCGTTCGCACGGCGCCAGCCGCTGCGCCCGGCGCGGGTCGAGGTCAACAAGCTGATCGAGGAAATCACCAAGCTGCTGCGCCGTACCCTCGGCGAGCAGATCGTCATCGACCTGCGGCTCGATCCGACGATCCCGGCCATCACCGCCGACCCGTCGCAACTCGAAACGGCGATCGCCAACCTGGCCAACAACGCGCGCGACGCGATGCCGCGCGGCGGGCGGCTGACGATCACCACCGGCGTGCGCCATCTCGACGCCGACTACGCCACCGAGCATGTCGAGGTGACGCCGGGCGGCTACGTGCTGATCGAGGTCAGCGATACCGGCACGGGGATGCCGCCCGAGGTGCTCGCCCGCGTCTTCGAGCCGTTCTTCACCACCAAGGACCCGGGCAAAGGCACCGGGCTCGGGCTCAGCATGGTGTTCGGCTTCCTGAAGCAGTCGGGCGGCCACATCAACGTCTACAGCGAGCCCGGCGTCGGCACGACGTTCCGGCTGTACTTGCGGCCGGACGAGGCGATCGTCGAGGAAAATGCCGGCCCGGCGGCCGACCCGGCGCCGCTCGGCGGCACCGGCGAACGCATCCTGGTGGTCGAAGACAACGAAAAGCTGCGCGCCGTGCTGCTGCGCCAGCTCGACGAGCTCGGCTATCGCACGGTCGCGGCGGAAAACGCGCTGGCGGCGCGCAAGTTGATCGAAAGCGGCATCGGCATCGACCTGCTGCTGACCGACATCATCATGCCCGGCAAGGTCGACGGCTATCAGCTGGCGCGCGAGTTCCTCGCGGCACGGCCGGGCGGCAAGGTGTTGTTGACTTCGGGTTTTCCGGGAGCGCGGCTGGCCGATCTCGACGAGCTGGGCATGGAGATGCGGCTGCTCGACAAACCTTACCGGAAGCAGGACCTGGCGCGGACGCTGCGCGAGGTGTTGGCCGAACCAGCGCCCACCGGCTGAGCTTGCCCGGAGCGCTTGCTCCCCTGTAGCCTGGGTGCCGCAAGCCCGCCCGGGAGGGAACCATCAACGACATAGCCATGGCGGCCAACCGCGTTGCCCGGAGGGACCGCATCCCCGTGCTCGACATCGGGCCGTTTCTCGCCGGCGAACCGGGCGCACTGACGCCGCTGGCAAGCGCCGTCGCCGGCGCATGCGAGGACACGGGCTTTCTCGTCGTCGCCAATCACGGCATCGACCCGGCGCTGCCAGCCGCGGTGTTCGTGCAGGCGGCGCGCTTCTTCGCGCTGAGCGAGGCGGAGAAGCTGCGCTGCAAGGTCGGCCGCTACAATATCGGCTATCTGCCGTTCGGCGCGCAGGTGGTGCGGCACTCGCCGGTCAACCAGAACACCAAGCCGAATTTCAGCGAAAGCTTTTACGTCACCCGCGACCGCGCTCCGGACCACCCAGACATCGTCAACGACAAACCGCTGGTCGGGCTCAACCGCTGGCCCGACGGGATGACCGAATTTCGTGCCGCGATGGTCGCCTATTACGCCGCGATGGAAACGATGACGCGGCGACTCGTGCCGGTCTTCGCCGCCGCGCTCAGCCTGCCCGCGGATTATTTCGCGGACGCCTTTGCCGAGCCGAACTGCACGATCCGGCTGATCCACTATCCGCCACACCCGACGCCGGAAGACAACGAATTCGGCTTCGCACCGCATACCGACAACAATTTCATCACCTTCCTCGCCCAGTCGGCGCTGCCGGGGCTGGAGGTGCGCACCGTCGAGGGCGAGTGGATCCGGCCGCCGGCGGTGCCGGGCACGTTTGTCGTCAATACCGGGGCGATGCTGGCGCGCTATTCCAACGACCGCTTCAAGGCGACCCCGCACCGGGTGATCAACCGCAACGACGCCTCCCGCTACGCGATCCCGTTTTTCCTCGGCCCCAACCACGACGCGCTGATCGCGGCGGTGCCGACCTGCACCGGCCCGGACAATCCGCCGCGCTACGAACCGACGACCTACGGCGCCTTCTCCAGCCGCCTGCTGACCCTCAACTTCGCCCACCGGCGCGGCGAGACGCACCAGTAACGGCGCCCCCCCCCCCCGCCGGCGGGGAGGGGTCGGGGTGGGGGTGTCAGGCCTGCGGCGGCGGGGTGACGTCGCGCATACCGCGGCGCTCGGCCATGAACTGGTCGAACTCGGCCTTGTCCTTGGCCTGGCGCAATCGGTCGAGGAATTCGCGGAACTCGCGCTCCTCTTCCTCGAGCCGCCGCAGCGTCTCGGCGCGATAATCGTCAAACGCCCGGTTGCCGCTGGTCCCCGCGGCGCGGTAGTCCGAGCGCGAGTCGCGGTTCTGCTGAAAATAGCTGCGGAACTGCTCGGCCGCCGCCTGCATGCGGTTGAGACCGTCCTGCATGCGGTCGACGCCGCGCTGCATCCGGTCCACCTTGCGCTGCCAGCGGTCGCCGCGCCAGCCGTTGCCGTTGCCGCCGTACCCATGATACCAGCAGGACATTCGACCGCTCCCTATCAGAAACCCCAGGATGATGAGGCCAATCGGCCAGCACAGGATGAAGCTGAGGACCATCAGCGCGATCCAGGCCGGCCGCCCGTAATCGTCGACGCGTTCGATGAGGGTGGACATAGCCGGACCTCATGTAAATGTTTCTAACATTCACATAGGCCGACCCGCAGAACGAGTCAAGCCGGGCCGCGGCGGATTTTCGCTTCGATCATTTTTCCCCGATCAGCCCGAGCCCGCGCAGATAGATCAGCACCGCCGCTTCGAGCAGCTCCTCCGGCGACATCGGCAGGCTGCGCCGGCCGGCATCGCCGCGGCCAAACAGCGAGGCGATGCCGTGCGACAGCGACCAGATGTGGAGGCTCACCATCAACGCCGGCGGCCGCTTGTCGGCCGGCGACCGCGCGCAAAGCGCCTCCGCGGCGCGCCGGAGCACCGCGAAGGCGCGGTCCGAGGCCTGGCGCAGTCCGGCGTCGCTGTCCAGCGCCACCCCCGCCTCGAACATCGCCGAGTAGTAGGCCGGCTCGTCCCGCGCAAAGCTCAGATACGCCCGCCCGAGGTTCTCGAAGGCGCGAAAGGGCTCCGGGTTGCCGCCATTCCAGGCCTTTTCGAGATGCGCCTCGAACGCCTCGAAGCCACGCCGGGCGACATCGGCCAGCAGCGCATCGCGGTCGCGGTAATGCCGGTACGGCGCCGCCGAACTGACCCCGGCCGAGCGCGCCGCGTCGGCAAAGGTGAAACCCGCCGGTCCCTTCTGCGCGATCAGGTTGAGCGCCGCGTCGATCAGCGCCTCGCGCAGATTGCCGTGGTGATAACCGCGCCGCGCGCCGGGGTCTTGTCGCGTCCAGGCCATGTGAGTCGATCTTACATAACGCCCGCCGGGAAATCAGGCGCAATCGCCTGAAACTTGGGCGCAGTTTGCTATTGCCGACGAGGCGTGCGACGAACCACTCTGCCCAACAAATGGACAGTGGTTCGGGGAACGCCGGAGTTGCGGGGCGCGTCGGGCTCGGCAGCATTACCGCCAAGCAATGGCTGATCCTGCTGAGCGTGCAGCTGTCGAGCCTGCTGTTCGGCATGACGATCACCCTGGCCAATGTCGTCCTGCCGCAAATTCGCGGCGCGCTCTCGGCAACCCATGACGAGATCGCCTGGATCATCACCCTCAACCTGGTGGCGACGGCAGTGGCGACGCCGACCACCGGCTGGCTGGCGAGCCGGCTCGGCTGGCGCGGCGTGATGTTCGGCGGGGTCGCCGGGTTCACGCTGTTCTCGCTGCTGTGCGGGTTCGCCAACAGCCTGACGGCGCTGGTGCTGTTTCGGGTCGGGCAGGGCCTCTGCGGGGCGCTGATCATGCCGATGGGCCAGGCCATCGTGCTGGCGACCTTCCCCCGCGCGCTGCACGCCACGGTGATGGTGATCTGGGGCTTCGGCAGCGTCGTCGGGCCGGTGGTCGGCCCGGTGCTCGGCAGCATGATCGCCGAGAGCTACAGTTGGCGCGCGGTGTTCTTCATGATCGTGCCGCCGGGGCTGGTGGCGATGGCGATCATCTGGGTCGCCCTCGCCGACAACGCGGCGCGCACCCGCGCCCGGCTCGACTGGACCGGGTTTCTCGCCCTGTCGATCGCGATGACCGGCCTGCAGCTGATGATCGATCGCGGACAGCGGCTCGATTGGTTCGATTCGCCGGAGATCATCGCCGAGGCGGCGATCGCCGGTGCGGCCTTCTGGGTGTTCATCACGCACAGCTTGACCTCGCCCAACCCGTTTCTCGACCCGCTGCTGCTGCTCAACCGCAATTTCGCGATTGGCCTGGTGATCGCCTTTTTCATGGGGATGCTGGCGTTTACCAGCCTGGTGCTGCTTCCGACGCTGCTGCACGATCTGCGCGGCTATCCCGACAGCACGATCGGCGCGCTGCTCGCCGCACGCGGGGTGGGCAACTGGTTCGCATTCCTGGTCGTCGTGCCGGTCAGCCGGCGGCTGCCGCGCCTGACGGTGGCGCTGGGGCTGACGGCGCAGGCCTATGCAGCCTGGCGCATGGCGCAGCTCAACCTCAACCTCGGCAGCTTTGACGTGTTCTGGACCAACGCGCTGCAGGGTTTCGGCTTTGGCCTGGCATTCACCCCGATGACCGTGCTGGCCTTCGCCACGCTGCCGCCGAGCAAGGTGACCGAGGCGTCGGGGGTGTTCACGCTGGTGCGCAATTTCGGCTCCAGCCTCTATATCTCGCTGTCGGTCGCGTTGCTGGTGCGCTCGACGGCGGGCAACTACGCGCGCCTGATCGAATTCATCAACCCGTTCAACGGCGCCTTGCGGGCCGACGCGCCGGCGGCCTGGGATATCCACGCGCCGCGCGGGTTGATGCGGCTGGCGGGCGAGGTGGAACGGCAGGCCTCGATGATCGGCTACATCAACGGCTTCTACCTGCTGGCGCTGACCGCGGCGGTCGCCGTGCCGCTGGTCTCGTTCATGCGCATCCGCCCCGCCGAAACCTGACGCCGCCGAAACCTGACTGAAGTGCGGATGCCCCGCTTGACGTTCCTGTGACAACCTGCCCTTAATTATCGCAGTCCAAGGGGTGCCCCGGCAGGGGCTGAGATTCGCCGAGCCGCGAGAACCCTTTGAACCTGATCCGGGTCGTGCCGGCGTAGGGACAGGGCGTTGCAGCCAGCCATCCCCCGCATGCCCGCCCCATGGTCATAACGATTTAGGCCGTCATAGCGACGCCAGGAGGAATGTCCGATGCCCGATTCCGCCCCGCTTCCGCGCTCCGTCAACGAGCTGCAGGTCACCACCGGCGGCTTCCCCGCGTCGCAGAAGATCCATGTTGCCGGCAAGCGCTATGGCGACCTGCGCATCGCGATGCGCGAGATCGAGCTCGAAGCCACGGCAAAGGAGCCGCCGGTGCGGGTCTACGACACCTCCGGGCCGTATTCCGACCCGTCGGTCGAGACCAACATTGCGCGCGGCCTCGCCGAGTTGCGCCGCGGCTGGATCATCGGGCGCGGCGATGTCGAGGAAATCGAGGGGCGCGACATCAAGCCGGAAGACAACGGGCTGAAGCGCGGCGAGGAGTCGAACGTGCCGATCTTCGACCGCGCCCGGCGCAAGGTGCTGCGCGCCAAGCCCGGCTGCGCGCCGACCCAGCTCGCCTATGCGCGCAAGGGCATCGTCACCCAGGAGATGGAATACGTCGCGATCCGCGAGAATCTGGGCCGCGAGGAGGCGCTCAAGCGGCTCGACGAGGGGCATTCCTTCGGCGCCGCGATCCCCGAGCACGTGACCCCCGAGTTCGTGCGTGACGAGATCGCCCGCGGCCGCGCCATCATCCCCAACAACATCAACCACCCGGAAACCGAGCCGATGATCATCGGCCGCAACTTCCTGGTGAAGGTCAATGCCAATATCGGCAACTCGATCGTCACCTCGTCGGTCGCCGAGGAGGTCGAAAAGCTGGTATGGGCGACGCGCTGGGGCGCCGACACGGTGATGGACCTGTCGACCGGGCGCAACATCCACACGATCCGCGAATGGATCGTGCGCAACAGCCCGGTGCCGATCGGCACCGTGCCGATCTACCAGGCGCTGGAAAAGGTCGGCGGCAAGGCCGAGGAGCTGACCTGGGAACTGTTCCGCGACACGCTCATCGAGCAGGCCGAGCAGGGCGTCGACTATTTCACGATCCATGCCGGCGTGCGGCTCGCCTATATCCCGCTCACCGCGAGCCGGGTCACCGGCATCGTCTCGCGCGGCGGCTCGATCCTGGCGAAGTGGTGCCTGGCGCACCACCAGGAGAATTTCCTCTACACGCATTTCCGCGAGATCAACGAGATCATGCGGGCCTACGACGTGTCGTACTCGCTGGGTGACGGGCTGCGCCCCGGCTCCAACGCCGACGCCAACGACCGCGCCCAGTTCGCCGAGCTGGAGACCCTGGGCGAACTGACCAAGCTGGCTTGGGAAGACGATGTCCAGGTGATGATCGAGGGTCCCGGCCACGTGCCGATGCACAAGATCAAGATCAACATGGACAAGCAGCTCGAGGAATGCGGCGAGGCGCCGTTCTACACGCTGGGGCCGTTGGTCACCGATATCGCGCCGGGCTACGACCACATCACCAGCGGCATCGGCGCGGCGATGATCGGCTGGTTCGGCACCGCGCTGCTGTGCTACGTGACGCCGAAGGAACATCTCGGCCTGCCCGACCGCGACGATGTCAAGACCGGCGTCGTCACCTACAAGATCGCCGCGCACGCCGCCGACCTCGCCAAGGGCCACCCGGCTGCGCGGCTGCGCGACGATGCGCTGTCGCGGGCGCGGTTCGAGTTCCGCTGGCGCGACCAGTTCAATCTGGGTCTCGACCCGGAGACGGCCGAGAAGTTCCACGACCAGACCCTGCCGGCCGACGGCGCCAAGCTCGCGCATTTCTGCTCGATGTGCGGGCCGAAATTCTGCTCGATGGAGATCACCCAGCAAATCCGCGACTACGCCGCCTCGGGCATGGCCGAGAAGTCGGAGGAATTCCTCAAACAGGGCGCCGCGATCTACCGCGACGAACAGGGCCGCCCGCACGAAGCCGCGGATTAGCCGCCGTTGCGCGTCATACCCCCACCCCGACCCTCTGCCGCCAGCGGGGGAGGGAGATGGCAAGGAGCGGCGCACTCCCTCCCCCGCTGGCGGCGGAGGGTCGGGGTGGGGGTATGAGCGAACCCACCACCGCCGACCTTGACGCGCGCCGCGCCGCGCGGCGTTACCCCGACCGGCCGATCGTCGCGGTGCTGGTGGTGGTGCTGCGCGGCGACCGGGTGCTGATCGTGCAGCGCCGGCAGCAGCCCAACGCCGGGCGTTGGGGCTTTCCGGGCGGCATGCTCGAACTGGGCGAGACGGTGGCGCAAGGCGCCATGCGCGAGCTCAAGGAAGAAACCGGCATCATCGCCGAGCCGGCCGGCTGGCTCGACATCCACGACGCGATCACCCGCGACGACGAAGGCCGGGTCCAGTTTCATTACACGCTGATCGCGGTGCGCGGCATCTGGCGATCCGGCGAGGGAGTCGCGGCGGACGACGCGGCGGACTGCGCCTGGGCCAGCCGGGCCGATATCGAGGCCGGCAAATACCCGACCTTCCCGACATTGCTGCCGCTGTTCGAGCTCGCCCTCGCCGCGCCGGCACGGGACTGAGCCGCCGCAGGTCGCCAGCCCTGCGCCGGGACGACGCAGCCGGAAAATCCCGACAACCGGCGCGGCGTGATGTAAGACCTTTATCGGATGGAAGCTTTTCTGGTTTCGTTTGGACTGGTCGTCCTCGCCGAGCTCGGCGACAAGACGCAGTTCCTCGCATTGATGCTGGCCAGTCGCTTCCATCGTCCGGTGCCGATCCTCGCCGGCATCCTGGTCGCGGTGATCGTCAACCACCTCGCCTCGGCGGCGGTCGGGTACTTCCTCGGCATGAAGCTGGAAGGACCCTGGCTCAGATGGATCATCGCCGCGTCGTTCTTCGCGGTCGCGATCTGGGCGGTGATGCCGGAAAAACCCGAGAAAGAGACCGTGCCCGCCAGCCATCTCGGCGTCTTCGGCGCGACGGTCTGCGCTTTTTTCGTCGCCGAGCTGGGCGACAAGACCGAGGTGGCGACCGCGGCGCTCGCCGCGCGGTTCGCGGTGCTGGTGCCGGTCGTCGCCGGTACGACGCTGGCCATGCTGACGGCCAACCTGCCGGCGGTGCTGCTCGGCCGGCAACTGGCGCGCTGGATATCGCTGTCTACATTGCGCTGGGGCGCCGTCGCCCTGTCGGTCGCGCTCGGGGTCTGGACGCTAGTCGCGGCGTAGCGCGAGGCCGAGTTCGCGGCGGCGGCGATGCGCCTCGGCGGCCTGCCGCCATTGGACTTGCGCGTCGACCGCGAGCACCGGCCGGCGCATCCGCAGCTCCGGCACGACCCGGCGCAGCAGCGCCAGATTGTCCGCATCGCCGCCCAGATGCACCACCCTGAAGCCCTGCGGCGGCTGGGACCGCAGCATCAGCGCCGCGGCCCCGAGATCGGCCGCCACGAACAGGACCAGGATGACGCCAGCTTCGCCCCACGGCAGGACCGCCAGCAGCAGCACCGCGGCGGTCAGGAAAGCGAGGCGTAACGCACGGGCCAAGTTCTACTCCTCCCCCCAGCCTTGAGAGCCGGCTGGTCGATGGGGACGATAGCTAAAATGCCCGGCAAAAGCGGATTAATTCATAGTTAAGGGTATCGGCCGATATGGTTAACGCAGGCCGTCTCCGGCCTGCTATTCCGCCGGGCTGACGGCGGAGCCGTCGCGCTTGGCGGGTGCCGTGCGCTCGCCGGCCCCGACCAGCCGCATCAGCCCGCCGATCACCAGCAGCGTCGCCAGATAGAACACCAGCTGGATGCCGGCCGGCTGCGCCGTATAGCCGATCAGTGTGTGCAGCACCCGACCGGGCAGGCTCTGCTCGCTGAGCAGGAACGAGGTGTCCCACAGGTTGCTGCCGAGCGCCGGCAGCCAGTCCGCCTGCATCAGGAAAGCCGCGCCCTGCGAGGCCAGCCCCGCCGCGAGCAGCAGCACCAGCCAGCTCGTCACGGCAAACAGCAGCCGCATCGGGATGCTCACCAGACCCCAATAGATCGCGGTGCCGGCCGCGACACCGAGCGCCAGGCCGATAAGACCGCCAACCCCCATGGCCACCGGGCCGCCATTGCCGCCCAGCGCGATGCCGTAAAGGAACAGCACGATCTCCGACCCCTCGCGCAGCACCGCCAACGCCACCGCGAAAGCGAGCGCCCAAAGCGGCCGCGCCCCCGAGCGCACATCGTTGCCGAGCCGGTTGGCGTGCGTCGCCAGTTCTCGGCCGTGACGGCTCATCCAGACATTGTGCCAACCGAGCATGCCGACCGCGGCGAAAAGAATGGCGGCATCGAACAGCTCCTGCCCCATGCCCTGGGCGCTGGCCGCGATAGCCTCCGCAAAGACCGCCACAAGGCATGCGCCTAGCACCCCCGCGGCAATCCCCCCGGAGACCCACAAGCCGCGGCGCAGGGCGCCCCTGCTCGCCGCCATGACGATGCCAACGATCAAGGCCGCTTCGAGCACCTCGCGAAACACGATGATGGCGGTCGGCAGCATGCGCGGCCCCTATTTGACGACGAGATGACCGCGGGTTGCGCGGTTGAAATCGTCAAAGATCTCGTAGCTGCCCGGCTCGAGCGGGCCGACATAGAGAGACGTCTCGGTACCGGCGCCGACGATCTTTTCGCGATGCAGGCTGGTGCTTTCGAACTCGCTCGTGACCTGCTGCTCGTTCTTGATCAGCAGCTTGACCTTGACCCCGGCCGGAACCGGCACCTCGGCCGGCACGAATTGATGATCGCGCAGCGTAATGGTGACGACCGGGTCGTCGGCGACAGCGGGTGCGGCCAGCCCGAACGCAAGGAGCGCGGCGACAAGCAGCGAGCGCATCTTTTTCGCACCACGCAAGTGATAATCGTTCGCAACCTAACGTCAGCGGCGAACGGTCCGCAAGCGCATTGTTGGGGATATCAGATATGTGCCCTTGCATGCCGCGTCACGGCGGCCCTCTCGGCAAGCCGGCCGAGTGCGCTATAACGCGATTTGACCAAAGGCTGCGGCCGTCACTGGGAGGAAAAAGATGCTCGATCTGAAAATCAAGGGCCGCAAGGCGATCGTCTGCGCCGCGAGCAAGGGGCTCGGCCGCGCCTGCGCGATGGCGCTGGGCCGCGCCGGCGTCGATCTGGTGATCACCGCGCGCACCAGGGAGACGCTGGAAGCGACCGCCGAGGACATCCGCAGGGAGGCCGGCGCCAAGGTCACCGCGGTCGCCGGCGATATCGGCAGCGAGGCCGGGCGTCAGGCCGCGCTCGCTGCCTGCCCCAACCCCGACATCCTGGTCAACAATTGCGGCGGGCCGCCGCACGGCGATTTCCGCGAGTGGGGGCTCGAGGACTGGCAGAAGGCGGTCAACAACAACATGCTGACCCCGATCATGCTGATCAAGGCGGTGGTCGACGGCATGTGCGAGCGCCGTTTCGGCCGCGTCGTCAACATCACCTCGGCCTCGGTGAAGTCGCCGATCGCCATTCTCGGCATGTCGAACGGCGCGCGCGCCGGGCTCACCGGGTTCTGCGCCGGGCTCGCCCGTCAGGTCGCCAAATACAATGTGACGATCAACGGCCTGCTGCCGGGGCCGTTTCTCACCGACCGGCTGCGCTCGGGGATGGAGTACGAGGCGCGCCAGCAGAACGTCCCGTTCGAGGACATCCTCGCCCGGCGCGGCTCGACCAACCCGACCGGCCGCGTCGGCGACCCGGCCGAGTTCGGCGATGCCTGCGCCTTTCTCTGCGCCGCCTCGTCGGGCTTTATCGTCGGCCAGAACCTGCTGCTCGACGGCGGCGCCTTCAACTCCACGATGGGGTAGACGATACCGGGCTGCGGTCAGGTCGAGTCCACCTGCCCGAGAAGATCCTGCGGAAGCTCAAATCCCAATAGCGCCGACCTGGCGGTGCCGCTCGGCGAGCCTGCATCCTCGATTGCGCCGCGAAGCGATATGGGGGTATCGCCGCCGCCTAGCGCGGCAGCGTCGTCTTCCCCATCAAGAATTCGTCGATCGCGCGAGCACATTGCCGCCCTTCGCGGATTGCCCAGACCACGAGCGACTGGCCGCGCCGCATGTCGCCGGCGGCGAACACCTTTGGCACGCTGGTCTTGTAGTCGACCGTGTTGGCCTGGACATTGCCGCGCGGATCGAGCGCGACCCCCGACTGCTCGACCATGCCGGGGCGACGCGGCCCGAGAAACCCCATCGCCAGCAGCACCAGATCGGCCTTCAGCTCGAATGCGCTGTCGGGGATTTCGCCCATCACCCAGCGGCCGTTTTCCTGGGTCCAGTCGACCCGGACGCATTCGAGCGCCGCGACCTTGCCGTTCGCGCCCTTCGCCC
>DASZOZ010000135.1:0-85555 GCA_035550515.1 Allostellaceae bacterium
GATCCACAACCTCAAATTCGGCGCGCTCGACAAATACGGGCTCGGCGCGGCCGCCTTGCTGGCCGACAAGCCGAGCCTGGTCTGCTGCAACCTCAATGCCTTTGGCGGGGTCGGGCCGCTGCGCGAGCGGCCAGGCTACGACCCGATGATGCAGGCCTATTCGGGGCTGATGAGCCTTTTAGGTGAGGACGGGCGGCCGCCGGTGCGGGTGACGGCGTCGATCGTCGACATGGGCACCGCCAACTGGGCCGTCGTCGGCATCCTCGCGGCGCTGCGCGAGCGCGACCGCACCGGCAAGGGCGGCATCGTCGACACCTCGCTCTACGAAACCTCGCTCGCCCTGATGAGCATCCTGCTCGCCGACCATCTGCAGACCGGCGAGCTGCCCGCGCGCTGCGGCTCCGGCGTGCCGATGATCGTGCCCTACCAGGCGTTTGCGGCGGCCGACGGCTACATGATGGTCGCCGCGGGCAACGACAACCTGTTCCGTCGCCTGGCGGCGGCGATCGGCCGGCCGGACCTCGCCGAGGACCCGCGCTTCTCGACCAACGGCAACCGCGTCGTCAACCGGGCGATGCTGGTCGGCATCCTCGGCGACATCTTCCAGACCGAGACGCGGGCGCATTGGGCCGGGCTGTTCGAGACCGCCGGGATCCCCAACGGGCCGATCAACACGATGGACCAGGTCGTCGCCGACCCGCAGACCCGGGCGCTCGGCCAGATCCAGACGCAGGGCGCGCTGTCGCTGGTCGGCCTGCCGCTGTCGTTCGACGGCGAGCGGCCGGCCTTCAACAAGCGGGCGCCAAGCCTCGGCGAGGACAACACGAGCGTCTTGGGGTCGTCGCCATGACGGCAAGACTCGCGGCGAGCGCGCTGCTCGCGCTCACGCTCGGCGCCTGCGCCTATCTGCAACCGGAAGAGAAGCTGCCGCCCCCGCCGCAAGCGCCGGGGGTCGAGCTGACCAAGATGCAAAACGGCCGGTTCATCGCCTTTGTCGGGCAGCCCCGCCAGCATACCCCGCCGTTCCTCGACGTGCCGGACACCAATTTCGCCGTGCTGCGCAGCTGGTACGACAACAAGACCAACCAGGCCGCGCACCAGCTTTATGTCGAGGACAGCTATTACGGCGGCCCGTTCCTGTGGAACGGCGTGCGCGACGCCGACAACAAGCCGCTTAAATTCATCCCGATCAGCCGCAACCAGATCAGCTGCGAACGAGGCTGCGCCTATGCCGACGAATTCGCCGCCGAACTGTCGGAGGACTACCTGCGGGCGCACCCGGACGGGCTGGCCCTGACCTTCACCTCGTCGGACGGCAAGAACCTGGCGGTGAAGATGCCCGCCGACCTCGTCGCCGCGCAGCTCGCCGCGGTCGACACGGTGCGCGGCGTCGCGGCGCGGGACGGCGCAACCCCGCCGGCGATCGGCGCCACCGTCCCGGCGCCGCCGGGCCGCTAGCGCCGCTTCCGGTCGGAGGGATTGCCGCCGCCGTCCGGATCAGCCGATCGCGGGCAGCGTTTGGCCGCCGGCGACCGCGGAATGCGCGGCAATCAGCACAAAGGCGATCACGCAGGGTTCGCGGCCGCGGTTGATCCAGTTATGGATCGTGCCGCGCTGCACGACCACATCGCCGGCCCTGAGGTGGGTTTCGACGCCGTCGAGGTCCATGTCGATCTCGCCGGACAGCACGACGGCGTAGTCGAGCGAATCCGTGCGATGGTTGCGCGGGCCGTTGCCCGGCGCGAATTCGATGATGCGAAAAACCGTGCCGTTTTCGTGCGTGGTGCCGGTTTTGCGCTTGCCCTCGTCCGCGATGCCGTTGTTGTCGACGGGGAAGCCTTCGCTGGTCCAGGCGACCGCGGTCGTCACCCCCGGCCGCGCCGAACCCGTGGGCACCTGGTCGTCGATCGTGACGATCGCCTTGCCGCTTGCATCGTGTCCGGTGACGACCCGCCTTACCTGAAACGCCATCGCCGCGCCCTCCCTCTGCTGTCGCGGCGGGACCTTAATAGGACGGGTTGAGCGAAGCGATACCCATCATTTCCGCACCTCGGCTACCGGGTCGGCGCATCGCCGGAGGCTGGCCGCTTGCCGACCCAGAGCAGCGCCGCGTTGGGCGGAAGATCGGCCTTCGCGATCAGCGGCAGAAAAATCTTCGCCGCGGCCATCGCCTGCTTCAGTTGCGTGGCCTTCTCGGGCGGCGTCTTGTCGTCCTGCACGGCGAGCGCCAGGCCGCGGACCTGTTCCAGCCCGGACGGCACGACTCGGCGGATCTGGTCGCCCTCGATCCGCCAGCCGGCCATGCCGAGCCGCGTCGCGATCGCCAGCGCGTAGCCACCCGGCTCGGCACCGTCGGGGTCGGCGTCGATGGTGATGACCGCCGGCTTGCCGCCGACGAGGCTCTGCACCAGCGCCTGGCCCTGGTCGGCGGTCAGGTTGCGCGGGGCGTCGCCGGGCGGCGCGCCCATGACCTCGCCGAGCTTGGCGACGACGATCGCGGGATCGAGCCGGCGCTGCAGCACGTCGGTGAGGATGCCGGCGAGTTGGCCGGCGAATTCCGGGCTGACGCCGGCGCAATCGATCATCGCATGACCGTCGCCGGGCGCGACCAGCCCGCCGGTGACAACGCCGCATCCCCTGCCCTGCGGCACGGCATCCTCGGCCAGCGCCGCCGCCGGCAGCAGCAGACCCGCGGCAAACAGGAGGGAGAGCACCGCTTTCATGGCGAACCCATCGGAAAACACACCGACAGGCTATCCGGAATTGGCTTAACGAAACGCTGCTTCGGGTGCCTCCGGTTACCGCCATTTCCTTGGTAGGATGGGTCGAGCATCGCGCAACCCATCATGAGGAGGCCGTCATGACCCCGCGCCAGCAACTCCGCCGCCTGATCGCCAAGCCGGGCTACACGATGGTTCCGGGCGCCTATGACACGCTGACGGCACGGCTCGTCGAGGCCGCCGGGTTCGCTGCGGTCTATCTGACCGGCGGCGGGTATTCGCGGGCGAGCGGCTACCCCGATCTCGGCCTGCTGACCGTGGTCGAGAACGTGCGGTTTATCGGGCTCACCGTCGAAGCGGTCGGGATTCCGGTGATCGCCGATGCCGACACCGGCTACGGCAATGCGATCAACGTGATCCGTACCGTCCGCGAATACGAGAAGTCCGGTGTCGCCGGGTTCCACCTCGAGGACCAGGTCGCGCCGAAGAAATGCGGTCACTACGAGGGCAAGGAGGTGATCTCCAAGGCCGAAATGGTCGGCAAGATCAAGGCCGCCGTCGACACGCGGCGCGACGCCGACATGGTGATCATCGCGCGCACCGATTCGCGGGCGATCGAGGGGCTGGCGGCGGCGATCGACCGGGTCAACGCCTATCTCGAGGCCGGCGCCGATGTCGGCTTTGTCGAGGCGCCGCAGACCGTCGAGGAGCTGCGCAGCGTCGGCCGCGGCGTCAACGGGCCGAACCTCGTCAATGTCTTCGAGGGCGGCAAGACCCCTATGCTCGCCGCGGCGGAGCTGGAGGCGATGGGGTTCCGCCTCGGCATCTACCCGTCGCAGACGCATCGCGCCGCGATCCGCGCCGCGCAGCGCGTGCTCGCCGTGCTCAAGCAGGACGGCCACACGACGCGCATCGAAAGCGAGCTGTGCACCTTCCAGGAACGCGAGGTCGCCGTCGGCACCGCCGCGTGGCGCGCGTTGGAGGAGAAATATCTGGCGGTGGAATGAGCCGCTTGAAACCGATCAGATCGTACATACACTAAGTCGTGAAGATCACGTACGATCCGGCCAAGAACGACCGCAACATCCGCGAGCGCGGGCTGTCGTTCGATCGGGCGGCGGAATTCGATTTCGATAACGCACTGCGCTCGATCGATACGCGACGGGACTACGGAGAGACGCGCCACGTCGCTATGGGGCCTTTCGAGCAACGCATCCACGTCCTGTGCTTTGTCGAAACGGCGACCGGTATTCGAGTTATCAGTTTCCGCCGAGCTAACAGAAGAGAGATTAGAAGATATGAGACCGCGAAGGCCGCTGACGGATGAAGAGGGCGAGGTTCGTGAACTGTTAGCCGAAGACTTTAAGTATTTTCGACCAATGGCGGAGGGTATCTCGCCGAGCCTCGCGGCAAAGCTCGGGATTCGTCCCCGCGGCCCGCAGAAGGCGCCGACAAAGCAACGCACCACGATCCGCCTGTCGCGCGACGTGCTCGACCGCTTTCGCGCCGGCGGGCGCGGCTGGCAGACCCGGATCGACCGCGCGCTGCGCGAATGGCTGGAAAACCATCCGGCGGAATAACCGTTTACGCACCGACCGGATTTGCGCGCGGCCGGGCAGCGGCTATGCTCTGCGCACGCAACGCACGCGCCCGGCGCGGGAAAAGAGGAACGACACGAATGGAAATGCACGGCGAACTGCGCATCCCGGCGCCGCGACAGCAGGTTTGGGAAAAGCTCAACGATCCGGAGACGCTGAAAGCCTGCATCCCCGGCTGCGAGTCGGTCGAGAAGGTGTCCGACACCGAGTTCGCCGCCAAGGTCGTCGCCCGCGTCGGGCCGGTGAAGGCGAGTTTTTCCGGCAAGGTGACGCTGACCGACCTCGATCCGCCGGCCGGCTACACGATCACCGGCGAGGGCACCGGCGGCGTCGCCGGCTTCGCCAAGGGCAGCGCCAAGGTCGCGCTCGACGACGCCGGCGGCGAGACCGTGCTGCGCTACGGCGTGCAGGCGCAGGTCGGCGGCAAGCTGGCGCAGATCGGTTCGCGCCTGATCGATGCCACCTCGCGCAAGATGGCGGACGAATTTTTCAGCCGCTTCGTCGGCAGCATGAGCCCTGCCGCATCGGACACCGCAGCGTCATAACTTGCTGTATATAACGCATTTTATCACGCGTGAGGCGCCTTGACCCGGCGCCTGCGGCGCAGGAAACTCGCGCCCTCGACCGGGGGCCGGCGGTTGCTGGCCGATTGGCGCGACGCGCGACAAGGGAGGGTTCCATGCAAAAGACGGTGAGCCTCACCGTGAACGGCAAGCCGGTAACGGCGACGGTCGAGGGTCGCACGTTGCTGGTACAGCTCCTGCGCGAAACGCTTGGCCTCACCGGCACCCATGTCGGCTGCGATACCAGCCAGTGCGGCGCCTGCGTCGTTCATGTCGACGGCGAGGCGGTGAAGTCGTGCACGCTCCTCGCGGTGCAGGCCGAGGGCCGCACGGTCAAGACCATCGAGGACGTCGCCGACGGCGACACGCTGCATCCGATGCAGGAAGCGTTCCGCGACAACCACGCGCTGCAGTGCGGCTTCTGCACGCCGGGCATGATCATGAGCGCGCTCGACCTGGTGAAGAACAACCCCGACCCGACCGACCGCGAAATCCGCGAGTATCTCGAAGGCAATCTGTGCCGCTGCACCGGCTACCACAACATCGTGCTGGCGATCAAAGCGGGAGCCGCGGCCATGAGGGGTGCCGCAACCCAGGCGGCGGAGTAGCCGCTATGGCGGACACCGGCTCTCCCGCCATCGGGACGCCCGTCAGGCGGCGCGAGGATTACCGCTTCGTCACCGGCCAGGGCACCTATACCGACGACATCAACCGGCCGCGCCAGCTTTACGCCTACATCCTGCGCAGCCCGCACGCGAGCGCGCGGATCGACGGCCTCGACACCGGCGCGGCCGCGCAGGCCGCCGGTGTCGTGGCGGTCTACACCGGCAAGGACATGGAGGCCGACGGCATCGGCGGCCTGCCCTGCGGCTGGCTGATCCATTCGAAGGACGGCTCGCCGATGCACGAGCCGCCGCATCCGGTCTTGGCGAGCGGCCGGGTGCGCCATGTCGGCGACCCGGTCGCGGTCGTCATCGCCGAGACGCTCGGCCAGGCGCGCGACGCGGCGGAGCTGGTCAAGGTCGACTACGCCGTCGAGCCGGCCGTGACCGAGGTCGGCGAGGCGATCAAGCCCGGCGCGCCGCTGGTCCATGCCGATGTGCCCGGCAATGTCTGCTACGACTGGCAGCTCGGCGACCCGGCGGCGATCGACGCCGCGCTCAAGGGCGCGGCCCGCGTCGTCAAGCTCGATCTCGTCAACAACCGGCTCGTCCCCAACGCGATGGAGCCGCGCGCCGCGATCGGCGATTTCGACCGCGCGACCGGCGAGCACACGCTCTACACCACCAGCCAGAACCCGCATGTCATCCGCCTCTTGATGGGCGCGTTTGTGCTGCACATCCCGGAGGCGAAGCTGCGGGTCGTGGCGCCCGATGTCGGCGGCGGGTTCGGCTCGAAGATCTACCATTACGCCGAGGAGGCGATCGTCACCTGGGCGGCCGGCAAGCTCAAGCGGCCGGTCAAATGGACCGCCGAGCGCGTCGAGAGCTTTATGTCCGACGCGCATGGCCGCGACCATGTTACCCATGTCGAGCTCGGCCTCGACGCCGGCAACAAATTCGTCGCGCTGAAGGTGTCGACGCTGGCGAACATGGGCGGCTACCTGTCGACCTTCGCGACCTGCATCCCGACCTATCTCTACGCGACGCTGCTCGCCGGCACCTACACGACGCCGGTGATCTACGCCGAGGTCAAGGCGGTGTTCACCAACACCGTGCCGGTCGACGCCTATCGCGGCGCCGGACGGCCGGAGGCGACGTTCCTGCTGGAGCGCATCGTCGACCTCGCCGCCGACGAGCTCGGCGTCGACCCGGCCGAGCTGCGCCGCCGGAACTTCATCCCGACCGACGCCTTCCCCTATCAGACGCCGGTCGCGCTGCAATACGATAGCGGCGATTATTTCTCGACCCTCGACCTCGCGACAAAAGCCGCGGACTACGCCGGGTTCGAGGCGCGGCGCCAGGAGGCGGCGCGCCGCGGCAAGCTGCGCGGCATCGGCCTCGCCACCTATATCGAGGCTTGCGGCATCGCGCCATCGGCCGTGGTCGGCTCGCTCGGCGCCCGCGCCGGCCTGTTCGAGGCGGCGCAGGTGCGCGTCCACCCGACCGGCAGCGTCACCGTGCTGACCGGCTCGCACAGCCACGGCCAAGGGCACGAGACGACCTTTGCGCAGGTCGTCGCCGACGGCCTCGGCATTCCACTCGAACAGATCGAGATCGTGCACGGCGACAGCGCCAAGATCCCCTACGGCATGGGGACTTACGGCTCGCGCTCGCTGGCGGTGGGCGGCACCGCGATCATCAAGGCGATGGACAAGATCATCGCCAAGGGCCGGAAGATCGCCGCGCACCTGCTCGAAGCGGCCGAAGCCGATATCGAGTTCAAGGACGGCCAGTTCACCGTCGCCGGCACCGACCGCTCCAAATCGATCGGCGAAGTCGCGCTGACGGCTTACGTACCGCATAACTTCCCGCACGAGGAGCTGGAGCCCGGGCTCGACGAGACGGCGTTCTACGACCCGAAGAACTTCACCTTCCCGTCGGGCGCCTATGTCGCCGAGATCGAGATCGACCCCGATACCGGGCGGCTGGAGGTCTGCAACTTCACCGCCAGCGACGATTTCGGCCGCATCGTCAACCCGATGATCGTCGCCGGCCAGGTGCATGGCGGCCTGGCGCAGGGCATCGGCCAGGCGTTGCTGGAAAACTGCGTCTACGACAAGGCGACGGGTCAGCTGCTGACCGCGTCGTACAACGACTACGCGATGCCGCGGGCGGACGACCTGCCGTCGTTCTCGCTGTCGACCCACGCGACCTACTGCACGCACAACCCGCTCGGCGTGAAGGGCTGCGGCGAGGCCGGCGCGATCGGCGCGCCGGCGGCGATCTCCAATGCGATCGTCGATGCGCTCAAGGCGCATGGCATACGCCATGTCGAGATGCCGGCAACGCCCGAGAAATTGTGGCGTGCCATCCATCAGCACCAGCTTGCCGCGGAATGACTTCATCTCGTCATGACCGGGCTTGACCCGGCATCCCGGGTCAAGCCCGGGGATGACGAGGAGGCAAAGGGAGAGGCCCGATGTACGAGTTCACCTATCACAAGGCGGCCAGTCTCGATGATGCGGCAAAGGCTCTCGCGGCGAACGAAGACGCCAAGCTGGTGGCCGGCGGGATGACGCTGATCCCGACGCTGAAGCAGCGGCTGGCGAAGCCCTCCGACCTGATCGACCTGGCCGCGGTGCCCGGCCTCAAGGGCATCACCGAGGAAGGCGGGGGGCTGCGGATCGGCGCGATGACGCGGCATGTCGAGGTGCAGCGCTCGGATGTCGTCAAGCGGGTGATCCCGGCGCTGGCCGCGCTCGCCGGCATGATCGGCGACCCGGCGGTGCGCAATCGCGGCACGATCGGCGGCTCGATCTCGAACAACGACCCGGCGGCGGATTATCCCTCGGCCGTGGTCGGGCTCGGCGCAACGGTCGTCACCAACCGGCGCGAGATCGTCGGCGACGATTTCTTCACCGGCATGTTCGAGACCGCGCTCGCGCCCGACGAAATCGTCACTGCCGTCAAGTTCCCCAAGGCCGACGCGGCGGCGTACCAGAAATTCAAGAACCCCGCGTCGCGCTATGCGATCGTCGGCGTGTTTGTCGCCAAGACCGGGGGCAATGTGCGGGTCGCGGTGACCGGCGCCGGCCCCTGCGTGTTCCGCGTGCCGGAGATGGAGGCGGCGCTCGCGAAGTCCTTCAGCCCCGACGCGATCAAGGACATCGCCATCCCCGAGGACGGGCTCAACACCGACATCCACGCCAGCGCCGAATACCGCGCCCATCTGGTCAACGTAATGGCGCGCCGCGCGGTCGCCGCCTGCGCATAATTTCGCCGCGATCGGCCGATAAAAGGCGGTCGATCGCGACGAGGGGAGATCACGTGCGCAGCTTGCGACTGATTGCCGGTGCCGGTTTGGCGCTGTGCCTGAGCTTGGGCGCCGCTTGGGCGGACACCGTCAAGTTCACCGCCGCGCTGGAGCCGGACAAGCAGGGCGGCCCCGGCAAAGGCACCGCGAACCTGTCGGTCGACACCGGCAGCAAGACGCTGACCATGACGATCGACTATTCCGGGGTGGCGCCGCCGACCATGGCGGCCTTCCTGTCGCCGCCGCCAAAGCAGGGAGCGAACCCCGGCACCCTGCCGATCCCGTTGCCGGCCAAGGCGACCAGCCCGATCAGCGTCACGATGAAAGTGACCGACGCGGTGATCGGCGGGCTGAAGACCGGCGAGTGGGTGATCCTGCTCGGCACCAAACAGGCGCCTGAGATCGGCGGCGAGGTCAAGCCGGCGCAGTAACCTTGGGGTCAAGCCCTCAGCAGACGGATATGCCTTTCGAAACCGGCCACGCTCGCCGCCGTGAAGAAACGGCGGTCATCGGTAACGACATGCGTACCGCGATGCTCGGCCAGTGCCAGATACACGCAATCGTAGATGGGATGACTCAGTTCAATCCCAAGCTGTAGGGCGCGGCGTACGTAAGATCCGATCGGCACCGACGCCACGGGAGCCATGTGGAGTTCTTCGATCCTGACGAGCGCCTCGGCGGTGCTGGCTTCGCCAAGCCGGACGTGACGCCAAAGCGCGTTAGCTGCTTCGGCCAACCAGAGTTCGGGGGCCATCAACTCCTCCGTGAGGAGCGTAATCGCGGCCTCGGAGCCCGGTTCGTCAAAAACCCATTTTAAGGCTACCGACGCGTCGATAACGATGCTCACCGCTCGTCGCGATCCTGGCGAATAAGGGCGGTCGAGTCCGTCAGAATGCGGCCTCGGGTTTCTTCTCTCAGCTTGGCCGCACGCTCCCGGAACCCAGCGCGTCCAGGGCGCAGGAATTCTTCCAGAATATGGCGAAGCTCGGCTTCAGCGCTGCGGCCGTGTTCGGTTGCGCGGCGTTTCAATTCCTGCACCACATCGAGAGGAACATTGCGGACGAGCAGCTGCGGCATTCCAGGTCCTTTGTGCGATAGCATATGATAGCACTATCAACCTTGCCTTCAAGACTGAGGTGGCGCGGGCTGTTCCGAGGGACTAAGCTGCCCCCGCCCTCTCCCTTTGTGGAGAGGGATTTTGCTGCGATCGGACCCGCTCTCGAATGGCCGCCACCAAAGCCCCCGCCCTGCCCGCTTCGGTCGACGCGACGCTTGCGATGCTCGGCGGCGCCGATTACGTCGCCGACCGCAGCCTGGCGACCGCGGTGCATCTGGCACTGCACCTCAAGCGGCCGCTGTTCCTCGAAGGCGAAGCCGGGGTCGGCAAGACCGAGATCGCGAAGGTCCTGTCGGCGGCGCTGAAGCGCAAGCTGATCCGGCTGCAATGCTATGAGGGGCTCGATGTCGCCTCGGCGGTCTACGAGTGGGATTACGCGCGGCAGATGATCGAAATCCGCCTCGCCGAGGCGGGCAACGAGGACCGCGAGGAGATCGAGAGCACGATCTTTTCCGACCGTTTCCTGATCAAACGCCCGCTGCTCCAGGCGCTGGAGCCGGAGATCGAAGGGCCGCCGGTGCTGCTGATCGACGAGCTCGACCGCACCGACGAACCGTTCGAGGCCTACCTCCTCGAATTGCTGTCGGATTTCCAGGTGACGATCCCCGAGATCGGCACGATCAAGGCGGCGCATCCGCCGATCGTCGTGATCACCTCGAACCGGACGCGCGAAATCCACGACGCCTTGAAGCGGCGCTGCTTCTATTACTGGGTCGACTACCCCAATGCCGAGCGCGAGCTGGAGATCCTGGCGAAGAAAGCGCCCGGTGCGGCGCCGGAATTGTCGCAAGCCGTGGTCGGTTTTGTGCAGAAATTGCGCAAGATGGACCTGTTCAAGCTGCCCGGCATCGCCGAGACCATCGACTGGACCGAGGCGTTGATGCAGCTCGACGTGCTCGAACTGACGCCGAACGCGATCAACGACACGCTCGGCGTGCTGCTCAAATACCAGGACGACATCGCCCGCATCCAGGGCAGCGAAGCGGCGCGGCTGCTCGACCAGGTCAAGGCCGAGCTGGCGGCGGCGCCGCGCGGAAGCTGAGGCCGGTGCGTCGGCAATCCTCCCCCGCCACCGCGGAACAAGGCCGGCTGGTCGCCAACCTGATGCATTTCGCGCGGACGCTGCGCGCGGCGGGAATGCCGGTCGGGCCGGGCAAGGTGATCGACGCGGTCGCCGCGGTGCGGACGGTCGGCATCACCAATCGCAGCGATTTCTACTGGACGCTGCACGCGGTGTTCGTCAACCGGCCGGACCAGCGGCCGCTGTTCGACCAGGCCTTTCACGTCTTCTGGCGCAACCCCGAGCTGCTGAAGAAGATGATGGCGCTGGTGCTGCCGGAGATGAGCCTCGACCTGCCGGAGGACGAGAAGCAGGAGATGCTGCGCCGCCTCGCCGAGGCGCTGCACCCCAACCCGGAATCGCGCGAGACCGGCGAGACCGAGCTGGAATTCGACGCGGCGATGACGTTTTCCGACCGCGAACAGCTTCAGGGCATGGATTTCGAGAAGATGTCGCTCGACGAGCTGGCGCAGGCCAAGGCGGCGATCGCCCGGCTCCGGCTGCCGGTGCTCGACCGGCCGACGCGGCGCTTTGCGCCCGACCCGCGCGGCGCCCGCGCCGATATGCGCGCCACCCTGCGCGCCGCGCTGCGCTCGGGCGGCATCGTCGAGCTGAAGCGCAAGAGCCGCCGCCTGCGGCCGCCGCCGCTGGTCGTGCTGTGCGACATCTCCGGCTCGATGAGCCGCTACAGCCGGATGTTCCTGCATTTCATGCACGCGATCACCAACGACCGCGACCGCGTCTACACTTTCGTGTTCGGCACGCGGCTGACCAACATCACGCGCTATCTGCGCTTCAAGGATGTCGACCTGGCGCTCGACAAGGTGACCGAGGCGGTCGCCGACTGGTCGGGCGGCACCCGGATCGGCCACTGCCTGGTCGACTTCAACCTTTACTGGTCGCGCCGGGTGCTCGGCCAGGGTGCGGTGGTGCTGCTGATCACCGATGGCCTCGATCGCGATGTCGGGGTCGGGCTGGCGCATGAGATGGACCGGCTGCACCGTTCCTGCCGCCGGCTGATTTGGCTCAATCCGCTGTTGCGTTACGAGGGGTTCGAACCAAAATCTCTAGGCATGAGGGCGATGTTGCCGCATGTCGACGAGTTCCGTCCGGTGCACAACCTCGACAGCCTCGAAAACCTGGTGACGGTGCTGAGCGCACCGGCGCCGCGCCGGTTGACCGCAGCAGCGATGCTGCACAATGGAGTGCGAGCGGCATGAGCGATCACGCGGAAATACTGCAGCAGGCCGCCGATTGGCGCCACGCCGGCAAGGGCGTGGCGCTGGCCACCGTGGTCAAGACCTGGGGCTCGTCGCCCCGGCCGACCGGCGCAAAGCTCGCCGTCGCCGACAGCGGCGAGTTTGTCGGCTCGGTGTCGGGCGGCTGCGTCGAGGGCGCGGTCATCGAGGAAGCGCAGGCGGCGATCCGCGACGGCAAGCCGCGCCTGCTCGATTTCGGGGTCAGCGACGAGCAGGCCTGGGAGGTCGGGCTCGCCTGCGGCGGCAAGATCGAAATCTTTGTGGAGCCGGTCGAATGAGAAGCCGCTTTCTCGACGCGGTGCTTGCCGCCAACGCGGAAGGCCGCACCGTCGCGCTGGCGACCGACCTCAAATCCGGCGCGCAGCTCTTTTTCGCCGACGGTGAGATCGAGGGCGAGCTCGAACTCGACGAGGCTGCCCTGGGCCAGGTCCGGGATGCTTTGCGGGTCGACCGCAATATATCGCTGGATACGCCGCACGGCCGGGTCTTTGTGCAGGTGTTCAGCCCGCCGCGCCGCTGTTTCGTGATCGGCGCGGTGCATATCGCACAGCCGCTGGTGCCGATGCTGATCGCCTGCGACTACAAGCCGATCGTGATCGACCCGCGCGGCGCCTGGGCGACCGAGGCTCGCTTTCCTGGCGTCGAGCTGTCGAGCGAATGGCCCGACGAGGCGCTGGAACGCATGAAGCCGGACCGCGCCTCGGCCGTGGTGGCGCTGACCCACGATCCGAAGATCGACGACCCCGGCCTCACCGTCGCGTTGCGCTCGGAGGCGTTCTACATCGGCGCGCTGGGCTCGCGGCGCACCCACGCCAAGCGGCTGGAACGGCTGGCGGCGGCGGGCTTTGGCGAAAACGAGCTGTCGCGCATCCACGGCCCCATCGGGCTCAATATCGGCGCCGTGTCGCAGGCCGAGGTCGCGGTGTCGATCATCGCCGAGATGACGCAGGTGCTGCGTCGCGGCGAGGTCTAGGACGGCGGGATGCAGTTCGGCGAGGTCCCGGCTGAAACGGCCGAAGGAGCGATCCTCGTCCACAGCCTCAGGCTCGGCAAGACCGTGCTGAAGAAGGGCCGCGTTCTCGCGGCGGCGGACGTTGCCGAGATCGTCCAGGCCGGGATCGACGCCATCACCGTCGTGCGCCTGCAACCCGGCGATGTGCGCGAGGATGCGGCGGCCGCGCGCATCGCCGCCGCGGCGGCCGGGCCGGGGGTCACGACGGCGGCGGCGTTTACCGGCCGCGGAAACCTGTTTGCCGAGGCCAAAGGTCTGCTGGTGTTCGACCGCGGCCGGCTCGACCGGCTCAACCTGGTCGACGAGGCGGTGACGATCGGCACGCTGCCGCCTTATGCGGTGGTCGAGCCGCGGCAGATGGTGGCCACGGTCAAGATCATCCCGTTCGCGGTGTCGGAGGACGCGGTGGCCCGCTGCGCCGCGATCGCCGCCGAAGGCGAGCCGCTGCTACGCGTCGCCGCGTTCCGCCCGCTGGCGGTCGGCATGATCCAGACCCGGCTGCCGGGCCTCAAGGAAAGCATCCTCGACAAGACGCGCGAGGTGACCTCGGGCCGCCTCGATGCGCTCGGCTGCTCCCTCGCGCTGGAGCGGCGCTGCGCGCATAAGAGCGCGGCGCTGGCGGTGGAGATCGGCGCGGCGATCGGCGCGGTCGACCTGCTGCTGATCCACGGCGCCTCGGCGATCGTCGACCGGCGCGATGTGATCCCGGCGGCGATCGCGGCGGCGGACGGCACGGTCGACCATTTCGGCATGCCGGTCGATCCCGGCAACCTGCTCCTGCTCGGCCATGTGCAGGGCAAGCCGGTGCTGGGGCTGCCCGGCTGCGCGCGCTCGCCAAAGGTCAACGGCTTCGACTGGGTGCTGGAGCGGATCGTCGCCGGGCTGCCGGTCGGCAAGCGCGAGATCATGTCGATGGGCGCCGGCGGGCTGCTCGCCGAAATCCCGACACGCGGCCTCAAACGCGACGGCGGCGCCGCGCCGGAGGCGAAGCCCGCCGCCAAGGTCTCGCCCGGTCCGCGTATCGCGGCGCTGCTGCTCGCCGCCGGCAAATCGAGCCGCATGGGCTCGAACAAGCTGCTGGAGGAGATCGACGGCCGGCCGATGGTGGCGCGCACCGCGCAGCGCCTGCTGGCGTCGCGGGCGCGGCCGGTCGTCGCGGTGCTCGGCAACCAGGCCGACTTGGTCGACGCGGCGCTCGGCAAACTGCCGGTCGAGCGGGTGCGCAACCCGGATTTCGCCGCGGGCCTGTCGACCTCGCTCAAACGCGGGCTGGCGACCTTGCCGCCGGAGATCGACGGGGTCGTCGTCTGCCTCGGCGACATGCCACTGATCGCGGGGCGCGACCTCGACCGGCTGATCGCTGCGTTCAACCCGCTGGAGGGCCGCGCGATCGTCGTGCCGACCCGGCGCGGCCGGCGCGGCAACCCGGTGCTGTGGGCGCGGCAGTTCCTGCCGGAGATGATGGCGCTGTCGGGCGATCAGGGCGCCCGCAAGCTGATCGAGGAACACGCCGACCTCGTCGCCGAGGTCGAGATGGACAACGACGCGATCCTTATCGATATCGACACGCCGCAAGCGCTCGCCGAACTGCGCGAGAAGGTCAAGCCCAGCGCGGCGTAACCCGCACCGCTTATCCCTCGCCTCCCCCGGGCTTGACCCGGGGGTCCACGTCTTTACCGGCGACGACAAACCGAAAGACGTGGATGGCCGGGTCAAGCTCGGCCATGACGAAAGTGCGATAGCCTCGGCCTAGCGTTTCGCGTTGGCGATCAGGTAGGCGGCGAAATCGGCCGGTTTGAGCTTGACCGCCTTGAGGTCGCTTTCGCCGGCGAGCGCGCGGCTGACGACGATATGGTTCTCGACCTTGACCGGGTTCACGCGGAAGACGCCGCGCGCGCCCTTGAGCTTGGGATAGAGGTTGGGGTCGATCATCCGCTCCTTGGCGCCGAGCCGGTCGATCGCCTCGTCCTCGTCCAGCCCGTCGACCGGCTCGGCCTTGACGATCGACCAGTCGGTCTCGCCGGCCCAGCCCGCGGCGGCCGCCGCCTTGGGATCGCCGTCGGTGACGCCAAGCTTGAAGACGTGCTTGCCGAGCCCGACATCCGAGGCCCATTTGCCGGTCTTGACGCTGCGCGCGACATAGATGCTGGGCATGTGGTCCCCCTAGCCCCAGAACCGGCCGCTGGCGCCGATCGCGGCGGTGACCAGGCCGAGGACCAGGTTGATCATCACCAGGATGCGGATCTGATCGAGCTGGACCGCGGCGGCGGCGCTGTCGCCGCGGTCGAGCGCGCGCCGGAACCGCTTCCACGGCGCAAAATAAACATGAAAGAAAATCAGCATCATGATGATGCCGATCGCCATCATCACATGAACATGCAGCCCCCCGGCATAGCCGCCGAGAAACAGCGTGAACCCGCTGATCAGCAGCAGCGCGACAGCCGCGAAGACCCAGGCGAAGAACCCGCCGAGGACCCGCCGCCACAGCGCCAGCCGCGCCGCCGGGTCGAGCGGCCCGGTCGCCGGGCGCAACACGAGCAGCGCGAAGAACATCCCGCCGACCCAGACGATCGCGCTCAACTCGTGGAGAACAAGGGCCAGCGACGGGAGAAACATCGGCTAGCCGCCGTATCCGGGAGAGCGGCGCCCGAGCCCGCCGTGCAGGTCGAGCATCCGGCCGCGCCAGGCAAAGACCGGATCGTCGGCGGCAACCAGTGCGAAGTCGCTGATCGCGCGCGCCCACTGGAAAGCGCCGAACACGATGTAGTCGGCGTAGGCCGGCGCGTCGCCGCAGACAAAAGGCTGGCGCTCGACCGTACGGCGCAGCGGATCGAGGCTGGCGCGGAACGCCGGCAACCGCGCCTCGCGGTCCTTCGCGAAGTCCTCCATCGTCGTGCCGAACCGGCTCTCGCGCGATTGGCGGAAATACTCCTGATCCTTCGGCCCGATATGCGCGTAGATGTCGAGCAGCACGAGCCGGATCAGCCCGACCTGCAGCACCGTCTCGGTCCAGTTCTGCACGAATTTCGACAGGCCGCGCGCCGCCGCGCCGGGGAACAGGCTCGGCCGGTCGGGGTATTGTCGTTCGAGATAATCGGCGATCGCCGACGAATCGTGCACCACCTTGCCGCTGTCGACGATGACCGGCACCCGCCCGTCATTCGGGGTCGGCAGCTTGTCCTTCTCGGTAAAGCGCCACGGCACGGTCTCGACTTCGAGCCCTTTATGCGCCAGCGCCATTCGCGTCCGCCAGCAGAACGGGCTGAACCGGCGGTCCGCCTCGACCCCGGCCAGATCGTACATCGTAATCGCCATGCCCTGACCTCCGCCTGACTGCATCCCACTATGGCTTGTTGCGGCGGTGCCGCCAACCGGCTGGCACGGTCTTTGCTGCACTGCACACAAGGCGTTGACGGGTGTGCGGTGGATAAATGGCGTCAGAACAAGGCTTTACCGACGAACAGAAACAGTATCTCGAAGGTTTCATTACTGCGATTGCTAACAAACGAGGCACCGATCTGCCCGGTACCGCGGCAGTCGGCGGCCCGGCTAGCGGCGGGAATCCCCGCCCCGGCGACCCGATGGCGATCCATGACGAAGCGCAGGACCGCGTCGTTGCTTCCGGCCGCAAGCTGACCCCCGAGGAGATCGCCAAGCGCGACAAGCACCCGTTCGACATCTGGGACGAGATGGCGGCCAACGCCGCGGCCGGCCGTTTCCCGAAGGGGCTCGATGTCTTCCGTCACAAATTCCACGGCCTGTTCTATGTCGCGCCGACCCAGGATTCCTTCATGCTGCGCCTGCGCCTGCCGGGCGGCATCGTCACGGCGCCGCAGGCGCGCGGTCTCGCCGATATCGCCGAAGGCTTGGGCGGCGGCTGTCTCGACATCACCACCCGCGCCAACCTGCAGATCCGCGAGATCGGCGCGCGCTATCCGATCGAGGTGCTCGAGGCGATTGACGAGCTGGGGCTCAGCTCGCGCGGGTCAGGCGCCGACAACATCCGCAACCTGACCGGCAGCCCGGCGGCGGGCATCGACCCGCAGGAGGTCTACGACACCCGGCCGCTGACCCGCGCGCTCTATCACCACATCCTCAACCACCGCGAGCTGTACGGGCTGCCGCGCAAGTTCAACATCGCCTTTGACGGCGGCGGCCGGCTAGCGGTGCTCGACGATACCAACGATATCGGCTTTACCGCGGTGCGCGTCGGGCCGGGCAAGGCGGTGCCGCAGGGCCTTTATTTCCGCATGGCGCTCGGCGGGATTACCGGGCACGGCGCGTTCGCCCGCGACGCCGGCGTGCTGCTGGCCCCGGACGAGGTGGTCGCGGCGGCGGCGGCGATCGTCAAGGCGTTCATCGCGCATGGCGACCGCACGGATCGGCGCAAGGCGCGGATGAAATACCTGATCGACCAGTGGGGCATCCCCAAGCTGGTCGAGGCGGCGGCGCGGTATCTGCCCTTTGCGTGGCGCTACGCCGGCCCCGAGGTCAACGAACCGCGCGGGCCGGTCGATCGCGCCGGCCATATCGGCGTGCACGACCAGGCGCAGCCGGGCCTCTGCTATGTCGGCGTGGTTGTGCCGGCCGGGCGGCTGACGGCGGCGCAGATGCGCGGGCTCGCCGACATCGCGGCGCGCTACAGCTCCTCCACGCTGCGGCTGACGGTGTGGCAAAATCTGCTGATTTCGGATGTGCGGCGCGCGGATGTCACAGCAGTCGTCGCGGCGGTCGAGACGCTCGGACTCGCCACCACGGCGAGCGCGGTGCGCGCCGGGCTGGTCGCCTGCACCGGCAATGCCGGCTGCAAGTTCGCGCTCGCCGACACCAAGCGCCACGCGCTGGCCCTGGCAGATCATCTCGACGCGCGCCTCGCACTCGACACGCCGCTCAATATCCATATCACCGGCTGCCCCAATTCCTGCGCGCAGCACGCCGTCGGCGATATCGGCCTCCTCGCTACCAAGGTCGACGCGGCCGACGCGGAGATCGAGGGCTACCATCTGCATGTCGGCGGCGGCAGCGGCGCCGAGCAGCGGCTCGGCCGCGAAATCATGCCGTCGGTGCCCGCCGACGAGGTCCCGGCGCGGGTCGAGGCGCTGCTGCGCCGCTATCTCGCGCATCGCCGGGTCGACGAAAGCTTCTTCGCCTTCGCCGGACGCCACAGCGACGCCGAGCTCACGACGATGCTCGCCGCGCCGGTCGCGGAGGCCGCGCAATGAGCCCCACCCCGCGCCTTCCCGCCAACGCGCCCTTTTCGTCGGCGCAGCGCGCCTGGCTCGACGGCTATATCGCCTGCCTCTTTGCCGACGATACGGAACCGTTCGCGCGCATCCCGGCGCCGCTGCCCGAGCCGCCGGCAGAGGCCGAGGACCTGCCCTGGCACGATCCGCTGCTGCCGCTCGACGAGCGGCTGGCGCTGGCCGAGGGATGCGCGCCGCAACACCGGCTGATGGCGGCGATGGCCCAGCTCGACTGCGGGCAATGCGGCTATTTCTGCGACACCTACGCCGCGGCGATCTACAGTGGCACCGAGACGTCGCTAAGCCGCTGCGTGCCGGGCGGCAAGGCGACGTCGCGCGTCCTCAAGGCGATATGCGCCGACCTGGCCGCGCCGGCGGCGGCCAGGCTTGCGGTGCCCGCCGCACCCCTGTCGCCATCGGCAGCGCGGGAGACCAGACCCGCCGAGCACCGGCGGGCGCGGCTGCGGCACGCGGCGCCGCTGCACGCCGCTGGTGCAGAGAAGGACACGCGCCACGTCGTGCTCGAAGCCGCCGACGGCGTGCTCGACTACCAAGCCGGCGACAGTCTCGGCATCGTCGCCCGCAACGATCCGGGCCTTGTCGCGGCGGTCATCGAGCGGCTCGGCGCGGCGCCGGATACCGCCGTTCGATCGCCGGACGGCGTCGAACGGCCGCTCGCCGAAGCGCTGAGCGATTCGTGCGAGATCCGCCGGGTCTCCGACCAGGCGATCGAGGTGCTGGCGTCGCGCGCGCATGACCGCGACGAGTCGCGCGTGCTGCAGGCGATGGCGGAAGGCTACCCCGGCGTCGGGCCGGACAATGCCGACCTGCTCGACCTGCTCGACGCCTTCCCCTCGGCGCGGCCGCCGCTGTCCGAGCTGATCTCCGCCCTCGACCCGCTGCTGCCGCGGCTTTATTCGATCGCCTCGTCGCCGAAGGCCAACCCCGGAGAAGTGCATCTCGCGGTCGGCGTGGTGCGCTACCGGCTGCGCGCCCGCGAGCGCGGCGGCGTCGCCTCCACCTTTCTCAGCGACCGGCTGGCCGCGGGCGACACGGTGTCCGTCTACGTCAACCCGTCCGAAGGGTTCCGTCTGCCGACGCCGGACAAGCCGGTGATCATGATCGGGCCGGGCACCGGCATCGCGCCGTTCCGCGCGTTTCTCGAAGAGCGCCGCGCGGTCGGCGCCAAGGGCCGCAACTGGCTGTTCTTCGGCAACCCGAAGCGGGCCTGCGACTTCCTGTTCGAAGACGAGCTGGCGGGCTGGCGCCGCGACGGGCTGTTGACCCGGCTCGATACCGCCTTCTCGCGCGACCAGGCGCACAAGATCTACGTCCAGCACCGGATGCTGGAAAGCGCGGCCGAGCTATGGGCGTGGCTCGAAGACGGCGCGCATCTCTATGTCTGCGGCGACGCGGCGCGGATGGCGCGCGATGTCGATCGCGGCCTGGCCTACATCGTCGCCAAGCAGGGCCGTCTCGATGCGGCCGGCGCCAAGGCCTATCTCGCCCGCCTCACCCGCGACGGCCGCTATCAGCGCGACGTCTACTGACCCGATTCGCAACTATCCACCCGGCCGCAGCCAACGGAGTACAGCATGTTTCTCGACACCGTCGACCAGTTCGCCAAGACCGCCGTCGCCAAAAGCGCCTATCTCAAGCGGTCGCCGGGCGGCTTCTTTATCAGCTCGATGCTGGCCGGCGCCTATGTCGGGCTCGGCATCATCCTCATTTTCAGCGTCGGTTCGAACCTCGATCCGGGGATCCGTCCGCTGGCGATGGGCGCCTCGTTCGCGATCGCGCTGACGCTGGTGATCTTCGCCGGCTCCGACCTGTTCACCGGCCACACCATGTTCATGACGCTGGGCTGGCTGCAAGGGCGGGTCGGGCTCAAGGAGCTCGGCGCCTCCTGGGCCATGACCTGGGCCGGCAACCTCGTCGGCTGCCTGATCCTGGCGGTGCTGTTCGTCACCGGTGGCGGGGTGATCCTATCGGCGCAAAGCCACCTGCTGACCAATGTCGCGGCGGCGAAGATGAACGCCCCGGCGCTCGAACTGTTCGCTCGCGGCATCCTGTGCAACTGGCTGGTCTGCCTGGCGATCTGGACCTCGATGCGGATGAGCGGCGACGCCGCCAAGTGCATCGCCATCTTCTGGTGCCTTTTCGCCTTCATCGCCAGCGGGTTCGAACACTCGATCGCCAATATGACGCTGTTGTCGATCGCACTGCTGGCGCCGCATCCCGATACCGTCACCTGGGCCGGGATGGGGTGGAACCTGCTGTGGGTGTCGCTCGGCAACATCGTCAGCGGCGCCGGCATCGTCGGCGTCGGCTACTGGGCGGCGTCGCGCGAGCCCGCCCCGGCCGCCGCCCCGGTGACCCTCGCCGCGGCCGAATAGCCCCGGCGGCGGCGCGGGCCTCCCCCCGCGCCGCCGCAGCGCCACCCGGCCGCCTTGCCGTCGTCGACGCGCGTGCTATAAGGCGCAGACAAGCTGCGGAGGCGCGCTTGCCGATCGTCTTTATTTTGAATGGGCCGAACTTGAACCTGCTCGGCGTGCGCGAGCCGGCGACCTACGGCTACGACACGCTGGCCGATGTCGAGCAGCGCTGCCTGGCGCGGGCCAACGCGCACGACCTGCAGATCGATTTCCGCCAGACCAATCACGAAGGCCAGCTCGTCGACTGGATCCAGGAGGCGCGGGAATCGGCGGACGGCATCATCCTCAACGCCGGGGCGCTGACCCATACCTCGGTCGCGGTGCATGACGCGCTGAAGGCGGCCGACGTCCCGATCATCGAGGTGCATCTCTCCAACATCTTCCGGCGCGAGAGCTTTCGCCATCACTCCTATGTCAGCCTGGCGGCGAATGGCGGCATCTTCGGCCTTGGGCCGCAAGGCTACGAGCTGGCGCTCGAAGCGATCGCCGCGCTGATCGAAGCCAAGACGGGCGAGGGACCGCGGTGAGATTCGCCGGCCGCCGCGCGACGCTGGCGCCCGATCCCGACCTGATCCGCTCGCTGGCCAAGCTGCTCGACGAAACCGGGCTCACCGAGATCGAGTGCTCGGCCGGCGATCAGCGTATCCGGGTGTCGCGCCAGGCCGCGGCGGCGTCCATACCGCAGCCGGGCATACCGCAGCCGGGCATATCGCAGCCGGGCGCGCCGCCAGCCGTCGACCAGCCGGCGGCAACGCCCGCGCTGTCGCCGGCGGCCAACGGCGCCGGTCATCCGGGCGCCAACGGACACGACCACCCGGGCGTGCTGAAGGCGCCGCTGGTCGGCATCGCCTATCTCGCCGGCGAACCCGGTGCGCCTCCCTATGTCAAGATCGGCGACACCGTGGCCGAGGGGCAGACCTTGATGATCATCGAGGCGATGAAGGTGATGAACCAGATCCGCGCTCCGCGTGCCGGCCGCGTGTCGCGCGTCTATGTCGGCGACGCCGAGCCGGTCGAATACGGCACCGCGCTGATGCTGATCGAATGATGCACCGGCACGATCCGTCTTCAGCGCCGCGCCGGCGAGGGGCCGGGAGCGAACAGTTTCACCCCCACCCTGACCTCCCCCATCGAGGGGGAGGGGTTGCGCGCGAAGAGGCAAATCCCCTCCCCCTCGATGGGGGAGGGTCAGGGTGGGGGTGCTTTCGGCGGCGGCCATGTTCGAGAAGGTGCTGATCGCCAACCGCGGTGAGATCGCGCTGCGCATCCACCGCGCCTGCCGCGACATGGGCATCAAGACCGTCGCGGTGCATTCGACCGCCGACGCCAACGCGATGCATGTGCGGCTCGCCGACGAGACGGTGTGCATCGGCCCGCCGCCGGCGCGCGGCAGCTATCTGAACATCGCGTCGATCCTCTCGGCCGCGACGATCACCGGGGCCGACGCCATCCACCCCGGCATCGGTTTCCTGTCGGAGAACGCCGACTTCGCCGAGGTCGTGCTGGAGCACGGCTTTGCCTTTATCGGACCCAAGCCCGAGCATATCCGGGTGATGGGCGACAAGGTGCGCGCCAAGGCCGCCGCCAAGGCGCTCGGCATCCCGACGGTGCCCGGCTCGGCGGGTGCATTGCGCGACGCGGACGAGGCGGTCGGCGAGGCGCGGGCGATCGGCTATCCGGTGCTGCTCAAAGCCTCGTCGGGCGGCGGCGGGCGCGGCATGAAGCTGGCGCATGACGATGCCGAGCTGCGCACCCTGCTGCCGCTGGCGCAGGCCGAGGCGCAGGCGGCGTTCGGCGATTCCGCGGTCTATATGGAGCGTTTTCTCGACCGCCCGCGGCATATCGAAATCCAGCTGCTGGGCGACGGGCAGGGCGCGGTCGTGCATCTCGGCGAGCGCGATTGCTCGTTGCAGCGCCATCATCAGAAAATCCTCGAGGAAACCCCCTCGCCGGCAATCGACGCGGCGGCGCGTGACCACATCACCGGCGTCGCGGTCAGCGCGCTCGAAAAGTTCGGCTACCAGAGCGCCGGGACGATCGAGTTCCTTTACCAGGACGGCGCGTTCTACTTCATCGAGATGAACACGCGGCTCCAGGTCGAGCACCCGATCAGCGAGATGATTACCGGCATCGACCTGGTGCGCGAACAGATCCGCATCGCCGCCGGCGCGCCGCTCGGCTACCGGCAAGCCGATATCCGCCCGCGCGGCCACGCCGTCGAATGCCGCATCAACGCCGAGAACCCCGACGATTTCCGCCCGTCGCCGGGCCGGGTCAGTGAGTACCACGCGCCGGGCGGACCCGGCATTCGCATCGACAGCGCGCTTTACCAGGGCTACACGGTGCCGCCCTATTACGACAGCCTGGTCGCCAAGCTGATCGCTTTTGGCGACGACCGCGCCGAATGCCTGATGCGGCTGCGCCGGGCGCTGGAGGAATACGTGATCGGCGGCATCGAGACGACGATTCCGCTCCATCAGCGCCTGCTCGACGCCCCCGATTTCCGGCGCGGCGCCTACGATATCGGCTGGCTCGAACGCTGGCTCGGCCCCCTCGCAGCGGGCCGCTGATGCCGTCCCGCTTCCGCCTGACGCCTCAAATCCTGCTCAAGGCCTATATGGCCGGCATCTTTCCGATGGCCGAGTCCGCGGACGACCCCGAATTGTTCTGGGTCGACCCCGAGCGGCGTGGCATCCTGCCGTTGGACGGGTTTCACCTGCCGCGGCGGCTGCGCCGCGTGGTGCGGCAAGCCAGGTTCGACCTCCATGTCGACCGCGATTTCGCCGCCACGATCGCCGGGTGTGCCGAAGCCACCGAGAAGCGCCCCAATACCTGGATCAACCGCGAAATCGTGCGGCTCTACACCGCGCTGCATGCGCAGGGCTTCGCGCACAGCGTCGAATGCCGGCAGAGCGGCGCGCTGGTCGGCGGGCTGTACGGCGTCGCGATCGGCGGCGCGTTCTTTGGCGAGAGCATGTTCAGCCGCGCCACCGACGCCAGCAAGGTGGCGCTGGTGCATCTCGTCGCGCTGCTGCGCGAAGGCGGCTACCGGCTGCTCGACATGCAGTTCGTCACGCCGCATCTGCTGCAATTCGGCGCGGTCGAGGTGCCGCGCGCGCAATACCGCCGGCTGCTCGCCGACGCGCTGCGCTATCGCTGCGTCTTTCCGCGCGGGCTTGGCGGCCCCGGCGGTGGTGAGGGCGGCGGTGGTGAGGGCGGCGCCGGGGCTGGCGGGGACGGCGTGCCGGCCGCCTTGCAGGCCAGCAAGGTCACGTCGTAGACCGGGTGCTGGAGCTGCGAGATCGCCGGGCTCGACGAAAACATCCAGCCGCTGAACAGCCGCTTGGTGTCCTCGCCCGGCGGGGTCTCGTAAATCTGGATAAAGGCGGCGTTTTCCGGCGTGTCTTCCGGCGCGCTCTGCTCGCAGTCGCGCACGGTGATCAGCAGGGTGCCGAAATGGATCGAGGCGCCGACCGGCGCCTCGATCGTCGAGATCCGCGCCGAAATCTTGTCGAGCCCTTGCAGGACCGCAATCGGCTGCGGCGTCATCTTGGCCGACGCGGCGCCGGACACCATGAGCGCCAGCGCCACGGTGACAGGCAGCCTCATCGACGGTAGGGGTTCACGAGACCGGCGATGATGCCGCCGAGGACGGCGCGCAGCTGCGCCTCGTCGCAGCCCATCAGCACGCCGTCCTCCAGCGCGTCCTGCGCCAGTTCGCGCAGCTCGGCCAGGTTCTCGTTCAGCACCTTGATCTTTTCGACGCAGGACACCGGTTCGCCCTCCGGCGTCAGCCAGACGGGAAACGCGTCGGTCTTTGTCGCGGCCATGCTCCGCCCTGCCTTACCCTACTGTTTCGGCGCGGCGGCCGGCGCGGCGCCCGTGGGCGATGGATTTGGGGTGCCGCCCTCGCCTTCGCCAGGTTTCTTCGCCGGCGGCGAGAACATCATCTGCCCGATCAGATGCTCCAGGCTGACCGAGGATTGGGTGTATTTGATCTTGCCGCCCGGCGGCAGGTCCTTGTCGGACCCGCCCGGCACCAGCGACATGTATTTGTCGCCGAGCAGCCCCGACGAGACGATCTCCGCCACGGTATCGTCCGGAAGCTTGACCGAGCGCTCGACGCTCATCCGCACCGTCGCGAGAAAGCTCTTCGAGTCGAGCGACGTGGCGACCACCGAGCCCACCTTGATGCCGCTGATGCGCACGTCGCTGCCGTCGCGGATCCCGTCGATATGCTCGAAATCGGCGGTGAGCTGATAACCCGGCACCGAGCGCAGCTGGCTGGTGCTGTAGGCGAAAAACAGAAACAGCGCGGCGACGACGAGCACGACCGCGCCCATCACGGTTTCGATGACGTTGCCCCTCATGGCGCCTCTCGCCGGCTATTCCGGGGTCCACGGCTCGTAATCGCCGGTCGCCGGCGCGCGGTGGCTGCCGCGCAGCACCGAGCCGCGCGGATGGTAGGCGTAGGGCGTGCCGGTCATGTTCGGCTGATGGTCCTTTTCCCAGGCATACCGCCGCCGCTCGCCGGGCACCTCGTTCACCGTGTGATGCAGCCAGGCATGCCACTCCGGCGGCACCTTCGAGCCCTCCGGCTCGCCGTTATAGATCACCCAGCGCCGCTCCCGGCTGAACCGCCCGCCGCCGCGGCCCGACGGATGGTCGCGCTTGAGGCGGTAATACCTGTTGCCGTAGCGGTCGGTGCCTACCAACTCGCCGCGCAGCCAGGTCAAGAGTCGCGTGCCGATCGTCGTCATTCTTCGGTTCCGTTAGCGCGCGCGGACTATCGCACCGGCGCCACGCCGCGGTAAAGGGCCGCCGATATCGTCCCTGGGTCGCCCCCCGCCATCGCAAGGGTTGCGCGGTCGGAACGCGAGTCGCCAGCGCCGTCAAGCGCTTTCTATATATTGTGTCTCGGACGTTACAATACATAGATGTTGATCGACCGCCGGGCCGGGCACATAATCCTGTGGCTGAACGAATGAGGGATACCGGATCTAGGCGGACAACGCCGACCGGGCACCCACAAAACGGGGGATGTTATGCATATCGCGCGTCGCTTTACCACTGCCGGCCGGGACCCGTACGAAAGCATCGCCTTCCGTACCGCGACGAGCGAGATTCGCAACCCCGACGGCTCGGTGGTTTTCGCCGCCGAGGGAGTCGAGGTGCCGGCGGCGTGGAGCCAGGTGGCGTGCGACATCCTCGCGCAGAAATACCTGCGCAAGGCCGGCGTCCCGACCATCCTCGCGCCGGTCGAGGAGGAGGGCATACCGCGCTGGCTGTGGCGGCGCACCGCCGACGCCGACAAGCTCGCGCTCGTCCCCAAGGACGAGCGCACCAGCGGCGAGACCAGCGCCAAGCAGTGCTTTGACCGCCTCGCCGGGACCTGGACCTATTGGGGCTGGAAGGGCGGCTATTTCGATGCCGAGGAGGACGCGCGCAGTTATTTCGACGAGCTGCGCTACATGCTGGCGACGCAGATGGGGGCGCCGAACTCGCCGCAATGGTTCAACACCGGGCTGCATTGGGCCTACGGCATCGACGGCCCGGCGCAGGGCCATTTCTACGCCGACTGGAAGACCGGCAAGATCAAGGCGTCGGAAAGCGCCTACGAGCACCCGCAGCCGCATGCCTGCTTTATCCAATCGGTCGCCGACGATCTCGTCAACGAGGGCGGGATCATGGATTTGTGGGTGCGCGAGGCGCGGCTGTTCAAATACGGCTCCGGCACCGGCTCCAATTTCTCGCGGCTGCGCGGCGACGGCGAGCGGCTGTCCGGCGGCGGCCGCTCCTCCGGGCTGATGAGCTTCCTCAAGATCGGCGACCGCGCCGCCGGCGCGATCAAGTCCGGCGGCACGACGCGGCGCGCCGCCAAGATGGTCATCGTCGACACCGACCACCCCGACATCGAAGACTTTATCGACTGGAAGGTCATCGAGGAGCAGAAGGTCGCGGCGCTGGTCGCCGGCTCCAAGCTCTGCGCCAAGCACCTCAACCTGATCATGGCAGCGTGCCGCGCACCCGGCGTCGAGGACCCGTTCGATCCGGCCAGGAACCCGGGGCTGAAGCGCGAAATCCGCGCCGCGCGGGCCGTGCTGATCCCGGAAAACTATGTGCAGCGGACCATCCAGTTCGCCCGCCAGGGCTACGCGACGATCGATTTCCGGACCTACGACACCGACTGGGATTCCGAGGCCTATCTGACCGTCGCGGGGCAGAACTCGAACAACACCGTCCGCATCACCAACGACTTCCTCGCCGCGGTCGAGAACGGCGCCGACTGGCACCTGACCCGGCGCACCGACGGCAAGGTGGCGAAAACCGTGCCGGCCCGCGCGCTGTGGGACCGCATCGCCTATGCCGCCTGGGCCTCGGCCGATCCCGGCGTGCAGTTCGACACCACGATCAACGACTGGCACACCTGCCCCGAGAGCGGCCGGATCAACGCCTCGAACCCGTGCTCCGAGTACATGTTCCTCGACGACACGGCGTGCAACCTCGCCTCGCTCAACCTGATGGCCTATCGCGGCGAGGACGGGTTCAAGGTCGGCGATTTCCGCCACGCGACGCGGTTGTGGACCATCGTGCTCGAAATCAGCGTGATGATGGCGCAGTTTCCGTCGCGCGAGATCGCCCGGCTCAGCTACGCCTATCGCACGCTCGGCCTCGGCTACGCCAATCTCGGCGGCCTGCTGATGTCGATGGGCATTCCGTACGACAGCGACGCCGGGCGGAGCCTGGCGGCGGCCATCACCGCGCTGCTGACCGGCACGACTTACGCGACCTCGGCCGAAATGGCGGCCGAATTGGGTCCCTTCTCCGGCTACGCCAAGAACCGCGAGCCGATGCTGCGGGTGATCCGCAACCATCGTCGCGCCGCGCATGGCGACCGCACCGGCTACGAGGCCCTGGCGGTAGCTCCGGTGCCGCTCGACGCGGCAAGCTGCCCGGACAAGGCGCTGGCCGAGGCCGCCACCGCCTCCTGGGACGCCGCGCTGGCGCTCGGCGACAAGCACGGTTTCCGCAACGCGCAGACCACCGTGATCGCGCCGACCGGCACGATCGGCCTGGTGATGGATTGCGACACCACAGGCATCGAACCCGATTTCGCCCTGGTCAAGTTCAAGAAGCTGGCCGGCGGCGGCTATTTCAAGATCATCAACCGCATGGCGCCCGACGCGCTGCGCACGCTCGGCTATGACGATCAGGCGATCGCCGATATCGAGCGCTACGCCCTCGGTCACGGTACGCTGAAAGGCGCGCCGGCGATCAACCACCGGACCCTTGTCGAAAAGGGGTTTGACGAGGCTTCCCTGAGCGCGATCGAGGGCGCCTTGGCCTCGGCCTTCGATATCAAGTTCGCGTTCAACAAATGGACGCTGGGCGAAACCTTCTGCACCGAGACGCTCGGCATCGCCCCCGCCGCCCTCGCCGACCCGAGCTTCGACCTGCTGGCGGCGATCGGATTCACCCGCAGCGATATCGATAACGCCAACACGTATTGTTGCGGTGCAATGACTTTGGAGGGCGCTCCTCATCTAAAGCCTGAGCACCTGCCGGTGTTCGACTGCGCCAACCCGTGCGGCCGGCTCGGCAAGCGCTGCTTGTCGGTCGATAGCCATATCCGCATGATGGCGGCGGCGCAGCCCTTTATCACCGGCGCGATCTCGAAGACGATCAACATGCCGAACGTCGCGACGGTCGGAGACTGCAAAGCTGCCTACAAGCTGTCCTGGGAACTCGGCCTCAAGGCCACGGCGCTCTATCGCGACGGCTCGAAACTGTCGCAGCCGCTCGCCTCCAACCTGTTCGGTGACGATGACGCGGAGGACAAGGCGGCCGAGCTGTTGGCGCAATCGCCGGCCGACCGGGTGCCGGTGGTCGCCGAACGTATCGTCGAGCGGGTCATCGAGCGTTTCGTGTCGCGCGCCGAGCGCCGCCGTCTGTCCAACCGGCGCAAGGGCTATACGCAAAAAGCCGTCGTCGGCGGCCACAAGGTCTATCTGCGTACCGGCGAATACGAGGACGGCAAGCTGGCGGAGGTCTTTATCGACATGCACAAGGAAGGCTCGGCCTTCCGCTCGCTGATGAACAACTTCGCCATCGCGATCTCGCTCGGGCTGCAATACGGCGTGCCGCTCGAGGAGTTTGTCGAGGCCTTCACCTTCACCCGGTTCGAGCCGTCGGGGATCGTCGAGGGCAACGACACGATCAAGATGGCAACCTCGATCCTCGACTATATCTTCCGCGAGCTGGCGATCTCCTATCTCGACCGCAACGACCTCGCGCATGTCGAGCCGGCCGACCTGATGCCCGACACGATCGGCAAGGGCGTCATCGCCGAATCCTCCAACCTGCGCGAGATCGACGACCCGGCGGCGGCCGCGGTCGGCGCCGAGATGGCAGCGATCGTCCAGAAAGTCGCCTCGCAAGGCTATGTCCGCAACAAGCTGACCGTGTTGCACGGCGGCAAGCGCAACGCCGCGGCAACCGCGCGCGCCGGCGCCGCGGATGCCGAGATGCCGCTCTTCGCGTCGGGCGCGCTCGCGGTGGCGACCACCGAGACGATCGAGATCGCGGCGCTCGCCGCCGACCCCCGCCTCGAACAGATCCGCGAGGCGCGCATGAAAGGCTACGAGGGCGACAGCTGCGGCGAATGCGGCAATTTCACCCTGGTGCGCAACGGCACCTGCCTCAAATGCGAGACCTGCGGCTCGACCAGCGGATGCAGCTGACCTATAGGCCCCTTGTTCTTGGGTGTTCATGGCGATATCAATATCCCTATCGCTATGAAGGGGTGCTGCCATGGCGACGCAGCAGCTTCTGTTGCATCTGCCGGCCGAGCTGGTCCGCCGCTTGAAGCGCGCGGTGCCGGCGCGGAGCCGCAGCAAGTTCATCCAGGATTTGTTGGAGCAGGCGCTGCCGCCGGACGGTGTCGCCGAGGCCGACCCGCTCTACCTCGCGGCGCTCGCTGTCGAACAGGATGCGGCCTTGGCCGCCGAGATGGCGAGCTGGGAGCCGGCGACGCTGGGCGACGGCGTCGCAGCCCCGCGCGACGACGCGGAGACGGAATGATGGCCGCCACCCCGAGCGGCGAGCCCGTGCGCCGCGGCGACATCTGGTGGGTCGATTTCGACGTCGTCGCCAGCGCCGAGATGCGGGCGATGCGGCCGGCGGTCGTCGTCACCGCGGATGCGCTGAACCGGGCGCGCCGCACGGTCATGGTGGTGCCGCTGGCGACCGGACCGCAGCCGCGCCCGCCGATCGTCGTCGCGACGCCGTCGGCGGGAGACGGCCGTGTCGCGGTGTGCGACCAGGCGCGCGCGGTCGACAAGGCGCGCCTCACCCGCACCGCGGGCCAGCTCTCCTCCGACGACCTGAAGGCGGTCGAAGACGGCTTGCGGCGGGTGCTGGAGCTGTAGGTCGGGCAAAGGACGCACTAGCCGTCATCCGGTGTAGGCACTAGGTTAGGGGCCAATGACGGTTTGCGCGGAGGGTGCGATGCAATACGGTTTTGGCGCGCCGGTCAGCGGTCCGCTGTCGGGGGCGAAAGACCTGGCCCGCATCGCCCAACAGGGCGAGGCGATCGGTTATGATTACTGCACGCTGTCCGACCATGTCGTGATCCCGCGCGAGCTGGAGAACAAATACCCCTATTCCGATACCGGCGAGTTCCCCGGCCGGGCCGGCGGCGACCGCCACGAGCAGCTCACGGCGGTCGCCTTTGTCGCCGCCAAGACCGACAAATTGCGGCTGGTCACCTCGGTCATGGTGGTGCCGCACCGCCCGGCGGTGCTGACCGCGAAGATCCTCGCGACGATCGACAATCTGTCCGAGGGACGGCTGACCTTGGGCGTCGGCGCCGGCTGGTGCCGCGAGGAATTCGCGGCGATCGGCACCGACCCGTTCGACGAGCGCGGCGCCGTCACCGACGAATATTTGCTCGCCTGCCGCGAGTTGTGGACCAACGAAAACCCCCGCTTCGACGGCAAGTTCGTCAAGTTCTCGAACATCTTCTTCCAGCCGCGCCCGGTCCAGCAGCGCGTGCCGATCTGGGTCGGCGGGGAAAGCGGCCCGGCGCTGCGCCGCACCGCCAAGCTGGGCGACGGCTGGTATCCCATCGGCACCAACCCGGCGTTCCGGCTCGACACGCTGGAGCGGTTCAAGGGCGGCATCGAGCGGCTGCACCGCGCCTGCCAGCGGGCCGGGCGCGATCCCAAGGAGATCGCCCTCGCCTACCGCGTCGCCGGGCGCGGCGCGGCGATCCCGGACAAAGCCGATAACGGTGACCGCCGCCTGTTCGCGGGCAGCAACGAGGCGATGGTCGGCGATCTGCGAGCCCTCAGGGACCTCGGCGTCGTCGCGGTCGATTTCAGCTTCGACGGCGCCACCGCCGACGACGTCATCGCCAGTATGCGGCGTTTCCGCGAAGACGTGCTCGCCAAGGTCTGACGCGAACGATAGGAGCCAACCGTGCTGAAGATCGGATACAAGGCGTCGGCCGAGCAGTTCGGGCCGCGTCGGTTGCTGGAGTTCTCGGTGCTGGCGGAGGAGGCCGGGTTCGACTCGGTGTTTGTCAGCGACCATTTCCAGCCGTGGAAACATACCGACGGCCACGCCCCCAATTCGCTTGCCTGGCTCGGCGCGCTCGGCGCCAGCACCAAGCGGGTGGTCATCGGCACCAGCGTCGCGACGCCGACCTTCCGCTATCACCCGTCGATCGTCGCCCAGGCTTTCGGCACGATGGGCTGCATGTTTCCGGGGCGCGTCGTGCTCGGCGTCGGCACCGGCGAGTCGCTGAACGAGGTGCCGTCCGCCGGGATCGAATGGCCGGGCGCGAAGGAGCGGCGCGACCGGCTGCGCGAGGCGATCCGCCTGATCAACGCGTTGTGGACCAAGGACCGGGTCACCTTCGAGGGGCAGTTCTACCGGACCAAGGACGCGACGATCTACGACAAGCCGCAGCACAAGGTGCCGATCTGGGTCGCCGCCTCGGGACCGCTCGCGGCGCAGATGGCCGGGCAGGTCGCCGAGGGGTTTATCGTCACCAGCGGCAAGAACCCGCAGCTTTACACCGACCTGTCGGCCAAGGTGCGCGAGGGCGCCGGCAAGGCCAACCGCGATGAGGCGGCGATCGAAAAGATGATCGAGGTCAAGGTGTCGTTCGACACCGACGCGCAACAGGCCAAGGAGCTGACCCGGCATTGGGCTGCGCTGGCGCTCTCGCCGGAGGAAAAGGTCGGCGTCGAGGACCCGGTGGAAATGGAGCGGTTGGCCGATGCGCTGCCGCTCGACCGCGCGGCCAGCCGCTGGATCGTCTCCAGCGACCCTGACGAGCAGGTCGAGCGCATCCGCCCCTATGTCGAGCTCGGCTTCAGGCACCTGGTGTTCCACGCGCCGGGCCCCGACCAGGCGCGATTCCTTAAGCTTTACGCCGAGCAGGTCGTGCCGCGGCTGCGCAAGGCATTCGGCTAGCGACGGCGTCCGATGCCGTCCCGCGTGGAGATCATCGGGCTGCCGGGGGTGCCGATGGTGCAGCCCGGCGACGACCTCGCGGCGTTCGCGGTGTCGGCGCTGGTCGACGCGGCGATTGCCCCCGAGGCCGGCGATGTCCTGGTCATCGCGCAGAAGATCGTCTCGAAGGCGGAAAACCGCTTTGTCGATGTCAGCCGGGTGACGCCGTCGGAGCGGGCCAAAAAGCTCGCCGAGCAGACCGGCAAGGATCCGCGGTTTTGCGAGGTCGTGCTGTCCGAGTCGAAGCGCATCGTGCGGCATCGCGAAAACCTGATCATCGCCGAGCACCGCCGCGGCTGGGTCATGGCCAATGCCGGGATCGACCATTCGAATGTCGCCGACGGCGAGGGGCATGAGCGGGTGCTGCTGTTGCCGGTCGATCCCGACGCCTCGGCGCGGGCGATCCGCGACGAGTTGGTGGCTTCCTATGGCGTGCCGATCGCGGTGATCGTCAGCGACAGCTTTGGCCGGCCGTTTCGCCGCGGCACGGTCGGCATCGCGCTGGGCGCCGCCGGTCTGCCCGCGGTGATCGATTGGCGCGGCCATCCCGACCTGTTCGGCCGGGCGCTCGAAGTCACCGAGACGGGGTTCGCCGACGAGATCGCCGCCGCCGCGTCGCTGGTCATGGGCCAGGCGGACGAGGCGCTGCCGATGGTGCTGGTGCGCGGGCTGCGCTGGACTGCCCCCGATGCCGACGCCGCGGCGCTGGTGCGCCCGCCGGAGCACGATTTGTTCCGATGAACTTCAACGGTCCGGTGGTCGCGCTGTCGGGCGGCGTCGGCGGCGCCAAGCTCGCGCTCGGCCTCTACCGCGTGCTGCCGGCGGACACGCTGAGCGTGATCGTCAATCCCGGTGACGATTTCGAGCATCTCGGCTTCACCGTGTGTCCCGATCTCGACACCCTGCTGTACACGCTGTCGGGCGAGGCGAACCCGGAACTCGGCTGGGGCCGCCGCGACGAGACCTGGACCTTTATGGCGGCGCTCGAAAAGCTCGGCGGCGAGGGCTGGTTCCGCCTCGGCGACGGCGACCTCGCGACGCATGTCGAGCGCACCCGCCGCCTGATTGCGGGCGAGCCGCTGTCGGCGGTCATGGACGATTTCCGCCGCCGGCTCGGCATCACGGCGCGGCTGCTGCCGGCGAGCGACGACAAGGTCCGTACGCGGCTGGACACGGATCGCGGCCGGCTCGACTTCCAGGATTATTTTGTCCGGCTGCGCTGCGAGCCGGCGGTCCGCCGGCTGGAATTCGCCGGCGCCGAGACGGCACGCGCCAATGGCGATGCCCTCGCGGCGCTCGCCGATCCGCGGCTGCAGGCCGTGGTGATCTGCCCGTCGAACCCGTTCATCAGCATCGACCCGATCCTCGCGGTCCCCGGCCTGCGAGACGCGCTGCGCCGATCCCGCGCGCCGGTCGTCGCGGTGTCGCCGATCATCGGCGGCAAGGCGGTCAAGGGGCCGACCGCGAAGATGATGGCGGAACTCGGCCTGCCGGTCGACGCCGCGGCGGTGGCGCGGCACTATCGCGACTTCGTCGATGTCTACGTCGCCGACGAGGGCGACCGCGATGCCGTCGCCGGTCTCGATCTCCCCGTCGTGCTGGCGCCGACGCTGATGGTCACGCTGGAGGACCGCGAGGCCCTGGCGCGGGTGGTGCTCCGGGCCGCCGCGGCGCATCGCCGATGAACCCGGCCGAGGTGTGGGCGGTCATCCCGGTCAAGGAGACGGGGGGCGCGAAACAGCGGCTGGCGCCGGTGCTGTCGGCCGCGCTGCGGCAGGATCTGGCCCTGGCGATGCTGGAGGATGTGATCGAAGCCGTCGCCGGTGTGAGCGGGCTTGGCGGCGCGATCCTGGTCACGGTCGATCCGCAGGCCGCAGCGCTGGCCCGCCGCTATGGCATGGCGACGCTCGCCGACGGCGCCCGTGACGGCCATACCGGCGCGGTCACTGCCGGCGCGCGCCGTCTTGTCGCGAACCGGCATGCCGCGATGCTCACCCTGCCCGGCGACCTGCCGCTCATCACCAGCACCGAGATCGCGGCGCTGATCGCCGCACACGGTCCCGCGCCGGCCTTCACGATCGCTCCCGCGCATGACGAGCTCGGCTCGAACGGCATCGTCATGTCGCCGCCATTGGCGGTGCCGCTGCGCTTTGGCGAGGACAGTTTCTTTCCGCATCTCGCGGCGGCCCGCGCCGCGGGCATCGCGCCATGCGTCGTGCGCCTGCCCGGTTTCGCGTTCGATATCGACAATCCGCGGGACCTCCAGCATTTTGCGGGACTGCCGGCGCAAACGCGCGCCGCCAGGTTGATTGCCGAACACGCGAACGAGATGAGGGTGGGGTGACGGATTTCTTCGCGACGATCCTCGACCGTGCCGCCGCAGGCGACCGGCTCACCGATGCCGACGCGCTGGCGCTCGCCGAGTGCGAGGGCCTGTCGGCGCTGATGCGCGTCGCCGCGGCGCTGCGCGACACCGGGCATGGCGGTCTCGTGTCCTATTCGCGCAAAGTCTTCATCCCGCTGACCCAGCTCTGCCGCGACGTGTGCCATTACTGCACCTTTGCGCATCCGCCGCGGCGCGGCGAGCGTGCCTTCCTGACCCGCGACGAGGTGCTGGCGATCGCCCGCGCCGGCGCCAAGGCCGGCTGCCATGAGGCGCTGTTCACGCTGGGCGACAAGCCGGAGCTGCGCTACCGCGCGGCGCGCGACGAGCTGGCGGCGCTCGGCCATGAGAGCACCCTCGCCTATCTCGCCGAGATGGCGGCGGCGGTGCTCAAGGAGACCGGGCTGCTGCCGCATCTCAACCCGGGGCTGATGAGCCGCGGCGACCTGGAGGCGCTGCGCAAGGTCTCGGTGTCGCAGGGCATCATGCTGGAGACCGCCAGCGAGCGGCTGTCGCAGCGCGGCGGCCCGCATTTCGGCTCGCCCGACAAGCACCCGGCGCGGCGGCTGGCGACCATCGCCGCCGCCGGCGAAACGGCGGTGCCGTTCACCTCGGGCATCCTGATCGGCATCGGCGAGACCCGGCGCGAGCGGATCGAAGCGCTGCTGGCGCTGCGCGCGCTGCACGAGCGCCACGGTCATATCCAGGAAATCATCATCCAGAACTTCCGCGCCAAGCCCGGCACCAGGATGGCCGATGCGCCCGACCCGGACGAGGCCGAGCATCTGTGGACGATCGCCGTCGCCCGGCTGGTGTTCGGCGCGGCGATGAACATCCAGGCGCCGCCCAACCTGATGCCCGAGGCGCTGGAAGCGATGATCGCCGCCGGGATCAACGATTGGGGCGGCGTCTCGCCGGTCACCCCCGATCACGTGAACCCCGAGGCGCCGTGGCCGGAACTCGACGTGCTGGCCGAACGTACCGCCGGGGCAGGCAAGCTGCTCGTCGAGCGGCTGGCGATCTATCCCGAATATGTGCAGCAGCCGGGAAGGTGGCTCGACCCGGCGCTGCGCACCCCCACCCTGCGCTTTGTCGACGGGCAGGGCCTCGCGCGCACCGACCGCTGGACGCCCGGCGCGGGCGTCGAGCCGCCGGCCCGCGGCAAGCGCTTTGCGAACCCTGCGCTCACCGCGGCGGTCGAGCCGATCATCGCCCGCGCCGTCGCCGGCGAGACGCTCGCCGAGCGCGACATCGTCACGCTGTTCGAGGCGCGCGGCGATGCGTTCGACCGCGTCTGCGCGGCGGCCGACGCGCTGCGCCGCGAAGTCAACGGCGACACCGTCAGCTATGTCGTCACCCGCAACATCAACTACACCAACATCTGCTATTTCCGCTGCCAGTTCTGCGCCTTCTCCAAGGGCAAGCTCAGCGAGAATTTGCGCGGACGGCCCTACGACCTCGACTGGAGCGAGATCGTGCGGCGCTGCGAGGAGGCCTGGGAGCGCGGCGCCACCGAGGTCTGCCTGCAAGGCGGCATCCACCCCGAATACACCGGCGCGACCTATCTCGGCATCTGCCGCACGATCAAGCAGGCGGTGCCGGGGATGCATGTCCATGCGTTCTCGCCGCTCGAGATCTGGCAGGGCGCGAAGACGCTCGGCCGCACCCTCCCCGACTTCCTTGGCGAGCTGAAGGCGACCGGGCTGAGTTCCCTGCCCGGAACCGCGGCGGAAATCCTCGACGACGAGGTCCGCGCGATCATCTGCCCGGACAAGATCAAGACCGCCGAGTGGCTCCAGGTCATGGAGGCGGCGCACCATGCCGGGCTGCGCGCCACGGCGACGATCATGTTCGGCCATGTCGACCGCTACGAGCACTGGGCGCGGCATCTGCTGCGGGTGCGCGCGCTGCAGGCGCGGACCGGCGGCTTCACCGAGTTCGTGCCGCTGCCCTTTGTGCCGATGGAGGCGCCGATGTACCTCAAGGGCACCGCGCGGCTCGGCCCGACCTATCGCGAGGCGGTGCTGGTGCATGCCGTGGCGCGGCTGGCGCTGCACCCGCTGATCCCGAACATCCAGACGTCGTGGGTCAAGCTCGGCGCGGCCGGCGCCGCCGCCTGCCTCAACGCCGGCTGCAACGACCTCGGCGGCACGCTGATGAACGAGAGCATCTCGCGCGCCGCCGGCGCCAGCTTTGGCCAGGAGATGCCGCCCGAGGCGATGGAGGCGCTGATCCGCTCGGTCGGGCGCGTCCCGCGGCAGCGCACCACGCTCTACGCCGACGCCTCGGCCGAGCGGCACGCGGCATCGTTCGACGCGCCGCCGCTGCTCGACCCGATCAACACACCGGCGCACAAATACGAGCGCTCGGCCGCGGAGTAGCTACGCCGCCCCCGCCGCGAGCAGCGCGCGGGCGATCTCTTCCCACTCGTTGTCGAGCGGCGCGGTCGACGGGCTTTTCCCGGCGCGCTTGTACCAGCCGCCGGCATTGTGCAGATCGCCCTCGACGCGGTGCAGATAGGCATGCGCCCAGGCGCCCTTCTCGTTGGCGTCGGCCTGGGCGCAGCGATGCGCCTGGTGCCAGTCGCCCTTGGCCTGCCACCACAGCGCCTGGAGCGCGCCGCTCGTCCCGGCCGGCGGCGAGGCGCCTGTCAGCGACGACTTGAAGCCCTCGAATTCCATCCTGCCCTCCCGCATGTGCATCCCGCGAATGATACCGCTTTCGCCGTCGTTCAGGCGAGCATCCGATCGAGCCGGTCGCGCAGCCGGTAATACGCGCCGACGACCGGCAGGAACCAGGGATTGCCGTTGTAGAGCGCATGCCCGGGAAACGCCGGGCTGTCGAAGGCGCAGGCATAGTTCGCGGCGCGGGCGATCTTGCGGGCGGTCTGAAAGCCGAGATAGGTCATCATCGCGATGCCGCTGCCGTTGCAGCCCAGCGCGTAATGCAGGCCGTCATCCTCGCCCATATGCGGCAGCGCATCGAGCGTGAACGCGGTGTTGCCGGTCCAGCCATGGGTGATCCGCACCCCCTTCAACTGCGGGAAGCGGTCGGTCATATAGCGGTAGAGCACCCGTGCGCAGAGCAGCGGATCGGCCTGGGTAAAGCGCGCCCGCCCGCCAAAGACCATCCGCTTGCCGTCCGGCGACATCCGGTAATAGCAGAGCACGCGCTTGGTGTCCGACAGGGTGCGTCCCTTCGGGACCAGCGACGCGGCAAGGTCGGCCGGCAACTCTTCGGTAGCGATGATGTGGCTGGCGATCGGCACGATCCGGCGCCGCAAGGACGGCGTCAGCGCGCCGGTATAGCCGTTGGTGGCAATGACGACATCGCCGGCGTCGAGCGCACCCCGGCTGGTGGTGACCCGCCAGCCGGCGCCGCCGGCGGCGATGCCGCCGACCGCCGCATCGGCACAGACGGCGACGCCGCGACGCCGGCAGGCGTCGAGCAGGCCCTTGTAGTAGAGCGCCGGATGCAGGCTGGCCGACCGCTCGACCACCATCCCGCCGTAATAATAGTCGCTGGCGAGTTCTTCGCGCTGCCGCTCGCGCGGCACCATATAGGCGCCCGACTGCGCATTGTCGTTGAGGCGCCCCAGCCTCGATTGCTGGTAGGCGAAATGCTTCGGGGTCCAAGCCCCCTGAAACCGGCCGCGCTTCTGCCAGAAGCAGCCGATGCCTTCTTCCTCGATCAGCCGCTCGACCAGCCCGAACGCGTCATGCGCATCCGACAGCATGCGCGCGGCGCGTGCCGGATCGACCGCCGCCGCCTTGCCGCTGAAGCTCTTACCGACATTGACGCCGCCGCTGACGGCGCCGCCGTTGCGGGTGCTCGCGCCCTCGCCGAGCGCGCCCTTTTCCAGCACCACCGCATCGATGCCGTGCCTCGCCAGTTCGAGCGCCGTGGACAACCCGGCATAGCCGCCGCCGATGATCGCCACCCGCGCCTGGCGCGGCACGGCGACCGGCTCGCCGATGGACGGCCGATAGGCCTCCCACCAGTACGGCGCGATCTTGAAGTCAGGATGAAGGAGAGTGTCGGTCGTCACGCGGCAACGACCGTACCGCCAGAGAGCGGACGCGTAAACGTCCGCTCTCTTTATTGTCGTTAATGGCCGTGGCCACCGGGAATTTGCCAGACCCCCCAGAAGCCCGCGAGCACCAGACACACCAAGGCGGCATCGACATACCAAGGAAACATCACACCTCTCCCCTCCGCGGGGTTAACCATGTCTTGTTCCGCGAAGTATTATCGAGGCCGGTTATATCGATCTTTTCCACCAGAAGGTAATTCAAATTGTTTCATTATTCTTTATTCCACAGTAATCGCCAGAAACTCATTTTATAGTTAATGATATTTGTTTAAATAAGATCGATATTTACACGAATAACAGCGCAGTCACAAAAACTCGCCGAAGCCGGTTGAGCCAGCTTCGGCGAGTTGAAAACCGGGTGGGCGTGAAGAAGCGCTAGTGGAATTTGGGCATCACTTTTTCGCACAGCAACTGCAGCGACTTCATCACGTGCTGGTGCGGGATCTTGGTACCGCAATTCATCTCCGCAAGGATGCCGTCGAGCCCCAGCGTTTCCTTGAGCCCCATCAGCCGATCCGCCACCCGCTCCGGCGAGCCGACGATCAGCTTCTCGCGCAGCGCGTCCTCATAGGAGATTTCCTGCAACCGCCGGCCGCGCGCCGCGCGGTCTTCCACCTGGCGCACCCCGGCACGCGTCGCCGAGTCCTCCAGGCGTTCACCGAGATAGCGGTAGAAGTACATGATGCTCTCTTCGGGCTCTTCGATCGCCGCCTTGTCGGTTTCCGCGACATAGACCGGCGCCCGCAGGAACACCTGGCCCTCGCCGGGATGACCGGCTTCCTTCCACGCCTTGCGGTAGGCGTCGATATTCGGCCCGAGTTCCTCGATCGTCCCGAGCCGGACGGCGACAAACACCGCATGGCCCAATTTGGCGATCTGCGGGAAGGTGTCGGCGCTGTTCGCCGCGATGCGGATTTCCGGCCACGGCTTCTGATACGGCTTCGGCGTCAGCGCCACATTGTCGAAGCTGTAGTACTTGCCCTGGTACGAGAAACGCGGCTCGGTCCAGGCGCGCTTCAGGATCTCCAGCGTCTCGGCAAAGCGCTCGCGGCTTTCCCCGTAGGGGACGCCGTACGCCTCGTAGGTGCGCGGGAAACCGCTGCGCCCGACACCGAAAATCAGCCGGCCGTGGCTGATCTGGTCGACCGTCGCGGCCTCTTCCGCCAGGCGCAGCGGGTGGCAGAGCGGCAGCACCTGCACGCCGGTGCCGATCTTCATCCGCTTGGTGCGCGCCGCGATCGCGCTCGCCAGGGTCAACGGCGCTGAGCACACGGAACGCTCGGGCGCGACATGAATTTCGGCCAGCCACATCGCGTCGAGGCCCCAACGCTCGGCGGCGTCGATCTGTTCGAAGGAGGTTGCGAAGGCGTCTTCCTCGCTGATCCCGGCGGGACGTTGAAACTCATGGAACATGCCAAACTCGAATGCCATCCCGCTCCTCCGCTGTCTCTGGGGCGCCACCCCGGTCGATCCGTCGACTTTAGGAGCGAAATTCAACCAGGGCCAGCCAAGAAACATCAATCGCCGGTGAGCGGCTTGCCGGCGCCCGGTCTTACGACCGATGCGTGCACGAACGGGTTGGTGCGAAGCAGTTTCTCATTGAGCCAGCACACAACACCAGTTTATCGTGTTCGATAAAATGCAACCTACCGGGGTGGAGCACGCCAGGGTTGAGTCTCGATCACAATTACCCCCAATTGGCGATCGATCATCATGTCTTTTCCCGCGCCCTCGACGGCGGTGCGCTGGATACATGTCTCGATTATTTGCGTCGCCAGGAAATTGCCGGAACCGATACGGCGCATCTCGCCTGCCGGCTCGGCGAGAAGCTGTATCACGACGGGCGTGCGGACGACGCGGTCGAGTGCGGCCGCGCCGCCTTCGCCGCGGCGGCCAACGACAACGACGTCGCCCATTTCTGCGCCTGGCTGTTCAGCAATTGCGGCCGCCATGCCGAGGCGGCCCGCGCCTACGAGCAACTGCTCGCACAGCGCCCCGATTGGATCGAGGGCTACCGCCACGCAAGCGGCGTCCTGAGCGCGATCGGCGCGGCGGACAAGGCGCTCGACTTCGCGATCAAGGCGAGCGAGTTGTCACCCGATCGGTTCGACTTCGCCTATCACGCCGGCTGCCTGCTGCTCGACGCCGCGCGCTTCGAGGACGCGGTGCTTCATCTCCGGCGCGCCGCGGCGATCGAACCCTCCAGCCCTTATGCCTTGCGCGCGTTGTCCGCCGCGCTGCATGCCCTCGGCCAGCGCGGAGAGGCGTTGACGCTTGCTGTGCAAGCCGGCGAATTCGCCTTGCAAGCCGCCGACCTGGCGCCGCTCGACACCAATTTGGTGATCCACGCCGGGGAGCTGCTGCTGCGCGCCGGGCGGGCCGACGAGGCCGCGGCGATGATCGGCAAGGCGCTGACATACGATGCGGCCGAGCCGCTGCTGTGGCGCCTGGCCGCGGAGGCGCACGGCCTGCGCGATGCCCCTGACGACGCCCTGGCGGCGATCGAGCAGGCGTTGCGGCTGGCGCCGGACGACGCCGACTACCACTTGCATCGCGGGCATCTGCTGTTCCGGCGCGGCGATTTCACCGCCGCGGCCGAGGCGGTCAACCGCGCCGCGGCGCTCGACCCGGCGAGCCAGGCGGCGCAGCGCGCCCGGCTCGACCTGCTGCTGGCAAACGGCAAGCTGCTGGAGGCGACCACTGCCGGCGGCGAGCTGCTGCGCGCTTTCCCGGCCGATCAGGCTTCGGCCGAGGCCGTTCTCCGCGTGCTCAACCGCCGGCTCGATACGATCGACGGCGACTATGTCGTCCTCGCCGACCGGCATCACCGCGTGCCGCGGCCGCCGCGCCGTCCGCCGAGCCTGGCCGAGCGCTGCCGAGCCCAGGCGCGCGTCGTCCATGCCCTGATCATCCGCGAGACGCGCACCCGGTTCGGCGACTCCCGGCTGGGCTATGGCTGGGCGCTGCTCGAACCGATCCTGCACATCACCCTGCTATGGGCGATGTTCGCGCTGCTGATGCACGGGACCCCGCCGATCGGAACGCATTTCTTCCTGTTCTATTTCACCGGCCTGGTGCCGTTCCACGTCTTCGTCCACGCCAGTACCGGCATGATGCATGCGGTCACCGGCAACGGCTCGCTGCTGCAACTGCCGCCGGTCAAGCCGTTCGACGTGATCCTCGCCCGCGGCCTGCTCGAATTCGCCACCGATCTCGTCGTCGCGAGCTTGCTGCTGGCGGGCTTCGCCGCCGCCGGCATTCCCGCGCTGCCGGACGATGTGTGGAGTGCGGCGATGGCGCTGAGCGTTGTCGCACTGCTCGGTTGCGGCGTCGGCTACCTCAATGCGGTGCTGCAAACGCTGTTCCGCTCGTGGGACAAGCTGTGGAACAACGCGACGCGGCTGCTCTATTTCTTTTCCGGCATCTTCTACATCCCCGGCATGATGCCCGACTGGGCGCGCGACATCGTCGTGTGGAACCCGCTGCTACAGGCGATCGACTGGTTCCGCGCCAGTTTTTTCGCGAGCTACCAGCCGCACTGGCTCGACCGCCGCTTTCTCGTCACCGCCGCGGTGTTGAGCATCCTCGCCGGGCTTGCGCTGGAGCGCGGGCTGCGACGGCATTTGGCAGAACCGGCATGATCGCGCTCGACGCCGTTTCCAAGGCTTACCGCACCGGCGGCGGTGCGCGCCAGGTCGTGCTCGACCGGGTCAGCGCGGCGTTCGCCGACGGGCATAATTTAGGCATTCTCGGCGCCAACGGCGCCGGCAAGTCGACCCTCGTCCGGCTCCTCGCCGGCTCGGAGATGCCCGATCGCGGTCGCATTCGCCGTGACGCGCGCGTGTCGTTTCCGCTGGGCTATGGCGGGACGTTTCACGGCGCCCTGTCGGGCCGGGAAAATGTCGCGTTCATCGCGCGGGTCTATGGCGCGAACCGCAAAGAGACCGTGGCTTACGTCGCCGATTTCGCCGAGCTCGGCGCGTATTTCGAGATGCCGGTCAACACCTATTCGGCCGGGATGCGCGCCCGGCTGGCCTTCGGCGCCTGCCTGGCGCTCGATTTCGACACCTATCTGATCGATGAAGTCACCGAGGTCGGCGACGAACGATTTCGCCGCAAATGCGCTTTTGCCTTTGCCGAGCGGATGCGCCGATCGGACATCATCCTGGTCACCCATAACAGCCGCACCATCCGGCAATATTGCGACCGCGGGGCGGTGCTGGCGGGTGGCGAGCTGCGGCTGTACGACGACATCGCCGAGGCGCTCGACCAGTATCGCCGCCTGAGCCCGCTCCATTCCGGAGCGCCGCAATGATCTCCCGCGCGATCTCCCGCGCGCGCCCGGCGCATGAGGCTCCGGCGGCGGCCGCTGCGGCAGTCGAGTCCCAACTGCCGCAGACGGCACGGGGCGCAACGGTCACGCGCTTGTTCCCGCCGGCGCCGAGCGGCGGCGCGGCGCCGGGTCTGCCGGCGCGGCTGCTGACCGCCCGGTGCTTATCGTTCGTCATCCTGGTGGTGGTGCCCGTCGCCGTCGCGGCGATCTATTACCTGGGCATCGCCGCCGACCAATATGTCGCCGAGTTCCGCCTGAGTTTGCGGACCGTCGACCCGCCCCGCCCCGAAGCGCTGGCGCTGTTCGGTGGCGGCGAGGCCGGTCATACCGGCGCCAGCGCCGAATCCCAGATCGTCGCGCAGTACATTGCCAGCCGCGCCATCGTCGACGAGCTCGACAAGAAACTCGACCTGCACCGGATGTTTTCCGCACCGCAGGGCGATTGGTGGGCGCGGCTGCCGTCTTCGGCGTCGATCGAGCGCCTGGTCAACTACTGGCGCCGTCAGGTCGACCCGTTCTACGACCAGGCGACCGGCACGATCGTGGTGCAGGCGCGCGCCTTCACCCCGGAAGCGTCGCTGACGCTGGCGCAGGCGATCGTCGCGGCCTCCGAAAAACTGATCAACGACCTGTCGGCGCGGGCGCGACAGGATTCGGTGGCGCAGGCCGCGGCCGAAGTCGCGGCGGCGGAAACCCGGCTCAAGGCCGCCCTCGCCGCCATCGGCGATTTCCGCGACCGCACCGGGTCGATCGACCCGGGCAAGACGGCCGATGCCGATGCCGCATTGGCGGCCAAAATCCGCGGTGACTTGCTCAAGACGAATGCCCAGCTCGCCACCGTGCAGGCATTGGTGCGCGAGGAAACGCCGGCGATCCGCGTGCTCAAGGCGCGCATCCGCGCGCTCGATACCCAGCAGCACGAACTGGACCGCGAAATGACCGCGAGCCCCGCCGCACCGCCCGGCGCGCCCACCGTGTCGCGGCAGATGGGTGCGTATGAGGCCCTCGAGGCCGAACGGAAGTTCGCCGAAGCGGCGTATGAGCATGCCCTCGAAGGGCTCGACCGGGCGCGCGAGACCGCCGACCGCCAGCATATCTATATCGAAGGCTTCGTCCCGCCTGCCTTGCCGCAGGAATCGCTGTACCCCCGGCGCTGGCGTTCGCTGGCGACCGTCGCCCTGATCGCCTTTGCGGTCTGGGCGATCGGCTGCCTCGCCGTGCAGTCGATCCGCGATCACCTCTAGCCGGAAGCGCACCATGAGCCTCCGCGAATTTCGTGACGATGACCGTGCCTCCTCCGAACCCACCGGCCGCCTCGCCGTGCTGGCGCCGCGGCGCGAACGGCTGGCGATCGTCTCGACACGCAACAAGCTGTGCGGCATCGCCGCCTATACCCACGCGCTCGAACGCCAATTGGCCGACCTCTTCGAGATCACCGTCTTCGACCTCGACCAGTATCTGCTGCGCAGCAAGCACCCGCGCATCCGCAAGCTCGGCGACCGCCATATCAAGGAGATTTGCCGCGATATTGCCGCGTTCGACGCCGTCAGCATCCAATTGGAATTCGGCACGCTCGGATGCGACGCCGCGGATATCGTGCGCCGCTTTCGCTGGCTGTCGCGGGCGGCACGGCGCTTGTCGGTGACCTTTCACACGCTGGTCCGCCCACCCGCCTTTCCTTTCATGGACTTCGCCAAGGCGATGGCGCAGCGCAAATGGCGCGCCGCCTACGGCATCGCCGCGACATTTTCCTACAACAATCAAGTCTCGGTCGGGACCGCCCGGACGTTGCGCCATCACCAGCGATGCAAGCCGGTGAGCGTCATCGTGCATAATCGCCGCGACCTCTTCGACGCCCGGCACCTGCACCGGTTCAAACGGGTCTACGACCACCCTCTTAGCTTTCTCTCGCGGAGCGAGGCGGACGCGTTGCTGGCCCATTCCGCACGCCGCCAATTCGCGCAGCTCGATAGCTTGGCCTTGGACGCAAAGCTGATCGGCGTTTTCGGCTTTCTCAGTAACTACAAAGGGTTCGAAACAGTCATCCGGGCACTGCATCATCTCCCGGAAGACTATCATCTATTGATATTCGGCGGCGTGCATCCGAATCAGATCGAACGCCATGCCGTCATTCATCCCTATGTCGCGTCGCTTCTGAGCGATGCGCATGTCGACGCGACGCTCTACGACCACATGCACGGGGCGCCGACGATCGGGCTCAATCTCGACATCGAACGGCATCTGCACGACCTGTTCGGCAAGCACCCGCGCGACTTGTCGAGCCGGGTTCACTTTATGGGCGCGCTCGACGACAGCGATTTCCTGGCGGGCATGACAATCTGCGATGTCGTCGTGCTGCCTTATCTCGAAGTCGGCCAGTCATCTTCGGGGCCGATTTCGCAGGCGGTCGAGCTGGGCTGCCGGATCATCGCCTCGCGCACCCACACTTTTCTCGAATTTGCGCGCTATCACCCCGATACCGTCGAATTCTTCGACATCGGCAACCACCTCGAGCTCGCCGAACGCATCGCCGCGCGGCGCCGCTATGCCGTCCGGCGCGACCGCCTCGCCTACACCGTCGAGACCAACAAGGCCGTCTATCTTGCCGCGAACAGCGCCCGGTCGCCGGCCTCGCCCATTTCGCCCGGTGCCGTCTCGCCCAGCGAGGCGCGACGCCAGCCGCGCAGGCGCGCCGCGCCGTGATCAGCGCGGCGGCGACCACGCTTCGGGCGCGCGCGGCTCCAGTTCGGTCACGACATCGATAACGACCGGCTCGCTGCCGGCGAGCGCCTGGGCCAGCGCGGGCGCGATGTCGCTCGGCTGCTCGACCCGGATGCCGCGGACGCCAAAGCTGGCGGCAACCTTGGTGAAATCGGTCGGCCCGAACCGGATCAATTCCTCGCCCCGGCCAGGGCGGTTTCCAGAGATGCGGTGCACCCCGGTCAGGTTCTGGCCGAAGCCGGAGTTGTTGTTGATCACCGTCACCGACGGGATCCGGTAGCGGCGTGCGGTTTCCAGCTCGGCGAGGTGATAATAAAATCCGCCGTCGCCGGTAAAGCACACCACGCGGCGCGGCCCGGCGGCGCATTGCGCGCCGAGCGCCGCCGGAAAAGCCCAACCCAGCGAGCCCGCGGCGCGCAGATAGGTCTGCCCGGCGCCGTTGAGCTCGAGCATCGTGCCGGTCCAGATGCCGGAATACCCGGTATCGGCGACCAGCACGCCGTCCGCCGGCAGCGCCTTGGTGATCTCGGCGCACAGCCGCTCGACGGTGATCGGCGCGGTGTTGCGCTCGGCCAAGGCGGCGACGCTCGCCCGCCAGTCGGCGACGATCCGCGCCGCCTCCTCGGCAAAACCGCTGTCGCGCACCGGCTTGCCGATCACCTGGTTGAGCCGGGCCACCGTCGCCTTCGGGTCGCCGACGACGCCTGTGGTCTGCGGATAGCTGCGGCCGATTTCGACCGGATCGGCGTCGATCTGCACAATCGGCGTCGCCAGCGACGGGATGGTCCAGTTCAACGTCACCTGGTCGCCGGTGTCGCAGCCGATGAACAGCACCATATCGGCGCCGTGCACAATGCGGTTGGCCGGCGGCGCGGAATAGCTGCCGGCCACCCCGACCGCCAGGCGGTGCCGCGTCGGGATGATGCCGCGCGCCCCCAATGTGGTGGCGACGGGCGCCGCCAGCGCCTCCGCCAGCGCGAGGATTTCCGGCCCGGCGTCCGATGCGGCGGCGCCGTCGCCGGCGACGATCGCCAGGCGGCGCGCGCCGAGCAACAGCTTGGCCGCGCGCTCGATATCGCTATCACCGGCCACGGGGCGATGCACCGGGATACGCCGCTTGTCGTGATCGATCGCGACATCGGCGTCGGTTTGGCCCAGCTCGATCACATCGCCCTGCAGCCCGTTGAAGTCGAGATGGGTGGGGCGGACCGGGTCGGCCAGCGCCGCGCGCCAGGCGTGCCGCAGGAGTCGCGGCAACTCGCCGGTCGAATCGACCGGCGCCGAGAATTTGGTGACCGCCGCGAAGAGCGGCGCGTGCGCCACTTCCTGATAGGAGTTGCGATGCTGGAACGACGGCTCCTTGCGACCGCTCAGCGCGATGACCGGGCTGCGGCCCAGATACGGATCCTGCAACCCGGAGGCGAGGTTGGCGGCGCCGACCGATTGCGCCATGCAAATCCCCGGGCGCATCGCCACCCTGGCAAAGCCGTCGGCCATATAGGCGGCAGCCTTTTCCGAATGCGCCAGGATCGGCTTGACCCCGAGATCGCTCAGCGCCAGCAAGGTGCGCCGCATGGTCGATTCGACAAAAAACACATGGCTCATGCCGGTGCCGGCGAGCGCCCGCGCCAGCCATTCGGCGCCGTTCAACGTTTCGGCCATCTTTTCCTCCCAGGATTTCTCAGAGCGTCAGCCCGCCGTCGACGATGACGGTCTGGCCGGTGATCATCGAATTGCCGGCGCACAGGAAAAACACCGCATCGGCGATGTCCTGCGGCGTGCAGGCGCGCTTGAGCGGCGTGCGCTCGACCGACGCGACCTTGCGGTCGGCCGGCCAATCCTTGTTCCACGGGCTGTCGACAAAGCCCGGCGCCACGGCATTGACGCGAATATCCGGTGCCAGCGCCCGGGCCAGGCTGCGCGTCAGGTTGATGACGCCGGCCTTGCTCGCCGCGTAGGGGATCGAACTGCCGCTGCCCTGCACGCCGGCGATCGAGGCGGTGCTGCAGATCGCACCCTTCGCCGCGCGCAGCGCCGGCACCGCGGCATGCGCACAGCGAAACGGGCCGATCAGGTTGGTGTTGAGGATGGTCTGCCAGAAGCCTTCGGTCAGGCGGTCCAGCTCGGGAAACGGGATCGGCGCCGGCGTGGCGGGCGTACCGGCGTTGTTGAACAGGTAGTCGAGCCGCCCGAGCGCGTCGATCGCCCGCCCCACCATCGTTTCGGCCTCGACAGGCACCGCGACATTGCCGGGCGCGGCGATAATCTTGTGGCCCTCCGCTTTCAGACGGCCGATCTGCTGGGCGCCGCGCGGGTCATCGGCGAGATGGTTGAGCGCCACGGTGGCTCCGGCCCGCGCGAACATCTCGACCGTCGCGAGCCCGATCCCGGAGGCGGCGCCGGTGATGAGGGCGGTCTTGCCGCTCAGGTCGATCGTGATCATCGGGTGGGCGCTCCTCGGGTGAGTACGGGAGCGGTTAGCATGACGGCGGTCGGCCCCGAGTCAAGGCGGCGACCGACCCTGGCCCGCCTCGATCGCCGCCAGCGCGGCAGCGAGACCATGGCAGATCGGCGCCAAGGTCTCGATGCCGGTGCTGGTCAGCACCAGCTCGACATTCCGGCCGGGCGACATCAGGACGAGCTTCGCGTTGCGCAGGGCGACCGCCTTGGCGCTCATCACGATCGAGCGGATACCCATCGACGACAGAAAGCTCACCTCGGTCATGTCGATGATCAGCGACCGACCGCTGCCCGCGAGCGCGTTCAGCCGCAAGTCGATCGCCCCGGCTCCGACGATATCCCACCGGCCGATCGGCGCCGCCTTGGTCACCGTCGCGCTGAGCTGCTCGATCCGCAGCTCCATCGCCACCGCTCAGTGCCTGCTCAGCATGTCCCAGGGCGTCTTGCCCTCCGGCAGCGGCGGGATTTCGAGCAGGCTGGACATCGGCTCGCCGGCCTCATAGCGCCGGCACAGCTCTTCCGGATCGTAGGTCACGCCGACCGGGTTGTCGCGGAACGCCGGGCTCTGGAAATAGCCGTCGAGCTCCAGGGGCGTCGGGAAGTTGTCGATCTGCAGCTCGACCCGGTTGTTGTCGGGGTCGCGATAGTAGATCGAGGTGGTGACGCCGTGGTTGATCGGCCAGTTCGGCATGATCCCGGCGGCCTTGAGCCGGCGATAGGTCGACAGCAGCTCGCCGAGATCGCGGTAGCTGTAGGCGACATGGTCGGTGCCGGTGGCTTCCGGGTCGCGCACGCCGGCGCCCGGCATGCTGATCAGCGCCAGGCGATGGTGCTCGTCGTCATAGGACAGGAAACACAGCCGCGCGTCGCGAAACACGATGCGCGCGTTGAGCACCGTCCGGTACCACTCGGCCATCTTGTCGATCTGCCCGGTGCGCAGCACGAAATGCGCGAACTTGGCCGGGCTGATCGCGTCGGTCGACAGTTTGCGGGCGGGGGAAACGTCGTTCATCGGAGCCTCCCTTTGTCGGTTGGTTAATCCGCATAATCGGGTTCCTTGCGGTCGAGCAGGCGCTTCAGCGCGGCGAAATGATGATCGCACGGCTTCTTGTTGCCGTATTCCGGCCAGACTTCCTGGTATTGCGCCAGCGTGTGCCGGACGACGCTTGGCTTGACCTCGCGCAGCTTGCGCCCGGTCCACATCGCGAAGAGCTGCACCTGGCAGGCACGCTCCAGGTAATAGAGCATGTCATAGGCCTCGGCGACGCTGGTCCCGCACACGCAGACGCCGTGATTGGCCATGAACAGAACCTTCCTGTCCGGCCCGAGAATGCCGGCCAGCCGCTCGCCCTCGGCCGGGTCGAGCGCGACGCCGGTGTAGTCGTGGTCATAGGCGACCTTGTCGAGAAAGCCGATCTCGGTCTGGCCGATCGGCAGCAGCTCGGGCTCTTCGAGACGCGCCAGCGCGCTCGCATAGGGCATGTGGGTGTGCAGCACGGCCGCGTGCTGCGGCACCAGCCGGTGGATCGGCGCATGGATGCAGTAGGCCGAACGCTCGACCTCGCCCTCGCCCGCCAGCACCGTCCCGTCCCAGCCGACCTCGAGGAAGCAGCTCGCGGTGACCTCCGACCAGTGCAGGCCGAACGGGATCTGGTAATAGCGGTCGGTCTTGCCCGGTACGGCGAGCGTCAGGTGGTTGAAGATGCCCTCGCTGAACCCGTGCCACACCGCAAGCCGATGCGCCGCCGCGAGGTCGACGCGCGTTTGCCATTCGGCGGCGGTGATCGTGGGGCTGTCCTTCAGGTAAACCAGGGCCATCACTTCTCCTTTGCGCCGGTGCGCGGCGCGAATGGTGCCGACTCGGGTATCGTCATGCCCGGACTTGATCCGGGCATCCAGCCCGGCCATGACGATGAATTCTAGCGGTGAACATCGATCACCGTGCGGCCGCGGATCTGCCCGCCGAGGATGCGCGGCGCCAGCCCGGCGACCTGGGACAGCGGGATTTCCTCGATCATCCGGTCGAGCCGGTCGAGCGGCAGGTCTTGCGCGAGCCGCCGCCACGCCTCGACCCGCGGCTCGCGCGGGCACATCACCGAATCGATGCCCAGCAGGTTCACCCCGCGCAGCAGAAACGGGAGCACCGTCGTCGGCAGGTCATTGCCGCCGGCAAGCCCGCAGGCGGCAACGCTGGCGCGGTATTTGAGCTGGGTGAGGATGGTCGCCAGCGTCGCGCTGCCGACCGCATCGATCGCGCCGTCCCAGCGCTCGCGGTCGAGCGGCCGGGTCGGCGGGCTGGCGAAGGCCGCGCGGTCGACCACCTCCGCCGCGCCCAGCCCTTCGAGATAGGATTTGAGCGCGGTGCGGCCGGTGGAAGCGGCGACCTTGTGGCCGAGGCTCGACAGCAACGCGATCGCCGTGCTGCCGACGCCGCCGGTCGCGCCGGTCACCAGCACCTCGCTGCCCAGCCCCAACCCGTGCTTTTCGAGCGCGATGACCGCCAACATCGCGGTAAAGCCGGCGGTGCCGATCGCCATCGCCTGACGGGTGGTCAGCCCCGGCGGCAGCGGCACGAGCTGGTCGGCCTTGACCCGCGCCTTCTCGGCATAGCCGCCCCACTGCACCTCGCCGACCCGCCAGCCGGTCAGCACGACCTTGTCGCCCGGCCGGAACGCCGTCGATCGCGACGTCTCGACCGTGCCGGCGAAGTCGATGCCGGGCACGTGCGGATAGGCGCGCACCAGCCGCCCCTGCCCTTGCAGGATCATCCCGTCCTTGTAGTTGAGCGTCGAGTACTCGACCGCGACCGTGACCTCGCCTTCGGGCAGGCGGTCCTCGGCCACGCTCTCGATGCGGGAGCTCACCTTGCCGCCCGCCTCGTGCAGCATCAATGCGCGGAACGGCATCAAACGTCTCCTTCGTCATGGCCGTCCCCGGACTTGATCCGGGGATCGACCCGGCAATCCGCGGCGCGGGTTCGGGATGCCCGGCATCCCGATGGCAGAATCATGTCCGCAGCGGTTCGAGGATGCTGACGAAATTGGCGACCGCGGCGCCGCCCATGTTCATGACCCCGGCCAGCGCCGCGCCGGGGATCTGCATGCCGCCCGCCTGTCCGGTCACCTGCATCGACGCCAGGACATGCATCGAGACGCCGGTCGCGCCGACCGGGTGGCCTTTCGCCTTGAGCCCGCCCGATGGGTTGATCGGCAGCTTGCCGTCCTTCTCGGTCCAGCCTTCGAGGATCGCCTGGGCGCCCTCGCCGGGCGCCGTCAGCCCCATCGCCTCGTACTCGATCAGTTCGGCGATCGTGAAGCAGTCATGCGTTTCGACGAGGTCGAGGTCGAGCAGGCCGAGCCGTGCCGCCGCCAGCGCCTTTTTCCACGCGAGCGCCGGCCCCTCGAACGCCAGGATGTCGCGCCGCGACATCGGCAGGTAGTCGTTGACCTGCTCGGCGGCGCGGAACACCACGGCCTTCTTCATCGCCAGCGCGGTCGGCAGATCCGCCAGCACCACCGCCGCGGCGCCGTCCGACACCAGCGAGCAGTCGGTGCGCTTCAACGGCCCCGCCACCAGCGGGTTCTTGTCCGAGACGGTGCGACAGAACGCGTAGCCGAGGTCGCGCTGCATCTGCGCCAGCGGATTGGCGACGCCGTTCTTGTGGTTCTTCGCCGCGATGCGCGCCAGCGCGTCCGACTGGTCGCCGTATTTCTGGAAGTATTTTTGCGCGATCTGGCCGAAGATCCCGGCGAATCCGCCCTCGATCTGGTCCTCCTCCTTGCGGTAGCAGGCGCGCAGCAGCAGGTCGTTGATCTCGGCGCCGCTGCGCTCGGTCATCTTCTCGACACCGACCACGAGGATCAGCCGCCCCTTGCCGGCGGCGATCGTGTTCAGCCCCATATGGATCGCCGCCGACCCGGTGGCGCAGGCGTTCTCGACCCGCGTCGCCGGTTTGAAGCGCAGCCCCGGATCGGCCTGCAACGCCAGCGAGGCGGGAAATTCCTGCTTCACGAAGCCGCCGTTCATCGTGCCGACATAGACGGCGTCGATGTCCGCGCCGGAAACGCCGGCATCGGCGAGCGCGCCTTGCGCCACCTCGACGATCAGCGATTCGACGTCGCGGTCGTCATGCCGGCCGAACTTGCTGTGCGCCCAGCCGATGATGCACCCGGTCATAGAGCCCTCCGTCTCATCCCGCGCGGATCGTAGCAAGAGCCGCCGCCGCGCTCTATCTTGATATGGCGATTGCCGAGGCCGAGCGCATGCCCGACACGATCACGATCCGCCGCCCCGACGATTGGCACGTGCACCTGCGCGACGGTCCGATGATGGCGGCGGTGCTGCCGTTGACCGCGCGCCAGTTCGCCCGCGCGATCGTCATGCCCAACCTGGTCCCGCCGGTGACGACCGTCGCCGCAGGCACGGCGTATCGGCAACGGATCATCGACGCCTTGCCGCCCGACGCGCGCTTCACGCCGCTGATGACCGCCTATCTGACCGATGCGGCCGACCCCGAGGAAATCCATCGCGGCCACCGCGCCGGCGTGTTCACCGCCGTCAAGCTCTACCCGGCGCACGCGACGACGAATTCGGCCCACGGCGTCACCGACATGATGCGGGTGATGCCGGTGCTGGAGCGGATGGCGGAGATCGGCATGCCGCTATTGATTCACGGCGAGGCGACCGACCCGGCGATCGATGTCTTCGACCGCGAGGCGGTGTTCATCGAAAAAACCCTCGACCCGCTGCGCGGCCGGCTGCCGGAACTGCGGATCGTGCTCGAACACATCACCACCGCCGAGGCGGTGGATTATGTCGAGCATGGCGGGCCGAACCTCGCCGCGACGATCACCGCGCATCATCTGATCATCAACCGCAACGCGATCTTTCAGGGCGGCATCCGGCCGCATCTCTATTGCCTGCCGATCGCCAAGCGCGAGAAGCATCGCCTGGCGTTGCGCCGCGCCGCGGTTTCGGGTTACCCGAACTTCTTCCTCGGCACCGACAGCGCGCCGCACGCCCGTCCGACAAAAGAGACGGCGTGCGGCTGCGCCGGCATCTTCACCGCGACGAACGCGCTCGAACTCTATGCCGAAGTCTTCGACGAAGAAGGCGCGCTCGATCGCCTGGAGGGCTTTGCGTCGCTGCACGGACCGGCCTTTTACGACCTGCCGCCAAACGAGGAGCGCGTGACGCTGCGCCGCGCGGACTGGACCGGTCCCGAGCAGATCGGCACCGGCGAGCTCGCGGTCGTGCCGTTCCGCGCCGGCGAAAGACTGCGGTGGCGCCTGGGTTAGGGCGTTATCCGGACAAATCGAGTTGGCTTCAACGGATCGTCATGGCCAGGCTTGATCCGGCCATCTCTCCGGGCCGCCGAGATCGCCGGGTCAAGCCCGGCGATGACGAAACAAGGGGTCGAACTCGTTCGGATTCTGCTCACAGCGAGAGCGTTATCCGGACAAATCGAGTTGGCTTCAACGGATCGTCATGGCCGGGCTTGACCCGGCCATCTCCCCGGGCCGCCGAGATCGCCGGGTCAAGCCCGGCGACGCCGCTACGCGCTCCGCGCAATGATTTCGCAAAAGATTTGCTCCAGCCGCCGCGACTGGGCGAACGCGTCGAATTTCTCACGCGCGGCCCGGCGCGCCGCCGCGCCCATCCCGCGCGCGGCGTCGGGGTCGTCGGCGAGCCGCCGAAGCGCCGCGGCGAGCGTGGCGACATCGCCGGGCGGTACGAGCAGCCCAGTGCGGCCGTCCTCGACCGCCTCCGCGATCCCGGCATGCTTGGAGCCGATGACCGGAGCGCCCGCGGCCATCGCCTCCAGCACGACATTGGGCAGCCCTTCGGCGTCGCCGCTGGCGGTCTCGTGGCTCGGGACGCAGACCGCGAGCGCGCGTGCCATGCGCCGGCGCAGCTCGGCATTGGGCAGCCAGCCGGTGAACTCGATGCCGTGCAATCCTGCGGCCGCGTGCCGCAGGCTGCCCGCGATCGGCCCGTCCCCGACCAGCATCAACCGCTGGGGCCGTCCCTCCGCCGCAAGCCGGCGCATCGCCTCGATCAGCAGGTCGATCCCCTTTTTTTCGACAAAGCGCCCGGCGAACAGGAAATAGGGTGCATCGCCGGCGGCGGGCGCGTCCGCGCCGTCCGCCTCCATCTCGATGCCGTAGCGGTGAACCCGCAGCTTTTCGGGGGGGAAGCCGCGGGCCAGCAGCCGGTCGCGGATAAAGTCGGACACGCAGATGAACAGCGCCGCCTCGCGCTGCAGCGCCGCCAGGCGGCGCCGGTAAATGGTCGGTACCAGGCGGCGGCGGTAATGCTTGTCCTTGGTGGCGTCGCCGCCGTGGAAATGCACGATCAGCGGCACCCGCAGCGCCCGGGCGAGCGGCAGCGCCAGCGCGCCGCCGCGGCCGAAATGCGCATGCACCAGGCGCGGCGCCAGCGCGCACAGGTCGGGCTGTCCGGGGAGCGTCCCGAATTGCTTGAACAGGCCGCGGTCGAGCGCTCCGGCGATCCCCCGGCGCGCGAGGAACAGCGGCTCGACCTGAAGCTCCTCCAGACCGTCACCCCGATGGCGGCCCACCCATACGGGCCGCAATCGCTCGAAGCCGATATACAGCCGGCGCAGAAAATGCACCTCCGAACGCGGCACGATCCGGTCGCGGTAGACGAGGATCGTGTCGCTCACGGGATCAGCGCCTCAAAACGTTGCGCCACCTCGTCCCAGCCGAGGCCGCGCTGCTTGGCCAGCGCGGCCTGATGCCAGCGCCGCCACAAACCGTCGTCGCGCAGCACGGCGATCGACGCCTCGACGAACGCGTCGTCGCTTGCCGCGACGCGGCCGGTCACGCGATCCAGAACCCGCTCCCCCACCGAGCCCAGCGGCGTGACGACCGCCGGCACACCGAATGCCTGCGCCTCGGCGAGCGCGAGACAGAACGTCTCGCCCGGGTCGCCGCGGTAAAGCATGGCCCTGGCGCCGGCCAGGACCTCGACCAGGTGATGGCGGCCCACCGGCTGATGCCGGTGGACCCCGGCTTCGCGCAGCCCCTCGGCACGCGCCAGGACGGCGTCGATCTGCGCGGCATGCTTGGCGGCGCCGCCATAGACCGCGGTGCCGCCGTAAATGTGCAGTTCCGCGTCCGGCACCGCCGGCCTGATCCTGGCGACCCATAAATCGAGCAGCCAATCGAGCCCGCGCAGCGGGTTCGAGGTGAACACGGCGCGCGGCGCCGGCGGGTCGCGCGGCGCCGCCTGGCGGAACGGGTCGAGCACGCCATACGGGATCACCGCATGACCGCCGTCGAGGAGCCAGTGCGGGATCGTCGACGCATGGTAGGCGCCGGTGGCGACGAGCAGCGGGCGATACCAGGCAATCCGCATCGACAGGCGCGGCTTGCGCAGATAACCCGCCGGGTTGTGCAGCCACAGCAGCCGCCGCCGCGGCTGCGGCACCAGGCCGATGAGCCGATGCCCGCGATTGCCGATATAAAGATCGCAGGACCGGGGGACACCGCCGGCGACATCCGCCCAGCGCACGCCGCGGTGGCGCAGCGAAGCGGCGCCGCGGCTGAAGGCTTGCACCTCGTGGCCCTGCGCCGCCAACGCCTCGGCCAGCGCGACGAACGCCGTCTCGGCGCCGCCGAGCGGCCCTCGCTCCGCGCTTGCCCCATCAAAAGCGATCCCGTCATCGGCCATGACGATGCTGGCCATAACACTTTTCCCATCGGCGGCCCGGGATAAAACTACCTTGCCGCGGCACCGGCGCGCGAGCGCGGCGGTGCGGATGGGTTGCCCGGCAAGGCGCCGCATCACAGTATCGCCGTCGTCAGGCAGAACGGGCCGCGCCACGCCGGATGACGACCGACCAACCCCCGTCACGCGAGCTGATCATCATCAGCGGCGCCGACAGCGGCTATTTTCCGCTGCTGCGCGACACGGTTCTCTCGGTACGCGCGCTCGACGCCGCCGTCGCGATCGGCATCCTCGATCTCGGGCTGCGGCCCGAGGAGCGGCAATGGCTCGCCGCGGCGCGGACATCGATCGTCCAGCCCGAATGGGATGTCGCGTTCCCCCATCGCAGCCGAATGCCCAATTCCTTCAAGGCGCAGGTGGCGCGGCCGTTCCTGCCGCGGCATTTCCCCGGTTACGACACGTATCTGTGGATCGACGCCGACGCCTGGCTGCAGGATTGGCGGGCCGTGGAGCTGTATCGTATGGCGGCCGGCCGGGACCGGGTGGCGATCAGCATCGAGATCGACCGCGCCTACAAACGGCATTTCAAGCGGCCGAAGCTCCTGGGCAGGACGCTGCCGTGGAAATGCTATCGCGAGGCCTTTGGCTGGCGCGTCGCCGATCGGCTCGGGCGCAACCCCTTTGTCAATGTCGGGGTGTTCGCCCTGCATCGCGACGCGCCGCATTGGGACGCCTGGGCGCGGTTGATCACGCAGGTGCTGCAGCGCACCCAGTTTTTCTATGTCGAGCAGATCGCGCTCAACCATGCGATCTTCGGGGACGGGCTTCCGGCCAATTTCCTTCCGGCGTACTGCAACTGGATGGTGGGCGATGCCGCCCCCGCCTTCGACCGCGCGCGCGGCCTGCTGGTCGAGCCCTATGCGCCGCACGAGACGATCGGCGTCGTCCACCTCGCCGGCAGCGATGCGAAGGACAAGGTGTTCCGCCTCGACTGCCTCGCCGACGGCCGGCTCGGCGGCGGCGTGGTGGAGACACCACTGCGCTTCAGCGACATGCGCTCGCTGGTCGGATAGTTCGGCGCTTTCACTCCTTTTCCAGCCGCGCCTTCAGGTAGGACAGGATCGGGTACAGCCCGGCGCAAAGCGCGATCAGAAAACCGTAGGGTCCCTCGCGGTAGCCTTGCCGGGCGATGTAGCACTTCCAGAAACGCGTGAAGATGCGCCGCACGTTGCGCCGATAGCTGCCGATATTGCCGCTTTCGCGCAGGTCTTTGGCGCGCGCCGTGGTGTAGCGGTTGAGCCGCGCCAGCATGTCGGAGATGTCGCGATCGACGTAATGGGTGAGCCGCCCGTTGAATGTCGGTCCCTGCGAGCCGGACAGCGTCACCTCGGGATGCACGCGCTCGTCGCCCCAGCGTTTGGCGCCGTGACGGTAGAAGCCGGCAAAGGCCCCCTTGCCGAACGACGCACCCCAGCCGTAGCGGACCAGCCGGTCGCCGATATAGTTGTCGACCGGGATCAGATGCCACGACACGGTCGAGTGCTCCGCCGTCCGCCGGATTTCCTCGGCCAGCGCCTGCGGTATCCGCTCGTCGGCGTCCACCTCGAGCACCCAGGCCCCGGTGCACGCATCGATGCCCGCGTGCCGGCGCGGCCCCTCGCGCTCCCACGCCCCCTCGATGATCCGCGCTTGAAACAGCCGGGCGATGTCTTTCGATTTATCCGTGCAGCGATCGAGCACCACCACGACTTCGTCGCAAAAGCCGACGGTCTTCAGGCATTCGGCGAGTTGGGCCTCTTCGTTGTGCGCAACGACGACGGCGGAGATCAGCGGGCGCCCGCCGCTCACGCCGGCTCGCCCGCCTTCCGGGATTGCGCGATGCGGGCCGCGGCCGCATCGCAGGGCGGCCTATCCATCACCGACGGCGTTATAACGCGGCCCCGCTCGCCTTGCCAAGCAAGCGCCGGGCCTCTACCTCTAACGGACCCAGCTAATGACCCAGGCGCTTTGGCCGAGACGGTGACGATGAGCGATAGCGGTTTTGTCGTGCTCGAGGACCGCGCGGTGCTGGCGATCGGCGGCCCCGACCGAACGGACTTCCTGCAAGGCCTGGTCTCGAACGACGTGACGCGGGTCGGCAGCGAACGCGCCGTGTACGCCGCGCTGCTGACCGCGCAGGGAAAATACCTGCACGACTTCATCCTCGCCGCGCGCGACGGAACGATCTGGCTCGACGCCGAAGCGGCGCGCCTCGCCGATCTGAAGCGGCGCCTCGCCATGTACCGGTTGCGCGCCAAGGTGACGCTCGACGAGCGCCCCGACCTGGCGGTGGCCGCGGTCTTCGACGGCCGGATGCTCGGCCTGCCGCGCGAGCCCGGTGCCACCCGCCTGCTCGACGGCGGCATCGCCTTCACCGACCCGCGGCTCGCCGCGCTCGGTGCCCGGGTCGTCCTGCCGCGCGGCGATATCCGGCCGGTGCTCGCCGCGGCCGGTGCACGCGAGGCCGATATCGCCGAATACGACCGGCGGCGCCTGGCGCTCGGCATCCCCGACGGCAGTCGCGACCTGGTGCTCGACAAGACCATCCTGCTCGAAGCCGGGTTCGACGAACTGAACGGCGTCGACTGGAACAAGGGCTGCTATATCGGCCAGGAACTCACCGCCCGCACCAAGTATCGCGGGCTCATCAAGCGGCGGCTGTTTCCGGTGCGGATCGACGGGCCGGCGCCGGAACCCGGCGCGCTGGTGCTGCAAGACGGGCATGAGGCCGGCGAGATGCGGTCGAGCCGCGACGGCCTGGGGCTGGCGGTGTTGCGGCTGGAGGCGATCGGCAAGGGCGGCCTGACCGCCGGAGATGCCGCGATCCAGCCGATGACGCCGGAGTGGATGCGCCTGCCGGCGTGACCCGAAACCGGTGCGTCGCTCGAAATTACCCGTGTCATTCCAGGGCATCGCGCATGAACACGGCCCTCCAAAAGCCCGTTCCAACGCCGGCGACACCTTGGATGAGCCCGTGTTCATGGGTTCCGGGTTCGGCCCTGCGGACCGCCCCGGAATGACACGGTACGCACGATGGTCACGCCGCCCGGCGGCGGGCTAGGGTCAGGCGGTCGACGCGACGTCGTCTTTCGCCAACTCCGCCTGCGCCGCGGCGAGGCGGGCGATCGGCACCCGGTAGGGCGAGCACGACACGTAGTCCAAGCCGACCTCGTGGCAGAAGCGGATCGAGGCGGGGTCGCCGCCATGCTCGCCGCAGATCCCGAGCTTCAGCCCCGGCCGAGCCGCGCGGCCGCGCTCCGCGGCGATGCGGATCAGCTCCCCGACGCCCGCCGTATCGAGCGTGACGAACGGGTCCTGCTCGAAGATGCCGAGCCGCTGATAGGCGCCGATAAAGCTCGCCGCGTCATCGCGCGACAGGCCATAGGTCGTCTGCGTCAGGTCGTTGGTGCCGAAGCTGAAGAATTCCGCGCTCTTGGCGATTTCGCCGGCCATCAGCGCGGCGCGCGGCAGCTCGATCATCGTGCCGACCGAATAGGGGACCGTGACGCCTTCGCGCGCCATGGTCTCCTTGCCGACGCGATCGACCATCTCCTTCAGGATGTCGAATTCCCGTTTCGTCGCGATCAGCGGCACCATGATCTCGGGCTCGACCGCGGCGCCGGTTTCCTTCACCGCGGCACAGGCGGCCTCGAAGATCGCCACCGCCTGCATCTCGTAGATTTCCGGGAAGGTGATCCCGAGCCGGCAGCCGCGATGGCCGAGCATCGGGTTGGTCTCATGCAGCGCCAGCGTGCGCTGCCGCACCTCGGAGACGGTCTTGCCGGTGAGCCGCGCCATCTCCTCGAATTCCGGCTCGGTCTTCGGCAGGAATTCGTGCAGCGGCGGGTCGAGCAGCCGGATCGTCACCGGCAGATCGGCCATGATCTTGAAGATTTCCTGGAAGTCGGCGCGCTGCATCGGCAGGAGCTTGGCGAGCGCCGCCCGCCGCCCGCGCTCTTCGTCGGCCATGATCATCTCGCGGATCGACTCGATCCGGTCGGCCTCGAAGAACATATGCTCGGTGCGCGACAGGCCGATCCCCTCGGCGCCGAAACTGCGCGCCGCGCGCGCGTCGGTCGGCGTCTCGGCGTTGGTGCGGATCCTGAGCGTCCGCAGCTCGTCGGCCCATTGCATCAGCGTCGCAAAGTCGCCGCTCATCGTCGGCTCGATCGTCGGCACCTCGCCCCGGATGACCTCGCCGGTCGAGCCGTTGAGCGTGATCATCTCGCCGGCGCGCACCAGGATGTTGCGCACGGTCATCGTGGCGGCCGCGTAGTCGATCCGCAGATCGCCGGCGCCGGCGACGCAGGGCCGGCCCATGCCGCGGGCCACGACCGCGGCATGGCTCGTCATGCCGCCGCGCGCGGTGAGGATGCCGCGGGCCGCATGCATGCCGTGGATGTCCTCGGGGCTGGTCTCGACCCGCGCGAGGATGACCGCTTCGCCGCGGCTGGCGCAGCTTTCCGCCTCCTCGGCCGAGAACACGATCTTTCCCGATGCCGCGCCCGGCGAGGCCGGCAGGCCGCGCGCCAGCACGTCGAGCTTGGCGGACGGGTCGAGCATCGGATGCAGCAGCTGGTCGAGCGAATTCGGCTCGATCCGCCGGACCGCCTCGGCCTCGTCGATGACGCCTTCTTCGACCAGGTTGACCGCGATCTTCAGCGCCGCGGCGGCGGTGCGCTTGCCGGTGCGGGTCTGCAGCATCCACAGCCGCCCGCGCTCGACGGTGAACTCGATGTCCTGCATGTCGCGATAGCGGTCTTCGAGCTTGCCGCGCACGCCCAGCAGCTCGGCATAGACCTGCGGCATCACCTCTTCCATCGCCGGCAGCTCGGAGCTGTTGGCCTTCTTGCCGGCGATGGTCAGCGATTGCGGGGTGCGGATGCCGGCCACGACATCCTCGCCCTGCGCGTTGACCAGGAACTCGCCATAGAACTCGTTGGCGCCGGTCGAGGGGTTGCGGGTGAAGGCGACGCCGGTGGCGCAATCGTCGCCGCGATTGCCGAACACCATGGCCTGCACGCTGACCGCGGTGCCCCACTCCTCCGGGATGTTGTTGAGCCGGCGATAGGTCACCGCGCGCTGGTTCATCCACGAGCCGAACACCGCGCCGATCGCGCCCCACAACTGCGCCTGCACGTCCTGCGGGAACGGCGCGCCGGTCTCGCTGCGGACGATGTCCTTGAAGCCGCTGGCGATGGTGCGCCAGTCCTCGGCCTTCAGCTCGGTGTCGAGCGTAACCTCCGCGTCGATCTTGTAGTCGTCGATGACCGATTCGAAATGGTGGTGCTCGATGCCGAGCACGACCTCGCCGTACATCTGCAGAAAGCGGCGATAGCTGTCCCACGCAAAACGCTCGTCGCCGCTGATCGCCGCGAGCCCGGCGACCGTTTCGTCATTGAGCCCGAGGTTCAGCACCGTGTCCATCATGCCGGGCATCGAGGCGCGCGCCCCCGAGCGCACCGACACCAGGAGCGGGTTCTTCGCATCGCCGAGCTTGGCGCCGATGCTCGTCTCCACCGCGGCAAGGGCTGCCGCGACCTGATCCGCCAGCTCCGGCGGGTAGGCGCGGTCATGGGCGTAGAAATGGGTGCAGACCTCGGTGGTGATCGTGAACCCCGGCGGCACCGGCAGGCCGAGGCTCGACATCTCCGCCAGGTTCGCGCCCTTGCCGCCCAGCAGGTTGCGCAGGTCGGCGCTGCCCTCGGCCGCGCCGCCGCCAAAGCTGTAGACCCATTTCGTCATGTCGGGATCATCCTCTGGGGATGGCCGGGTCAAGCCCGGCCATGACGATGAAGCTGCTGTATGTGTCTGAGCACTAGCCCTCGATCTGGGAGAAATCGGCGATCTGGTTCATCGTGTTGCGAATGCGCGTCAGCAGCCGCAGCCGGTTCACGCGCAGTTCCTTTTCTTCAGTATTAACAGTCACTTTCTCAAAAAATTCATCAACCGGCTTGCGCAGGCGGGCGAGCACGGCCAGCGAGACGTCGAATTTCTCGTCGGCCAGCGCTGCGCCGACACCGTCGCCGACTTCCATAAGCCGGCCGGCGAGAGCCGCTTCCTCGGCATCCCGCAGCAGGTCGGGAGCAAATTCCTGGCCGTAGTGGACATTATCGCGCCGCTCTTCGATCGACACGATATTGGCGGCGCGGCGATACGCCGTCAGCAGGTTCCCGCCGTCATCCGTCGCGAGAAAATTCTTCAGCGCGGCGACTTTGGACAAAAGACGGACAAGGTCGGACTCACGCCCCGTCGCGCCGACCTGCTCGAAGGCGGCGGCTATCAGGTCGTGACGAACCCCCTGCTCGCGCAGATGGACTTTCAGGCGGTCGGCGACAAACGCCAGCAGTTCGCCGCAAACGGCCTGGGCTGTTGGTCTTTCCAGCCCCAGACCGATCGTCCCGAACACAAAGGCGTCCATCAGCGACAGCCGAAGACGGTTTTCCAGGATGACGCGGATCACCCCCTGAGCGGCGCGACGCAGCGCAAAGGGATCGCCGGAACCCGTCGGCTTCTCTCCGGCGGAGAAGAACGCGACGAGCGCATCGATCTTGTCCGCGAGGGTGACCGCCATGCTTTCGGGTGCGGACGGGCAGGTGTCGTTCGGGCCGAGCGGCTTGTAATGGTCGGCGATGGCATCGGCGACGCGGGCGTCTTCGCCGTCGTTGAGCGCGTCGTAGCGGCCCATCACGCCTTGCAGCTCGGGGAACTCGCCGACCATGCCGGTCGAGAGATCGGCCTTCGCCAGCCGTGCGGCGCGGATACAGCGGTCGCGAAAATCGTCAACGGCCTGCGCCGGGGCAACGCGTTGGGGAGCGAGTTGCTCGGCAAGGTATCCGGCGAGCTTCTCCATCCGCTCGACCTTGTCGTACACGCTGCCGAGCTTCTCGTGATAGACGCGCTGCCTGAGCGCGTCGACCCGGTCTTCCAGGCGGATCTTGCGGTCCTGGTCCCAGAAGAAGCGGGCGTCCGAGAGGCGGGCGCGCAGCACCCGCTCGTTGCCGGCGGCGATGGTCTTGCCGCCGTCCGGCGTCACATTGTTGGCGACGAACAGGAAACGCGGCGCCGGAGCCGTCTCCGCGTTAAGGCAGGAGAAGTATTTCTGGTGGGTGCGCATCGCGGTCGCCAGCACCTCGGGCGGCAAGCCGTCGGGCAGCGGGCGCACGAAATCGGCGTCGATCGAACCGATCAGCACGACCGGGTATTCGACCAGCCCGGTCACTTCCTCGAGCAAGCTTTCATCCGGCTTGACCGTCAGCCCCTCCGCCGCTGCGAGCCTGGCGAGGTCGCGCTCGATGACGGCGCGGCGCGCGGCCCGGTCGAGCACGACATGCGCCTTCGCTAGTCGGGCGCGGTAATCGCCGGCATCGGCGACCTCGATCGGCTCGGGCGCCAGGAAGCGGTGCCCGCGCGTCGTCCGGCTGACCGGCACCGCGCCGAGCGGCAGGGCCAGCACCGCGCCGTCGAACAGGCAGACGACCGAATTGAGCGGCCGCACCCAGCGCAGCCCGGATGCCGGGTAGCGCATCGATTTCGGCCAGGACAGCGCGGTCATCGCCGCGTGCAGTAGCTCCGGCAGCACCTCGGCAGTCGCGCGGCCGGCTCGTTTCAGGACCGCGAAATAGAACTCGCCGCGATCGGTGGCGCGCCGCTCGCCCTGGTCGATCGAGTGCAGCCCGGCGGCGCGCAGGAACCCGTCGAGCGCCTGTTGCGGCGCCCCGACGCGCGGGCCACGCCGCTCCTCCGCGCGATCGGGTTGGCGCGCCGGAATACCGTCGGCGATCACCACCAGCCGGCGGGGCGTCACATGCCCCTCGATCGTCGCCGCCGGGATATCCGCGGCCGCGAGCCGGTCGCGCACCAGGCCGACCAGCTCCTCGATCGCCCGCCGCTGCATCCGCGCCGGGATTTCCTCGGACAGCAGTTCGAGCAGGAGTTCGCTGGTCACGGTGCATGCCTCGGCGATTTTAATCGGCCCCTTGGCCGGGCTTGACCCGGCCATCCAAATCTCCTTGGCCGGGCTCGACCCGGCCATCCACGTCTTCCCGTCCGCATCCGGTCACCTGCCGACAAAGACGTGGATGCCCGGATCAAGTCCGGGCAAGGCGGCAGAGGCACCGCAGGGACCATCACCCCGCCTCCGCCAGCCAGGCCTCGCAGCAGGCGCGGGCGAGCGCGCGGACGCGGCCGATATAGGCGGCGCGCTCGGTAACGCTGATCACGCCGCGCGCGTCGAGCAGGTTGAAGATATGGCTCGATTTGAGGCACTGGTCATAGGCCGGCAGCGGCAGCGGCGGGCTGTTCTCGGCGCCCTTGCCGAGCAGCGCGTTGCATTCGTTCTCGGCGTCGACGAAGTGCCGGAACAGCATTTCGGTGTTGGCGCGTTCGAAATTATAGGCGGAGAACTCGCGCTCGGCGCGCAGGAAGACGTCGCCGTAGCTGATCCGGCCGGCCCCCTCCAGCCCGTTGAAATTGAGGTCGTAGACGCGCTCGACGCCCTGCACGTACATCGCCAGGCGTTCGAGCCCGTAGGTCAGCTCGGTCGAGACCGGATCGCATTCGATGCCGCCGACCTGCTGGAAATAGGTGAACTGGCTGACCTCCATGCCGTCGAGCCAGACCTCCCAGCCAAGCCCCCAGGCACCCAGGGTCGGGCTCTCCCAATCGTCCTCGACAAAGCGGATGTCGTGGCGCGACGCATCGATGCCGATCGCCGCGAGGCTGTCGAGATAAAGAAGCTGGCTGTCGGCGGGCGACGGCTTCAGGATCACCTGGAGCTGGTAGTAGTGCTGCAGCCGGTTGGGGTTGTCGCCATAGCGGCCGTCGGTCGGCCGGCGCGACGGCTGCACATAGGCCGCCTTCCACGGCCGCGGGCCGAGCGCGCGTAGCGCGGTCGCCGGGTGAAAGGTCCCCGCCCCCACCTCCATGTCGAGCGGCTGCAGGATCACGCAGCCCTGCGCCGCCCAGTAGCGCTGCAATTCGAGGATCAGCCCCTGAAAGCCCTTGGGATTGCCCGCCACCGCCATCATCCGCTTCCGGTCAGCGCGGCTGCGGGCAGCCGGCGCGCCCGCAATGCCGCGCGCTGCTCGCGATATAGGCGCCGCAGCTTTTGCAGGCCACCAGGTCCTCGGCCTCGATCAGCGGCCGCGGGCCCGCGCCCGCCGGCGGCGGACGGTGCGGCGGAGTGGGCGTCTGCAGCCGGTTGAACGCCTTCACGACATGCCACGCGGCGAAAACCACGATGAGGATGACAAACAGTTCGGGGATACCGGCGAACATCGTCGTGGTTTAAGAGCCGCCGCGCGCAGGGTCAACAGAGCCGTCATCGGCTGGGACAAGTGCGGCACGCTTGATAGAGTACGCCTCGATAACTTCGACCGATGGAGCCGGCTTTCTTGCTGAGACTCTTCCTCGCTTTTGCCGGCGTCACGTGCTGGCTCGGCGCGGCCCATGCGCAAACGGCGCAGAGCGGGGGTCCGATCATCCAAGGGAGCCCCGATGTCGTGGTCGGCGGCGCCACCGCGGCGCGCCGAGGCGACATGACGAAAAACGGCGCGCCCGTCATGCAAGGTTCACCCGACGTCTTCATCAACGGCAAGCCGGCGGCAACCTCGGGCAACCAGACGGCTTGCGGCGGCGCGGTCATCGGCGGCTCGTCGAACGTGTTCGTCAACGGCAAGCCGCTCGCCCGCACCGGCGACGACACGCAAGGCTGCGCCCGCCCGTAGTTTTGATAACTCGTCATGGCCGGGGATAACTCGTCATGGCCGGGCGTGACCCGGCCATCTCCCGGGCTGCCGGCGAGATCGCCGGGTCAAGCCCGGCGATGACGAAACAACTGGTCGAACTCCGAGCTAAAGGCCGAACCGCGCCCAAAGCAGCCGCGCCTCCAGCCAGTCCGCCAAATCCGCGGCCAGGCCGAGGCCCGCTTCCGCGACCCCGCGTTGCGGCCGGGAGAACAGCCAGCGCCGGCGGCGCTCGCCGGCAATCGGCACCAGCCGTACGCGGTCGCCGAACCGCGCGCGCATCACCGAGCGCAGATCGCCGATCCCGTCGATCAGCCCTTTCGCCAGCGCCGCCCGGCCGGTCATCACCGCGCCGCTGAACAGCGTCTCGTCGGCGGGATCGATCTTCCCGGCGCGGCGGCGCTTGACGTGGTCCTTGAACGCGGTGTGGATGTCCTGCTGCAATTCCGTCAACCGCTCGACATCGCGCTCCTGCTCGGGCAGGAACGGGTCGAGCAGCGACTTGTTCTCGCCCGCCGTGTGCAGCCGGCGCTCGATGCCGAGGCGGTCGATCAGCCGGGTAAACCCGAAACTGCTGCTGATGACGCCGATCGAACCGAGGATCGAGGTTTCTTCGGCCCATACCTCGTCACCGGCCAGCGCCAGCCAGTACCCGCCCGAGGCGGCGACATCCTCGGCAAAGGCGAACACCGGCAGCCGCTTCTCCTCGGCCAAGGCGCGGATGCGGCGATAGAGCAGCGACGACTGCACCGGCGAGCCGCCCGGGGAGTTGACGATGATCGCGACCGCCACCGCACGCTTCATCGAAAAGGCGCGCTCGAGCGCCGCGGCCTGGCCGGCCAGCGAGATCGCGCCGCGCCACTGCCGGGCCGCGATCACCCCGTCAAGGCGCAGCACCGGCACAGCCGGCCGTTGCTGGATAAAGCGGTCGACGACATCGGAGAAGCTCATGCAACACCAGATGGTGATGCCGGGGCTAGAACGCCAGCGGCTGGCCGCCGCGCAGCACCGCCTCGGCGGCTTCCGAGAAGCGGCCGTCGGCTTCATGCAGCACCATGCCGACCGCGAGCCGCGCCGGCGAGGCGATCTGTTTGCGGGCCCGCACGATGATGCGGCTCGCCGGCCTCCCCTGCCCCGGCCACAACGGAAACACCACGACCTCGCCGGCGCGACCGGCGATCTGGCCGAGCAGCGCGTCGATGCGGTCGGCGCGGTGGATAAAGGTCACCGTGCCCTTGGGCTTCGCCATGGTCAGCGCAAAGCGGATCCAGTCGCCGAGCGCGGCATCGCTCTCGACCGTCGCCTCGGCGCGCGCCGGGTTCGGCGTCTCGTTGGCGCGGGCGCGTTCGAGATAGGGCGGGTTGGCGATGACATGGTCGAACGCGCCGGCGCTGATCCGCGGCGGCGGGTTGAGCAGGTCGCCGACCATCACCGAGGCGCGGTTGCCCATGCCGTTCAGGATGATGTTGTCGCCGGCGATGCGCACCAGCTCGCGCTGGCGTTCGAGCCCCGCCACCCGGCATTGCGGCTCGCGCGCCGCGACGCAGAGCATCGCGGCCCCCGTGCCGCAGCCGATGTCGAGCACCAGCTGCCCCGGCTCGGCCGCTACCGCGGCCGCCAGGAACACCGCGTCGATCGAGACGCGCGCGCCGTCGACCGGCTGGCGCAGGCGGACACGGCCGCCGAGCAGGGCGTCTTCGCTGACCGGCAAGCCGTCGTCGGGCATCGTCATGGCTGCGCCTCCGCTTCGGTGATCAGCCGATGCGCCCGCCCGTGATCGCCCTCGTCGACCATCAGGCGGCGCTGGATCGCGCCGATGCTGCCTTCGACGAGGCTGGTGTGCTGGTCGAGCACCAGGCAGTCGATCCCGGCATCGGCCAGCAGGGCCTGTATCCAGGACAGCCGGACGAGGTCGTTGGTGCGCAGCAACTCCTTCATCGGCGGTCCGTTGGTTGGACGGTGCTTTGCGGTAATGGCCCCGGCACTTGACCGGGCACCCCGTCACTCTATGCTCGCTCGCGTTCGGGCGCGTCAAGCTCGTCCGCCGCGGGCAATCCGGCCGTTCAGCGGCCAGGAGGCGGAAACCCGATCGAGGAGTAATCGTGGCCCCTGCGCAGCCGAATATCGATCGCACGAGCGAGCGCCCCGCGGCCTCGCTCGACCCGCTGTTCCGGTTGATGTCGGCCGATCTGCAGCGGGTCAACACGCTGATCGTCGAGCGCATGCACAGCCCGATCGCGCTGATCCCCCAACTGGCGGGCCATATCGTATCGGCCGGCGGCAAGCGGCTGCGGCCGTTGCTGACCCTGGCCTGCGCGCGGCTCTGCGGCTATCGCGACGGCGAGCGCCATATCGCCATCGCCGCGGTGGTCGAGTTCATCCACACCGCCACGCTGCTGCATGACGATGTCGTGGACGCCAGCGACTTGCGCCGCGGCCGCGACACGGCGAACGCCGTCTGGGGCAACAAGCCGGCGGTGCTGGTGGGAGATTTCCTGTTCGCCCGCGCCTTCCAGCTGATGGTCGCGGACGGCTCCCTGAAAGTCCTCGACATCCTGTCCCGCGCCGCCTCGGTGATCGCCGAGGGCGAGGTGCACCAGCTGGTGACCGCGAACGACACGGCGACCTCGGAGGAAGCCTATCTCGCGGTCATCGAGGCGAAGACCGCGGCGCTGTTCGCCGCGGCCAGCCGGGTCGGCGCCGTGCTCGCCGACCGCCCGCACGACGAGGAGATGGCGCTGGAGCGCTTTGGCCAGAACCTCGGGATCGCCTACCAGTTGATCGACGACATGCTCGATTTCTCGGCGCGCGAGGCCGAGCTCGGCAAGGCGGTCGGCGACGATTTCCGCGACGGCAAGATCACCCTGCCGATCGTCATCGCCGTGGCCCGCGGCGACGTCGAGGAGCGCGGCTTCTGGCGCCGCACGCTGGAGGCCGGCGAGCAAGGCCCCGGCGATCTCGAGCGCGCGCAGCGCATCCTCGAGCGACGCGGCGCGCTCGCCGAGACGCTGGCCCGCGCCCGCGCCTATGCCGGCGCCGCCATCGATGCGCTGTCGTGCTTTCCCGACAGCCCGCTGCGCCGGGCGCTGATCGAAGCCGCGGCGTTTGCGACGGAGCGCGGTTTCTAAAAAAACTGCTACAATCTCCCACATTATGCGCGGGATTGGATCGTTGGCGTTCCGGTGAAGCTTGCGACGGTCGTTGCGCTGATCGTGAGCCTGCTGACGGTCTCGGCCCTTGCCGATGGCGGCGATACCGCGAAAACCGCCGGCGATCTCGTCAAGAAGGGCCAATACGGCCAGGCCCAGCTCCTGTACCAGCGACTGATCGATGCCGCCGGCCGGGATGCGGACCGGGGGCCGGTTCTGATTGCACGGGCCGACGCCTATTTCGCCGCCGGCGAATACGGCAAAGCCCAAGCCGCCTTGGCCGCCGCTCGCGCGTTGCCGCTCGGCGCGGAATTGACAAAACGCGCCGACGTGCTTTCCGACAAGATCGCCGACAAGCTCTCCTGGCAGCGTTTCGAAGCCTCGGCGACGATGAGCCTGGTGCACGATACGCATGTCCGCCACCGCGTGCGGGTCGTCTCCAGCGCCAATGGCACCGAGATCATCGAGATTTGCGACGACGAACCGAGCTTTGACGATTTCGACGACGGCCCGAGCGTCATCACCAGCGAAAATTGCTATTACGAGGAGGTCACCGGCGACAGCAAGGCGTCGACGCAAAATATCAACATCGCCGACTGGCAATTCCAAACCGCGAGCAAGGTCGAGCATCAGTTTCCGCTCGACAGCCGCGGCAGCTACTGGCGAACCGTCGCGGAGCTGACGCAAAGCTGGCAGGTTATCGCCGCCGACCAGGACAACCGGGTGATCCGGGCACGGACCGGCCCCAGCTGGTTCGAGCCCGATTGGCAGGCCCGCTTCGACCTTAATCTCGGCTACCTGACCGGCCGGCAAAACCACGTGACAAACCTGCAATACCTCGCGCCGATGGCTGCCTGGGAATGGCGGCCCATGCCGAACCTGAGGCTGAACTCGAATTATCAATACGAGTCGCGCCGCGCGTTCCCGAGCCAGCAGAACGGCCACGCGAACCTAGTCGATACGCAATTGCGCTGGGACATGACACCCGTCGACACGGTCGTCGGCCGCACCCTGCTGCGCGAGCAGGTCGCGCAGTTCGCCTACAATTCCTATCGCAGTGAGGAACTGCGCGCGGGATATCGCCGCGGGTTCAAGTGGTGGTTTGGGCTCGGCGGCGGCTTCGCCGAGGCGGAATTGCGGGCGCGCTTCTCCCAGTTCTATGGCGCGGCGCCGAGCGATAGCGGCCTCACCCGCCGGGATGTCATCCCGACCGGGCTGCTCGTCCTCGGGCAGGAATTCGGCAAGGCCTGGACGGTAAAAATTTCGTGCTCCTACAATGAGGTCGATTCCTCGGTGGTCCGTTATAACCGCGACGATTTCCAGTACTACCTGGCCGTGACGCGCAAGTTTTGAGCGCCGGCGACGCTTGGCGGACCGATGCCATTGCACCGCGGCGCGGTTGGGCCTATATCAGCGGCCCGGTCGTGGCGGAGTGTAGCTCAGCCTGGTAGAGCACTGCTTTCGGGAGGCAGGGGCCGGAGGTTCAAATCCTCTCACTCCGACCATTTCACCCATGGCCAAACGGCAAACGCCCCCGCGGTTCCGGGGGCGTTTGCGTTTCCAGGACGAGATAGTGCCCTCTCCCGCAATGCGGGAGAGGGCGCCTTGCGGACGGCGCTATTCCCAGAACGCCATCACGATCTTGTTGTCGGCATCGAGGATCAGGTTGATGCGGTTGGGGTTGTGCACCTGCCCCTTGACCCCGTGCGTCGGACCGATCGGCCGGAAATCGGGCGGGAGGTCGCCGCCGTAGATAATCCCGGGGCCGGCCTGGCCTTGGCCCTTATCGACAAATTTCTTGCCGACGCATTCCTTGCAGTCGTTGGTCTTGATCTGCGCCTGCGTGCTGCCGTTCATGCCTTTCAACTCGAGCGCGTTGCCGAAGGCGCGGATGCGCACCCCCTTGAACGGATGGCCCGCTTCGAGGGTGAAGTCCGCGGCGATCGGCTGGAAGCCCTCGGCCTTTTGCGATTGCTCCGGGCTGGTGGCGATGAATTGCAGATCGAGGACGTCATCGGCCGGCTTGCCGTAGAAGAACGGGATGAGCTGCGGGTTGCTCCATCCCGCGGAGCTGACCAGCCCCGTGACGCGAACGATGTCGACCTTCGGCTCGAGCGTCGCATGCAGGATCTCGATGCCGGTCACGTAGAGGACCGGCACGTCGAGCGGCCGGTTGCCCCCGGACGGGCCGGCGGCATTGTCGTCCTGGCCCGCCTGTTGATAACCGAGCGATCCGCCGCCGCCCGCTGGCGCCGCCGACTGCTGCTGCGCGTAGGCAGTGCCGGTAAAGCTCATGCCCCCGGCGCCGCCGGCGCCGCCGGAGCCGAACAGGGAAGCGGGGCTGCCGCCGGCCTGTGCAAAGGCACCGCTCGACAAGCCCATCACCAGCGCCAGCACACCCACCATGCGCAGTTTGGAATAATTCATGGTCATCCCCATTCTTGAAGTGAATGTCCGTTTCCCGCAGCCGACGCCGTCTCCGTCATATCGCCGCCATCGTCCGGGCTTCGGCGGCATCGGCCGCCCGTTCCAAGCGGTCGAGCACGAGGTCGGTCGCGCGCATCTTGGTCATCCGGCAATAGGTCGTTTCGGCGGTCGCGAAGCTGCCGTTCTCGAACAGCTTGTTGACCGGCTCGCCGCCGCCGCAGACGCTGAAATACTCGCAGCTCTCCCGGCATTGCGCGACGCCGGCGTCGATGTCGGCCTGCATGCGCTTGAGCAAGGGCCGCTCGGCGAGATCGACCAGCCTGTCGCGGTTGATGTTGCCGAGCACGAAATCGTCATAGACGGCGCTCTTCAGCCCCAGCAATTCGGGTGAGAACGTGGCGATATTGCCGGTCCAATCCATGCTGGTGATCGCGAACGGCGTCGTCAGTTGGTTGGCGAAGCCGGCTTCGCGCGGACGGAAAATATTGCGCTGTGCATCGTCGATCTCGCGAATAAACCGGATCCGCTCGGGATGCGCCGCCGACAGGCGCCAGAACTCGCTGAGAAACCGGTAATAGGCCTCCTCGATCCCGGCTTGGGCGAAGCTTTCCGAGCGATGCTCGCCCTCGCTCTCCTCGACGTTGAAGCAGACGTGGTCGATGCCCTCGGCGAGGTAGAAATCGAGCATCTCGTGCGGCGCGGCCAGGCTTTCGGCGGTCAGCACCGAGATCACGTGAAACGGCACGCCGTGCGCCCTCAGCCGGCGGATGCCGGCGACGGCCTTGTCGAACGTGCCCCGCCCCGAGCGGGTCACCCGGTTGCGGTCATGCAAATGCGCCGGGCCGTCGATGCTGACCCCGACCGCAACCCCGGCCTCGGCGATAAACGCGCACCAGGCGTCATCGACCAAGGTGCCGTTGGTCTGGAACGAATGCCTGACCGGAAGCCCGGCCGGGCGCAGTTCCTCGATCATCGCGAAGACATCGCGGTAGAACGCGATCGGCAGCACCATCGGCTCGCCGGCGTGCCAGACGACGCTCAGCTCCTCCGCGCACCAGCCCGAGGCGAACACCTGGCTGAACAGGTTGACGAGCGTCTCGCGCGCGACGACCGCCTTGTTGGTGCGGTCGGGCAGATAGCAGTAGCGGCAATCGATGTTGCAGAACGGCGTCGGCTGGACGATCAGCAACTGGATCCGGGGCATGTCTTGCACCGCAGAGCCGCCCGTCGTCCGCCGCCGTGGCCGCGTTACCAGTTACGCCACCAGTTGTTCCAGTTCCGCCAGTTGTGCCAGTTGTTCCAGTTGGGCCAGCCCCAGCCGTAGCCCCAATTGCCCCAGGCCAGCCGGCCGGCGGATTTGGCAGCCTCGGTCTTGAGCTGGTCGAGCGCGCTGACCGCGTCGCGGACCGCGGCGAGCCGCTCCGAAATCTTCGCCTTCTCGGCCGCCGAAGGCTGATCTCCGGCCGGCGGCTCGTTGGCCGCCGCGGGAGAAGCTGCGCCAAGCGCCAACGATACCCCCACGGCTCCGGCGGGGGCCAATTGGGTCAGGATGGTCTGGTATTTCAGCCGCAGCGACAATGTTTCCTCCTTCATCGGCGACCGGTGGATCGATTGCCCCGGCATGGCGCCGGGACGATATGGCTAAGGAGCGTGCCCGTCCGAACGCCGGGCGTTGGTGATACGTTGCGGAAGGACCAACGGTTTCACGCGCTCTATAGTCCGGGGAAAAACCTGCGTCAATTTGGCTGCTGCCGTCCGGCCGGCGCCGGCGGCTTCGCCCAGGGCGGCGCCAGCGCCGCGATCCGGGCGTAGACGGGGCAGGTCGGGTCGTGCGCGCCGTCGAGATAGCCGAGGCTCATCAAAAACTCGTTGACGATCTCCCCGCCGGTAAAGCGAAAGTTTTTCTTGAAAAGCTTTACCCATTCCTCCCGGCTGCGCGGGTGATTCGCCTCGAGCCAGCCGGCGAAAGAGCCGTGCTCCCGGCGCAGCTGCTGGATCCGCCGCGCATTGTCGATGACCGCGGCGACCTTGAGGCGGTTGCGGATGATCCCGCTGTCGTTCATCAGACGCTGGACGTCATCGGCACCGAACGCCGCCACGCGATCGACCTCGAACCCGGCAAACGCGGCACGGAACGCGGCGCGTTTCTTGAGAATCGTTGCCCAGGAGAGGCCCGCCTGGTTGATCTCCAGCACCAGCCGCTCGAACAGCACCGCCTCGTCGCGCGACGGAAAGCCGTATTCCTCGTCGTGGTACGGACCGTGCAGCGGGCTGCTCGGCGCAGCGAGGCAATAGGCAGCACTCACCTCAACCTCCCCGAAAGCTGATCCACGGCTCCTTGACCAGGATGTAGATGCCCGTCCAGACGACCGCGGCCACCGCCGAAGTCAGCGCCACTTTGCGCCACATATGGGGTTGGCGCGGCGCGCCGGTGCCGTAGCCGGGCTCGGCCGGGTCGCGCGGCGTGACCCAGAACGGCAGGATCGCGAACAACACGACCCACCAGGTCAAGACATAGACGACGATCCCGGTGACCCAGCCCATTATCCATCAGCCGTCATTGCGGTCATCACACCTCTTCCAGCTCGATCAGCGTGCCGCAAAAGTCCTTCGGGTGCAGGAACAGCACCGGCTTGCCGTGCGCCCCGATCCTCGGCTCGCCGTCGCCCAGCACCCGCGCACCGGCGTGCCGCAGCCGGTCGCGCGCCTCTCTTATGTCCGGCACCTCATAGCAGAGATGGTGCATCCCGCCCTCGGTGTTGCGCGCGAGAAAACCGCGCACCGGCGAATCGGCGCCGAGCGGCTCCAGCAGCTCGATCCGGGTATTGCCGAGCTCGACAAAGGCCGCCGTGACACCGTGCTCGGGCAACGCGTGCGGCGGCAGCACCGTGGCGCCCAGCGTGTCGCGATAGAGCGCCGTCGCCGCCGCGAGATCGGGCACCACGATGGCGACGTGATTGAGCTTTCCGATCATCCGATTCCTCGATTCCCACGTCATGGCGAGCGCCGCGAGACACGAGATTGCTTCGCCGCTGCGCTCCCCGCAACGGCGACAACCGGGTCACAGCCGGACGAGCTGCACCTCGATCAGCGCCCGCTTGCCGATCCGTTCGTTGATCGCCTTGCGCAAGGCCCGGTTGGCGGCGTCCTTGACCGCGCCGTCGTCGCGGCGCACGCCTTTCGGCAGCGACTCGACCGCAGCGGTCACCGTATCGCGCAACCGCGCCGACATTTCGTCGGCATCGGAGGTCTCGACCAGCCCGATCATCGCGACCTGCGGCGGCGCCGCCAGGCTGCCGAACCGGTCGACGATGACCGTGGCCACCAGCCCGCCCTGATTGCCGACCCGCCGCCGCTGGCGCAGCGCCGCACCGTCGAGCGGCAGCAGCCGGCGGCCGTCGCTGGCGATGCGGCCGGCATGGACCTGGCCCGCCACCTCCGCGCCCTGCGCGTCGAGCCGCACCACATCGCCGTTTTCGATGATCAGCGCGTCGCCCACCTGGCAATCCAGCGCCAGCTGCGCGTGGCCCTGGAGATGGCGCGCCTCGCCATGCACCGGGATCGCCACGCGCGGCCGCACCATCTGGTACATCCGCACCAGCTCGGCGCGCGCCGGATGCCCCGAGACGTGGACGAAATGGTCGTCGGTGGTGACGATCTCGACACCCTGCCGGATCAGCCCGTTATGCAGCCGGGAGATCGCCTTCTCGTTGCCGGGAATGATGCGCGACGAGAAGATCACGACATCGCCCTCGTCGAGCACGATGTGCGGGTGGTCGTCGCGGGCGATGCGCGACAGCGCCGCGCGCGGCTCGCCCTGGCTGCCGGTGCAGATCAGGACGATCCGGTCGGACGGCACGTAGCCCGCCTCCTCCTCGGTGAGAAACCGCGGCACGTCGGCCAGATAGCCGTTCTCGCGCGCGGCCTTGTCCATCCGCCACAGCGAGCGGCCGATCAGCGCCACGTCGCGGCCATGCGCGTGGGCGGCGTGGGCGATGGTCGACAGCCGCGCGACGTTCGACGCGAAACAGGCGACGGCGACCCGGCCGCTGTAGCGCCCGACCAGCTCGGTCAGCGCCTCGCGCAACTCGGCCTCGGAGCGCGAGCTGCCCTCGACCAGCGCGTTGGTCGAATCGCCGACCATGGCGATGACGCCCTCGTCGCCGATCCGGGTCAGCCCCGCCTCGTCGGTCACCTCGCCGATCAGCGGGTCGGGGTCGAGCTTCCAATCGCCGGTATGCAGCACCGTGCCGACCGGCGTGCGGATCGCCACCGCGTTCGGCTCGGGGATCGAGTGGGTCAGGGTCACCAGCTCCAGGTCGAACGGGCCGATCGCGAACCGGCCCGACATCGGCACGATGTTGATCTTGGCGCGCCCGGCGAGCCCCGCCTCCTCCAGCTTCATGCGCAGCAGCGAGGCGGTGAACGGCGTCGCCCAGATCGGGCATTGCAGCTGCGGCCAGAGATACGGGATCGCGCCGATATGGTCCTCGTGGCCGTGCGTCGCGACGATGCCGAGCAGCTTGTTCTTGCGTTCGACGATAAAGGCCGGGTCGGGCATGATCACGTCGACCCCGGCATGCTCCTCCTCGCCAAAGGTCACACCGCAATCGAGCATCAGCCACTGGTCGCGGTAGGCGTAGAGGTTGAGGTTCATGCCGATTTCGCCGCTGCCGCCGAGCGGCACGAAATAGAGGCCCTTCTCGTCGCGCGCGAAGGCGCGGTCGAGCGGGGAGGCGGCCGACTTGTCGGACCCTTGGGCGGGCGCCGGCGTCTTCATCGGTTGCGGTTGCGCCGGAAGATCAGACGGAGCCCCCACAGCGTCAGATCGGGATCGACCTTCTGTATCGAGCCGGTGGCGCCGGCAAAGAGCGGCGCGAGCCCGCCGGTCGCGACGGTGCCCATCTCCTCGCCGCGTTCGGCGCGGATGCGCGCGACCAGGCCCTCCAACATCCCGACATAGCCCCAGAACACACCCGACTCCATCGCCGCGATCGTGTTCCGGCCGACCACCGCGGGCGGCTTTCTGATCGCGATATGCGGCAATTGCGCCGCTGCCATTTCCAACGCCTGCAGCGACAGATTGGGCCCCGGCGCGATGATGCCGCCGCAATAATTGCCGTTCTTGTCGACGACGTCGAAATTGGTCGCGGTGCCGAAATCGATGACCATCAGCGGTGTCTGGTAGCGGTCCTGCGCCGCGACCGCGTTGGCGACGCGGTCGGCGCCGACATTTTGCGGCGGCATGTCGACATCGAGGCCGATGCCGGGGTTGCAGTCGGCGTTGCCGATGACGAGCGGCTCGCTGTTGAGGTAGCGCCGGCACAACTGGAGCAGGTTGAAGCTCGCGTCGGGCACCACGTTGGCGATGACGGTCGCGTCGATGTCGCCCGGCGTCAGCCCGGCCAGCGCCAGCAGCTGGGTCAGCCACACGGCATACTCGTCGGCAGTGCGGCGCGCATTGGTCGAGACCCGCCACGACGCGCGCAGCGTGTCTTCCTCATAGACCGCGAAGACCGCGTTGGTGTTGCCGGAATCGATCGCGAGCAGCATCAGGCGGCGACCGGAAAAACATCCCCGGCGGCGATGCGCCGGTCGCCGCCCGGAGTGCCCAACAGCAGCGCCCCGTCAGCGTCGAGATCGAGAAACCGGCCGTCGAGCGTACCGCGCTCCAGCCGCACCTGGATGGCCTCACCCAACCCCGCCGCTTGCGCCAGCCAGGCCGCGCGGATCGGGCCGAAGCCCTGCTCCCGCCACTGACCCCACCAGGCGGCGAAATGCCGGATCAACGGGGCCGTCGCCGCCGCCGGCGTGATGCCGCGTGCCCCTTCCTCGGCCAGCGAGGTCGCGGGATAGGGTGTCTCGCGCGGCGACGACGCCAGGTTGGCGCCGATGCCGAGCACCACGAAATCGGGCACCTCACCCGCCACCATCTCGGTTTCGAGCAGGATGCCGCAGATTTTTTTGCCGTTGGCGAGCAGGTCGTTCGGCCATTTGCACTGCACCGTGATCGCCGGCGCCAGCTCGCGAAGCGCACCCGCGACGCCGAGCGCCGCGACAAAGCCGAGCTGCGCGGCGACAGGAGCACGGCAGCGCGGCCGCAACAGGATCGACGCGTAAAGATTGCCCGGCGGCGACGTCCACGCCCTGCCCCGCCGGCCGCGGCCGGCCGTCTGCTCGGCGGCGCAGATCACCAGCCCTTCGGGCTCGCCGGCCCGCGCCAGCCGTTTGGCTTCGTCGTTCGTGCTGCCGATCGTCTCGTAGGCGACAAGCCGGAAAGGCGGCGGCGGCAGCGACCCGCCGGTCATTTGGCGAAGAGCGAAGCCGCCGCTGCTTCGGCGCTGCCGACGATCGGGTCGGGCAGCAGGAAGAAGAACAGCGTGACGATTGCGGTCACCACCAGCACCGCCTTCAGCTCCGGCGAGATCGGGTGGTCGAAGGCGCCGGCCGGCTCGTCGAAATACATCACCTTGACGATGCGCAGGTAATAGAACGCGCCCACCACGCTGGTGACGACGCCGATGATGGCAAGCCCGGTCAGCTTCGCGTCGATCGCCGCGAGGAAGATGTAGAGCTTCGAGAAAAACCCCGCGGTCGGCGGGATGCCGGCCATCGCGAACATGAAGATCGCCAGCGCCAGCGCCAGGCCGGGCTGGGTGCGCGACAGTCCCGCGAGGTCGTTGATGCCTTCCAGCATCCGGCCCCGCTGCCGCATGCACAGGATCACCGCAAAGGTACCGACATTCATGAACAGGTAGATCGCCATGTAGACGAGAACGCCGCGAATGCCGGAAGGGGTCGCCGCGGCGAGGCCGATCAACGCATAGCCGATATGGCCGATCGAGCTGTACGCCATCAGCCGCTTGATATTGCTCTGGGCGATCGCCGCCACCGCACCGAGCACCATCGAGGCGACCGACAGGAACACGATGACCTGCTGCCACTGCGCCAGCAGCGCGCCGAACGGCTCGATCAGAAAGCGCATGAACAGGGCGATCGCCGCCATTTTCGGCGCGACGGCGAAGAACGCGGTCACCGGGGTCGGCGCCCCCTCGTAGACGTCCGGCAGCCACATGTGGAACGGCACCGCCGAGACCTTGAAGGCGATCCCGACCGTGACGAAGACGACGCCGATGGTCAGCCCCGCCGACGGCGTCCCGGCGCCGGTCAGCACCGTGGCGAGACTGGCGAAGCTCGTCGTGCCGGCAAAGCCGTAGACCATCGAGGCGCCGTACAGCAGCATCCCCGAGGACAGCGCGCCCAGCACGAAATACTTCAGCCCCGCCTCGCTGGAGCGGGCGGAATCGCGATCGAAGCTGGCGACCACGTAGAGCGCCAGGCTCTGCAATTCGAGACCGAGATAGAGCGTGATCAGGTCGTTGGCCGAGACCATGACCATCATCCCAGTGGTCGCCAGCAGCACCAGCACCGGGAATTCGAAGCGGGCGATCCGGTGCTCTTCGTTGTAGCGCATCGCCATGACGATCGAGACCGCCGAGCCGACCAGCACCAGCGCCTTCATGAACAGCGCGAACGCGTCGGTCACGAACATGCCGTAGAAGCTCGTATGCCGGTCGAGACCGACATCCGCGGTCAGCGCCAGGATGACGACCAGCACCAGCACCGCCAGCCACGAGACGAGCCGCGTCGACCCCTCGCCGCGGAACACGCCGACCAGCAGCAGCGCCATCGCGGCGCAGGCGAGCGCGATCTCCGGCAGCGCCGGCGAGAAATCAGGGACGGCAGCGATAGGCATCCCGGGCTACTCCGCGCTGGCGCGCGGGCCGGCCTGGGCGGCGCCGACCTGCTGCACGAGATGGTCGACCGATGCGCGGATCGGTCCGAGGAACGAGTTGGGATAGACGCCCATCCACAGCACCAGCAGCAGCAGCGGTACGAAGACCGCCTTCTCGCGCGGCGTCAGGTCGAGGATGTTGCGCAGATCCTCGCGGGTGAGCTTGCCGAAGACGACGCGGCGGTAGAGGTAGAGCATATAGGCCGCGCCGAGGAACATCGCAGTAGCGGCGAGGAAGCACTCCAGCGTCGAGACGCGGAACGTCCCCAGCAGGACCAGGAACTCGCCGACAAACCCGCTCGTGCCGGGCAGCCCGACCGAGGCGAGCGTGAAGGCCATAAAGATCGCCGCATAGGCCGGCATGCGCTCGACAAGGCCGCCATAGCGCCCGATGTCATAGCTGTGCATCCGGTCATAGAGCACGCCGACGCACAGGAACAAGGCGCCCGACACCAGCCCGTGGCTCAGCATCTGGATCACCGCGCCCTGCACCGCCTCGCTGGTGACCGCGAAGATGCCCATCGTCACAAAGCCCATATGGGCGATCGACGAGTAGGCGATCAGCTTTTTCATATTGGTCTGCGCCAGCGCGACGAGCGAGGTATAGATCACCGCGACCGCCGACAGCGTGAACATCAGCGGCGTGAAGTAATGCGAGGCGAGCGGGAACATCGGCAGCGAGAAGCGCACAAAGCCGTAACCACCCATCTTCAGCAGCACGCCCGCCAGGATGACCGAGCCGGCGGTCGGCGCCTCGACATGCGCGTCCGGCAGCCAGGTATGGACCGGCCACATCGGCACCTTGACCGCGAACGACGCCAGGAACGCGAGGAACAGCCATTTTTGCAGCCCGACCGGGAAATTGTAGTGCAGCGCCGCCTCGATGTCGGTGTTCCCCATCTGGACATAGATCGCGATGATCGCCAGAAGCATCAGCACGCTGCCGAGCAGCGTATAGAGAAAGAACTTGAACGCGGCATAGACCCGGTTGCCGTGCCCCCACACCCCGATGATCAGGAACATCGGGATCAGCACGCCCTCGAAGAACACGTAGAAGACGATGAAATCGAGCGCGCAGAACATGCCCACCATCAGCGTCTCGAGGACGAGGAAGGCGATCATGTATTCCTTGACCTGGGTGTGGATCGACACCCAGCTCGCGATGACGCAGATCACCGTCAACAGGGTCGACAGCAGCACGAAGAACAGCGAGATGCCGTCGATCCCCATATGATAATTGATCTCGAACCCGCCGATCCTGACCCAGCGCGCCTTCTCGACGAACTGGAAGGCCGAGCTCGACGGGTCGAAATAGACCCACAGCAGCAGCGACAGCAGAAAGACGATCACCGAGGTCGACAGCGCGATGTTGCGCGCATTCCTGGCGACGATCTCCGGATCGCCGCGGCTCGTCATGATAAAGCCCGCCCCGACCAGCGGCAGGAACGTGCACAGCGACAGCAGCGGCCAGTGGCTCATGGGCGGCCCACCGCGCCGGCGTCGCCAGGCGCCGAATAAAGGCCGGAGACGGCCATGGCGATTATTGTTTTGGCGAAAATCACAGTTTCATCACCGCGGGATCAGGTACCAGGTGATCAGGGCGACGACGCCGATCAGCATCGCGAAGGCATAGTGGTAGACATAGCCGGTCTGCAGCCGGCTGGCGCCGCTCGCCGCGTCGCGCGTGCGCGCCGCGACGCCGTCGATGATGCCGTCGACGATCGCGCCGTCACCGGTCTTCCACAGCCCGTCCCCAAGGCTGAACGCGCTGCGCACGAAGAGCCGGTCGTACAGCTCGTCGAAATACCATTTGTTGAGCAGGAACAGGTACAGCGCGCGGAAATGCACCGCCGCCGCGGCCGGGATGCCGGGCCGCAGCATGTAGCAGACATAAGCCAGCGCGATGCCGACCACGCCGCCGATCAGCGGCAGCGAGTCGATCAGCCCGCCGTTATGCTCGGACGCCGCGATCGAATCGTGCGCCGGCAGCACCAGGATCGCCTTCTTCCAAAACTCGGCCCGGCCTTCGCCGACAAAGAAATGGTCGGCCAGCATGCCGGCGAAGATCGCCCCGGCCGCCAGCACGAACAGCGGCGCCAGCATGACCCATGGGCTCTCGTGGATGTGGTGCTGCGTCTCGTGGTCGGCCCGCGACTCGCCGTGGAACGTCATGATCAGCAGGCGCCAGGAATAGAACGCCGTCAGAAACGCGGTGAAGGTGCCGAGGCAGAACGAATAGCGGCCGACCGCCGTCCCCGACGCCCAGGCCGCCGCCAGGATGGCGTCCTTGGAGTAATACCCGGCAAAGATCGGGATGCCGGCCAGCGCCAGGCTGCCGATCCACATCAGCCCGTAGGTGATCGGGATCTTGTTCCACAGCCCGCCCATGCGCCGCATGTCCTGCTCGCCCGACATCGCATGGATCACCGAGCCGGCGCACAGGAACAGGAGCGCCTTGAAGAAGGCGTGGGTGAACAGATGGAACATCGCCGCGCCGTACGCCGAGACGCCGGCGGCGAAGAACATGTAGCCGAGCTGCGAGCAGGTCGAATAGGCGATGACGCGCTTGATGTCGTTCTGCGCCATGCCGATCGTCGCAGCGAACATGCAGGTCGTGCCGCCGATCACCCCGACGACGGCGAGCGCGCCCGGCGCGTATTCGAACATCGGCGACAGCCGCGCCACCATGTAGACGCCGGCGGTCACCATCGTCGCCGCATGGATCAGCGCCGAGACCGGGGTCGGTCCCTCCATCGCGTCGGGCAGCCAGGTATGCAGGCCGAGCTGCGCCGATTTCCCCATCGCGCCGACGAACAGCAGGATGCAGCACAGGGTCAGCGCCGGCACCTGCCAGCCGAGGAAATTCATCACCTCGTGCGTCGCCGCCGGCGCCTTGCCGAACACCGTGTCGAAATCGAGCGAGCCGAACAGCACGAACACCGCGAAGATGCCGAGCGCAAAGCCGAAATCGCCGACCCGGTTGACGACAAAGGCCTTGATCGCCGCGGCGTCGGCGGTGTCGCGGTCGTACCAGAAGCCGATCAGCAGATACGAGGCGAGCCCCACCCCTTCCCAGCCGAAGAACATCTGCACGAAGTCGTTGGCCGTCACCAGCATCAGCATGAAGAAGGTGAACAGGCTCAGATAGCTCATGAAACGCGGGATCGAATGATCGTGCGCCATGTAGCCGATCGAGTAGATGTGGACCATCGACGAGACGATCGTCACGACGAGGATCATCACCGCCGACAGCGTATCGAGACGCAGCGACCAGGCGACATCGACCCCGCCGCCGGCGATCCAGGTGGCGATCGTCTGCACCTGCGGCGCCGACTGCGCCATGACCCCGCGGAACACGAAGATGCCGCAGATCGCCGACAGCACCAGCGCGCCGCAGGTGACGACCTGCGAGCCGCGGTCGCCGATCGTCCGTCCGAAGAACCCGGCGATCGCGGCCGCCAGCAGCGGCAGGAAGACGACGAGAGCGACCAGCACCGATCAGCCTTTCATCAGCCGGATGTCTTCCACCCGGATCGTCCCGCGATTGCGGAAATAGACGACGAGGATCGCCAGGCCGATCGCCGCCTCCGCCGCCGCCACGGTCAGCACGAACATCGCGAAGACCTGGCCGACGAGGTCGCCCAGCGTGGTCGAGAAGGCGACGAAGTTGATGTTGACCGCGAGCAGCATCAGCTCGATCGACATCAGGATGATGATGACATTCTTGCGGTTGAGGAAAATCCCGAAAATCCCGAGCGTGAACAGGATCGCCGCGACGGTCAGGTAATGTGCGAGGCCGATCGTCAGCATGGCGCTACTCCGCGGCTTCGGTACTGACCGGGGCGCCGACCGGCACCTTGACGATCTCGACCGTCTCGGAGCGCTGCCGCGCGAGCTGGTCGGCGATGCTCTGGCGGCGCGTGCCGACGCGGTGGCGCAGGGTCAGCACGATCGCGCCGATCATCGCGACCAGGAGGACCATCCCCGCCGCCTGGAACGCAAAGATGTAGCGCGTGTAGAGCAGGTCGCCGAGCGCGCGGGTATTGGTGAACCCGCCCGCGGCCGGCAGCGGCGCCGCGGCGACCGCCGACACGCTCGGCGAGATCGCCCAGCTGCCGAACACGAAGACCAGCTCGGCAAAGAGGATGATCCCGACCAGCAGCCCCACCGGCAGATACTTCATCGCCCCGGTGCGGAGCTGCGCGAAGTCGATGTCGAGCATCATCACGACAAAGAGGAACAGCACCGCGACCGCGCCGACGTAGACGATGACCAGGATCATCGCCAGGAACTCGGCGCCCATCAGCACGAACAGCCCCGCCGCGTTGAAGAAGGCGAGGATCAGGAACAGCACCGAATGCACCGGGTTGCGCGCCGACACCACCATCACGCCGGAGGCGATCGCCACCAGCGCGAAGAGATAGAACATGATCGGCGCGAGGATCATCTTCCGCGCACCTCCGGCCCCCACACAGCAGCCGAAAGGCTCATCGGTACGGCGCCTCGAGCGAGAGCGACTTGGCGATCTCCGCCTCCCAGCGGTCGCCGTTCGCCAGCAGCTTGTTCTTGTCGTAGAACAGCTCCTCGCGGGTCTCGGAGGCGAATTCGAAGTTCGGGCCTTCGACGATCGCGTCGACCGGGCACGCCTCCTGGCAATAGCCGCAATAGATGCACTTGGTCATGTCGATGTCGTAGCGCGTGGTGCGGCGGCTGCCGTCCTCGCGCGGCTCGGCTTCGATGGTGATCGCCAGCGCCGGGCAGATCGCCTCGCACAATTTGCAGGCGATGCAGCGCTCCTCGCCGTTGGGATAGCGGCGCAGCGCATGCTCGCCGCGAAACCGCGACGACAGCGGCCCCTTCTCGTACGGGTAGTTCACCGTCACCGGCGTCTTGAACATATAGCGCAAGGTCAGCGCCATGCCCGACAGCAGCTCGGAGAGCAGCAGGCCGCGCGCGCCGCGCGCGAATAGGCTCATCGCTTGCCTCTCTTTTTCATGACACTGACCATAGTCCCCGCGCGCGCCCTGTCAACGCGCCGGGACCCAGCCGAACGCGGTCAGCACGCCCGCGGTCAGCACCAGCCAGAACAGCGACAGCGGCAGGAACACCTTCCAGCCGAGCCGCATCAGCTGGTCGTAGCGGAAGCGCGGAAATGTCGCGCGCACCCACAGAAAGCAGAACATCACAAAGAGGATCTTGGCGAGCAGCCACAGCGGGGCGGGGATCCAGGTGAACGGCTCCAGCGGGATCGGCGACAGCCAGCCGCCCAGAAACAGGATGCTGGTCATCGCGCTCATCAGGATCATGTTGCCGTATTCGCCCATGAAAAAGAGCAGCCAGCTCATCGACGAATATTCGACATTGAAACCGGCGACGAGGGTCGCTTCGTCCTCGGGCAGGTCGAATGGCGCGCGATTCGTCTCGGCCAGTGCCGAGACGAAGAACACCACCGCCATCGGCAGCAGCGGGATCACGAACCAGATATGCCGCTGCGCCATGACGATGTCGGTCAGGTTCAGCGAGCCGGCGCATAGCAGCACGGTGACCAGCACAAAGCCGATCGAGACCTCGTACGAGACCATCTGCGCGGCCGAGCGCAGCGCGCCGAGGAAGGCGTAGCGCGAGTTCGACGCCCAGCCCGCCATGACGATGCCGTAAACCCCCAGCGAGCTGATCGCGAACAAATAGAGGATGCCGACATTGAGGTTGGAGATGACCAGCCCCTGGCCGAACGGGATCACCGCCCAGGCGACCAGCGCCAGGGTCACGGTCAGCATCGGCGCGACGATAAAGACCAACCGGTTGGCGCCGCTCGGGATGATGGTCTCCTTGAACAGCATCTTCAGCGCGTCGGCGATCGGCTGGAGCAGCCCGAACGGCCCGACGACGTTCGGCCCCTTGCGCAGTTGCGAGGCCGCCAGCACCTTGCGTTCGGCATAGGTATAGTAGGCGATCGCCAGCAGCAGCGGGACGAGCACGCACAGGATCTTGATGACCGTGAAGATCGTCGGCCAGGCATAGCCGTACCAGAACGCGTTCATGCGGCGCGCCCTTCTCGCTCGTCATCGCCGGGGCCGACCCGGCGATCTCGGTGCGCGCCGCAGAGGGCCGGGTCATGCCCGGCCATGACGCTTATCGGACTAGCCATGCGTGCCGGTCCGCGGCTTGGCGCCGGTCACGAACAGCTCGCTGCACTCGGCCATGGTCGGGCTGGCGCGGCTGATCGGGTCGGCGCGGTAGAAATCGGCGATCGGGTAGACGAACGGCGTCGCGGC
>DASZOZ010000136.1:0-6790 GCA_035550515.1 Allostellaceae bacterium
GAAGTCATCCTCGCGGTAAGCGCCGGCAAAGAGCGGCGCATCGCCCGCAAGCGCGACCAGCGCGGCGAGATGCGCGCCCGCGGAATCGCCCATCAAGGCGATGCGCTTTGCATCAAGCTTCAGCGCCGCGGCCGAGCCGCGCAGATACTGCACGGCGGCGCGGATGTCGTGCACCGCTTCGGGAAAGCTCTTCTGATTGGGCTTGGCGAGGCGGTAATCGACCGCGAAGAGCGCGATGCCGCGCGTTGCGAGATAAGGTCCCCAATGGCGATAGCCGGCGCGCGTGCCCTGCTGCCAGCCGCCGCCATGCACCGCGATCACCGCGGGATGCGGCCCCGCGCCTTCGGGCAGATAGAGATCGCCCAAGAGCGCAACGCCGTCATGGGTTGCGAAGGTGACGCCCATTTGCTGCTGCATGAGTATTGGCCCTCCCGCCGCGAGAATAGCGCCGCGTCGCGGCAGGCGCCACGAGGTCAGGGCGCGATCAGCTCGCCATTCATGCTGCAGCTCGCTTCGGCCAGTGCAACGACAGCCTCGGTCGCTTCCTCGGGCAGCTTCAGCGCGGCGCGATCCTCGAAGGGAAAGGCGGCGGCGCGCAGCTCGGTGCGCAGCGGCCCCGGATCGACGAGATTGGCGCGCATCGCGCCATGGCCGATCTCCGTCGCATAGACGCGCACCATCGCCTCGAGCCCCGCCTTGCTCGCGGCATAGGCGCCCCAAAAAGGCCAAGCGCGGCGCGCGGCCTCGCAGGTCGTGAAGATCGCGCGGCCGGCAGGTCCGCGCTGGAGGAGCGGATCGAAGGCGCTGAGCAATTGCCAATTGGCGGCGAGATTCACATCCATGATTTCGCGATAGAGATTCGACGGCAGATGGCCGGTCGGCGCGAGATGGCCGATCGCGGCGGCGCAGGAAACGAGAATGTCGAGCCGGCCGAAGCGCTGCTCGACCGAGGCGGCGAGCTGGTCGATCTGGCCGAAGCGGCGCAGATCGAGCGGGATGAGCGTCGCCGCGCCGCCGGCTTGGCGGATCGCGTCGTCGGTGTGCTCGAGGCCTTCCTTGCTGCGGGCGAGAAGGATCACCTGCGCGCCCTCGGCGGCAAAGCGCTGGGCGACCGCCGCGCCCAAGCCGCGCGAGGCGCCGGTGATGAGCGCCAACCGGCCGTCGAGGCGCTTGGTCACACGGTCTCGGTCAGAAGCGAGAGCTGGGTCGAGACCCGGCCGGCTTCGTGATCGACCAGCGGAATGGGATAGTCGCCGGTGAAGCAGGCATCGCAGAATTGCGGCGCCTTGGCGTTGCGCTTCGGCTCGCCGAGCGCGCGGTAGAGCCCGTCGATCGAGACGAAGGCGAGGCTGTCCGCGCCGATGAACTTGCCCATCTCCTCGATGCTCATATGCGAGGCGAGGAGCTTCTCGCGCTCCGGCGTGGCGATGCCATAAAAGCAGGAATGAGTGGTGGGCGGGCTCGAGATTCGCATATGAACTTCGCGCGCGCCCGCCTGGCGCACCATGGCGACGATCTTGGTCGAGGTCGTGCCGCGCACGATCGAATCATCGACGAGGATCACGCGCTTGCCCTGGATATGCGCGCGGTTGGCGTTGTGCTTGAGCTTGACGCCGAGATTGCGGATCTGATCCGTCGGCTCGATGAAGGTGCGGCCGACATAATGGTTGCGGATGATGCCGAGCTCGAAGGGGAGCTTGGCCTCGGCGGCATAGCCCAACGCCGCGGGCACGCCCGAATCCGGCACGGGGATGACGATATCCGCCGGCACATGGCTCTCGCGCGCGAGCTCGGCGCCGATGCGCTTTCGCGTCTCGTAGACGCTGACGCCGTCGACCATGCTGTCGGGCCGGGCGAAATAGATGTATTCGAAGATGCACAGCCGCTTGCGCGCGTGATCGAAAGGCCGTGTCGAGCGCAAGCCCTCGGGCCCGGCGACGATCAGCTCGCCGGGCTCGACATCGCGCAGGAATTGCGCGCCGATGATGTCGAGCGCGCAGGTTTCCGACGCGACGATCCAGGCATCGCCGAGCTTGCCCAGCACCAGCGGCCGGACGCCCACCGGATCGCGCACCGCGATCAAGCCCTCTTGCGACAGCGCCGCCAGCGAATAGGCGCCCTCGACCTGGCGCAGCGCATCGACCATGCGCTCTTCGACGCTGAGCTTCAAACTCGTCGCGATGAGATGGACGATCACCTCGGTGTCGCTGGTCGATTGGAAGAGGCTGCCGCGCCGCACCAGCTGCTGGCGCAGCTTGTAGGAATTGGTGAGATTGCCGTTGTGGCAGATGGCGAGGCCGCCGAACTCGAAATCGGCGAAGAGCGGCTGGACATTGCGCATTGCCACCTCGCCGGTGGTCGCATAGCGCACATGGCCGATCGCCGAATAGCCCGAGAGCCGGCCGATCACATCCTTGGAGCTGAAATTCTCGCCGACATGGCCCATGGCGCGATGGGCGTGGAACTGCTCGCCGTCATAGGTGACGATGCCGGCGGCTTCCTGGCCGCGATGCTGCAGCGCGTGCAGCCCGAGCGCGGTCAGCGCCGCGGCGTCGGGATGGCCATAGATGCCGAAGACCCCGCACTCGTCGTGAAAATGGTCCGAGTCGCCGCAATCGGGCGTCACCATGCGCGATCCTCGTTGGAACTCGTCGGGCCGCTAGAAATGTGGGGTCTTATCGCCTTTGTTGCCAGTCCGTGACAAGGCCCCGCGACTCCTTACCGCTGGTTGTTGATCAGCCGGTCGAAGGCGCGCTGGTCATTCGGCTTGTAGGTCGGCACGGGCGATGCCGGGGCCGGCGCGGCGGCTTGGCCGGGGGCTGCGGTCGGGTTGCTGAGCGCGCGCATCGCCTTCTCCGCCTCCATCGCCGGCGACACGGTCTTGATGACCTCGTCGGTCGCCGCGGCGCTCTTCATGCGCAGCGATTCGGGCAGGAAGTTCTTCAGCATGTCGGCGCCCTGCTGGAGGTAAGGTTCGCTCTTCGCGTCGCGCAGCCATGCCGGACGGTCGTTTTTCTGCACGCTGACATCGAGCAGCAAATAGGCGAGGCAGACGATAAACGCCCCGCGCAACAGGCCGAAGATAAAGCCCAGCGTGCGGTCGATCGGCGACAGGCCGGGCGCGGCGCGGATGGCGCGGGCAACGATGCCGGTGACGATGGTCAGCGCGATCAGCGCGGCGACAAACAGGCCGAACCCGGCGATCAGCTGCGACAGCAGCGGGTTGTGCACCATCGGGTCGACGATGGCGTAGACGTAGTTGAAGCCGTAGAGCGTCACGAACCCGGCGCCGACCCAGGCGACGATCGACAACGCTTCGCGCACGAACCCGCGGGCGAAGGCGAACACCGCCGACAGCCCGACCACCGCGATGACGCCGAGATCGACCGGGTTCATCGCGGCTCAGGGGGCGGCCGCGACGCGGCGCAGGCGGCGGCGCCCATTGGCCATGTCGGCCGGCGCGAGGCGCTCGACGAGCTCGCTGAGATGGGTGATCGGGGTCGTGGCGATGCCATCGGCGGAGCGGCCGCGCTGGCCGCGCCGGGCCGGCAGCCAGGCCTGCTTGAAGCCGAGCTTGGCGGCTTCCTTGAGCCGGGCATCGCTGTGCGACACCGGGCGCACCCGGCCGCTGAGGCCGATCTCGCCGAACACCACGGTGTCGGCCGGCACCGGCGTTTCGGTCAGCGCCGAGACCAGCGCGGCGGCAACCGCCAGATCGGCCGCCGGCTCGCCGATCCGCAGGCCGCCGGCGACGTTGAGATAGATGTCGTTGGCGCCGACCGAGAGCCCGCAGCGCGCGTCGAGCACGGCGATGATCATCGCCAGCCGCGTCGCGTCCCAGCCGACCACCGCGCGGCGCGGCGTGCCGAGCAGCGACGGCGCGACCAGCGCCTGGATCTCGACCAGCACCGGGCGCGTGCCTTCGATGCCGGCAAAGACCGCGGCGCCGGTCACCGCCTCCTCGCCCTGCTCGGTGTCGGCGCGCTCGGCGAGGAACATCGCCGACGGGTTCGGCACCTCGACGAGACCGCGGTCGCTCATCTCGAAGACGCCGATCTCGTCGGTCGCGCCAAAGCGGTTCTTGACCGCGCGCAGGATGCGGAACTGGTGGCCGCGCTCACCCTCGAAATACAGCACGGTGTCGACCATGTGCTCGAGCACGCGCGGCCCGGCGATCATGCCTTCCTTGGTGACGTGCCCGACCAGCACCAGCGCGACGCCGCGCCGCTTGGCGAGGCCGATCAGCTCCTGCGCCGCGCCGCGCACCTGGCTGACGGTGCCGGGGGCGCTGTCGAGCGTGTCGAGATACATCGTCTGGATCGAATCGATGACGGCGAGGGTCGGCGGGTTGGCGACGTCGAGCGAGGCGGCGATGTCGCGAACGCTGGTGGCGACCGCCAGCCGCACCGGCGCAGCGTCGACGCCGAGCCGCCTGGCACGCAGCCGCACCTGGTCGATCGCCTCCTCGCCGGTGATGTAGGCGGCCGCGCCGCCGCCCGCCGCCACCGCGGCCGCGGCCTGCAGCAGCAGGGTCGACTTGCCGATGCCGGGATCGCCGCCGACCAGGATCGCCGAACCCGGCACCAGCCCGCCGCCGCAGACACGGTCGAGCTCGGCGATGCCGGTCAGGTGCCGCGGCGCCGCGCGGCTCTCACCTTGCAGCGCGACAAAGTCGAGCGCGTCGCCGGACCGAACGCTGGCGCCCAGGCTCTTCGGCGGGCCGGAGCGCGGCAATTCCTCGACGAGGCTGTTCCACGCGCCGCAGGCCTCGCAGCGTCCGGCCCATTTGGGATAGACCGCGCCGCATTCCTGACAGGCAAAGCGGGCCTGGGTCTTAGCCATGGCGCCGGTCTCCCTCCCCCGCCGGCGGGGGAGGGCTGGGGTGGGGACAGCCGCCGCTCATACCGCCCGCACTTCCATCCGGATCGGGCCTTCGGCGCGGCCGTGGACGAACTGGTCGACGAACGGGTTCCCCGAATCGTCGATCGTGCTCGCCGGCCCCTGCCAGATGATCTTGCCCCGGTGCAACATCGCGATGCGGTCGCCGATCTTGCGGGCGCTGACCATGTCGTGGGTGATCGACACCGCGGTGGCGCCGAGCTGGCGGACGAGGGTGACGATCAGGTCGTTGATGACATCCGCCATGATCGGGTCGAGCCCGGTGGTCGGCTCGTCGAAAAAGATGATCTCGGGCTCGGCGGCGATCGCGCGGGCCAGCGCGACGCGCTTTTGCATGCCGCCCGACAGCTCGGCCGGCCGCAGCTCGCCGACCTCGGCGCCGAGCCCGACCGCGGCCAGCTTTTCGAGCGCGATCTCGCGTGCCCTGGCCCGCTCCATCCCCCGACCCTGGATCAGCCCGAACGCGACATTCTCCCATACGCGCAGCGAGTCGAACAGCGCGGCGCCCTGAAACAGCATGCCGAACTTGTGCATCAGCGCGGTCCGCTCGGCGCGTTTCATGCCGATCGTCTCGACCCCGTCGATCCGGATCGACCCGCGCTCGGGATGCAGCAGGCCGAGGATGCACTTGATCAGCACCGATTTTCCGGTGCCAGAGCCGCCGATGATCACCAGGCTTTCGCCGACGCCGCAATCGATGTCGACGCCGTCGAGCACGCGCTTCGGGCCGAAGGATTTTTCCAGTCCGCGCACCGCGATTTTCGGGGTGGCGCCGTTCATTTGCCGAAAAAGGCCGCGGTCAGCAGGTAGTTCGACAGCAGAATCATGATCGAGGCGGAGACCACCGCATAGGTCGTCGCCTGCCCGACGCCCTCGGCGCCGCCGCGCGAATGATAGCCGTGATAGCAGCCCATCAGCGCGACGAGAAAACCGAACACGCCCGCTTTCACCAGGCCCGACACGACATCCATGGTTTCGAGATAGGTCTCGGTCTGGGTCAGGTAGCTCGACGGGTTGAAGCCGAGCTTGACCGTCCCGACGATGTAACCCCCGAACACGCCGATGATGTCGGCGACGAGCACCAGCAGCGGCAGGGTGATCAGCCCGGCGAGCAGCCGCGGCAGCACCAGATAGCGGAACGGGTCGGTCGACAGCGTGGCCAGCGCGTCGATCTGGTCGGTGACCCGCATGGTGCCCAGCTCCGCCGCCATCGCCGCGCCGATGCGCCCGGCCACCATCAGCCCGGCCAGCACCGGCCCGAGCTCGCGGGTGATCGACAGCACGACGATGTTGGGAATGGCGCTCTCGGCCGAGTAGCGGGAGAAGCCGGTGTACGACTGCAGCGCCAGCACCATGCCGGTGAACACCGCGGTCATCGCCACCACCGGCAGGCTGAAATAGCCGATCTCCAGCAATGCGCGGGAGAACATGCGGCCGTAGAACGGCGGGCGCACCAGGTGCGACAGCCCGGCCAGGCCGAACCGCGCCAGCCGGCCGCTGGCGGTGCAGGCGCCGAGCACCGCGCGGCCGAGCGCCGCCAGGCTGTCCAGCACGGCGCTCACGCCGGAAGGTAGACCCGCTGGAAGCGCCGCCCGAGCGAGGTCAGCACTTCATAGCCATTGGTGCCCGCGGCCGCCGCGACATCGTCGGGCGACTGGCTTGGGCCGATCAGCTCCAGCCAGGTGCCGGGCACGATGCCGGGCTGGTCGGTGGCGTCGAAAGTCGTGAGGTCCATGGAGACACGCCCTACCAGCGCGACCGGGCATCCGTCAAAGAACGCCGTTCCGCGGCCGGACAGGCTGCGCTGCCAGCCGTCGGCGTAGCCGATCGCCGCGGTGGCGATACGGCTGGGGCGCGCCGCCTGCCAGGTGGCGTTGTAGCCGACGCTGCT